>CACFVO010000001.1 GCA_902569785.1 uncultured Pelagibacteraceae bacterium
AATGGTATCTTTTTATCAAATGGCCCTGGTGATCCAGCCGCAACAGGAAAATATGCCATTCCAATTATAAAAGAATTTATAAAAAATAATTTACCGGTATTCGGAATTTGTTTAGGTCACCAATTACTTGGTCTAGCTTTAGGTGCAAAAACAAAAAAAATGAATTTGGGTCACAGAGGTGCGAACCACCCTGTTAAAAATTTGATTAAAGGAAATGTAGAGATAACTAGCCAAAATCATGGTTTTGAAATAGTTAAAAGAAATAGATGTTATTAATACTTTTTTGCCTAAACAACTAAGTGAAGAAGAGACAAAAAAAATTTGCGAAGAGGTAATAAAGTCTGTTGGAGCTTCTTCAATGAAAGATATGGGAAAAGTTATGGGAGCACTAAAGTCTAAACATTCTGATACATTAGACTTTTCAAAAGTAAGCGGAATAATAAAAGGACTTTTAAATTAAATGAAATACCCAAAGGAATATCTTGATGAAATAAAGTTAAGACTTAAAGTTTCGCAAGTTGTTAGTAAAACAGTTCAACTAAAAAAAAGAGGAAAAGAATTTATAGGTCTGTCACCGTTTAAAAATGAAAAAAGCCCATCTTTTACTGTAAACGATGAAAAAGAATTTTATCATTGTTTTAGTAGTGGTGAACATGGAAATATTTTTGATTTTTTAATGAAAACTAAGTCAATTGGTTTTGGAGAAGCTGTTAAAACACTGGCAGCTGAAGCTGGTATGCAACCTTACAGGTTTTCAAACTTTGATAAAAAAAAAGAATTAAGATTTCAAACTTACAAAAATATTTATAAAGAATATTCAGATTATTTTTATAAAGAACTATTTAATTTAAATAATAAAGAATCATTAAACTATTTAACTAAAAGAGGTTTATCAAAAAGCATAATTGAGGAATTTAGATTAGGCTATGTTCCATGGAAAAATAATTTCTATGAAAATCTTTTAAAGAAATACTCAGAGGAAGATATAAATTTAACAGGTTTATATTACAAGCACGATAAAAGTGGAAAATATATTGATAGGTTTAATTCAAGAATAATTTTTCCTGTAAACAATATATCAGGAGATCCAATTGCTTTTGGAGGAAGAATAATAAAAGAAAGTAAATTGGCTAAATATATAAATTCACCAGAAACTGAATTTTACAAAAAAGGTAATATGATATTTAATTTAGACAAAGCTAAAGCATGTCGAGCTGATACCAGCGAAGTAATTATTGTTGAAGGTTATATGGATGTAGTAAGTGTTTATTCAACAGGAATTAAAAATGTTATTTCAAATTCAGGAACAGCATTAACAGATCGTCAAATTAATATTATTTGGAAATTTTTTTCAAATCCAATTATATGTTTAGATGGTGACCAGAGCGGTCAAAATGCAGCGTTGAGAATTGCCGAAAAGCTTTTTCCATTAATTAATGAAGATAATAAAATCTTTTTTTCAATCTTGCCTGATGGCAATGACCCAGATGATTACATTAAAAAAAATGGTAAAGAAAACTTTGTATCTTTTTTAAAAGAAAAAAAAATAATTCAGAAATATATATGGGAGCATTATATAAATAAATTAGATAAAACCAATCCTTTCGAAATATCTAAGTTTGAGAAAGAAATAAAAAAACTTTGTTATTCAATACATGATGAAACACTCAGAAAATATGTTTTAGAAGATTTTTTAGATAAAATAAAAAAACTAACTCCAAATCAAAACAAAAGACAATCATATAATCGTTTCAAAAGATATAATTTTAAACAAGACTATCAATTGTTGAAAGAAACAAAAACATTGCATGACAAAAAAAGTCATTTTTCAAAAATTCAAATAAAAGAGTTTTCGGTGTTATTTATAATGCTTAATTATTTTGATATAGTTTCAAAAAAAATTGAAGAGTTATCGGAGATAATATTTTTATCTGAAAAAAATGAAAGTTTAAAAAAATTAATTATTTCCTCGATATTAGAGGGTAATGATCAAGATGCTATTAAGTCAAAAATTAGCGTTGATTACAAAAAACTAATTGATGAGATACAGGAAAATTCTAGTATTCAAATAATTTTAAAGAAAAAGGACAATGAGGCTATATTAGAATTATTAAACGAAATAATAGCTGAATTAAAGGAGCTTAGTAATCTCAAGAAAATAGAATCTCTTGAAAAAAAATTGATCAATAACTTAGATGAAAACTCCTACTCAGAGCTTGTAAAGCTCAAAAGCCAAATAAATCGGGAATAAAAAAAGATAGATTTTTACAATGTAGTGCTTATATATATCCCACTGCTCTAACAAAAATTTAATGACTACAAAAATAATTACAAAATCATTTGAGAGACTTTTGGTTAAAGGAAGGCATAGAGGATTCATTACCTACGAAGAACTTGGAAAATCTCTAGGTAAAAGAAACGGAACAATTGAGAACATCGAAAAGGCTTTTATCATTATTGTTGATGAAAAAATAACTTTAGTTGAAAAAAAATCTCAATTCCAGTCAAATAAAAAAAAAGAAGCATCGAGCCCAGCTGAGGAAAAATCTTCAGATAAAAGTGATGATCCAATTCGCATGTATCTCAGAGAAATGGGTGGAGTTGAACTTTTGTCTAGGGAAGGTGAAATTGCTATTGCAAAAAGAATTGAAGCGGGAAAAGATGTTATGATAAATGCTTTAACTCAGAGCCCACTAATTGGAAAAAAAATATATGAATGGAAAGAACAAATCGAAAATCAACAACTTTTAGTTAGAGACATAATTGATATAGACTCAACATATGAAGATTTTGAGTCCTTAGAGGATGATGACGAATTAAAAACTAAAAAAAAATTAGATAATAAAGTAGAAAAAAAAGATGAAGAGAGAAAAGATGAAGAAAAAAAAGAACATGATACCAATGTTGAAGATGATGAATTTAATGTTTCATTGGCTAAAATGGAGGAGGAAATAAAACCTAGGATAATTAATATTTTAGACTCTTTAAATAAAAATTACTCAAAACTTCAAAAATATCAAAAAGAAAAATTATATTGCTTATTGGACTCGAAAGAACTTTCAATATCTAAAAATAAAAACTTCAAAAAAATTCAAGCAATATTAGTAGATAATTTTAAAAATCTTCAATTAGCTCCACATGTAGTAGAAGAATTAGTTCAGTTACATTACAAAGAAAATAAAAAAATAGTTTCTTTAGAAGGTATATTATTAAGATTGGCCATGGATAATAAAATTTCAAGAGAAGAATTTTTGAAATATTATATAGGTAATGAAATTAATCCTAAATTTGAGTCTTTTTTAAAAGAAAATCAAATATGGAAAAATTTTTTTAAGAAGTATAAAAAAGATTTTTCTGAAATTAGAGAACGATTAGTAGATTTTAGTAAAAAGATAGGATTGTCAGTTGGTGAATTTAAAAAATTAGTTAGTAGAATTCAAAAAGGAGAAAGGGAGTCAAGAATAGCTAAAAAAGAAATGGTTGAAGCTAATCTAAGATTAGTAATATCCATTGCTAAAAAATATACTAATAGAGGACTTCAATTTTTAGATCTTATTCAAGAAGGTAATATTGGTTTGATGAAAGCTGTTGATAAATTTGAATATCGAAGAGGTTATAAATTTTCTACCTATGCTACATGGTGGATTAGACAAGCCATTACAAGATCTATAGCTGATCAAGCAAGAACAATTAGAATTCCAGTTCACATGATTGAGACTATTAATAAAATAGTTAGAACACAAAGACAAATCATGAGCGAGTTTGGAAGAGAGCCGACTCCTGAAGAGTTAGCTAAAAAATTAGCCATGCCTTTAGAAAAAGTTAGAAAAGTATTAAAAATAGCTAAAGAACCAGTATCACTAGAAACTCCCGTTGGAGATGAGGAAGATAGTAGTTTAGGAGATTTTATTGAAGATAAAAATGCTTTACAACCTTTGGATACTGCCATTCAATCAAATTTAAGTGAGTCTACAACAAAAATTTTGGCATCTTTAACACCAAGAGAAGAAAGAGTTTTAAGAATGCGTTTTGGAATTGGAATGAACACCGATCATACTTTAGAAGAAGTAGGTTTACAGTTCTCTGTCACTAGAGAGAGGATTAGACAAATAGAAGCTAAAGCACTTAGAAAATTAAAACATCCAAGTAGGTCAAAACAACTAAAAAGTTTCCTAGAAAAATAATTTTTTCTGATGTAAAAGATACTATTAGCGGGCCTGTAGCTCAGTTGGTTAGAGCAGTACACTCATAATGTATTGGTCCCAGGTTCGAGTCCTGGCGGGCCCACCATCAATTAACTATTAATAAATTCTTCTAATTTAGAAATTAAAATATTGATATCATTATTGTTAGAATTCAGTATAGAAGAAAACTCTTCTTTTTGAGTTCTAGCTAAACTTAATCCTTCCACTATTAGATCTCTTATTAGAGGTTTATCAGGATTTTTTGTATAAATTCTCCAGTCGATTTTTATCTCTGGTTGATTATCGCTTGCAATTATTTTTGATCTTACGATTGTATAATTAGAGCTTTTTTTCTCAGAATCGATTATCTCAAATTTATTAGATGAATAGTCTGTTAGTCTTGAAGTTAGACTTTTTAAAAAGTATTTTTGAAAAGCTTGTTGGTAGTTTTCTAAATTATTTTTATCTGTCGATTTTCTTAATTCTCCTAATGTATATAAGCCTAATGCATTAATATCTACATTTTCTACAGCTATACTCTCTATAAATTTTTTTTTATCCTCTTCGCTCGTATTTTTGTCTGATAGTTTATTAATTGAATCGCTTACTAATTCTTTAATAAATATTTCAGGATCGGAGTTGTAAGTGGTTGAATAAGCTACTTTCGAGATGAAAATAAACGAAATTAAAAGAAGACCTAACTTTTTCATTTTTAGACTGATCTTAGTTGTCTAGATTTCCCCAGTCATCTTCATTTTCACTGGAGTTATTAATTTTGTTTTTTCTATTTTGTAGATATAGACTTTTTGTTGCGGAATATAAATCAATTGAATTTTTTTCTAAACTTTCAAAGTTGGTCATATTATCACCTCTAAAATCTATGGCAGTAGCAGCTTTAACACCTACGTAATCGACCGGGGTACCTGAAATGTTCTTAATTTCTCTTTCATGCCAAGTAACTCTAGCAAAAGGATCGAGATAATTATTATCTATTACCATCCCCACAGTATCTCTAACAGTCGTGGGACCTAAAATCGGTAAAACAAAATAACATCCGCTTCCCACACCATATGCTCCCAATGTTTGTCCTAAATCTTCTTTTTGATTTTCAAGACCCATTAGCGCTGCTGGATTTCCAAGTCCTAGCACTCCTACAGTAGAATTTATTAAAAAACTGCCAGTTGCATGTCCGGCCAATCTTATCTCACCTTGAAGAATATGATTAGGAATTGATAGTAAAGTTGCAATATTAGAAGTAAAATTGCTAGTACCTTTCTTTATTGGTTCAGGAAGTTTATTATATCCCTTAGCAACTGGTTTCAAAATTACATTATCGAAACCCTGATTAAACTTAAAAACTCCTCTACTGATTTTTTCAAAGCATTCTTTATCACTTTGCGCGTTTGCACTTACAGAGTAGACTAAAAAAATTGAGCAAATTATTAAATGTAGTTTTTTAAATTCCATGTTCGCTATATATAGAAATTACACAGATATTGCTATAAATCATGCCTTTATTTTATGAGAGATTTTAGCTTCAATTTTGTTTATATTTGTCAATAAATTAGCCAAAAAAATGAACATAATTCCTCTTAAATCCCAAAGTTTTTCAAAAAAACCTAGAAATAAAGGGAAAATTAAATTTTTAATTATTCACTATACTGGAATGCAATCTATGCGTGCATCAATCAAAAGATTAGTAAGCCTTAAGCATAAAGTTAGTTGTCATTATTTAATTAGTAGAGACGGAAAAATTTTCCAAATGGTTGAAGACAATCAAGTTGCATGGCATGCGGGTAAATCAAAATGGGGCACGATAGAGAATCTTAACATTAACTCTATTGGTATTGAGCTTGTAAATAATGGCCATAAATTTGGTTACCAAAAATTCTCAGCAAGACAAATTAATGCATTAATCACGCTGTGTATCAAATTAAAAAAAAAATATAAAATTAAAAATCGATGTATTTTAGGGCATTCGGATATAGCTCCATTAAGAAAGTCTGATCCAGGAGAGAAATTTCCTTGGCTCAAACTTAAAAAAAAAAAGATAGGGATCTGGTATTCTCTAAATAAAAAAAGTTTGAAATTTAAAGAATTTAAAGCAAATAATGTCAGAAAAACCTTTTTTAAAAATTTGTATAAAATTGGTTATAGATATTTTAATAAAGAGAAATTTTCAAAAACTGACAAATTGATAATTAAGTCTTTTCAAAGAAGATTTAGGCAAGGAAAAGTAAATGGAAAAATTGACCTAGAATGCATTAAAATAAGTGATTATTTAGCTAAAAATCACTAGATTTTACTTGATTTTGCTCATTTTTAACACTAAATACACCCTGCCAGATAGTTGGATATTCGCAATCAGCTTAGCTGATAGAGGAAAGTCCGGGCTCCGTAAAGACACAGTGCCAGTTAATGACTGGCGAAGGTGACTTCAGGGATAGTGCCACAGAAAATAAACCGCCTAATCAAGGCAAGGGTGAAACGGCGAGGTAAGAGCTCACCGGTTTTTTGGCAACAAAAAACGCACGGCAAACCCCACTGGGAGCAAGGTTAAATAGAGAAGACATTGCAGAAATGCTAAAAACAGTCTTTAGTTAGTCTTCTGGGTTAACCGCTTGAGCTTGAGTGTGAACTCGAGCCTAGATAAATGATATCTTCAATGACAGAACCCGGCTTACAGACTGTCTGGCAGTTTTCCTCCATAAAATGTTCTCTTTTTGTACTAAAAATCAAAAAACTATTGTATTGACTATTTAAATTAAAACCCATACCATCCCAAATAATCCCATAATGGAGGGTGATTTGAAGATATTAAAAAAAACTAAGGTTTTGAAAAAGAATGTTTTTATCAAGCTACGAAAACAAATTAGACAAAAAAGGAAGGGTGTCTGTGCCAGCAACTTTTAGATCTCATCTAAGCTCTTTAGGTTACAACGGATTTATAAGCTATCCATCATTTAATCATTCAGCTTTAGAGGCCTGCTCACAAGACAGAATTGAAAAATTATCTAATACCATAGACTCATTAAATCCTTTTGAAGATAAAAGAGATTACTTTGCTACTTCAATATTATCTGAAAGTGTGAAT
The DNA here is from genome assembly GCA_902569785.1 of uncultured Pelagibacteraceae bacterium. Classification (GTDB taxonomy): domain Bacteria; phylum Pseudomonadota; class Alphaproteobacteria; order Pelagibacterales; family Pelagibacteraceae; genus Pelagilacustribacter. The sequence continues at coordinate 7,279 of CACFVO010000001.1, forward strand.
TTACAATTTGATACTGAAGGCAGGGTATCATTAACAGAAAAGTTACTGAAACATGCTAACATTAAAACTAATATTTTATTTGTTGGTCTAGGGAAAACTTTTCAAATATGGGAACCAAAAACATTTGAAAAATTTAAAGTAGTAGCGAGAAAAAAAGCTTATCAAAATAGATCAAGTCTTAAATGGGAAAATAAACAGAAAGGGGAGATAACATGAGTATGAATATTGGAGGAGGAGAGCTTAAAGAGTTAAAACCAAGAATTCTTGTTTTAGGAATTGGTGGAGCAGGAGGAAATGCTATAAATGAAATGATCGAGTCCGGCATGGAAGGTGTTGAATTTGTAGCAATTAACACAGATGCTCAGGATTTAAAAAAAAGTAAAGCACACGCAAAAATTCAAATTGGCATGAATTTAACTAAAGGACTGGGGGCTGGCGCAAAACACAATATTGGTCAAGCAGCAGCAGACGAGTCTATTGGAGAAATAGTGAATTATATTCAAGGAAGCAATATGGTTTTTATTGCAGCTGGTATGGGAGGTGGAACAGGAACTGGAGCTTCTCACGTTATAGCTAAAGCAGCTAAAGAATTAAATATTTTGACAGTTGGGGTTACTACATTGCCTTTTGACTACGAAGGATCAAAAAGAATGAGAAGAGCTGTTGAAGGATTAGAGGCATTAAAAAAACATTTAGATACTACAATAGTTGTACCAAATCAAAATCTTTTCAAAATTGCTAGCGAAACAACAACGTTTGAGGAGTCTTTTCACTTATCAAATAATGTTTTGAGACATGGCGTACAAAGTGTGACTGATCTAATGGTAAGACCTGGCATGATTAATTTAGATTTTGCCGATGTAGAGACAGTAATGAGTTCTATGGGCAAAGCAATGATGGGAACAGGAGAAGCTGAGGGAGAAAACAGAGCAATGGCAGCAACAGAAATGGCTTTGAACAACCCTTTAATTGATGAATATTCTTTAAAAGGTGCAAAAGGATTATTAATTAATATTACTGGTGGAAAAGATTTAACTTTATTTGAAGTTGATCAAACGGTTCAAAAAGTTAGAGCAGAAGTTGATACAGACGTAGAATTAATCTTTGGTGCTATAAAAGATGAAAATATGGTTGGCAAAATGAGAGTCTCAATAGTTGCCACAGCTTTAGACGGTCACAAACCACAAACCAATACCGTTTTAAATATGACATCAAGAATACAAAATAGAAACAACGGATATTCTGATGATCTATTTTCTCAAAATATAAACAATATAGACAACAATACTTTTAATTCAATTGAAGGAGCAACTGCTTTAAAGCTTGATGAAAAGTTTGAGGTCAATGATCAAGAACAACAGTCTATAATTAATAATTTAGAACAAAGCACGACTGAACCTGAGATAGAGTCTAAACTAAATAATATTCCCACAGGCGTTTCGATAGAGAATGCTTCATATATAGAAAGCAAAGAGCATAATGCTCAAACAATTCAAGAAGAAAATTCTGCTTCTGAGATTGAGACGAATAACAAAGAGGAGTATACGCCACAACTTTTTTTACACGACAACGAATCTGCAGTTGAAAGTGAATTAGAAGAGACCGGAAGAGACGAACACACAGAAAAACTTTTTGATCAGGATTTAAATGAAGAAGAGGATTTTGAAATTCCTGCATTTTTAAGAAAACAAAAGTTTTAATGATTAAGCTATATCATTATGATCCATCTAACTTCATCATCGGAATCTCCCCATTTTCCGGTGATGTTGGATGAAGTAATTAAGATTTGTTCTCCTCATAAAGGCGGTGTTTATATAGACTGCACTTTTGGAGGGGGAGGATATTCAAAGAAACTACTTAAATTTTCCAAAACAAAAGTCATTGCTTTGGATCGCGATAAATTTATTTTAGGTATCAGCAAAGATTTGGAAAAAAAATACCCAAATAGATTTTTTTTCCACCAGAAAAAATTTAGCGAAGTAAACAAAGTCGTCAATAATCAATCTGCCGATGCCGTAGTATTTGATTTAGGCTTATCTTCAATTCAACTAAATAATTTACAAAGAGGTTTTTCTTTTAATTCTAAAGAAAAACTGGATATGTCAATGGGCCTTTCATTTACTTCTGCTGAAGAAGTAGTAAATAATTGTAGTGAACAAAAATTAAGATCTATTATTAAGATTTTAGGAGAAGAAAAAGACGCATCAAGAATTGCAAAAAATATTATTAAAACAAGATTATTGAAAAAAATTACTAAAGTTGACCAATTGGTAGAAATTATTGAAAAGAGCAAAAAGAAAAATTATACAAATAAAATAAATCCAAGCACAAAAACTTTTCAAGCTCTAAGAATATTTGTAAATAAAGAAATTACAGAACTCATTGAAGGTATTATTAAAGCAACACAAATTTTAAAACCAGGAGGAATAATACTAATTGTTAGTTTTCACTCTATTGAGGATAAAATTGTAAAATACTTTTTTACTAATTTTTCTTCTAATCGATCTAAACCTTCTAGGTATCTCCCAGAAAATAAAGACTCTAATATTTCTTTATTTAATAAGTATAAAAATAAAATATTTAAGCCTTCTAATGCAGAGATCATTAAAAACCCACCATCGCGCTCTGCCAAACTTAGATACGCAATTAGAAGTAAAAATAAATTTATTTATCCTAATGAATTGACTAATAAATTTAAAAAATATTTAGAATTAGAAGGTTCATATGCCCAAAATTAAGTTAATGATATCTATTGGAATATTTTCAATTCTATTAAGTATTACTTCTGCAATTAAAAATCAGACAAGAATTATTGAAAAAAGCATCTATAAGATTGATAGAAAGATTGCAGTTATTAAAAAAGATTTATACGAAACTGAATTAGATTATTTTTATCTTTCTTCACCAAATATCCTGTCAAAAAAAATAAAAGATTTGGCTTTAATAGAATATGCACCAATGGATTTTTCAAGAATATACTTAAATTATAAAGATTTTTCAGACTCTCAAAAAAAAATAACAATACTTAAAATAGACAATGAAAAGAAAACGCAGAAAAAACAAAGATTTTAATATAAATCAAAAGAGTTTTTATTTTGAAGATTATTTAGAAACTAATCAAAAAAATAAGAAAGTCAAAAATTCTAGTGTTTCTCAGGATAGGATTTACCTTCTTTTTTTTCTATTTCTTTCTTTAATTACAATATTTTCAATTAAAATTATTTTTGTATCTTTAAAAAATCTGGAGATTTATAATCAAAACAATAATTCATTTCATTTTACCTCTTTAAGAAGAGATATCATTGACAGAAATGGGATCTTAATATCGAGAAATGTAAAATCTTTCCATGCAGCTATAAATCCTTCATTGATAAAAAATAAAGAGAATTTTTTAATTAAGATTAGATTAAATTTTCCTGATTTATCTATCAAAAACATTGAAAAAAATTTAAATAAAGGAAAATATTTTTATTTAAAAAAAAGACTTGATCAAAACGACAAAGCAAAATTATGGTCTCTTGGAGAAAAAGGGATTATTTTTGAACCTTTTCAATCCAGAATTTATACTCATGCAAACTTATATAGTCACATTTTAGGTCAAGTTGATTATGATAACTTTGGGATCTCCGGAGTTGAAAAATATTTTGATAAAGAACTTAAAGATAAGAAAAAAATAAAAAATCCCCTACAGTTAACTTTAGACACAAATATTCAACATATAATTGATGAAGAACTCAATAAAGCAATAGAAACCTTTAATGCCTCAGGTGGAGGAGCTTTACTAATGGATGTTAATAATGGTGAAGTATTATCTTTAGTTTCTTTACCCAACTTTAATATTAATAAAAGAGAGAAGATTACTGATAAAAATTATAGCAATAAAATAACTAAGAGCATTTATGAATTAGGCTCTATTTTTAAAACATTTACAATTGCTTTAGCTCTTGAAAAAAATTTAGTATCGCCTGAAACAATTATTGAAAATATACCTAGAAAAATAAAATGTTCTATTCATGAGATATCAGATATTAAGGAATTTCCAAAAGATTTGTCTGTCGAAGATATATTAATTAGATCTTCTAATATTGGAACCTTGATGTTAGCAAAAAAAATTGGAGAGCAAGACTATAAAGAGTTTATCAAAGAAACTAATTTATTAAATATCCCTGAATTTGAACTAGAAGAACTTGGAACTCCTTTAAAAATTAAGTGGAATAAATGTAAACTAGAAACTATTTCTTATGGACATGGAATTGCAGTTACCCCTTTACAAGCAACCGCAACATACGCTGCATTAACTAATGGAGGCAATTTTATAAAACCAACAATAATTAGAAAAGAAGCACAACAAGATAATAAAAAAATAATTTCAGAAGAAACTAGTAGAGAAATAAATACTATTTTAAGAAAAGTAGTTACTGAAAAAGAAGGCACTGCTAGTTTAGCTGATATTCATGGTTATGATGTTGGGGGAAAAACTGGAACTTCACAAAAATATGGAAATAAGAATGAAAATTTGAATACATTTATTTCAGTGTTTCCTTCAAAAAATCCTAAATATGCTTTACTTGTAATGCTAGAGAATCCACAGGTGGCTTCTGATTTAATCTATAATTATCGAGGGATGAAGATTAAGGGGACTAGAAATGAAGCAGGCTGGAATTCTGTTTATATAGCAGGCAAAATTATAAAAAAAATCGGACCTATTTTAGCCATAAATAACAAAGAGTTTTACAACAAACATGTTGCTAAAAAACTTAATTAAAAATTCTCCAAAAAACATTAAAGAGCTAAAAATCAAAGGCTTAGCTCTTAATAGTAAAGACGTGAAAAAAGGATTTATTTTTTTTGCGATTAAGGGAACTAAATTCAATGGTGAAAATTATATTGATAAAGCTATTAAAAATGGAGCAATCATAATTATTTGTTCAAAGAGTTGTAAATTTAAAAGCACTCAAGTTATAGTAATTAAAAAAAAAAAAGTAAGAGAATATTTAAGTGAAATCTGTTCAAAATTTTACAAATTAAAACCAAAAAATATTATTGCAGTTACAGGGACAAACGGAAAAACATCGGTAGCTGATTTTTTTTATCAAATATTAAATGCAAATAATATTCCAGTCGCATCCATCGGAACATTAGGAATAAGATACAGAAATAAGTTTATTAAGACCAATCTTACATCCCCAGATGTAATAACGCTCCATAAAAATCTCCAAAAATTAAAAAAAAATAAAATTGACAACGTTATTTTAGAGGCTTCTAGCCATGGTTTGGATCAAAATAGATTAAATAATCTTAATCTTAAAGCTGGGATTTTTACTAACTTTAGCCAAGATCACCTAGACTACCACAAGACAATGAAAGCTTATTTAAAAGCAAAATTAATTTTATTTTCAAAATTATTACCTATAAAAAGCTATGTTATCACTGATCAATTTATTAAAGAATATTCAATTTTAGAAAAAATTTCAAAAAGTAGACAACTAAGATTATTGGATGCTAACAAAATATTTAATAACATTAAAAATACCTCTTTATCCTTGGTTGGATCATTTCAGATGAAGAATTTATCTATGGCAATTTTAGCAGCACAATTATGTAATTTAAATTATACTAAAATTAATAGCTCTCTAAGAAAGATTAAGAATGTTGATGGAAGGTTAGATTTAATTAAAAAGTATCCAAACAATATAAGAGTATTCATTGATTATGCTCATACACCAGATGCATTACAAGAAGTTATAAAATCAATAAAAAATACTTTTAATAGTAATATTTCTTTAGTATTTGGATGTGGAGGAGAAAGAGATTTTAAAAAAAGATCTTTAATGGCAAAAGTTGCAAAATCTTTTTGTAAAAAAATTTATGTTACTGATGATAATCCTAGAAAAGAAGATCCAAAAAAAATTAGAAAAGAAATAATTAATCATCTTAAAGGAAGCAACTATTTTAATATAGGAAATAGATCAAAAGCTATTAAAGAAGCAGTATTAAAAGCAGAACCGAATGAAATAATTTTAATTGCTGGAAAGGGCCATGAAAACTACCAAGACTATGGAAATAAAATTATTTCTATTTCAGATAGAAAAATAATAAAAAAATTAAAAATTAATAAAAATGTAATAAATCAAAAAAAACAAAATTATTTATTTAATTCAAAAATATTAAATAAAATTATTAAAAATAAAAAAACCTACTTATTCAATGGGCTTTCAATAGACTCAAGAAATGTAAAAAAAGATAATATATTTTTAGCCATTAAAGGAAAATATAATGATGGAAATAAATATATTTCCAAAGCTTTAAAAAAAGGTGCTCGTTATGTCGTTTCATCAAACAATAATAAAAAACATAAAAAAAAAATAATCCAAGTTGATAACCCTATTATTTTTCTTGATAAATTTGCCAAACTAAAAAGAGAGAATTGCAAAGCAAAAATTTTAGCAATAACTGGCAGTGCAGGAAAAACTTCACTAAAAAATATTCTTTATGTTTTACTTCAAAAATATAACAAAACCTACGCCTCTCCCAGATCCTTCAATAATCATTATGGTGTTCCTATAAGTTTATCTAATCTCAATCAAAATCATAAATTTGGTGTTTTTGAAGTAGGAATGAGTAAGGCAGGCGAAATTAATCGATTATCTAAAATTATAAAACCTAATTTAGCTATAATTACTAATATAGCCGAGGCACACATAGAAAATTTTAGTAATATTAAAGGTATAGCAAAAGCAAAAAGCGAAATTATAAATAACATTCAAAATAATGGAGTAGTTATTTTAAATCGTGATGATAAATTTTTTAATTATTTAAATGCAAAAGCAAAATTAAAAAATATAAAAGTTATTACTTTTGGTAAATCAAAACAAGCTGATGTTCATCTAATTAAAATACAACAAGAAGATACAAAAAAAAAAATTACAATAAGTGTTAAAAACAAGATTTTAAAATTAATTATAAAAAATATTAATGTTTACAACGTTCTTGCCTCATTAGCAGTTTTACAAGAACTTGATTTAAATTTTCAAAAATCTATCACTGTATTTAAGAATTTTGAACCTTCTGAAGGTAGAGGTAGAGAACATAAAATTAAGAGATATAAAAAGTATTTTAGGTTAATTGATGAAAGCTATAACGCTAATCCATTTTCAGTTAAAAATGCATTAAATAATTTCATACAAATAAAGAAAGATAAATTTAAAAAATACTTATTGTTGGGAGATATGCTAGAGCTTGGAAAAAAATCTGAGATTTATCATAGAGAATTATCAGGACTTATTAACAGTTCAGATATTGATAAAGTTTTTGTGAAAGGAGAAAAGTCCCTTTTTACCTATAAAAATTTGAAGAAAAATAAGCGTGGAAATATTTTTCAATGTAAAGAAGATGTTGATTTAATTTTAAAAAATATAATCGCTAATAATGATTATTTAATGATAAAAGGTTCTAACGCAACTGGATTAAACATTATTAGCAACGCAATGATAAAAGGAATTTAGATGTTATTTAGTTTACTTACATCCTTAATAGATCACTATTCTTTCCTTAACGTATTTAAATATCTTACTTTCAGAACAGGACTTTCAGTTGTTACATCTCTAATTGTAGTTTTTATCATTGGTGGACCACTTATTAGAATTTTTTCAGAAAATATGATTACTGGTCCAATAAGACAAGACGGTCCTATAGATCATATTATAAAGAAATCAGGAACTCCTACAATGGGAGGCGTCATTATCATTATCGGTATGCTTACTAGTACTTTGTTGTGGGCTGATTTAAAAAATATTTATATCTGGACATTAATTTTTGTATCTTTGAGTTTGGCAATATTGGGTTTTAGTGATGATTTATTAAAAATAAAATTTAAAAACTCTAGGGGACTAAACCCAAAATTAAAATTTATTGGTCAGTTAATCATTGGTGTTTTAACCCTATTTATTTTAATAAATTTTTCTAATCATGAATATCTCTATAATCTTTACTTTCCTTTCTTCAAAAATCTAATTTGGCAGATGGGTATTTTTTTTATTCCCTTTGGTTTATTTGTAATAATTGGATCATCTAATGCAGTGAATTTAACAGATGGACTAGATGGTTTAGCTACTGTTCCAGTTATGTTGGTAGCACTTTCATTTACGTTAATTTCCTATGTAGTTGGAAATACAATTTTTTCTGAATATCTTCAATTACAATACATTCCTGATGTAGGAGAGCTTTCAATATTTTGTGGTTCAATCGTAGGATCTTGTTTAGGTTTTCTTTGGTATAACGCTCCTCCGGCTAAAATTTTTATGGGAGACACAGGTTCTTTGTCTTTAGGAGGTTCTTTAGCTGCAGTAGCTATAATCGCAAAACATGAAATTGTTCTGGCAATAGTTGGAGGATTATTTGTTTTAGAGACTGTATCAGTAATTATTCAAGTTATATCTTTTAAACTTACTGGAAAAAGAATTTTTAAGATGGCACCGATTCATCATCACTTTGAGCAAAAGGGCTGGGCCGAGTCAACAATTGTAATTCGATTTTGGATAATTGCAATAATATTAGCTTTAGTTGGATTAGCTACATTAAAATTACGTTAGTGAATGTCACATATATTAAATTTAAAAAAACTTTCATTTTTGGTGTATGGATTAGGATCTACAGGATATTCAGTAATTAAATACTTTAAGAAAAAAAAAATTTATAATTTTTCTGTATGGGATGATAGCTCTAAATTAAGAAAAAAATTTAAGTCTAAAAATATTTCAAATTTGAAAAATGCATTGAAAGAGGTGGATTATATTGTCTTAAGCCCAGGCATTAGCTTAAAAAAGACAAAATACAAAAAAGATTTATTAAAATTTAGAAACAAAATTATAACTGATATAGATTTATTATATTTAAGTAATTCTAAGTTTAAATCTATTGTAGTAACTGGATCAAATGGAAAATCTACAACTTGTAAAATTATTGAACATTTATTAAAAAAAAATAAATTTAAGGTTAAGTTAGGTGGAAATATAGGTACACCAGTTTTAAATTTTGAAATAAAGAAAAATACTATTTTGGTTATTGAAGCTTCTTCTTTTCAACTTTCTCACTCAAAATTTATACATCCAGATTTCGCAATCCTTTTAAATATTACTAATGACCACTTAGATTGGCATGGATCAGTCCAAGCTTATATTAAATCAAAGTTAAAAATATTTAATTTACAAGGTAGGAATAATTTTGCTTTGGTAAATGAAAATTTGAAAGATATTTTTAAAAAAAATAAATACTTGGGTAAGTTAGTACCAGTTAAATTCAATAATTATAAAAAGATAAAGTTTAAAATAGAAAATGAATATTTAAGATCTGGAACAAATAATGAAAATATGAATTTTGTTTATGAATTGTCAAAATTATTTAAAATTAAAAAAAGCTCTTTTATAAAATCCATGAATTCTTTTTTAGGACTGCCACATAGATATGAAATTTTTTTCAAAAAAAAAGGCATTACTTTTATCAATGATTCAAAAGCTACAAGCTTGCAAGCAGCAATGCTTGCTTTGGCCAACAGTAAAAATATCTACTGGATACTTGGAGGATTACCAAAAGATAAAGATAGAATTAATTTGAGATATGTTAAAAATAATATAGTCAAATCTTACATAATAGGAAAGAATATAAATTTTTTTAAAAACCAATTGAGAAATAAAATAAAGTATTCTGTCACAAGAAATTTAAAAAATGCAATAATAAGTGCACTAAAAGATGTAAGATTGTTTAAAAAAACAAACAACACAATTTTACTAAGCCCAGGCGCAGCATCATTTGATCAATTTAAAAACTTTGAAAATAGGGGCAATGAATTTAAAAAATTAAGTAGACTATATGCTAAAAAATTTATTTAAATTTGATTTAAATAATTATTGGAGAAATATTGATAAAAATATTTTTTTTGGTTTTTTAATTTTATTTTTTTTGGGTCTTTTTTTCTCTTTTTCGTCTACTTCTTCACTTGCAGGCGAAAGGCTAAATAAAACTTATTATTTCTTTTTTTCAAAACATTTGATTTTTACTATACTCGCTTTTTTTATAATGTTTGCTATTTCAGCAATAGAAACGTCGTTGTTAAAAAAAATAGTTATTCCACTTTTCATAATATCTTTCCTATTATTAATTTTGGTGCCCATTATTGGAGTGGAAGTTAAAGGTGCTAAAAGATGGTTAAATTTATACTTATTTAGGTTACAACCTATTGAGCTTTTAAAACCTCTTTTCATCTTAGCAACAGTTAAAATATTAACTTTGGATAAATTAAAAAATTCTCAAATAAGATACTTATTTAGCTTTCTTTTGTTGGCCTCAGTAATAATTCTTTTAATAGACCAACCAGATCTTGGACAATCAATTTTGCTTACTGGAAGCTGGATCGCAACTGTATTTGTTTCTGGGGTTAGCTTAGTATACATTTTTAGTTTTTTTATTATCTTTATAATTTTAATTGGTGGTCTTTTATTTTTAATGCCTGGAAAATTTGGTTACATAATTGATCGTCTGGTTACATTTTTAGATCCAAGTAAAGGTGATGCCTTTCAATCCTCGACAGCCTTAAACGCAATAAAAAAAGGAGGTCTTAAAGGTCAAGGAATGGGCGAAGGAATTTTAAAAGATAGTGTTCCCGAAGCTCACACTGATTATATTATCGCCATTATATCTGAAGAGTATGGCTCATTAATTTCTATCTTAATTATCGCTATTTTTTTGTATATTGCTTTTAGAATTATTAAAAAATGTGTTTTAAAAGATGATGAACTTTTAAAACTTTCTTTATGTGGACTTGCTTCACTTCTTATTTTTCAAACATTTATTCATATTGGAGTGAACACAAGCTTGCTTCCAACTACAGGCATGACATTGCCTTTTTTAAGCTATGGAGGTTCATCTCTTATAGGAAGTGCAGTTTTGGCTGGAATAATTTTAAATTTTACAAAAATCAAATTGGAGATAGATGAATAACAAACTAAAAAAAATAATTATAGCAACCGGTGGTACTGGTGGCCATGTTTTTCCTGCCTATAGTTTGGCTAAACATTTTCATGATAATAAAATAAACGTTCAAATAATTACAGATAAGCGAGGTTTGAAATATTTACAGGATTATAGTGATATAAAAGTTATTAAGATTGCTTCAGCAACTATTTTTAAAAAAAATATATTCAAATTATTATTTTCATCATTCATAATACTTTATTCAATATTAAGATCGTTTATTTTTTTATATGCCAGTAGACCAAATTTAGTTTTTGGTATGGGTGGATACTCTTCTTTTCCAGTTTGCATCGCCTCTAAAATACTTAGAATTCCATTTATCATTTATGAAAACAACTTGCATATAGGAAAGGCCAATAGGTTTTTATTGCCGTATGCAAAAAAGGTCTTTGTATCTTATAAAGAATTAGGAGGAGTTGCAGAAAAACATCAGAAAAAAATTTGTGAAATAGGCAATATAATTCGAAAAGAAATACTTAATTTTAATGTTCATCCCGACTTTAATCAAAGTGAAAGAAAATTAAAAATATTAATTCTTGGAGGGAGTCAAGCTGCAAAAATTTTTGCTGAGTTACTTCCAGAAATTTTTAAAGAGTGTGTTAAAACTAAAATATCTTTAAAAATTTATCAACAATGTTTGCCTGAACAGAATATATTTTTAAGCACTTTTTATAAAGATCTAAAGATTGACTTCGAAATTTTCAATTTTAGCAACAATATTACAGATTATTTTACTAAAACTAACTTAGCGATAACTCGATCAGGATCTTCAATGTTAGCAGAATTGATTAACGCAAAAATACCCTTTATTTCAGTTCCTTTACCTTCATCAGCTGACGATCATCAATTAAAAAATGCTATTTATTATGAAAAAAAAGGGTATAGCTATTTAATAAAAGAAAAAGATTTAAACACTAAACTATTTCAATTGATTAAAAAAATTAGTGCAGACACATCATTATTAACTCAAATAAAAAGTAAACAAAGACAATATTCTGACAAATCTGTATATAAAAATATCGATAAACAATTAAATAAGATGTTCAATGAAGAAAATTAGAATAGCAGAAAAGGAAATAATTCATTTTATAGGCGTTGGAGGGATAGGCATGAGTGGTCTAGCCCAAGTTATGAAAACAATGGGTTTCAAAATTCAAGGTAGTGATCAAAACAAAAATAAAAACATACAAAATTGTTTAAAAGCAGGTATTAAAGTTTTTATAGGACATGCGAAAAAAAATATAAAAAGTGCAACTATTCTTGTCAAATCTTCTGCTATTAAAGATAATAATGTGGAGATTAAAGAGGCGAAAAAAAAAAAAATTCCAATTTATTCAAGAGCAGAGGTGCTAGCTAACGTTGTTTCATTAAAAAAAAATATAATAATTACTGGCTCCCATGGAAAAACTACCACAACATCGTTAGTAGCAAAAATTTTATCTGATCAAAAATTAGATCCAACTATTATTAATGGAGGAGTTATTAACTCATTCAATAGTAACGCTAAATTAGGAAAAGGTGACTGGGCTATCTTAGAAGCAGACGAGTCTGATGGCAGTTTTTTAAAATTACCAATTAATTATTCAATAGTAACCAATATAGATCTTGAGCACTTAGACTATTACAAAACTTACAAAAATTTAGAGAATGCATTTATCGAATTTATAAATAAAACACCACCTATTGGAAAATCATTAATTTGTATTGATAACAAAAATATCAAGAAAATTTTAAATAAAATAAAAAATAAAAATATTTTAACATATGGATTTAATAAAGCAGCTAATTATCGTATTAGCAATCCAAGATATAATACTACTCACTCATTGTTTGACTTGAATTACAAAAATTTAGATAATAAGAAAGTAACAATTAAAAATATCAATCTAAAATTAATAGGTGAACATAATGTCCTCAATGCATCTGCCGCCATAGCAGTTTGCATTAATCTTGGAATAAAAATTGATATCATAAAAAAGGCGCTCAGAGACTTTTCTGGAGTTCAAAGAAGAATGACCAAAGTATTTATAAAAAATAAAAATGAATTTTTTGATGATTATGCCCATCATCCGACAGAAATTTCCTCAATCCTAGATGGAGTTGATAAAGTTTATAATAACAGAAAAATTATAACGGTTTTTGAACCGCATCGATATTCTAGAATAAAATCACTTAAAATTGCTTTTTCTAAATCATTTGTAAAATCAGATTTAGTTTTAGTTTGTCCTATATATGCCGCAGGAGAAAAAAAAAATTCAAGTTTTAGCTTATTAAATTTTGCAAAATTAATATCAAAAAATTCTAAAACCCAAACAGTGCTTGTAAAAAATCAAAAAGAATTATCAAACTACTTTAAAAAGAATTTAGTAAGCGATGAGATAATAATTGGTATGGGTGCAGGATCTATTTCGCAATGGATAAAAGAATTAAAATTTAGTTTATGAATTTAAATACTGATTTGTTACAAAAAAAATTTGGTAAAAACTTAATAATTAAAGAAGACTTATCAAAATATAGCTGGTTCAATTTAGGGGGGGCAGCTGATATTTTCTTTCGCCCAGAAAACAAAGATCAGCTTAAAAAATTTTTAAATGAAATTAAAAAACATGATTTTAAGATGCATATTTTAGGTGCAGGCTCAAACACTTTAATTAGAGATGCTGGAGTAAAAGGAGTAGTTATTAAATTAGGTTCTAAGTTTTCAAGTATTGAGTTATTAGAAAAGGATACTATCGAAGTTGGCGGATCTACATTAGATAAAAGGATTTCAGATTTTGCAAAAAATAATAATATTAGTGGAATGGAATTTTTATCTTGTATTCCTGGGTCTATTGGAGGATCCATAATAATGAATAGCGGATGTTATGGCTCGGATATTTCTAAAATTTTATTATCTATTAAAATTATTGACGACAAAGGTGAAGAAAAAGAAATAAAAAAAGATGAAATTAAATTTTTTTACAGAGGAACAAATATTTCAAAAAATTATATTATATTATCTGCAGTATTAAAAGGCACTACTTCTTCAAAACAATTAATAGAAAAAAAACAAGAAGAATTAATTGAAAGAAAAAAAGAATCTCAGCCGAGTCAAATTAAAACTGGTGGCAGCACTTTCAAAAATAGTAATGATAAAAAAGCCTGGATGCTTATTAAAGAATCTGGTTGTGACAAGCTTTACATAGGAGATGCTAAAATTTCTGACAAACATTGCAATTTTTTTGTAAATGATGGAAAAGCCAAAACAGCAGATATAGAAAAACTCATAAACAAAGTAAAAAAAGAAGTTCAAAATAAAACTGGAGTTGATTTAGAGCTAGAAATTAAAATTATTGGTGATGAGAAATAAGAGGGTTTTAGTTGTATTGGGTGGCACATCTGGCGAAAGGGCAGTTAGCCTTGATAGCGGTAGAGCTTGCATAAAGGCATTGAAAAAGAAAGGTTATAAAGTATCAAATTTTGATCCTAAAAAAAAACCTTTAAATTTAATTGATAAAAATAAAACAGATATAATTTTTAATGCACTTCACGGAAAAAATGGAGAAGATGGAGTTGCTCAAAGCTATTTTGAATATTTAAGAATTCCTTATACCCACTCTGGAATTAATAGTTCTTATAATGCGATGAATAAGATAATTTCAAAAGAATTATTCAGAAAAAACAAAATAATAACTCCGTTGTATTTTGTTCTTAAGAAGAAAACTTATAATAAAATTAATTTAAATAAAATTCTTAAAAAAAAAAGAATGAGTTTTCCAATTGTAATAAAGCCAGTAAATGAAGGTTCTAGCATTGGAGTCAGAATATGTAAGAATATTTCTGAGCTCAATAAGGCTTCAAAATCTCTATTCAAAAAATATATTGAATTAATTCTTGAAAGTTATATAGGCGGTCAAGAAATTCAAGTTGCTGTCCTTAATAAAACTCCACTAGGCGCTATTGAACTTGAACCAAAAAGAAAATTTTATGACTATAAAGCAAAATACTCAAAAGCTGCAAAGACTAAACATATAATGCCAGCAAAATTAAAAGAGTCTAAATACAAAGAAGTCCTTAAAATTGCAAAAAAAGCTCATAATATTTTAGGTTGCAAAGGGATTACTAGATCTGATTTTAAATTTTTTAACAATCGATTTTATCTTCTAGAAATTAATACGCAACCAGGCATGACAAGTTTGTCTTTAGTTCCAGAAATAGCTAGTTACAAAAGAATTTCTTTTGAAAATTTAGTTGAAAAATTATTACTCAATGCAAGTCTGAATAGATGAAGAAATCGTTTTTTGGACTGATCATACTTTTTGTCTTTTTAACAACCTACATTCCAAAATTTGATTTTACTATAAGTCCTAATTTTAGTATTCAAAAAATTGAAATAGAAGGAAATTCAATTTTAAATTCAGATGAAATCGTTAGAAAATTAAATTTTTTGTATACGGAGAATTTGTTTTTTTTAAATCTCAAAGACATAGAAAAAAATTTAAAAAATGAAACTTTTATTGAAAGTTTCAGTGTAAAAAAAATTTATCTAAACACTTTAAAAATAAAGATAGTTGAAAAGGAGCCTATAGCAATTTTACAAAATAAAAAGAAAAAATATTACATTTCAGATAAAGGAGATTTCATAGACTTTAAAGATATAGAGAGATATAGAGATTTACCAACGGTTTTTGGAAATGGAAAATTTTTCTATTCTTTATATCAAGATTTAAAATATATAAAATTTCCATTAGAAGAAGTAAAATCTTTTTACTTTTTTGAGTCAGGCAGATGGGATTTATTAATGAATGACAATAAACAAATAAAGTTACCGATCAAAGATTATTTAATAAGCCTTAAAAATTATATGAACTTAAAAAGTAACAGCAACTTTAATAAATACAAAATATTTGATTACAGAATCAAAGATCAACTTATTTTAAATTAGTCTATGAAAATAGATAACCCAGCTCTTTTTATCGAAATAAATGATACAAATTATATTTTTATAGCTGGCCAATACGATGAAGATCAAAATTTTAAAGTTATAGAAAAAATAACAACTCTTAATTCGGGAATTGAAAAAAATAAATTTATAAGCATCGATCAAGCAAATGAAGAAATAAAAAAAAATATTACTATAATTGAAAAAAAATTAAATTACATTTTTAAAGATGTAACTGTATTAATAGATAATTTCTATTATTCATGTATAAATATTTCTGGATTTAAAAGATTAAATGGATCTCAAGTTTTCAAAGAAAATATTTCGTATATTCTAAATTCACTTAAATTAGCTGTTACTGAAAGTGAAAAACAAAAAACCATTTTACATATCTTTAATTCTAAAAGTATTTTAGATGGAACTAGAGTTGAAAATCTGCCAATAGGTTTATTTGGAGATTTCTATTCTCATGAACTTACATTTTTTTTAATTGGTAATAATGATCTAAAAAATATTCAAAAAATATTTAATAAGAATAATTTAAATATAAAAAAGATAATTTTGAAAAATTTTAGCGAAGGGGCTCAATTAATTAATCAAAACAAAGGAGTAGAGACTTTTTTTAAAATTAAAATAAGCAAAGATGTTTCGCATATAAATTTTTTTGAAAAAGCTTCATTCAGATATTCAGAAAATTTTAATTTTGGTTCAGATATTATTTTTAAAGATATTGAAAAGATTTGTTCTTTAGAAAATGAAATAATAAGAAAATATTTATCTAATAGTATTTTTAATGAAAAAATATTTAATCAAGATGAAATTTTAGAAGAAGATTATTTTATTAAAGGCAATTTTAGAAAAATTAGAAAAAAATTAATTTCAGACATTGCAGATGCTAGAATAAATGAAATTATTAATATTATTTTTAATAAAAATATAAACATTGAATCTTTAAAAGGAAATACAATTAAAATTTACTTAATTATTGAGGATCAACAAATTCTAGAGAGTTTTAAAGAAAGATTTAAATTTTATATTTGCAAAAATAATGAATTTGAAATTTATTTTATTAATGATTTTGAAATAGATGAGTTAATCTTGAATGTAGCTAATTTATCTTTTTATGGATGGAAAAAAGAAGCGATACCTACCACTAAAATAAAAAAATCTTTAATTACAAGGATTTTCAAGTCTTTATTTGGATAGTTTGCTGTTTTTTTTTGAAACATTTGTTGTTTTAATTCATTTCTATCAATTTTGTATAAAACATGATGCTTAAATCTAACCAAAAGACACTTAAAGAAAAGATAGAACTAAAAGGCGTTGGCTTGCATAACGGTTTAGAAGTAAATTTAACTATAAAACCTTTAGAGTCAAATACTGGAATAATTTTTAAAAGAGTAGATATCAATAATAATAATATTATTCATGCAAATTTTAAAAACGTAGTTGAACCTATTTTGTGTACTAAATTGAAAAATGAAAAAGGAGTTACCGTATCAACTGTGGAGCACTTAATGGCAGCTTTTTACGGTGAAGGTATTGATAATGCCTTAGTAGAAGTCGATGCTTCTGAAATTCCTATTATGGATGGATCTGCAGTAGACTTCGTCGATGCGATAAGAGCCGTAGGAGTAGAGGATCAAAACGAACCTCGAAAATTTATTAAAGTATTAAAAAAAATTGAAGTTAAAGATGGACAAAAATTTATTTCTATAGAGCCACTGAACCAAGACTTAATAATTGACTTTGAAATTATTTTCAACAATCCTTTAATTAGAACGAGAAGAAAAGAATTCAAATTTAGCAATGAAGATCTAACTGAAATATATAATTCTCGAACTTTTTGTTTATATGAAGATATTGATAATATCAAAAGAATGGGTTTAGCTAAAGGTGGATCGTTAGATAATGCTATAGTAGTTCAAGGAAGTAAAATTCTAAATGAAAATGGCTTAAGAAACAGACATGAATTTGTTTATCATAAAATACTGGACTGCTTAGGTGATATAATGTTATCTGGAAATCGTATATTTGGCCATATCAAAACTTCCCAAGGCGGTCATGCTCTAACTAACAGATTATTGACGAAGTTTTTTTCAGATAAAGCCAACTGGAAATTAGAGAATTTTGAAAATAATGAAAATCAAAATGAAAATTCTTATAAAAATCCAGTAGCTATCGGCGCATAAAACTCTTAAAATTTACCATTCTATTTTAATCTGATATTAATCAGAATATGTTACAAAAAATTTTTCTAATTTTGATATTAATTCTCTCATTAAATTCTTGCTCTAAAAAAGATCCTGAATATGAAATCAAAAATAAAGTTAATCCATATAAATTGTATCAAGAGGGATTAGAATTATTTGAAAAAGGAGATTATTTTTATTCAGAAAAAAAATTTACTGAAGCCGAATTACATTTTGAGATTGTAGATCTTGCAGCTAAATCAGCAATAATGTCAAGTTATTCCCTTTATGGTATAAACTTTTATTCAGAAGCGCTTATCAATATAGAGAGATATTTAAGAAAATATCCAACTGATAGCAATGTTATGTATGCACATTATTTAATAGCAATAATTCATTATGAACAAATAGCTGATGAAAAAAAAGATCTTCAACCTTTGTTAAGCGCTAAAAGTAAAATTGCTTTTTTTTTAAAGAAATATCCTGATACAGACTACGCTATTGATTTGCAATTTAAACAAGATTTGATTCAAAATCAGTTAGCAGCAAAAGAATTGTATGTAGCTAAATATTACATATCTACTCAAAAATGGATTCCAGCTATAAATAGATTGAAAATAATAGTGAATGATTATCAGAAAACTATTTTTATTGAGGAGGCACTTCATCGATTGGTAGAAATTCATTATTATTTAGGTCTTGAGGAAGAGGCAAAAAAATATGCACAAATTTTAGGCTACAATTATAATTCTAGTGAATGGTTTGAACAGGCATATAAAGTTTTAAACAAAGATTATAAAATTAGAAAAAAGGTAAAACCAAAAGAAAGTGAGAGTTTTTTTAAAAAAATTATTGATAAAATAAAGTGATTTTAAAATCATGAATCATAAACTAGAGATTATAAATTTATATAAAAAAAAAATAAGTTTATTAAAAAAGCATAACAAACTATACTTTAATAATGATAATCCTATAATATCTGATTCAGATTATGATAGATTGAAAAAAGAAATTATTAATTTAGAGAAAAAAAACAATTTTCTTAAAAAACTAAATTTAAATAACAAAATAGTAGGCTCACCTCCTTCTAATAAATTTAAAAAAATTAAACATTTAAAGCCAATGCTTTCTTTATCTAATGCTTTTAACAAAAATGATATGCAGGATTTTATTAATAAGATTAGGAACTTTTTAAATATTAAAGATAAAAATATCGAATTTTCATCAGAACCAAAAATAGATGGTATTTCTGCAACATTAATTTATGAGAATGGAATTTTAATCAAAGGTCTTTCAAGAGGCGATGGTGTTATTGGAGAAGATATTTTAGAAAATCTTAAAACTATTAATGAAATTCCAAAAAAAATAAAAGATAATAATGCTCCTTCTTTATTTGAAATTCGAGGAGAAATATATATAGGAAAAAAAGATTTCAATAATATAAAAGGAAATTTTGCCAATCCAAGAAATGCTGCTGGTGGATCGCTTAGGCAAAAAGACCCAAAAGAAACTTCTAGAATACCTTTGAAATATTTTGCTTATGGTTTTGGAGCTGTAAAACCAATGATGTTTAATACTCAAGCAGAATTTTTAGAAAAAATAAAAAATTGGGGATTTTCTATTAACCCCTTAGTAAAAGTTGTAAAAAATTTACAAGAGATAGAACTCCAACACTCTCAAATAGACTCAATAAGGTCGTCATTGGATTATGATATTGATGGGCTAGTTTATAAAGTTAATGATCTAAAGTTACAGTCAAGATTGGGTAATACCTCGAATTCTCCTCGTTGGGCTATTGCGTATAAGTTTTCTGCTGAAAAAGCAGTTACGAAAATTAAAGATATAGTTATACAAGTTGGTAGAACAGGAGCAATAACACCTGTTGCAAAAGTGGAACCAGTTACTGTAGGAGGAGTCGTTGTTTCGAATGCAACATTACATAATGAAGATGAAATTATCAGAAAAGATATTAGGATAGGTGATACAGTTAAAATTCAAAGAGCTGGAGATGTTATTCCTCAAGTTATTTCAGTAGATAAAACAAAAAGAAATCAAGATAGTAAAAAATATATTTTTCCTGAAAAATGTTTATGTGGCGCAACTACACAAAAAGAAGTGAATAAATCCACAAAAAAAGAAGATGCTGTCAGAAGATGTTTAAAAGGATATGAGTGTGATTTTATTGCTAGAGAGAAACTAAAGCATGTTGTATCTAAAGATGCTTTCAATATAGATGGTCTAGGAAAAAAAGTAATAGATCAATTTTGGGACTTAAAATTAATTAGAAAACCGTCTGATATTTTTAGGATTAATTATAATAAAATCGAGAATTTGGAAGGATGGGGCAAACTATCAATTAGCAATCTAAAAAAAGCTATAGATAGGTCTAAAATTATAGACCTTGATAGATTTATTTTCTCAATCGGCATAAGACATATAGGTCAAGAGAATGGTAAGATTTTAGCAAGTTTTTTTAAGTCTATTAATAAATTTTCTGATTTATTTAATGAAAAGAATAGAAAGAAAATTTTAGAAAATTTAATTGAGCTTGATGGAATTGGGCAAATTCAAATTGATTCAATTAATAGTTTTTTTTCAAGCAATAAAAATGTTGAGATTGTAAAAACATTGATTGTAGAGTTAAAAATAATAAACTTTAAAGCCCAGAGTAAAAATGGAAAATTTTCCAATAAGACCATTATGTTTACGGGAGGTTTTGAAAAGATGAGTAGATCAGAAGCGAAATCTTTAGTTGAAAGCAACGGAGGAAAAGTTCTTGGAAAAATTTCAAAAAAATTAGATATTTTGATAATTGGTAACTCTAAACCAACTAAGAAAAAAATTGAAAGTGCAAAACAATTAAATATTCAAATTATTAAAGAAATTGATTGGTACAAACTTTTAGATCTTTGAGCAGGCTTGCTTTAATTCTAATAATTCTGATTTATTCATAAATTTTTTAAGATTGTTAAAAACATCCTTATGATAATTATTAAGCCATATAATTTCATTTTTTTTAAGAATATTTTTATTTATTAAAGATTTATCTATTGGAGCCATTGTTAAATTATCGAAAGAATAAGATTTATTGTTTTTTTTTACTCTTACAAGATTTTCAATTCTTATTCCAAATTTACCATTTTCATAATATCCAGGTTCATTAGAAACTATCATTCCCTCCTTAAAATTTATTTTATTATTTTTTGATATTGCTTGTGGACCTTCATGAACATTTAAGAAATATCCAACTCCGTGACCAGTCCCATGAGCATAATCTAAATTAGCTTCTTTTAATGGTTTTCTCGCAACGTTATCAATTTGAGCCCCGCAAGTATTATTTTTCAATTTATAATTTGCTACAGCAATATGACTTTTCAAGACTCTTGTAAAAATATCTTTAATTCTTTTACTATTATTATTCAGTGAAATTGTACGAGTAACATCAGTTGTTCCAAAATTATACTGTCCACCAGAGTCTACTAAATAAATATCACCTTTTTTTAATTTTCTATTACTTCTTTTAGAAGCTTTATAATGAATTATTGCACCATTAGGTCCAGAACTTGATATGGTAGGAAAACTTAAAAATTTGAAATTTTTGTTTTCTTTTCTAAATTTTAATAATTTTTCTTGAGCACTAATTTCACTAATATTTTGATTTTTGTAATTTTTTTTAAGCCAAAATAAAAATTTAGTGAGTGCGACGCCATCATAAACATGAGATTTTATCGTATTTTTAATTTCTATTTTAGACTTTATAGATTTTAAAAGATAAATTGGATCTAAAAATTCTTTAATTATATTATTTTTTTTTAAAATATTTTCAAAATATATTGAACACGACAAGGAATCTATCAAAATTTTTTTATTTTTAACTTTTGCAAGAAATAAATCTGTATAATTAATATCTATAAAATTAATATTTTTAAATCTTTTTTTAAAAGAATTTTCTACTTTCTTTAAATCGCAAAATAAATTAATTCTTTTAGTAGATTCCAGAGTTAAGTAAGCGTTAGGAACTGGTGTAAATTCTGAGTCTTGGCCTCTTATATTTAAAAGCCATGCAATATTCTCACTTGCTGAAATAAACTGAAAGTCAATTTTTTTCTTCTCTAATAAATTTATTAATTTGTTAATTTTTGTTTCATAATTTTCACCTATCGCCTTTTTTGGTAAAATATAAAATTTTTTTAGGACGTCACCTTTTTTCTTAATCCAAAATTTATTAATTAGATTTTGATTGATGGCAATAAGCTTACAATTAGTTTTATTGAAAAATATTTTTAATGTTTTTTGAGTGTGTAACTTTGGGTCAAAACCAATCTTTAATTTTTTATTTTTCAAGACATCTGATGGAAATTTGTTAGGAATAGTAATAATATAAAATAATTTTCCACTTTGAATTTTAGCTTGTAGTGTATACCTGCCGTCTACAAATAGATAATTTTTATCTTTTAAGATTAAAGCAAAGCCGTAAGATCCTGAAAAATTACTTATAAATTTTAATTTGTCCTTGTTCTTAGGTATATATTCTCCAAAAAATTCATCATTCTTTGGAACGATATATCCATCTAAATTATAGTAATTGAGTAATTTTCTTAGCTTATTTATTTTTTCCATTTAAGTGCTTTATTTTTTTTATATCTATTCCATCCAGGACTTCTATATTCTTCATCAAATTCAATTGAGTTATCTTGATTAAATTCAAAATCATCAATTGTTTTATCAATTTTTATTTCATTTTTTTCAACACTATCTTCAGGAATTTCATTAATAAACCTAGAGGGTAAAGCATCCATCCAATCACCATGATAAGCTCTCTTCATAGCAAATGATAAATATGCTTCTTGTTTTGCTCTTGTTATTCCAACATAGGCTAATCTTCTTTCTTCTTCTAACGCGAAGTCTCCTTTTTCTTCAAGAGACTTTTGATGCGGAAACAATCCTTCTTCCCATCCTGGTAAAAAAACAACATTAAATTCTAATCCTTTAGCAGCATGCATGGTCATTAAATTCACTTTAGCTCCTTCCCATTCTTGATCTATTGAAGTTGCTAGCGCCACGTGTTCTAAAAAACTTTGTAAGTTTTCATAATCCTGCATAGCTCTTAACAATTCTTTTAAATTTTCTAGTCTATTTTCATTTTCTAAATCTTTTTTATTTTTTAACATCGCTGAATAACCAGATTCATCTAAAACTAATTTAAGAAGATCATAGTGCTTCATGTGCATTGAGTCTCTTCGCCATTTGTGAATCATATTGATTAATTGTTTTAGGGTAGTTTTGATTCTTGGTTTAAATTCTCCTTTTTCCAAAATTTTTATTATTGAATCCTCCAAACAGAGCTTGTTGTTATTGGCAAATTGATAAATTTGATTCAAAGTACTTTCACCAACTCCTCGTTTAGGGCTTCCAATTACTCTTTCTAAAGCTAAATCATCATATTTTTGATTAATAATTCTTAGATAAGAAACTGCATCTTTTATTTCTGCTCTTTCATAAAACTTAATTCCACCTAATACTCTATAACCTATGCCAACTTGTAGAAATCTTTCTTCAAATTCTCTAGTTTGATAAATAGCTCTAACTAATATTGATACATCATTAAGAGAATATTTTTTTTTAAGATTATGCTCTATAATATCGCTAATTCCTTGAGCTTCATCTTTTCCAGTTTTATAACAATTTAATTTGACCAGTTCACCTTGAATTGCAGATGACCACAATTTTTTTCCAACTCTATTAGAATTATTTGCAATAAGTGTAGAGGCTGTCTTCAAAATATTTTTTGTAGATCTATAATTTTGTTCCAATTTAAAAACTTTACAATTTTTATAGATTTGATCAAAGGTCAGAAAATTTTTAATTTCTGCACCTCGCCAGCTATAAATAGATTGATCGTCATCTCCAACACAACAAATATTTTGGTTATCATTGACTAGTAAATTTAACCATTTATTCTGAATAAAATTAGTATCTTGAAATTCATCAACTAAAATATATTTAAAGTTTTTTTGGTAAATTTCTCTAATGTCTTTGTGTTCTTCGAAAAGTTTTACGCAAAATAAAATCAAATCTCCAAAATCAAAAGCATTTAAATCTTTTATTTTTTTTTGATAAACTTCATAAACTTTTAAAATTGATTTAATAATAGATCCTGATTTTTTAATTTTAACATCTTTTGGTAAAAAACCTTTATTTTTCCATTGATCTATATGGTACATAATCAACTGAGGTGAAAATTTTTTTGCATCTAAATCTTCACCCTTGACTATATTTCTAATGAGTTTTTTTTGATCGTCGGTATCTAAAATAGTAAAGTTACTTTTGTAATTTAACGCTTCTGCATGTCTTCTAAGGAATTTAACACTAATTGAGTGAAAAGTTCCCAACCACGGAATTGCATTTGAACTGCCTTTTATATGACCCATAACTCTACTCTGCATTTCTTTTGCAGCTTTGTTAGTAAAGGTTACGCACAATATTTGGTTAGGCCATGCTTTTTTTTCATTAATAATATGAATTAATCTTGTTGTTAAAACTCTTGTTTTTCCTGATCCAGCTCCCGCCACAATCAAGTTAGGTCCCTCAGTATTTAATACTGCTTCTTTTTGCTCTTTGTTTAGATTCTCAATTAATTTATCTATGCTATTCATATTAGAAAAATTTTATTTATACACTAGTTACAAAAATAAAAAAAATGATTAATAAAATTTATAAAATAATTCACAACAAGTACTCAAGATTTTTGAAATTTTTTTTCTTTTTACGGTATCTATTTCTAATCTTTTTTATTGGTATTTTCTTATTTCTCTTAATTCCAAAGTTTTTTAATTATGAAAAAAGACAGGTGGTTATAAAAGATTATTTAGCTAACTATTATGACTTAGAACTTAGCAATCTTCGCTCAATAAAATTTAATGTTTTTCCAGTTCCAAATTTATCTATAAAAAATATAAATTTAAAGGTTAAAGACAAACCTATATTTTTTAAAACAAAAGATCTTATTATTTTTTTAAATTTTAAAAATATTTATAATTATGAAAATTTTGTAGCAGAAAAAATACTTTTAAATAATAACAAATTAGACTTAGATATTGAAACTCCTATCGATATATTAAATTATCTTGCTGAATTAGAATATAAATTAAATATTAAAGATTTAGATCTGAATTTTAAGAAAAAGGAAAACTCTATTCTAGAAATAAAAAAAATTAATTTCTCTAACTATGGATACAAAAAAAATAAAATTAAAGGAGAAATATTTGATAAAAAATTTAAAGCTCATTTAAGTGATGATAATAAGAATTTAAATTTTAAAATTTTAAATACTGGGATTAAAGCAGATTTTAAATTTGATAAAACTAATGAATTAAACTCAATGTCTGGATCATCTAAAATAAATATTCTGAATAATTATTTAAGATTTATTTTTGCCTTAAAGAATAATCAGATAGAAATTACTAAGGCAAATTTAAAAAATAAAGATTTATCAATTTCTTTTGATAGTTTTATTAAATTCGATCCTTTTTTTGAAATAAATTCAGATATTTATATAAAAAAAATAGACAAAAAATTATTTAATGGATTCACTTTAGAAAAAATACTAAAAAAACAAGAGATATTAAAAAAACTAAATAGCAATATTAAAATAAATTATAATAAGATAAGATTTAGCAATAGTTTAATCAAAAGCCATTTTTCTGAATTAGATTTAGCTCACGGAAGATTAATTTTTTTAAGTAAATCAGATATTACAGGAGGATATATAAATTGTGAGGGAGAAAGCTTACTAACAGAAGAATATCCTCGACTAAATTTTGTTTGTTCATTTAATTTAAATGACAAGAAAAAGTTATTAAAAAAATTTTCAATATCTAAAAATATTAATAATTATCCAAAGAATTTAAGTGTAGATGGTTCTCTTAATCTTTTTAATAAAAAGATAAATTTTAATAATATTAATATCGACAAAAATTATGACTTGAATGAAACTGATTTGAAATATTTCAAAGAGACTTTCGAAGATATTTTATTTACTGATAATTTTTTTGGTATTTTTAAAATGAATAAAATTAAGGAATTTCTTATTGAAATAATTTAACCCTATTTTGGTTTTGTCATTTTTATTGGACTCATTATTTTGTCATACTCTTTGCCGCTGATTAGTCCTGATTTAATAATTTCTTCCTTGAGCGATGTTCCATTTTTATAAGCTGTCTTTGCAATCTGAGTGGCTTTATCATATCCAATTTTTGGTGTTAAGGCTGTAACTAACATTAGAGAATTATCCAAAAGATATTTAATTCTTTTTTTATCTGCTTTAATCCCTTTTACACAGTACAGACTAAATGTTTTTGCAGAGTCACTCATTATATTAATTGATTGCAGGATGTTATGTATGATTAAAGGTTTAAAAACATTTAATTCAAAATGACCATGAGAACCAGCCATTGTAATACCATTATGATTACCAATTACTTTTACACAAACCATTGTAACAGCTTCAGACTGAGTAGGATTAACTTTCCCTGGCATAATAGATGAGCCTGGTTCATTAGAAGGTAAAATTAATTCTCCATATCCTGCTCTTGGGCCAGAACCTAAAAATCTAATATCATTAGCGATCTTCATTAAACACACAGCAGTGGTATTTAATGTACCAGAGAAGTTAACAATCTCATCGTGAGCAGCAAGAGCTGCAAATTTATTTGAAGCAGGTTTAAATGGTAATTTGGTAATTTTGCTGATTTCTTTAATAATTTTTTTATCAAAATTTTTTCTCGTATTAAGTCCAGTTCCTACTGCTGTGCCACCTTGTGCCAAGTAGTATATTTCCTTCAAGGCATTTTCTATTCTAATAATGCATTTTTTTAATTGTGATTGATAACCTGAAAATTCTTGACCTAATGTTAAAGGAGTAGCATCTTGTAAATGAGTTCTTCCAACTTTAACAATATTTTTAAATTCTTTTGCTTTTTTTGATAATTCTTTTTCCAATAATTTTAAAGAGGGCAAGAGTTTTTCTTTTGTCTTAATGGCAATAGAAATATGCATTGCAGTTGGAAAAACATCGTTGGTTGATTGTGACTTGTTTACATGATCATTTGGATGAATGGGTTTTTTTGTACCCATTTTTCCACCCATCATTTGAATGGCTCTATTAGCTATAACTTCATTAACATTCATATTTGTTTGTGTGCCAGAGCCTGTTTGCCAAACCTTCAAAGGAAAGTGATCATTATGTTTTCCTTTAATCACTTCATCAGTCGCTTTAATTATATATCTACTTAACTTGGGATCTAAATCTTTGTTTTTAGTATTAACAATCGCAGCGGCTTTTTTGATTACAGCGATAGAATGAATAACAATTGGTCTAACTAGAAAATCTCCTATATCAAAATATTTATTTGATCTTTCAGTTGAAGCCCCCCAATACTTATCACCAGGTACTTTAATTTTACCGATGCTATCAAATTCTATTCTATATTTCATTCGTGATTCTTTGCTATAATACACTTATATTATAAAATTTATATGGAGAAAATATGACAAACTTTGAGAGCGTAAAAAAGTTCATGGAAACTTTTGGTCAAGAAGTAAAAAGTGAGGCAAGTTTTCCAAAAGATAAGATAATTCGCTTAAGACTTGATCTTATTAGAGAAGAGTTATCAGAATTAGAAGAAGCATTAGAAAAAAAAGATATAAAAGAAGTTGCTGACGCTTTAACTGATATACTTTATGTTACTTATGGAGCTGGCCACGCATTTGGTATTAATCTAGACAAGTGTTTTGAAGAAGTGCAAAATTCTAATATGAGTAAATTAGGATCAGATGGAAAACCTATTTATAATGATCAAGGAAAAGTCATGAAAGGACCAGACTACTTTAAGCCAAATCTTAGTAAGTTCGTTGCTTAATGAAAGAAAACTTGTACTGGATATTAATCGGGGTTAGTTTAGGGCTTCTTATTTATTTAGGGGACAAATATATTTTTTAAGATAATTTTAGTTCGTATTTGTTTTAGATTTAGCACTCTTTTTTATCTTTTAATTTATTAAGGTGTATAGCTCTATTCTTAGCTGCTTCTGTAGCTTCCTGTACATTTTTCATTGTCATTCCATATCCAGGTAGAAAAAATAATATAGCTCCTAAATTATGGGGCTCTCCAGTTTTCTTGGCTTTTTGAGCTTCGTCTGCATATTGATTGGCTTTAGCAATTTCAGCACTTAGTTCTTCACAATTTAACTCATGATCATTCGGACCAATGACGTTTACAACAGTTGGAGTTGCACACGAAATTACAAACAAAAACAATGTTAAAAATGTAAAAATTTTATTCACAAATTTTTTTTATCACATAAAGTATTTATTTATAAGGGGTGTTTTTTGTCATCTTCGGCAAAGCTTATTAATCCATAATTTGTTTTTTCAAGTACCACAATACGTAACATAATTTTCTTCTGAAGAAGGAGTTGACTGATAAGGAGAATTTGTCAAACTTCTATCATAAGGATTTTGTAAAACTTTTATTAATTCGCGAACTTTATGTAAGTCATCGCTTTCAGTAGCAAAATTTAAAGCCTCTTCTACCAAATGATTTCTAGGAATAATAAGCGGGTTTACTTTACGCATAATTTTTAAAGAATTTTCTTGAGAATTTTCATTTTTCTTAATGCGTTCTTCCCATTTTATTTTCCATAAAATAAATTGTGTTTCATTATAAATTTCTTTCTTTTTCCTATATTCTCCCATTAAATAACAAAAAGTATTCGTATAATCAGCTTTGTTTTGAAGCATCCAAAGTAAAAGTTCGCTTATTAATTGTTTATCTTTAGGGTCATCACCAACTATACCTAATTTTTTTTTCATCATCTCTAAGGATTTTTTTTCATATTTTTCTGGAAATTCTTTCAGCACTTCTTTAGCAAGTTTTATCCCTTCTTTGCTATCATTATGAATGAGAGGAAGTAATGCTTCTGCAAATTTTTCTAAGTTCCATAGCGCTATTCTAGGTTGGTTAAAATAAGAATATCTTCCTTGATGATCTATCGAACTAAATACAGTTGCAGGATTATACTTATCCATAAACGCACAAGGCCCATAATCAATTGTTTCCCCAGAAATTGTCATATTATCTGTATTCATCACTCCATGAATAAATCCGACTCTCATCCAATTACAAATCAAATCAATTTGCTTTTCTAAAACAACTTTTAAAAGATCTTTGGCAGGATTTTCTGATTTTCTGATTTTTGGGTAGTGACGTTTAAGAGTGTAATCAAATAAATTTTTTAAATCATCTTTATTTTTTGAAATTAGAGCATATTGAAAAGTACCAACTCTAATATGGCTTGAGGCTACTCGAGTTAAAATTGCACCTTTTAAAATTGACTCACGAATTACATTTTCTCCGGTTTTTGTTACTGCTAAACTTCTAGTAGTTGGTATCCCTAAATGATGCATACTTTCACTTATTATATATTCTCTAAGCATCGGACCTAAAGCAGCTCTTCCATCAGCATTTCTAGAGTAAGGAGTCTTTCCCGATCCTTTAAATTGAATATCATAACGATTATTGTTTTTAGCTACATGCTCTCCAATCATTAACGCTCTGCCATCTCCTAAAATTGTAAAATGACCAAATTGATGACCTGCATATGCCTGAGCTATTGATTCGGAACCCTTAGGCAATTGATTACCTGAAAAAATTAAAGCTAATTCTTTATTGCTAACCTTAGAAAAATCTAAATCTATTTCTTTAGATAAATTATGATTAAATAGAACTAGTTCTGGGGTTTTTACTGGTGTTGGATTTAATTTTGATAACATACTTTGTGATAAGTTTGAGTATGTGTTATCAAATTTCCAACCAATTTCTTTTTCAAACATATTTTTAAAGGGGCGTTCTGTTGCCAGGTGCCCCAAACCCCGTAACTTAATTAACTAAGTTAATTAAGCAGCAAGTGCGTAACTTTCGTTAGCATTTGTAAATTGGCCCGTTACGTCGGAACCATCTCGTACGAAAGAATAGCCTTTAGACATCCGTCGATCCTAATTCACCCCCATAATTTTCAGATGGTGGAGGTGGTGGGTACTGCCCCCACGTCCGTAATGTTTATTACGAAATTCGTTTATCGTCATAGTTGGAAAACCAACAAGTAAATATACTTTATTTCAATAAAAAATAATATTATTAATTACTAAAATATGAATTATAACATAGTAAACTTAGGCTAAACTATTCATTTAATTTAAAAAAGCAAAACCATAATTTATGAAAAAAAAGAAAAGAAATATTTTCATCTATCCGGAAAAAATAACAGAAGTATTTGATGGTGCAGATTTTCATATCAAGTATTGCTTAAGTTTTATTAAAAGATACTTATATGGAGATATCCTAGAAGTTGGAGCTGGTTGTGGAAGCTTCACTCGTCATTATATGAATGAAAAAATTTCCTCAACTACACTAACTGAAAGAGATAAAAAGAATATTTCAACACTTAATAAAAAATTTAAAATCAATAAAAAAACAAAAATTGTAAATAAATATGTAAAAGATTTGGACAAAAAATTTGATGTAATTTTGTATTTGCATGTTCTTGAGCATATTAAAAATGACCATTCTGAAATAAAAGCAGCCACTCAAAGATTAAAAAAAAATGGATTTCTCATAATATTGGTTCCCGCTCATAACAAGATGTATAGTAATTTAGATAGAATTGTAGGTCATTATAGAAGATATGAATTAGATTTTTTTAAAAAAAAATTTAAATCTTTGAAACAAATAGATTTAAAGTTCCTAGACTCGTCAGGATATGCACTATATTTTCTAAATAAAATATTATTTAAAAAAGAAAAATATCCCTCTAAATTTAAAATATTTATATGGGATAAATTTTTTACACCAATATCAATTATTTTAGACTTCATTTTAAGATATAAATTAGGAAAAGGTATTTTAGCAGTTTATAAAAAGTATTAGACTCTTTTGATTTATTAACATGTTTTAATATTTAGCTGGTTTATTTATTATATTTTTAAATAATCATCTGTATAAATATCCTAACTTTAATGATTAAAAAAATACAATATGAAATTAACTAAAGAACAAAAAAAAGAGATTTCAGATCAGCAATCTCAAAAAAATGAAACAAAAAGAGTTACATCTCCTGAATTAGAGAAAATTCTATATGAAGCTCTCCCAGTTCTTGACCATGGTTTTGTAAGAGTAGTTGATTATATGGGCGACGACACTTCGATAGTCCAGTCAGCCAGAGTTTCATATGGAAAAGGAACTAAAAAAGTTTCTACCGACGAAGGTTTAATAAAATATTTGATGAGACATTGGCACTCTACTCCATTTGAAATGTGTGAAATTAAATATCATGTTAAGCTTCCAATATTCATTGCCAGACAATGGATAAGACATAGAACTGCTAATGTTAATGAATACTCAGCTAGATATTCCATTTTAGATAAAGAATTTTATATTCCAGCTAAAGAGCAATTATCTGCTCAATCCACAATCAATAGACAAGGAAGAGGAAATTTAATAACTGGCGAGCAAGCAGACGAAGTTCTAAAGATTTTAAAAGATGACGCAACTAGAACTTATAATAATTATGAAACGATGCTAAATGAAAGATTTGATGGAACTGTTATTGATGAAAATAAAGCTGGTCTTGCAAGAGAACTCGCTAGAATGAATTTGACATTAAATTCGTATACGCAATGGTATTGGAAAACTGATTTATTGAATCTACTTAACTTTTTATTTTTAAGAGCAGATAGCCATGCACAATATGAGATAAGAGTTTATGCAGAAGCTATGCTTCAAACGGTAAAGAAATGGGTGCCAATTACTTATGCTGCTTTTCAAGATTATAGAGTTGGCGCTGTTAATGTTTCTGCCAAAGGAAAAAAAGTAATTCAAAAAATGGTTAAAGGTGAAAAGTGTGATATTGATAGTTCTGGTTTATCAAAGAGGGAATGGAATGAATTAATGATTTCTTTTGGGTTTGATGAAAAAACTGTTTAAATTTAATGAGTTTTATTAAAAAAATAAGGAAATCTTTAATTGAAAAACGTTTTTTTAAAACTCTATTCAACAAACTTTATCCTTATTACAAAGGCTTTCTTTTAGTATTTTTATTTCAAAAAAATAAGATTCAAATTTTTTCTCCTAAAAAAAGCGTAATTGAAAAAAAAGATATCCCTTTAGCTGAAAGAATATTTAAATCTTTCAAATTAATGAAATCGGAACAAGAAAGTAAATCTAGCTTATATAAAGCATCTTCGATGTGGCAAAATCATATTGATAAAGACTTTAGCTTTTTAAAGGAAAGTTATGAGAAAGATGATCTAGAAAAATTTTTATTTTTTCTTCAAAATTTTGGTAATTGGAATCGATATCTTGGAATAGAGGAGCAAATATTAATTAAAAAATATTCAAACAATATTTTCTTGAAAAGGTTTTTAAAAGATCAAATTTTTCAGGGCCAATATAAGTTGTGGAAATATATAAATCAAGACGATGATTATTCAAATTTAAATTTTCCACGTTATGGAAATCAAAATGGAGCTTTTATAGGAGATAGTTTCGTAGTTATTGGAAGTTTCTTCAATCATATTTATGCAAAAATGATAGCAAATTTTTTAAACAAAGATAAAAAAAACTTAATCATTGATTTGGGAGGAGGTTACGGAAAGTTAGGTTATTACATTCTTAAAAATACGAAAAATTCTACATTTATAGATTTTGATATTCCCGAAACTCTAGTTCTGGCATCTTATTACCTCTCAAAATGTTATCCTAATAAAAAAAATTTTTTTTATGGCGAAGAGAATTTTAATGCAAATACTCTATTAAACTATGATTTAGTTTTTTTACCACCATGGGAAATTGAAAAAATAGAAAACAACTCAATTCAATTGACTATTAATAAAAATAGCTTAGGAGAAATGGAACCAGATACTGCTAAAAATTACCTAAATCATATTCACCGGATATCAAAATATTTTTTTTCTTTGAATCATGAATCTTTTAGAAACAAATTCGATAATGGAAAAAAGTCATTGATCAATAGAGAGTATAATGAGCATGGAGTATTTAAACAGCTATTTAGGTATCCAGATCTAGGTCATTTGACTTATGAAAATAATAAAATAAATTTAGAAAATGATATTTTCTTTTATCTTTATGAGAAGAATTAACTTAAATTAATTTTAACTTTTTTTGCTATTTCTAAAAAAATCTTGGAAATTTCATGTTCAGGATTTGACCGAGTTAATGGGTCACCCTTGTCAGCTGAATTTCTTAAATCTTGATTTAAAGGAATTTTTCCAAGAAAATCTTTATTAAATTCTTTTGCTGTTTTTTCAACTCCACCTTCTCCAAAAATCTTATATTCCTTACCATCATCTCCTTTAAAAAAGCTCATGTTATCTATAAGTCCTATTATTTTAACTCCAGTTTTATCAAACATTTGTATTCCTCTTTTTACATCTAGCAATGCCAAGTCCTGAGGAGTTGAAACTATGATGGCTCCTTCAACCTTTACTTCTTGTGCAAAGGTAAGCTGAGTATCTCCTGTGCCTGGAGGCATATCAATAATCAATATATCTAAATTTTTCCATAATACTTTTTGGGTCATAGTTTTAAGAGCACTAATAACCATAGGACCACGCCATATCATTGGTGTTTGTTCATCAACTAGAAAACCCATTGACATGCATTGAGCATTATATTTTTCAACAGGAACTAAAGCTTTGCCGTCTTCGCTTTTTGGTTTTTCATTTAAGTC
The DNA here is from genome assembly GCA_902569785.1 of uncultured Pelagibacteraceae bacterium. Taxonomy (GTDB): domain Bacteria; phylum Pseudomonadota; class Alphaproteobacteria; order Pelagibacterales; family Pelagibacteraceae; genus Pelagilacustribacter. Next base: position 41,226 of record CACFVO010000001.1, read on the forward strand.
AATTAATTTTGGAAGAGAGGGGCCATAAACGTCAGCATCTAAGACTCCAATTTTTAATCCAAGATTTTGTAAAGCAAAAGCTAAGTTTACAGCAACCGTAGATTTTCCAACGCCACCCTTTGCGCTTGAAATTAATAAAGTAAATTTCGTTCCATTAATTGGATTTTTTATAAATTGCTTTGGAGGAGGTTTTTGGCTCATAGTTATATTGTTTTATTGGTCATTATATCGCTAATACTTAACTTGTTTTTAAACAAAAAGTCACTATATAAAGTGTCATGAGTTTTAAAGACAAAATCTTCAATAACCAGTCTCCTTGGGGATCACCTCCAGGAGGAGGAGGAGGAGGAGGTGCAAACGGGAACGGTTCAGGCACGAGAAGAGAGCCTCCTAGTTTAGATGATCTCATAAAAAATTTTCAAAAAACAATAAATAAATTTTCAGGTGGTAAATCAGGTGGATCAAGACCTTTTATACTCGGCCTATTAATTCTCTTATTTCTCTACGTTGCAAGTGGTCTTTATAGAGTTTTGCCAGACGAACAAGGAGTAGTTCTAAGATTTGGTAAATACGTTCATACCACTCAACCAGGATTACATTATCATTTACCTTTACCTTTTGAACGTGTTTTAACTCCTAAAGTTACGAAGGTTAACAGAGTTGATGTTGGTTTCAGACCAGCTAGTGATAGCGGAAGAACATCTGGAGTAGGTAACGTTCCAGAAGAAAGTCTGATGTTAACCGGTGATGAAAATATTGTAGACATAAACTATTCAGTTTTTTGGGTAATAAAAGATGCTCAAAAGTTTTTATTTAATATTCAGAGTCCAGTAGAAACTGTGAAAGCCACTTCAGAAACAGCAATGAGAGAAGTAATTGCGAAAAATGAAATTCAAACAATTTTAACCGAAGGTAGATCAAATATCGAAATAGAAGTTCAAGAAATTACTCAACAAATTTTAGATGAATATGAATCTGGAATTCAAATTACACAAGTTCAAACACAGCAAGCTGACCCGCCTGCACAAGTAATTGATGCTTTTAGAGATGTACAAGCAGCTAGAGCAGATAGAGAAAGATCAAAAAATGAAGCAGAAGCTTATGCAAATGACGTTATACCTAGAGCTAGAGGTGAAGCTGAGCAAGTATTACAACAAGCTGAAGCTTATAAAAAAGAAGTTGTTGCGAAAGCCGAAGGTGAAGCAAGTAGATTTTTAGCTATATACAATGAATACAAAAATGCAAAACAAGTTACTCAAGAAAGAATGTATCTTGAAACAATGGAAAAAGTTCTTGCAGATATTGATAAAGTAATTATCGATAAAGAATCTGGATCAGGAGTTGTTCCTTATTTACCTTTACCAGAACTTAAAAAATCAGGGAGCACTAATTAATGAGACTAGGTAAAATTTTAATTCCAGCTGTTGTAATAATTGGGGTAGTTGTATTTCAATCTTTATTTATTGTACAAGAGATAAGCCAAGCAATAGTCTTACAATTTGGTGATCCTAAAAAAATTATAACTAAAGCAGGATTAAATTTTAAATTACCATTTATTCAAAACGTAGTTTATTTGGATAAGAGAATTTTGAATTTAGACAGCGCACCTGAAGAAGTGATAGCTGCTGATCAAAAAAGATTAATTGTAGATGCAATAGCAAGATTTAAAATTGTAGACCCACTAAAATTTTATATTTCAGTTGGAAATGAAAGAGTTGCGAGATCAAGATTATCTACAATTATAAACTCAAGAATTAGAGGTGTATTAGGAAAACAAGAGTTAGCGACTTTATTATCTACGGATAGAACAAAACAAATGTCGATTATTCAAAATGATGTGAACACTGAAGCAGAAAATTTTGGCATCCAAATTGTCGATGTAAGAATTAAAAGAGCTGATTTACCTCCAGCTAACAGTGAAGCAATTTATTCAAGAATGCAGACAGAGAGACAAAGAGAGGCGAAAGAATTTAGAGCTCAAGGAGCAGAGATAGCTCAAAAGATTAGATCTACAGCTGACAAAGATGTGACTGTAATTTTAGCCAATGCAAATAAAAAATCTGAAATCATGAAGGGTGAAGGAGATGGCCAAAGGAATAAAATTTTTGCTAATGCATTTGGAAGAGATCCCCAATTTTTTGCCTTTTATCGTGCAATGCAAGCTTATGAAAAAGCCTTAATAGGTGGAGAAACTTCTTTAGTTCTTTCTCCAGATAGTGATTTTTTCAAATTTTTTGGAAAATCAGCTTCTCCAGCTGTTAAAAAAAGATAATTTAATCAAATTGTGAACGAGTTAATTACTGCTATAGGATTACTCTTCTTTATAGAGGGTTTATTTATTGCCATTTTCCCGTCAAGAATCAAAAGTATGCTTGAATTAATCAAAAATACCCCAGAAAATAAATTAAGATCTTTCGGAGTTGTGTTTTTGATTATAGGTTTTTTTATAATTTGGTATATAAAAAATTAAATGAAAAATTTTAAAAAAATATTTACATATTTTCTATTTTTTTATTTTATTTTTAATATTGAAGGTAAAGCCAATTCTACTCCAGAATCATTTGCAGATTTAGCAGAGAAATTAATGCCATCTGTTGTTAATATTTCAACAACTCAAACTGTAAGAACAACATCAAACCAATTTCCTTTTCAATTCCCACCCGGTTCTCCATTTGAAGAGATGTTTAAAGATTTTCAAAGACCAACAGAGAGAAAAGCATCTTCTTTAGGTTCTGGTTTTATAATAAAAGAAAATGGAATGGTTATTACTAATAATCATGTTATTGCAGGTGCAGATGATATTTTGGTTAAGGTAAATTCAAAAGAATATAAAGCTAAAGTTATCGGCGCAGATCCTTATATGGATATAGCAGTTTTAAAAATGGAAACAAAAGATAAATTTAAGCCCGTTGGATTTGGTAATTCCGATAAAGCAAGAGTTGGTGACTGGGTGGTTGCCATCGGAAATCCATTTGGATTAGGAGGAACTGTTACCTCAGGAATAATATCTGCTAGAAATAGAGATATTGGCATGACTCGTTACGATGATTTTATTCAAACAGATGCATCTATAAATCAAGGAAACTCAGGGGGTCCACTTTTTAATTTAAAAGGAGAAGTTGTTGGAATTAACACAGCTATCATTGCGCCTGGACAATCGGGATCTATAGGAATTGGATTTGCTATCCCTTCTAATGCTGCTTCAAAAGTTATAGATCAATTAGTAAATTATGGAGAAACAAGAAGAGGGTGGTTGGGAGTAAGAATTCAAGAGGTTACCACAGAAATTGCTGAAGCAGTCGACCTTAAAAAAGCTGAAGGAGCTTTAGTTGCTAGCGTTGGAGAAAAAAGTCCAGCGGATAAAGCTGGAGTTAAAGCAGGAGATATTATTTTAAAGTTTGACGGAAAAAAGATTGACACGATGCGAGCTTTACCGAAGGTAGTCGCTAATACTGAAGTAGGAAAAAATGTCGAGGTTCAAATTTGGAGAAATAAAAGACTAATATCTAAAAAATTGAAATTAGGTAGGTTAGAGTCATCAGAGGAATTTAAAGAAAAGAAATCTAAACAAAAAAAAACTGAAGAATTTGAAATTGAAAAATTAAAGATTACTGTAAGAGATTTAAATAAAAAAGATATATCTTCTAGAAATTTGAAAATTAATAAAGGGGTAGTAATTACAGAAATTTCAAGTAAGAGTCCATTGAGTGGCCAATTAAATATTAATGATATAATCATTGAAGCAAAAAGAACTCCAATAACAAAGTCTTCAGATTTAAAAGATTTAGTAGACAAAATCTTTAAGCAAGGCGATAAAAATCTACTTCTTTCAATAATTGATAACAATAATCGAAGAAGATATATTGGCGTAAAATTAAATTAAATTGTCAAAAAAAATAATTCTCTTAGCAGGGCCCACAGCTTCAGGAAAATCAAAATTGGCAATACAATTAGCTAAAAAATTAAACGGTGAAATTATAAATGCTGATAGCATGCAAATATATAAAGAGTTTTCTGTTTTATCTTCTAGACCTCACAAAAAAGAAATAAAGAAAGTCAAACATCATTTGTATGGAGTTATTTCTGTAAAAAAATATTTTTCAGCTGGAGATTGGCTAAAGCGAGCTAAAAAAAAGATACATCAATGTCATCAAAATACTAAGATTCCAATAATAGTCGGTGGAACAGGTTTATATTTTAATACTATTACCAAAGGAATAAGCAAAATACCCAATATAGATATAAAAACTAGAAATAAAGTTAGAAATCTTTTTAAAAGATTGGGTTATAAAAATTTCTATGAAAAGCTATCCAATATTGATCCAAAAGTTAAAAATAGAATTTTACCCTCTGACTCTCAAAGAGCTCAGAGAGCCTATGAGGTTATTCTAAAAACAAAAAAATCTTTATTTGATTGGACTGCGAATACTAAGTCAGATTTCATTAATTTTGAAATTAAAAAAATTTTTATTGATATTCCTAGAGAGGAATTGTTGAAAAAGATCTCTGAAAGAACAGAGTCAATGTTTAAAAATAATTGCATTGAAGAAGTAAAAAAATTTAATTTACTTAAACTAAATAAATCTCTTTCTTCCAATAAACTAATTGGTGTTCAAGAGATAAATGCCTATTTAAAGGGATCAATCACATTAAATCAATGTAAGGAGCTAACAAATATTAAGACAAGGCAATATGCCAAGAGACAAAATACTTGGGCCCGAGGTCATATGAAGAACTGGAACAAGCTTTATTCTAAAGATTTTTCTATTCTTTTAAAAAAAACTTTAAAAGTCGTCAGCTAAAACTTGACGGGAAGTATTTCTAGGCTAGATTGTATCTATGTCTAAATTAATTAGTGGAGCAGAAATAGTTTTTAAAGCACTCGAGGATCAAAAAGTGGAATATATTTTTGGTTACCCTGGTGGCGCTGTTCTTCCTATCTATGATGAACTTAAAAATCATAAATCGATTAAACATATTTTAGCTCGTCACGAGCAAGGAGCCGGTCATGCTGCTGAAGGCTACGCTAGATCAAGCGGCAAACCTGGAGTGCTACTTGTTACTTCTGGTCCAGGTGCAACTAATGCAGTGACTGCTTTAACAGATGCTTACATGGACTCTGTTCCGTTAGTTTGTATTTCTGGTCAAGTTCCAACTCATTTAATTGGAACGGATGCATTTCAAGAATGTGACACAACAGGTATTACGAGACCGTGCACAAAACATAATTGGTTAGTGAAAGATGTAAATGATCTTTCTAGAGTTCTGCATTTAGCTTTTGAAGTTGCTACTACTGGAAGACCTGGTCCAGTTTTAGTTGATATTCCAAAAGATATACAATTTAAAAAAGGGAAATATAAATTTATAAAAAATAGCTTAAAGAAAAAACTTAATGGTAAAGCTATTCACAAGTTATCTAACAAAGAGTTAGATAAATTTATTGACCTGATGAAAAAATCATCTAAACCAATTTTTTATACGGGTGGCGGAGTTATAAATTCTGGTCCTGATGCCAGTAAATATTTAAGAGAGTTAGTCTCTTTAACAGGCTTTCCTATTACTTCGACTTTACAAGGACTGGGAGCATATCCTGGAGATGATCCTCAATTTTTAGGAATGTTGGGAATGCACGGAACTTTCGAAGCAAACAATGCAATGCATGATTGTGATTTGATGATTAACATAGGAGCAAGATTTGATGACAGAATTACCGGAAAGGTTGATGAGTTTTCACCTAAGTCTAAAAAAATACATGTTGACATAGATCCTTCCTCAATAGGAAAAAATATTAAGGTAGATTTAGCCGTAGTAAGTGATGTTTCAGAACTTTTAAAAAGTTTAATCAAAAGGTTTAAAGAAAAAAATAAAAACTTCTTAAATTCTAATAAACAAAAAACATCTAAATGGTGGGAACAGATCGATAAATGGAGAGAAAAAAAATCTTTAAATTTTATAAACAGCACAAAGATAATAAAACCTCAGCATGCAGTTCAAAGACTTTATGAATTAACAAAAGATCAAGATACTTTTATTACTACTGAAGTTGGTCAACACCAAATGTGGGCAGCTCAGCACTATAAATTTAATAAACCTAATCGATGGATGACATCTGGCGGATTAGGTACAATGGGTTATGGGCTTCCTGCGGCGATTGGAGTTCAAATAGCAAATCCAGGGAAATTAGTTATTGATATAGCAGGTGAAGCATCAGTTTTAATGACCATGCAAGAAATGTCTACAGCAGTTCAGTATAGATTACCGATAAAAATATTTATCTTAAATAATGAATATATGGGTATGGTGAGACAATGGCAGGAACTTCTACATGAAAAAAACTACTCTGAAAGCTACACCGCAGCTCTTCCTGACTTTGTAAAGCTTGCCGAGTCCTATGGTTGTGTTGGTATTAGAGCTAAGACACCAGATGAATTAGATGAAAAGATAAAAGAAATGATTGAAGTTCAAAAGCCAGTAATATTTGACTGTGTGGTTGATAAATCAGAAAATTGTTTTCCAATGATACCATCAGGAAAACCACATAATCAAATGATCTTAGGCCCAGAAGAAGATGAGGAAATTTCTGACGAAGGAAAGATATTAGTTTAATGGCAAAATCAAAATCAGCATATAGTGTCCCTGGTAAAATTGGTAAAACTGAACGTCATATATTTGTTGTCTGGGTTGATAATGAAGCAGGTGTACTTGCTAGAATAGCAGGTTTATTTTCTGGAAGGGGTTACAACATTGAGTCACTAGCAGTTGCTGAAGTAGATAAAAAGAAACATATATCAAGAATTACAATTGTAACAGAAGGAACACCACAAGTAATTGAGCAGATAAATTTACAGCTAAAGAAGCTCGTTCCCGTTCATAAAGTAGCTGACTTCAAACGCGGTGAAAAAGATATTTTATTTAGAGAGCTAGCGTTATTTAAAATGATAGCCAATTCAAAAAAACAAGAAAAAATAAAAAAATTATGTAAAAAATTTAATCCAGTAATCCTGGATAAAACAAAAAAATCTTTTGTCATACAAGTTACTGCTCTTAGAGCTGAGATTGATAAATTAGCTCTTGATTTAAAAAGATTTGGCCTTATAAGCACCTCTAGAACAGGGTCAGTAGCAATGACAAAAGGTGCAAAAATATTTAATTAGAATTTTATGAAAACATATTACGATAAAGATACGAAACCTGAATTAATTAAAGATAAAAAAGTTGCTATATTTGGTTACGGAAGCCAAGGACACGCTCATGCATTAAACTTAAAAGATAGTGGGGTAAAAGAAGTAGTAGTAGCTTTAAGAGAAGGTTCATCAAGTATCAAAAAAGCAGAAAGCGCTGGATTAAAAGTAATGACATTATCCGACGCGGCAGCTTGGGCTGATGTAGTTATGATGTTAACTCCTGATGAGCTTCAATCTGAAATTTACAAAAATCATATTGAACAAAGAATGAAAGAAGGGACAAGTTTAGCTTTTGCTCATGGTTTAAATATCCATTTTGATTTAATTAATGCTAGGAAAGATTTAGATGTATTTATGGTAGCTCCAAAAGGACCAGGACACACTGTTAGAAGTGAATATCAAAAAGGAGGAGGAGTTCCTTGTCTTATGGCTGTACACAAAGACAGTTCTGGTAAAGCAAAAGAATTAGCTCTGTCCTACGCTTCAGCTGTTGGTGGTGGTAAAGCAGGTATTATCGAGACAACTTTTAAAGATGAGTGCGAAACGGACTTATTTGGTGAGCAAACCGTACTTTGTGGAGGCTTGGTTGAACTAATAAAAAATGGTTTTGAAACTTTAACTGAAGCTGGCTATCCACCAGAGATGGCTTACTTTGAAACTCTTCATGAAGTAAAATTAATTGTGGATCTTATTTATGAGGGTGGAATTGCAAACATGAATTATTCTATTTCTAATACAGCAGAGTATGGAGAATATGTTTCAGGTAAACGCATTGTAGACAGCAAAACTAAAGAAAAAATGAAAGAAGTTCTTAAAGACATTCAATCTGGTAAATTTACTAAACAATGGATGGAGGAGCATAAATCAGGACAGAAGAATTTTCTTAAAATGAGAAAAGATTTAGCTAATCATCAAATAGAAAAAGTCGGTAAAGAGCTAAGAGCCATGATGCCTTGGATTGGAAAAAACAAGTTAGTCGATAAAGACAAAAATTAGCCCAATCTGATCTAAAAATTAAAGTTATTTTGCATAAGTGTTTGCATATTCTCGTTTTAATTGTAATATGTGAATTCAGTATATGAGTGATAAAAACAGAATAATAATTTTCGATACAACTATGCGTGATGGAGAACAGTCTCCTGGCGCATCAATGAGTTTAGAGGAAAAACTTCAAATCTCTAGAGTCTTTGATGAACTTGGTGTCGATATAATTGAAGCAGGTTTCCCAATTGCATCTCCAGGAGATTTTGAAGCAGTAACAGAAATTAGCAAGACATTAAAAAAATCAATCCCTGCAGGATTAGCAAGAGCTACTAAAAAAGATATTGATGCTTGTCACGAAGCTCTTAAGCATGCGAAAAATTTTAGAATTCATACATTTATTTCAACTAGTCCGCTTCATATGAAGCATAAATTAAATAAATCTCCTGAAGAAGTATTAGAAGCTATAAAAGAAAGTGTTTCGTATGCAAGAAAGTTTACAGATGATGTAGAGTGGTCATGCGAAGACGGAACAAGAACAGATATGGATTATATGTGCAAGACTGTTGAACTTGCTATAAAGTCTGGCGCAAAGACAATAAACATACCTGATACAGTAGGTTATACCGTTCCCTCAGAATTTAAAAAAATTATAGAAACACTAATAAATAAAGTTCCTAATATAGATAAAGCCGTTCTTTCTACACATTGCCATAATGATTTAGGTTTAGCAGTAGCTAATTCATTAGCTGGAGTAATGGCTGGAGCAAGACAGATAGAATGTACAATTAATGGTATTGGGGAAAGAGCAGGAAACGCAGCTTTAGAGGAAGTAGTTATGGCTATGAGAACGAGACATGACTTAATGCCATACACAACAAATATTAATACTAAACTTTTAAGCAAAGCATCAAAAGTTGTTTCAAACGCAACTGGTTTTCCAGTTCAATTTAACAAAGCGGTGGTTGGAAAAAATGCTTTTGCTCATGAGTCTGGAATTCATCAAGATGGAATGCTTAAAAATCGAAACACTTATGAAATCATGACACCAGAGAGTGTTGGAGTTCATAAAACTTCTTTGGTGATGGGAAAACATTCAGGGCGTCATGCATTTAAAGATAAATTAAACGATCTTGGTTATGTGGGAGTAACAGATGATGTTATTCAGACTGCCTTTGGAAAATTTAAAGTTTTAGCTGACAAAAAAAAACATATTTATGATGAAGATATTGCAGCTATTGTAGACGATAGCTTAGTAACAGAGGATAACGAAATTAAATTAAAGTCTTTAAAAGTTTTTGCTGGTACCGGAGAACCGCAAAAAGCAGAAATGACCTTGGAAGTATTTGGAGAAGTAAAAAAAGCATCTGAAACAGGAGACGGGCCTGTTGATGCCATATTTAAATGTATTAAAAAACTTTATCCGCATGAAGTAAAACTTTTATTGTATAATGTTCATGCAGTTACCGAAGGAACAGATGCTCAAGCAACTGTAAGTGTTAGAATAGAAGAAAAAGGCAAAACTACAGTAGGTCAAGCAGCTGATACAGATACATTAGTAGCTTCTGCTAACGCATATTTAAGTGCATTAAATAAATTAATAATAAAAAGAGAAAAAACTGCGCCAGACTCAAGTTTGAGCGCTCAAATATAAGGAGAAAAAAGAATGTTTAAAGGATTATCAGGCTTATCATCATTATGGTCACAAGATATGGCTATCGATCTAGGAACGGCCAACACATTAGTTGTTCTTAAAGATCAGGGGGTAGTTTTAAATGAACCATCCGTAGTTGCAGTGATTGACGATGGAGGAAAAAAATCAGTTCTTGCTGTAGGAGATGAGGCAAAAACTATGTTAGGGAGAACTCCAGGAAATATTTCAGCCATAAGACCTCTAAAAGATGGAGTAATTGCTGACTTCGTAGTTACAGAAGAAATGATAAAACATTTTATTAAAAAAGTTCATAAGAAAAATGCTTTTGCTAATCCAAGAATTTTAATTTGTGTTCCTACTGGCTCGACACCAGTTGAAAGAAAAGCAATTCAAGACTCCGCATTAGCTGCAGGAGCAAGAAAAGTTCAATTAATTGAAGAGCCTATTGCAGCAGCAATAGGAGCAGGATTACCAATATCAGAAGCCACAGGTTCAATGGTTGTTGATATTGGAGGTGGCACAACTGAGATAGCTGTTATGTCTTTAGGCGGTGTGGTTTATTCAAAATCATTAAGAGTTGCTGGTGATGCTCTTGATCGATCAATTATAGATTATATGAGAAAAAAATTAAATTTATTAATTGGTGACTCTACAGCTGAAAAAATTAAAAAAGAACTTGGTACAGCTATTCCATCAACACCAAATACTTTTTTAATGAAAGGTAGAGATATTAGATCAGGAACTCCAAAAGAAATTGAATTAACTGAAAAAGATGCTTGCGAAGCATTAATGCCAATCTTAAATCAAATTTTAGGTGGAATTAAAGAAGCTTTAGAAAATACTCCTCCAGAATTATCCGCAGACTTAATTGATATGGGATTAGTTCTTACTGGAGGTGGAGCATTATTAAAAAATATTGATAAATTAATCTCACAAGATACAGGTTTGCCTGTTACTATAGCTGATGATCCATTATCATGTGTAGCTGTTGGTACAGGAAGAGCTTTAGAAAATGAAGAATTATTTTCTACAATGTTATCCGAGTATTAATTTATCTAAAAAGATAAATGTCCTCTAGTAGAGATGATTTTGGTATAGCGTTTCGTTCAGCCCTTTTACAAAGAGGTGCTGCACAAAAATTTTCATTAGTTTTTTTAATAATTATAGCAAGTGTTATCTTTTTTTTAGATGTTTACGGTTTTAGTTTTATGAAACCTGTAAGGTCTATTGTTAACGATGGAATTTATAGAGTTTCATTAATAGCCTCATCTCCATCCAGATTTATTCCAAAAGCAACACAAAGTGTCACAAATTTATTTAATATAAAAAGCGAAAATGAAAAATTAAAAAAAGCACTAGAAGTTTATAGGCAAAAAGAGCTTAGTGTCGAATACTTAACCAATCAAAATAAAAGTTTAAGAAAAATTTTAGAGTCGGATGAAACTTTATTTCAATTTCAATCAAAAACTATTCTTTCAAAAGTTTTAATTGACAAAAGTAGCCCGTATTTAAAATCAATCATTATTAACAGAGGGTCTAAATCAGGTATTTTAAAAGGAATGCCAGTTTTAGACAAAGAATATTTAGTTGGTCGAGTTGTAGAAACAAACTACTTGTCTTCAAGAGTTTTGCTTTTAAATGATTTAAACAGCAGAATACCCGTAACTTTTGGCGAAGATGGAGTCCAAGCAATTTTAAAAGGCAGTGGCGGATCAAAGCCAGTGCTAGAATATTTACCCGAAGGTTACGTGGTTGAAGAAGGAATAGAAGTATTTACTTCTGGAAAAGATAGAATATTCCTTCCAGGATCTCCAATTGGAATCACAACAGAAAAAGGACAAGTAAAACTATTTTCTGAGTCTAGCCAACTTTCATTTGTTAAAGTTGATCTTTCAAAACAAAATAAGGAGGTTTTTTAAATGTCAAAATTTAATACGATAAGCAAAGCTATTAATCTTGGTCCTCTTGTTCTTTTATATTATTTATCTCTTAGTGAAATAGACAGTCATTTTGAAAATTATTTTGAAATTTTATCTTTTAATATACAATTAATCATAATTTATTTTTGGGTTTCAAAAAGACCAGAAGCACTTGGAAATGGACATATCTTTTTTGCCGGTCTGATTAATGATGTTGTTATAGGTTTTCCTCTAGGCTTAAGTTCTTTATCTTATCTGGTAGTATCCTTTGTGGCTACTTACGTGAAAAATATGACAGTTAACACTAGAATTACGACCGACTGGTTTACTTTTTTTATTGCAATCTTTTTTTCTAATGCAATATTTTTTGCTTTGCTAACTAATTTTTCAGAGACAACTGTAAGCATTACAGAAATGTCATACAATACTTTTTTTACTTTACTTTTCTTTCCATTTTTTTGGTTTATATTTACTTTCTATAACTCAATTATAACGACTGGAAAGAATGCTTAGCTCTGGATCTGGGAATACAGTTATAAAATCAAAATTAATAAGCAGAAGAATGTTTTTATTGTCTGTTAGCAAAGCTGTAGTTGTAGTCGGAGTTTTGGGTCGTTTGATCTCACTTCAAATTAATGAAAGCACCAAATATAAAACTTTATCTGATAAAAATAGATTTAGAGAATGGAAATTAGCTCCTGAACGAGGAATTATAAAAGATTATTTCAATAAAGAAATGGCCTCTAATAAACAAGTTTACCAAATACATTTAATACCTGAAAATGCACAAAGCATTGAAGAAGTATTTTTTAGACTTAAAACAATATTAAATATATCAGATAAAAAGATATTTTCTTTAAGAAAAAAAATAACAAAACAAAAGCCCTGGGAACCGATTATTGTTTCTGACAATTTAAATTGGTCAGAGTTTTCAAGAATAAATCTATTTTTGCATGAGCTACAAGGAGTAGAACCTATAGTATCAGTTGCAAGAGTATATAAAGATAGTTCCTCCGCTCATGCTTTAGGCTATGTTTCTCAAGTGAGCGCTAAAGATTTAAAAAACAAAAAATATTTAAAAGACATGTCAGTTCCTGGTATTGCAGTAGGTAAGACAGGACTTGAAAATAGATTAGATAAAGAAATAATAGGTGAAGTTGGTTTTCAAAGGTATGAAGTTAATGCTTTTGGAAAAAGAATTAAACAAATCAAAGTTGACCCTGGCAAAGCGGGAAAAAGTTTTAAAACTACATTAGATTTAGAAGTTCAAAAATATGTAGCAGAAATACTGGGAAATAAAGCAGCATCGGTATGTGTTATGGATATTTACAATGGGGATATTATATCTCTAGTATCCTCTCCTTCTTATGATCCAAATGCTTTTGTTCATGGAATAGACCAGGCGTATTGGAAAAGTTTAATTAACAACGATAGAAAACCTTTAATTAATAAAGCTGTTTCAGGATTATATCCACCAGGATCAACTATTAAAACCCTTGTAGCATTAAGTGCTTTGGAAAATAAAATAATTCGACCTTTAGACACCGTCAGATGTAAAGGTAAAATTGAATTATTTGGTGAGAAATTTCATTGCTGGAAAAAAGAAGGTCACGGCATAATGAACATGAGAACAGGGATTAAGAGATCATGCGATGTGTATTTTTATGAAGTTGCTAGAAGACTAGGTGTAGACCGTTTATCAGAAACAGCAAAAAAGTTTGGTCTTGGAAAAAAAGTTTTACAAGATTTTTCTGAAGAACGTTCAGGAGTAGTGCCTAGTACTTCTTGGAAAAAAAAATATATTGGTCAAAACTGGTATTTAGGAGAAACATTACACTCAGGAATAGGCCAAGGTTATTTTCAAAGTACACCAATTCAATTATGCTTAATGACTGCTCAAATAGCTAATGGAGGATTTGAAATTAAACCTAGAATACTGTTTGACAAAACAAAAAATAATTTAAAAGAGTATTTAAAATTTAAAAATGAAAATCCTGGTCAACCTCTACCCGCTGACCTACTAGTATCCAATTTTGATTTAAAACCATTATTTAAGAATCAGGAAAACATAAAGATTATAAAAGATGCGATGTACTCATCTTCAAATGAACCAGGAGGAACCTCTTATAGATCAAGATTAGAAGACAAAAGATTTACTTTTGCTGGCAAGACAGGCTCATCTCAGATTAGAAAATTTACGGAAGCACAGCGAGAGGCAGAAGTAAAACAAGAACAATTAAAATATGAAAATCGAGACCACGCTTTATTTATTGCTTTTGCTCCAGTAAGCGATCCTAAATATGCAATTAGCGTTGTAGTAGAACATGGTGGCACAGGAAGTAAAGCTGCAGCACCAATAGCAAAAAAAGTTATTAAAAAAGTTTTAGAACGTCACAGTTTACGACAATCTATAAGAAATTTACCAGGAGATTCTATTTAATGTTTCAACCTAGGTCCATACAATCATCTTTAAGTTTTAGAGATAAACTTTACTCTATTGATTATGTTTTAGTTTTTTCTATTTTAATTTTAGGAATTGTGAGTATGTTTGCAATGTACTCGACAGATGGTGGAGAATTTAAATACCACACTGAAAGTCATATTCTCAGATTTTTTGTTTTCTTCTTAATGTTTTTTATTTTATCTTTTGTACAAATAAGATTTTGGCATACTACTAGCTATTTTATCTATCTAGTTTTTCTTATTCTTCTTATAGGAGTTAAATATTTTGGATTAACATCATCAGGATCACAACGATGGTTAAATTTTTACTTTATGAATCTTCAGCCTTCTGAGTTGATGAAGATAGGTTTGATTTTATTTTTAGCAAAATATTATCATCGTATTCCAATAGAGAGCGTTAATAAGTTGAAATTCCTTTTTCTTCCGATATTTGTTTTAATTTTTCCAGTACTGCTAGTTGTAATGCAGCCAGATCTAGGGACCTCCATTTTAATTGCTGCAGGGGGTTTAATAGTAGCTTGGCTCGCTGGAGTAAGGATAAAGTTTTTTATTTATTCTTTATTAATTTTTATTTCATTATTGCCTATAGCTATTTCTTTTTTAAAGCCATATCAAAAATCAAGAATATTAACATTTTTAAATCCTGAAAAAGATCCATTAGGAGCTGGCTATCAAATTATACAGTCTAAAATTGCTATAGGTTCAGGAGGTCTTTTTGGTAAAGGTTTTTTGAATGGATCACAAAGTTATCTTGATTATTTACCAGAAAAACACACTGATTTTATATTCACTTTATTTTCTGAAGAGTTTGGTTTCTTTGGATCAGTATTCATCTTGTTGCTTTACGGAGTGATTATTTTAAGAATAGTTAAAATAGGAAACATAACTAGGAGTAATTTTGGAAAACTTTATTGTTATAGTTTTGCAACAGCATTTTTTATTTATGTAATAGTAAATATGGGTATGGTCCTAGGATTATTACCAATTGTAGGCTCTCCTTTACCCATTATGTCTTATGGAGGTTCATCTATGATGGCAATTATGCTCGGATTAGGCATTGCAATGTCTTGTAAGGTATACAAAGACATGCCAGTTAATTAAAAAAAAGACCTATAATGGGCAGAGTTTTTTTTTAAAAAAGACTTGTTAATATTACTAATAGGTGATTAGATTAATAAAAATATATGTTCGGAGACAAAAAAAATAAAATAAAAGATACTGAAAGATCCTTAATAAGCGAAACAGTAAGTATTGAAGGAACAATAAATAGTTCTGGAGCTATTGATGTTGCAGGTCTAGTTAAAGGTCCAGTAACTTCAAAAGAAATAGTTATTAGAGAAACCGGATCAATTACAGGCTCTATCGAAGGAGATAGAGTTGAAATACATGGTCACATGGATGGAAAAATATCAGGTGACGAGGTGATTGTCGGAAGCACTGGCACAGTTAAAGGCGATATCGAGTTTGGCAATAATCTAAAAACAGAAAATGGCGCAGACATAGATGGATACATTAAAAAAACTCATGGATCTAAATCTAAACTTAAACCTGACTTTTTATTTAGCAAATCATCAAAAGAAGAGAAGAAGACCAAAGAAAATGGTGGCTCTGAAGCAAATTTAAACAAAGATTCAGAAGTTTTAGCCTAATCTATCGCACTACAAAATCTATAAAGTTTGCATTATAAATTTTCTATGGAAAAATATAAGTGTAAATCTGTAGGGGTTGTAGGAGCTGGCATACAAGGGATCTGTGTAGGTCTTCAATTAATTAAAAAAGGAATTCCAGTTACTATATTTGACAGAAGTGACCCTTTGTCTTCAGAATTCAAATCTGCATCTTATGGAAATGCGGGTCACTTTTCTCCTTATGCAGTTTTACAATTTAATCGTCCCGATGTTTTGTATGATGTCCCTAAAATGCTTTTTGGTTCTAACGGCCCTCTAGCTTTAAAATGGAATTATGTTCCAAGTTTGATGCCTTGGATATTAAATTACTTAAAAAGATTTAATAAGAAATCAATGTTGCATACTGCAAAATATATGCATCAAATTTTAAGTTTATCAAATGATGCATACGAAGAGATATTTAAGGAGATAGACACAACTAATTTAATTGAAAGAAAAGGTATTATTTATGTTTGGACGAATAAAAATTTAAAAAGCAGAAAGCTTGAAATCAAAGTTAGAAATGACTTAGGTATAGAACAAAAACTTTTAACTAAGAAAGAAATTTTAGATTTAGAACCTAACTTGAGCCCAGCATTTGATGCTGGTGTAATTTATGAAAACGCAATGCATGCTAGAGATCCTCATGGAATTTTAAAAGCAATATTTAAGCTTTTTTTAATTAAAGGAGGAAAATTTATCCAAGAAAATATTATAAATCTTAAACAAGTTGATGATAGTCAAACCATTGTTAAATCAGAAAAAAATAAATACATTTTTGAAAAAATTGTAATTGCTTCAGGAGCTTTTTCAAAAAATTTAACAGATCAATTAGAAGAAAACATCCCTCTTGATACTGAGCGAGGATATCATGTTCATTTTAAAAATATGGAACATTTAATTTCTAGACCAGTGATCTTTTTAGACAGAGGTTTTGGCATGACTCCAATGAATCAAGGATTAAGAGCTGTCGGCACTGTTGAACTCGGAGGTTTAAAAAATCCTCCATCCAAAAAACGTATCGATTATCTCATAAGATGTGCAAAAGAGCTTTTACCACAACTTAAAAAGCATGATGATGAATGGTTAGGTTTTAGACCAACACTACCAGATTTTTTACCTATCCTTGGCCCTTCCTTAAAAAATAAAAACATCATTTATGCATTTGGCCATCATCATTTAGGCTGGACTCTAGGAGCTATAACAGGCAAAATTATCTCTAAGATAGTTGCGGAAGAGAAAACAAATTTAGATTTATCTCCCTACAGCTCAAAAAGATTTAATTAGGAGAATTTTGTCGAAAAATTATTTAGCTTATTTATTTTTAATTCTAGCAGCGTTGTTTTGGTCAGGTAATTTTATCGTTGGTAAATTCGCTACATTATTTCAAATTCCTCCACTTACATTAAATGTTTTTAGATGGATTGCAGTTTGGTTTATATTGATACCTTTCACTCATAAAGAAATTTACAACAATCTACCTTATATAAAAAAAAATTGGCTTGTAATTAGTTTTATGGGAGTAATTACAATAAGTACGTTTAACTCAGTTGTTTATTTTGCCTTGAACTATACTCAAGTTATAAATGCAGTTTTAATGCTCGCAGCTATCCCAGCAGCTACAATTGTTCTTTCATCTTTAATGAAAATTGAAAAAACAAATATTTTTCAAATAGTTGGACTCATTTTATCTATTATAGGAATTGGATCAATAATTTCTAATGGTGACATTCAAAAAATTATTTCTTTAAGCTTTAATAAGGGAGATTTATGGATGCTAGTTTGTGTAATTACTTGGTCACTTTATTCTACTTTACTTAAAAAATACAAATTTAAATTTTCACAATTTACTTTAATACAATTAATGGTTTCTGTTGGAATACTTTTTTTAATACCACAATTTTTTTACGAAAAATCTATAGGCCTTGAATTAAATCTAAATAAAGCATTTTTTCTAATTCTTTTTTATGTAGTCATATTTCCAGCAATAGCAGCTTATTACTGTTGGCAAAAAGGTATAGAGATAATTGGACCAAATAGATCTACTATGTTTATTCAATTGATGCCTTTATTTAGCGCGATTATGGCAATCATTATTTTTAATGAAAAATTCGAGCTATATCATTTTGCAGGAGCTAGTTTTATATTAATTGGTATTTATCTATCAAATAGGAAAGCAAATGATTAAAGTTGCAATTTTAGATGACTATCAAGACATATTTAAACAAATAATTGATATTCAAAAATATAAAGAAAAATATAGTTTTGAAATTTTTAATGAACCATTTTTAAATGAAAATGAGGCAATCGTTGCTCTAGAGGAGTTCGAAGCACTTTTTATAATGAGAGAAAGAACTCCAATTACAAGAGCATTAATTACCGGACTTCCAAAGTTGAAATATATTATGACTTCCGGAATGAGAAATAATGCTATTGATTTAGAAACAACAAAAAAAAATAAAATTATAGTTTGTGGAACAGAAATTAATCCAAATCCTGCAGCTGAAATAACTTGGGCGTTAATTTTAGGCCTTTATAGAAATATGAGACAGGAGATTGATAATATGTTCCAAGGGTATTGGCAAACAACAATTGGTTTTGAATTAAAGGGTAAATTGATAGGTTTAATTGGTCTCGGTAAAATTGGAACACAAGTCGCTAAAGTTGCAAAAGCTTTTGGGATGGAGGTTTGTGCATGGAGTGAAAATTTGGATTTATCTCACGCCAATAAAATTGGAGTTTTACCAATGAGTAAAGAAGATTTATTAAAAACAGCTGATATTATTTCAATACATCTAGTGCTTGGAGACAGGTATAAAAATCTAATTACAAAAAAAGAATTTGAATTGATGAAAAAATCATCATTCTTAATCAATACATCACGCGGTCAAATTATTAATGAAGATGATTTAATTGAAGCTCTCAAAGAAGAAAAAATTGCTGGTGTAGGTCTAGATGTTTATGATAAGGAGCCACTTCCACAAGACCATAAATTGAGATTTCTTCCTAATGCGTTGTTATTGCCTCATATCGGTTACGTAACAGCTGAAAATTATTCTAAATTTTATTATCAAATGATCGAAAATCTTGAAAGCTGCCTAAAAAAGAAGCCTTTAAGGATAATATCTTAAATAGGCACTTCCATTATAGGTTGTATTATATATAAACTCAATTTGAGTGATTCGTTTGTTTTATAACAGGCAAATCTCTGCTTAAATTAGGAGTAAATAAAAAAAGGGAGTATGAAAAAAATTTTCGTTTTATTAACAACAATGTTGTTACTTAATGGTTGTGCGGAGTCCATGGCATTACTTGGCACTTCGGTTAGTGGAGCTTCAAACGGAAAAATACTTCAATCCTCTTTAAATTCCGCAATAAGCTATGGTGTAAAAAAGCAGACCGGCAAAGCTCCTTTAGAGCATGTTAAAGCTTATGCCGAAAAAATAAATCCTGAGAAAAAAAAAGAGCCATGCTTATCATTTCTTGAAAAAACTAATTCAGAAATTTGTACAATTGTAAAAAAACGACTTATTTTAACTAAATCAAAAATAAAATACTTAAATTAACCTCTCCTAAAAAAAAGCCTAAAGAAAACTTAGATTTCAACTACCTTAAGTTGTGTTGATAAAAATAATTAGGCTTACAATTAACTTTTATTTAAATAAGAAGCAGATATACGAAAGCAATCAATGCAAGCCAAAAAACTATGAAAAAAGTATTTTTTTTACTGTCAATTATATTTTTACTAAATGGATGTGCGGAGTCCATTGCTTTGCTGGGCAGTTCAGTTGGAGGAGCATCTAGTGGGAAAATGCTTCAATCTTCTTTAAATTCAGCTTTAAGCTATGGAGTTAAACAACATACAGGAAAAACCCCTTTAGGTCACGTACTTGCATATGCTGAAGAGAAAAATCCTGAAAAAAAGAAAGAAACTTGCTTTTCATTTATTGAAAGAACTAGATCGGAATTTTGTACGATTGTAAAAAAACAAATATCTTTAACAAATAGCGCTATAAAAGAGAAAACATTAAAAATTGGTAAAAAATATACTAAAACAAATAAGATCAAAGATGTAATTTTAGAGAAGGAAAATGATTTTACAAATATTTTTTTTCAAGCAAAACAATCTCCTAGAAAGCTAGCTATAGCTTTTCAAACTAAGTTAAAAAAAGAGTCCAAAAATAAACATTCCAATCAATATTTAATCAAAGAGTGATCTAAAATTTTTTCTATTGGGATATAATGGCCCCAATATAATGAATTGGGGCCATAAATTAATTATTAAGCAGCCAATGCTTGTTTAATATCTGCAATGATATCGTCTGGATGCTCTATACCAATAGATAGCCTTACGTAACCTGGTGTTACGCCAGCAGCAAGTAACTCTTCATCGTTAAGCTGACTATGAGTTGTAGTAGCTGGATGTATTGCTAAACTTCTAGCATCTCCAATATTAGCAACATGATAAAGCATTTTTAAATTGTCAATAAATTTAGAACCTGCTTCTCTAGTGCCAACATCCATTCCAACTAATGAACCGTACCCTCCTTGCATATATTTTTTAGCTCTTTCCTTAATCTCACCTTGATGATTAGTAGGGTAGATTATATTTTTAACTTTCTTTTGTGTTTCTAGGAAAGAGACAACTTTTTCTGCATTGATACAGTGTTGTTTCATTCTAAGAGCAACAGTTTCCAAACCTTGAATAATTTGGAAAGCATTGAATGGACTTAATGGAGCACCTAGGTCTCTAAGCAAAACCACTCTTGCTCTGATCGCAAAAGGAATGTTAGCTCCTGTTAATTGAGGAACTGCATCTGCCCAAATAGCACCACCATAACTTTGATCAGGCTCGTTCATTAACGGTTGTCTTTTTCTGTCTTTTGTCCAGTCAAAGTTACCACCATCAACAATGATTCCACCTATTGAAGTTCCGTGACCACCAATATATTTAGTCAAAGAGTGTATTACTACTGCAGCACCATGAGCTAAAGGTTTACATATTACTGGTGAAGCAGTGTTATCTATAATTAAAGGTATTCCTTTTTTTTTACCGATATCTGCAACCTCTTTAATTGGAAATACTCGAAGATAAGGATTTGGACAAGACTCACCGTAATAAGCTCTTGTTTTATCATCTGTCAACTTCTCGAAGTTTTTTGGATCTGCGGGATCTGCAAATCTAACTTCAATACCCTGTTGTCTTAAAGTATTTTTAAATAAATTTACTGTCCCTCCATATAAATCTGTTGAAGCAACAACATTATCACCAGCTTGTGCTACGTTTTGTACACTAAAGGCTGATGCTGCTTGACCAGAACCAACTGCTACTGCAGCTAAACCGCCTTCTAATGCAGCAACTCTTTTCTCAAGAACATCACATGTTGGATTCATAATCCTTGTGTAAATATTTCCAAATTCTTTCAAACCAAATAAATTTGCTGCCGTTTCAGCATTTTTAAATTGATAAGAAGAAGTTTGATAAATCGGAACTGCCACCGCAGTAGTTGCAGGGTCGCTTCTATACTCACCACCGTGTAACCCAATAGTTTCCGGATGCTTAAATTTAGTCATTTTTTTCTCCTTTTTTAGTACTTTGACGAAATGTCGGGTGTACAATATAGTTCAAATACCCGGTTTTAATTTGAGAATATTTCAAAAAAAAACCACCGGCTAAAGCGGTGGTCATTAGACTTTGTCGCTTTAGCTGGATTTGTTGAGCGCTCAGCAATTTGAATTAAATCAGCGCTAACATCACTAAACTACCTTTCTTAATTGCTGTCAAGATGTATATAAATACTCAAAATTCAAGCTTTAAAGCCTTACTTGTTGATACCTTTTTACCTTTGAATCCTTTTGTTATTTTCCGCTTTTTTGCTAGTTTGAGATGTGAAAAAAAAATATTCAATTTTTACTCTTATAAAAAACGCTCTATCCAACAATGAAAATTGGCAAAAAATGTGGAAGAGCCCAGAGCCAAAAAAGACTTATGATGTAATTGTTGTAGGTGGTGGAGGACATGGACTAGGAACAGCTTATTATTTAGCTAAAGAACATGGAATAAAAAATATTGCAGTAATAGAAAAAGGATGGTTAGGAAGTGGGAATACTGGCCGAAACACTACAATTATAAGATCTAATTATTTATGGAATGAAAGCGCTTTTCTTTATGATCACTCTGTAAAGTTATGGGAAAATTTATCTCAAGAATTAAATTATAACATGATGTTTAGTCAAAGAGGCGTAATGAATTTGGCTCACAACGAGCACGATATAAAAGAAATGAAAAGAAGAATAAGTGCTAACAGACTTAATGGCCTCGACACTCAATGGTTGGAGACAAGAGAAATTAAAAAATTAGTTCCTATTATGAACACTCATAATTTAAGATATCCAGTACTAGGTGCAGCATTTCAACCTAGAGGAGGAGTGGCAAGACATGATGCCATCGCTTGGGGTTTTGCAATGAGAGCTGATGAAATGGGAGTTGATATTATTCAAAATTGTGAAGCTCATAGTATTAAAACAAAAAATGGTAAAGTTGTTGGAGTCAAAACTTCTAAAGGTTTTATAAACGCAAAAAAAGTAGCAGTAGTGGCTTCAGGCCATACAAGTGTACTAGCAAAAACTGCAGGAGTAAGATTGCCATTACAAAGCCGACCATTACAAGCTTTAGTTTCTGAACCTATTAAACCAGTGATTAATACAGTTGTGATGTCTAATGCTGTTCATGCTTACGTTAGTCAATCAGATAAAGGTGAACTAGTTATAGGCGCTGGAACTGATGGATATAATTCATTTACTCAAAGAGGTGGATATGATGTTATGGAAGAAACAGTCCGTGCTATCGTTGAACTGTATCCAATATTTGGAAAAATGAAAATGTTACGCCAATGGGGAGGTATAGTTGATATTTGTCCTGATGCCAGTCCAATAATAAGTAAGTGTGAGGTAAATGGATTATATTTCAATTGTGGTTGGGGAACTGGAGGTTTTAAAGCAACGCCGGGTAGCGCAAATGTTTTTGCCCATACAGTTGCTCATGATGAGCCTCACAAAATAAATGCTCCTTTTAATTTAGAAAGATTTTCTGACGGAAGACTAATAGATGAACATGGGGCGGCAGCGGTAGCTCATTAAATATGATTTTAATTAATTGTCCATATTGTGGAGAAAGAGATCAATCTGAATTTTCTAATGGAGGTGAAGCCCACGTAGCAAGACCAGAAAACTCTGAAAATCTTAATGATAAGGAATGGGGAAAATATGTTTTTTATCGAGATAACCCAAAAGGAATTTTTTATGAGCGGTGGGTTCATACTCATGGTTGCAGAAAATGGTTTAACGCCGTTAGAAATACATCTACTGACGAAATATTAAAGATATATAAATTAGGAGACAATCCTCCAAACAAAGAAAGTTTTTCGAATACTTTAAAAACACCATCAGGAGAGCCTAAAGTAGGTTCTGGAAACTTTACTGTGAAAAAATAAATTATGGGCGCTAAAGATAATAAAAAATCTTCTTATATAAGTAACAAAGAAATTTCTTTTAAATTTGATGGAAAAAAATATCATGGTTATGAAGGAGATACAATTGCCTCGGCTTTATTGAGAAATAATGTCAGGTTTGTTGCTAGAAGTTTTAAGTATCATAGGCCAAGAGGTATATATACTTGTGGAATAGAGGAACCAAACGGAATTGTTCAGATATTAAATGAACATAATGAACCTAACACCAGAGCAACGGTAAAACAAATTTATGAAGGGTTAAAAGTTAGTAGCCAAAATCGTTGGCCGTCACTTAATATAGATATTGCTTCAATTAACAATTTACTATCCCCTATGTTTTCTGCGGGTTTTTATTACAAGACTTTTATGGGTCCAAAAGGGTTCTGGAAAAGAATTTATGAGCCAATAATTAGAAGAACAGCCGGACTTGGAAAGCCCCCTAGGGAATTTAGATCTAAAAGCATTCACCAAAATCATAACGTAGATATTGTTATTGTAGGCGGAGGTCTGAGCGGGTTAATTGCCGCAAGAAAATTGATTGATACACAATATGATGTTTTGATTTTAGAACAAGATAGTTTTCTAGGAGGTGTATTAAAGAATTCTAACAAAGTAAAAAAGATTAATAACAAAGAACCAAAAGAATGGATAAAAGAAACCGAAAAACTTATTCAAGCTTCTAAAAATATAAAAGTATTAAAGAATTCATTAGTAACTTCTTACAATTTTACAAATCATTTAATTGCTTCAGAAGATAAATGTGCAGGAAAAAAAATTGATGAAAATAAATCTGAGTTAACTCTTCACAAAATTAGAACAACCCACACTATTTTGGCTAACGGACATATTGAGCGATTTATTTCATTTAGGAATAATGACCTACCAGGAGTAATGCTAGCCTCATCTTTTGAAAAATATATCCATCGGTATGGAGTAGTTCCTGAGACTAATCCAGCAATTTTTACAAATAATTCAACAACAGCTACACTGTTAAAATCTTTAATTGATCTTGGCCATAAGCCAGCTGCTTATATAGATGCTAGAAATAAAGAAAAGATTGGAAGAAAGTTTTTAAACTACCTAGAGAAAAATAATATACCTACCTATATTAATGCTGAGGTAGAAGGTTGTGATGGAAACAAAAAAATAAAGACTATATCAATCAGAAAATCTAACAAAATTATTAAAATAAAATCTTCTATGCTTTGTGTTTCAGGCGGACTAAATCCTGATATACATTTATTTACTCAATCGAAAGGTCTGGTTAAATGGGATGATAAACTTGTGACCTTCAAGCCAGATGTTCCTTTTCAAAATACTATTACTTTAGGATCTGTCAGTGGAAATTATAACTACGAGAAAACTTTTGAAGAAATTAATAAAAAATTATCTTTTTTAAAAGTAAAAAATATTAACTTGAAGATAGAACTGAGCGATATAAATAATTTTAATATTAAAGAGCTATGGGAAACCAAGCACGAAAAAAAATCTAATTGGTCCAAATCTTTTATAGATTTACATAATGATGTAACAACAAAAGATCTGAAACAAGCTGTAAAAGAAGGTTTTGATCGTATTGAACATCTAAAACGCTTTACCACAAACAGCATGGGTACTGATCAAGGAAAAATTAGCAGTATTAATTCTTTAGGAATAGTATCAAAAATTTTAAAAAAGAAAATTTCTGAAGTTGGAACTACAACTTATAGACCTCCCTATGCTCCACTTAGCTTTTCAGCTATAGCGGGAAGAAATACTTATGAATTTTACGATCCTCAAAGAAAAACCCCTATTCACAATTGGCATATAGACAACAAAGCCGTTTTTGAAGATGTTGGACAATGGAAAAGACCTTGGTATTTTAAAAAATTTGAAATGGAAAGCATGCATCTAGCTGTACAAAGAGAATCAGAACAAACTAGAAAAACCGCTGGAATTTTAGACGGAAGCACTCTTGGAAAAATAGAAATTAAAGGAAAAGATGCTTTGGAATTTATGAATCTTATGTACACAAATGCATTCACTAAAATGAAACCAATGACCTCAAGATATGCTCTTATGTTAGGCGAAGATGGAATGATAAAAGATGACGGTATTGTATGCAAATTTGATGATAAACATTTTATAGTAACGACTACTTCAGGTGGTGCTCCTAAAGTTTTAGCAGACATGGAGGAATATCTTCAAACTGAGTGGCCACATCTTCAAGTTTATGTGAATTCAATTACTGAGCAATTTAGCACATTTAATATTAGTGGGCCAAAATCAAGAGACATAGTGAGCAAAGTATTTACTGATGTTGATTTTAGTAATGAGAACTTTCCTTTTATGACTTTTAAAGTTTTTGATTACATGGATACCAAAGTTAGAATCATGAGAGCTAGTTTTACCGGAGAACTTGGATATGAGATTTATATAACTCCTAATAAAGCTTTGGAACTATGGAAAAAAATATTTCATTTCGGAAAAGCGTACGATCTTGTGCCTTATGGTACAGAAACAATGCATTTGTTGAGAGCAGAAAAGGGCTATGTTGTAATAGGTCAAGAGACTGATGGAACCGTAACACCTCTCGATTTAAATTTTAATTGGATGATAGGTAAAAAGAAAAAAGATTTTATTGGAAAAAGGTCTTTAACTAGAAGCGATACATCGCGAGACGATCGAAAACAATTAGTTGGAATTATTCCTTTAGACAAATCTGAATTTATCGAAGAAGGGCAACATGTTGTAGAATGTGAGAGATTGCCTAAACGAATAACAACTCCAGTAGAATATCTTGGCCATGTTTCATCAAGCTACCATAGTCCTAATCTTAACCACTGTATTGCAATGGCAATGATAAAAGGAGGCAACAAACTAATGGGTAGTAAACTATTTGTCTCTTCAACCTATGGAACTAAAAACATACCGGTTGAGGTTGTTAGTCCGATTTTTATTGATCCAGAAAATAAGAGGTTAGTATCATGACTCAATTATTATCATCTGAAGGCATAGATGTTTCTCAAAAAAATTTTCAACAGATCATTATTAGAGGTGATGGAAAAGATCAATTTAATCAAAAAATAAACCAGGAAATCTCGACATTTCCTCCATCTAAAAATCTTGAAGTAACAACAAATCATAAATTTATATTAGCAAAAAATTCCTTTGATCAGTGGAGTTTGATTTATCTAGTAGAACAGGATTATAAAGAAATTTTGAAGTTTATTTCTAAAATTAATTCAAATGATGAAATTCTTGCTTCGGATTATTCTTATGGTCAAGTTTACTTTGAAATTTCTGGTGAAAATAAAAATGAATTTTTAAATCAATTAACTCATTTTGATTTGCGTTTAAAAAAATTTCCAGCCTTTACAATGGCTCAAACTTTAATAGCTAAAATAGATTGCACCATATATAATTTAAAAGACAAATATATTGTAACTTGCAATAAGTCATATGAGGATTATTTTAAAGAAAGGTTGAAGGATTCGATTAAAGTGTAAATTATTTTTTTTTCACCCAAACATATCTTGATGATAAAGGCTGTTTAGTATTAAAGGC
Source organism: uncultured Pelagibacteraceae bacterium (assembly GCA_902569785.1). Classification (GTDB taxonomy): domain Bacteria; phylum Pseudomonadota; class Alphaproteobacteria; order Pelagibacterales; family Pelagibacteraceae; genus Pelagilacustribacter. The sequence continues at coordinate 68,151 of CACFVO010000001.1, forward strand.
ATAAAAGATTATTGCAGTTGTTATAATTCCTCCACCAATTAATGTATTTGCTGTTGGAACCTCATTAATTCCAAATATTGGCAACCAAACCCAAAAAATTCCACCTAAAACCTCTGTCAGCGAAAGAAGAGTTAAATCTGTAGCTGGTAAATCTTTCGATTTTATAGAAAATAATATAAGTCCAGAACAAACCAGAAATCCATGTAAAGCAGAGAGAGATGAGTTTTTAACTGAAATAAAAATATTATCATCATTAAATATAAGAACTAAGATAGCGACTGCTGCACAGAAAATACCCGCTATAGCTACAGTAGTAAATTTTGGAGTTTTTCTTCTCCATCTAAGTGAAACAGTAAACCCTGCAAATCCTAAAGATGACAACAAACCATTAATTAAACCAAACAAAGAACCTTCTCCTTTACTATCTAAAGACATAAATATTATACCTCCAGCAGCTACTACTATTGCTATAAAAGTTGTCATTGAAATTTTTTCTTTCAAAAAAACGTATGCTAAAATTGCAGCTACAAATGGTTGAGTTGCCAGCATCATCATAGTCACCGCTGCAGTAGTAGTTGTTATAGAAAGAATAAAAGATATATTAGCAATACCAAGACTTACTCCGCCAATTATTCCAGATAAACCAATCTTATTATAATTTTTTGTAAACTTAATACCTTCAGCTAAAAATAAATATACATTTAAGACTAAAAAGATTATTGAACCTCTAAAAAAAAGATATTGCCAAGGAATTAATTGTGCATCATCTATATATCTTACAACTAAAGGTCCAAAGGACCAAAATAGTCCTGCAATTAAAACAATTAGTATGGCTGAACTATTTTTTATCATTTGAAGTATTAGATAAATCAACCCCTGTATCTGGATCAAGCTCGATACCTAGCGGAGTAATATCTTTTGGTAGAGGTGTAAATGTTGACTCTGGATTGTCTTCATATTTTCTTTTGTTCATTCTGAAGACACCAAAGATAGTAATTACAAAGAAAAAAATAAGTAAATGAATAAAAAATCCATTTGGTCCAAAAATACTCATTAAAACTGAACACATAACGGGTCCTGCTATAGCCCCTAAACCAAAAATAATGTTCAAACCAGCTCCAGCCGCAACAAACTTTTCTTTGGGAATATAATCGTTTACAAGGGCAAGATTTAGAGCAAATAATGGAAGTGTCATCCCAGACAAAAGAATTATAAAAATAAATAATTTTGTTTTATTCATGCTCGTATCTGTTGAAAAATAATTAAATCTGAACATTTCTTCTACAAAAAGATTTTCAAAAGAAATTCCAGATGCCATTATAGAAAGAACAGCAAAAATAGATGATGTTATACAACATCCAATAATTATAATTCTTCTATCATAATTGTCTGACAAAGATCCTATTGGCCACTGAAAAAGTGCACCTGCTAAAGTTACTGAAAATAGTAATATAGAAATCTCTAATACTGTTAAGTTCATCGTTACAGCATAAACTGATAACATGGTGAACATAGCTGAGAAAATGAACCCTGAACAAAACGTAGAAAAACTTCCGAAAGGAGAAATTTTAAAAAGCTCTTTAATCCTTATGGAACTAGTTTTTTTAAACGTAGGAGGCTTTCTTTTTGTTAGAAGTATTGGAATTAAAGCTATAGAAAATAATAGTGAAATCAATATAAAAGGTTCATAGTTTTTAGGACTACTTACGTTTAACAATAGGTTTCCTAAGGCAAATGCAAAAAAAGTAACAAACATGTATAGAGATAAAACTTTACCTCTTGTTTTATTAGTAGCTCTATCGTTTAACCAGCTTTCAACAATGATAAGAATTCCAATCATGCTAAAACCAGTTAAAAATCTTGCCAAAGTCCAAACGATTGGATCTACAAACACTACATGAACTAAAGAACTTAAAGAAGCCATCGAAGCAAAAGCTGCAAACACTCTTATATGACCTACTTTGCTGACAAGATTTGGAATGATATTAGCACCAATAAAATATCCAATAAAATAACCAGACATCATTGTGCCCGTTGCAATAAAATTAAAATTTTCTAATACAGCTCTAATTCCTAAAAGATTTCCTTGAAAACCATGTGAAATCATAATTACTGCAAAACCAGTAAAAAGAGCCCAAGAATTTTTTATAATTTTATACATGGTGGAAAGCCATTATGCTTTCTCACAGACAAAAGCAATAGTCTTTTTACATGTTTCCGTATTTAGGTCCACCTCCACCCTCGGGTGCAACCCAAGTGATATTTTGAGAGGGTTCTTTGATATCGCAGGTCTTACAGTGAATACAATTTTGCGAATTAATAACAAACTTTTCCTGTTGGATTTCATACACACCTACTGGACAATACTTTTGAGCAGGTTCGTCGTATTCTTTTAACGTATAACTAATAGGTAGATAGGGATCTTTTAACCTAAGATGGACAGGCTGATTTTCAGCATGGTTTGTTCCAGTTAAATAAACAGAACTAGTTTTATCAAATGTAAGTTTACCATCAGGCTTTGGATACTCTATCTTAGGCATCTGGCTAGCTGGTTTTAAAGCTTCGTGGTCGGCATGTTTATGTTTAAGGGTAAAAGGAAGCTTTCCTCTAAATAAGATTTGGTCAATTCCTGTAAAAATAATGCCTAATATTAAACCCCAACTGAAACTTGGTTTTACATTTCTAGCAGCATGAAGCTCTTTATAAATCCAACTTTCTTTAAATTTTTTCTCATAAATTGATAAATCCGTTTTGTTTTTAATACTCTCAACAATAGTTTCTGCTGCAATAATTCCACTTTTCATAGCAGTGTGAGAACCTTTAATTTTTGGCATATTTAAAGTCCCTGCATCACAACCTATTAACAATCCCCCAGGCATATACATTTTAGGCAAACTTTGAATTCCGCCTTCAATTAAAGCTCTTGCCCCAAAGGAAATTCTTTTGCCACCTTCAAACATTTTTCTAATTGATGGATGCGTTTTAAATCTTTGAAATTCATCAAAAGGTGAAAGATGTGGATTTTGATAGTCCAAACCAATTACATACCCAAGATATATTTGTCTTTTTTCAGCATGATATATAAAACTTCCACCGTATGTTTTGTTATCAAGTGGCCATCCTGCAGTATGCATAACTAACCCTTCTTGATGTTGTTGTTCGCTTACTTCCCAAATTTCTTTAAGTCCTATTCCATATTGTTGAGGGTCTTTACCATCATCTAGATTAAATTTTTTAATTAATTGTTTACCTAAATGACCTCTACATCCTTCAGAGAAAACTGTTACCTTAGCGTGTAATTCCATTCCTTCTTGGTAGGTATCTTTTTTATTACCATCTTTATCTAAACCCATGTCCAGAGTAGCTACACCTTTTATAGACCCATCTTCATTATAAAGAACTTCACTGGCTGGAAATCCTGGAAATATTTCTACACCAATTTTTTCTGCTTGTTCTGCTAACCATCGACAAAGATTCGCAAGACTAACGATGTAATTGTTATGATTTTTTTGCACAGAAGGCAAAAGCCAAGTTGGCCAACTTAAAGAAGAATTTTTTCCTAAAAATAAGAATTTTTCTTTTGAAACTTTTGTTTTTATAGGCGATCCTTCATTCTTCCAATTAGGCAATAACTCATCGAGGGCTTTTGTTTCAAAAACATTTCCACTTAAAATATGGGCTCCAACTTCTGATCCTTTTTCAAGAATACAAACATTTAAATTTGAATCGAGTTGTTTAAGTTTTATTGCAGTAGTTAAGCCTGCTGGTCCTGCACCAACAATAACCACATCATATTCCATTGCTTCTCTTGCCATGGAATTACTATATCAAATCAATTATTTTTGGATAGTATTCAGTTTGTTCAACTCAGCTAAAAATTCTGGAAGTGCTTTAAATAAATCTGCCTCTAACCCATAATCTGCAACACTAAAAATTGGTGCTTCTCCATCTTTATTAATTGCGACAATTATCTTGCTCTCCTTCATACCTGCTAAGTGTTGAATTGCTCCAGAGATACCAACCGCAATGTATAAATCTGGAACAACTACCTTACCTGTTTGACCAACTTGATGGTCGTTACTTATGTAACCAGCATCAACCGCGGCTCTAGATGCTCCAACTGCAGCATTAAGTTTATCAGCTATATCATTTATTAGTTTAAAATTTTCTCCACTTTCCAATCCTCTGCCTCCTGACACAACTATTCTAGCAGTTCCAAGCTCTGGTCTCTCTGATTTAGTTTCTTCTCTTTTAATAAATTTAGAAGTATTAGGAACATCCACTGCTTCAACTTTTTCTATAGGAGCAGAACCATCTGATTTTTCTGCAGCATCAAAAGAAGTTGGTCTTATCGTTACACATTTTTTTTTATCATTACTTTTTACCGTAGCAAAAGCGTTTCCTGCGTAAATTGGTCTTACAAAAGTATCAGGACTCTTTACTTTAATTATATCGCTTACTTGAGACACATCTAAAGCAGCTGCTACTCTTGGCATAAAGTTTTTTCCAAAAGTATTAGCTGAAGCTACGATATGATCATATTTTTCTGAAACCTTAACTACTAAAGGAACCAGATTTTCTGGTAAATAATTTTCATAATTTGGAGAGTCGCAAACTAAAACTTTTTTTACTAAAGCAACGTTTGCTATTTCTTTTGAAACATTATCACACCCTGTTCCAGCTACTAAAACATGAACCTCTCCATCCATTTTTGATGCAGCAGTCATAGCATTAAGCGTAAACGGTTTTAATTTTTTATTATCGTGTTCTGCTATTAATAATACTGACATTATATAACTTTTGCCTCATTCTTTAATTTACTTACTAACTCAGCTACATTAGCAACTTTTATACCTGCTTTTCTTTTAGGTGGTTCTTCTACTTTTAATTGTTCAATTCTATTAGTTAAATCAACACCCATATCCTTAGCGTTTAATTGCTCCATAGGTTTTTTCTTAGCTTTCATTATATTTGGAAGTGAAGCAAATCTAGGTTCGTTTAATCTCAAATCACATGTAACTACTGCAGGTAAATTTACTTCAATAGTTTCTAAACCTTCATCAATTTCTCTCACGATTTCGATAGATTTATCCTTTAAATTTATTTTAGAAGAAAATGTTGCTTGAGGCCAATTCAACATCGCGGCTAACATCTGACCTGTTTGATTACAATCATCATCTATTGCTTGTTTTCCTAAAAAAACCATATCTGGTTTTTCTTTTTCTACAATTTTTTTTAAAATTTTTGCAATACCTAAAGGCTCAATGTAGCTATCAGACTTAATATGAATTCCTCTATCGGCTCCTACAGCAAGAGCTTTTCTGATACTTTCTTGAGCTTTGTCTTCACCAATAGAAATTGCCACGACTTCTTTCACTTTACCGGACTCTTTTAATTTAACTGACTCCTCTACAGCATTATCATCCGGAGGGTTAGTTGACATCTTTACATTGTCTGTGTGAACGCCAGAACCGTCTTCTTTAACTCTAATTTGAACATTGTAATCAATAACTCTTTTAACAGCTACAAGGATTTTCATTTAAGCTCTAAGTAATTTATTTTCAGCATCATAAGGGGATTCTTCTACTATCGAAGCCTCATGCATTTTACCAAGAATATCTATTTTTAATTTTTGACCAACTTTTGCTAATTCGGGCTTAACCATACCTAGAGCAATTGATTTATTTACTCTAAAACCAAAGTCCCCGCTTGTAGCTCTGCCAACAACAGAACCATTATTGTATATTGGATTGTTCCCTAGAACATCTGCATCAGTAATACCATGAATTTCCATAGTTACTAATTTATTTGAAAAACCTTTTGCTCTCCATTTGTCTAATGACGCACGCCCTATAAAATCCCCTTTATTTGGATGCACAAATCTATCCAGCCCAGACTCGTAAGGTGAATATTCAATAGATAATTCTGTTCCAACTAATTTATAAGATTTTTCAACTCTCAAACTATTCATTGCTCTTATACCATAAGGTTTTAAACCAAATTCTTTACCAGCCTCCATAAGTTGATCAAAAATATGATTTTGGTATTCGATTGGATGGTGAAGTTCCCATCCTAGCTCCCCAACAAAGTTAACTCTCATAGCATTACACGGAGCCAAACCAATATTAATATTTTGGGCACTTAACCATTTAAATCTCTCATTAGAAAAATCTGATCTTGAGACTTTTTGCATTAGCTTTCTGGCTTTAGGTCCTGAGACTACTAAAACACCCATGCTATTCGTTAAATTTTCATATTGAACTGTTCCATCTTTTGGCATCCATTTATGTATCCAATCATGGTCTAGTCTTTGATAAGCACCCGCTGAAACTAAGTAAAAACTATCATCGGCTTCTCTCATAATAGTAAATTCTGAATGAACTCCACCTTTTGTGTTTAAGGCATGACAAAGATTAATTCTTCCAATCTTTTTAGGAAGTTTATTGGCAACAAGTTTATCTAAAAATTCCTCTGCTCCTGGACCTTTAATTCTACATTTTCCAAATGCTGTCATATCTAATAGTCCAACATTTTCTTTTACATTTTTACATTCACTCTCAACATTTTTAAACCATTTAGATCTTCTAAATGACCAGTCGTCTTCCTGTTTCTCTCCATCTTTTGCAAAAAAGTTTGCTCTTTCCCATCCAAATTTTGCGCCAAAAACTGCTCCTAATTTTTTTAAACGATCATAACAAGGTGCTTGTCTAAGAGGTCTGCCAGCTTCTCTTTCTTCATCAGGATAGTGTACTGTAAATACATTTGCATATGCTTCTTCATTTTTAGCTTTTAAATAAGACTTAGTTGCGTAAGAACCATATCTTCTTGGTTCTACTCCAAGCATATCTATAGTTGGCTCGCCATCTATAATCCACTCAGCTAATTGCCATCCTGCTCCGCCTGCTGCAGTTATTCCAAAACTATGTCCTTCATTAATCCAAAAATTTTTTAGTCCCCAAGCTGGTCCAACTACTGGATTTCCATCAGGTGTATAAGCAATAGCACCATTGTAAACTTTTTTAACTCCAACTTCTCCAAAAGCAGGCACTCTTTTAATTGCTCCTTCTATATGTGGGGCTAGTCGATCTAAGTCTTCTTGAAATAATTCGTATTCACTATCTTTGGAAGGACCATCAACATAACAACATGGCGCTCCTTTTTCATAAGGTCCCAGCAATAATCCCCCAGCTTCCTCTCTCATGTACCATGAGTTATCGCTATCTCTTAACACTCCCATTTCAGGTTTTCCTTCTTTCCTTCTTTTTTGAATCTCTGGATGAGGTTCTGTAACAATATATTGGTGCTCTACTGGAATAACTGGAATTTCTAATCCAACCATTCGTCCAGTTTGCCTTGCAAAGTTTCCACTGCATGACACAACATGTTCGCATTCTATATCTCCTTTATCAGTGTTAACCACCCAACCATTTTTTGTTTGTTTAATTGCTGTTACTGTTGTGTTTCTATAAATTTCAGCGCCGTGATTTCTTGCTCCTGTTGCTAATGCTTGTGTTAAATCGGCTGGTTGAATGTAACCATCTTCAGGATGTTGTATTGCACCAACTAATCCATCTGTATTAATTAAAGGCCAAATTTCTTTCACTTGGTCGGGTTTCAAAAATTTTACGTCTACACCTATAGTTTTTGCTACGCCAGCATATTGGTGGTATTCATCCATACGATCTTGAGTTTGAGCTAAGCGAATGTTTGATACAACGCTAAATCCCACGTTTTTTCCTGTTTCTTTTTCCAAAGACTTGTAAAGTTGTACTGCATATCTATGAAGTTGACCCACAGAATAACTCATATTAAATAAGGGCAATAAACCAGCAGCATGCCAAGTAGAACCCGAGGTTAATTCTTTTCGCTCTACCAATACAACGTCTGACCAGCCCTTTTTAGCCAAGTGATAAAGCACGCTTACGCCAACTACACCACCGCCAACTACAACTACTTTTGCTTTTGATTTCATTAGACATTATTTAGCTTTACAGCCGATACTGAGTCAAACTAATTATTAGATGAGATAGTAAATCTTGAAAAATTTAAGGCTTTATAAGATATTTTAAAGGACAAATAAGTCGTTGAATGTCTACTTTATTTTATTATAATTAAATCATGGCGTGTGGTAGTGAAAAATGTAATTGCACAAACTGTGTTAATGAGAGTTGTAGATGTGATGGATCTAAAGAATGCATTTGTAAGCCAGAAGATGCATCTTGTTGTTGCACCAAGTAAAAAATGACCAATAAAAATTGGGATTCAAATTTAACTCCTGAGCAAAATTATGTTTTAAGACAAGAAGGAACAGAGTCTCCAGGCTCAAGTCCTTTAAATCAAGAAAAAAGAGAAGGCTCTTATCATTGTGTAGGTTGTGGGACTAAATTATTTAACTCCAATACAAAATATGAAAGCGGTTCGGGATGGCCTTCTTTTTTTAATTCATTGCCAGATGTCTTTGAGGAAAAAACTGATATGCACATTGGTTATCCTAGAACTGAATATCATTGCAAAAAATGTGGAGGACATCATGGTCATATATTTGAAGATGGTCCAAAACCAACTGGAAAACGTTATTGCAACAATGGCGTGTGCTTAGTGTTTAAACCCAAAAGTTGAAAAGTTATTCACTCACACCTTACAAGTGTTTTGAATACAACTATCTAAAAGTTTAAAGTTTATTTTGCCATGTCAACTAGACCAAGGCATCATAAATTTGTTAGACTATCTTTTCATCCACCATGATAAGAAACATTGTTCCCCTAATTCTTTTTTTTACCTTTATTTTTTCATTTTTCATTTCACAACCAGTTAATGCAAGTTGGGATCCCGCGAAAGACGGAGACAAAATCATCTTAATTAGACACTCAAAAGCTCCTGGATTTGGAGACCCACCTGGCTTTAAAATTAAAGATTGCAAGACACAAAGAAACCTTAGCAAAGAAGGAATTGAACAATCGAAAAAAATTGGAAAATTATTTAAAAAAAATAAAATTAAAATTGATAAAGTCTTTAGTAGCCAATGGTGCAGATGTAAAGACACTGCTAAATATGCATTTAAAAATTATAAAGAGTTCTCAGCCCTTAATTCTACTTTTCAGTCACCTTATGATAAAAATGCAAAGAAACAAATTAAAGCATTAAAAGATTATATTGAAAAATGGAATGGACAAGGGGGAAACCTAGTATTAGTAACTCACTATGTAATAATAACTGCAATAACAGACGTTGTGCCAAGATCTGGTGAGATTATCATCATAGATAAGAATTTTAACACTCTTTCAACTATTTTAACTAATTAGAAAAAAATATAATAGGCAAAAATTGTAATAATCAAATATTCAATAGTTGTTTTAATCATTATTAAATATTTTTTATCGGTAAATTTTGAATTAATATAAATACTTAATCTTGCAAAGGCTAAGTGAACTAAAATTATACTTACTAAAATTCCAAGCAATGTTTGATAAAATGAGAAATTCTTAAAACCATAAAAGCAAGCAGCAATAAATGTTAACCAAGAGATGTTAGAGACAAATAATGTAATTAATAAACCAGACCCCTTTTTAAAAATACTTTGAGATTTAATAAAAGTATAAGACCATAATAGAGTAAATAAAAACCCAATGTATTCAATTATCATGAGCCAATATTGTAATTGCGAGAGATATCAAAGGCAAATATAAAGAGAGTATGATTATTAAGCTAGCTTTTGCTCTTGGTGCAGGGTTTATAAGTTTTCTGACCCCATGTGTATTACCGATTATTCCAGGTTATATTTCATATATAACTGGCAAAAATCTAAATGAAATACAACAAGATAAAACAATAGTTTTGCATAAAACGATTTTATTTTCTTTAGGATTTTCATTAGTATTTATTACACTTGGAGCTACTGCTTCGGCGGTGGGAAATATTTTATTATTTTTATCTAATGAATTAAGAATAGCAGCTGGAGTTATAATCATTTTATTTTCTTTACAAATGTTAGATATATTAAATTTTCAATTTTTAAATAAAGAAAAACGATTTGAAACAAAAGGATATAAAGATAATTATATATTTCCCTTTGTAGTAGGAGCCGCTTTTGCCTTTGGTTGGACACCTTGTATAGGACCTGTTTTAGGTTCTATTTTAGCTTTGTCAGCAACTGAAGCATCAATAAGCAATGGAGTTCTTTTACTTTCATTTTACTCATTAGGATTAGCTATCCCTTTTATTTTGTCAGGTTATTTTATGAATAGTTTTTTAATTTCTAAAAAAGGTTTTGGTGCATATTACAGTAGAATAACAAAAACCGGTGGACTCATTCTATTAATAACTGGAATTTTAATCGCTACCAATCAAATCCAAGTTATAAGTTATTATATTTTGACAATATTTCCATTCCTAACTAGTCTTGGATAATGAGCGATATAACTGTTCTTGGTATATTTGTTGCAGATATAAGTTTTTTAGGAAATAAAATTCCAGCGACGGGTGAGACGATTCTTGGTGATAGTTATAATATTGGACCAGGGGGGAAAGGATGTAATCAGGCAATAGCAATTTCTAGATTAGGAGGGGAAGTAAATTTTATTACTAAACTTGGAAATGATGATTATGGAAAGTTAGCAATAAATAAACTTAAAAAAGATAATATAGATACTTCAAATATAATTATTTCTAATACGCATCAAACTGGTGTTGCTGGTATTCATGTTGATAGAAACACTGGAAAAAATGCAATCACAGTTGTACGAGGAGCCCCAGCAAGCTTAACTATTAAAGAAATTGATACAAATACAATTAAAAAATCAAAAATATTTTTAACTCAATTAGAAATACCAAAAGAAGTGACTTTACACTGTTTAAAAATTGCAAAAGAAAACGGTCTTATAAATATATTAAATCCTGCTCCAGCAAGTGAGTTAAGCAAAGATTTTTTTGATTTAGTTGATTACTTTACGCCTAATGAAACTGAAGCTGAGTTTTATACTGGAATTAAAATCAACGATGAGAACGACGCAAAAGAAAATGCAAAAAAACTTATAAATATGGGAATTAAAAAAGTAATAATAACATTAGGTGAAAAAGGATTGTTTTATTCAGACGGCAAAGAAGAGATTTACATGAAAGCAAATCCTGTAAAAACTATTGATACTACTGGAGCAGGAGACGCCTTTAATGGAGGTTTTTCTTATGCGTTATTGAAGGGAAAAAAAATAAAAGAATGTTTGGAAATAGCTAATAAGGTTGCCGGATTATCTACTACAAAACTTGGAGCTGGTGATGGTATGCCGTTTTTAAAAGATTTAAGTTAACAATTTATCTAACTCTCCGCTTTTATTAGATTCCTGAAGTTGGTCATTGCCACCTATGTAGTGCTTTCCTATGAATATCTGAGGAATTGTTCTAGCACCATTTGTTCTTTGTAGCATTTCTTTTGCTTTCGCAGGATCTTTCCATACATCAATTTCTTCAATTTCAACATTTTTAGTTTTAAGCAAAGCTTTTGCTGCGTCACAGAATGAGCAAGGATTTCCAGTATACATTGTTACTTTTTTCATAATGAATATATATCAGTAATTTTTATTTTTTCCCTGAGTTTTTTTCGCCCAAGTTTAAATTTTTTTCTATGTTTAATGCTTGTGTTATGAACACGTTTTCTCCAAAGCCTAAATGAACCTGGCTTTAAATTTTTTCTCATTAATTTAATTACTTCTGATTCATTTTTTCCAGTTTTCTCTTTTATTTCTTCAAAAGTAATTCGATCAGCCCAAGCTGCCCAAATAACCCAGTTATCATCTTTTTCTTTGGGTTCAGGGTTTTTAACTTTTGTTTGGGGAATTAAACTTCTTTTCTTCATTAATTCCTATATAATCACTTTTATTATGTTTCCAACCGATTTTTTAATTTTTTTACAAATAATTTTATTTCTATTTATTACTCCTGGCCCACCGCGTGTTGTAATTGTTTCTCATACATTAAATTATGGAATTAAGAAGTCTATTTGGACAGCGTTTGGAGATATATCAGCAAATTTATGTCAAGGAATTTTAGTAGTTTTTTTTATTGGAACTTTTTTAAGCGATAATACAAAAATTCTTCAAGCTTTAAAATGGGCAGGAATTCTATATATCATCTATTTAGCTTATGATACTTACACATCGAGAATAAAATTAGTTAATTCTGGAAACAAGAACTTAAAGTCTATTTTTTCTTTCTATAGAGACGGCTTTCTTGTTGCTGGGTTAAGTCCGAAATCAATTATATTTTTTGGAACAATTTTTACTTCATTTATTGATTTTACTTCAAATTATACTGCTCAATTTTTTATATTAATATTTACTTACATACTTTTAGATTTTTTAACTTTAATGATTTATGCTTTTGCAGCCAATAAAGTCTCAATATGGTTAAGGGATAACCCAAAAGTTTTAAATACAATCTCAGCGTGTGTATTAATTATTATCGCATTATATGTCGCGGCATCTCAAAACTATTAATTAATTCTTACTGTTGTTTTCGTCTCTGTTTCTTGTTTTAATATTTAAAATTAATTAATTAATTAACAAAGGGGAACTAATGAATAAACTAGTAAAACTATTTACTATATTTATTTCGGCTATAACTTTAACATTAGCAAGTATCTCTTCTTCTTTCGCAAAAGTTGAAGGTGAATACATAGTGTTAGGTTCTGCAATATCTCTTACAGGAAAGTATTCTTCTAATGGAGTACACACTCAAAACGGTTACAACATGGCCGTTGAAAGAATTAATAAAATGGGTGGAGTAAAAGTTGGAGGAAAAAGCTATAAATTTGAAATCATTTATTATGATGATGAGTCAAATCCTAAAAGAGCTGCTCAGTTAGCTGAAAGATTAATTAAACAAGATGGTGTTCATTATATGCTTGGACCATACAGTTCAGGATTAACGAAGGCCATTGCACCGGTAACCGAGAAATATAAAATTCCTATGGTTGAAGCAAATGGTGCATCTAGATCTTTATTTACTAAAGGTTATAAATATTTGTTTGCTGTGTTATCACCAGCTAACCAATACCTTGAAGTAGCTATAGATTTAGCGGTAGAGAAAAACGGTGGTAAACCAGTTAAAATTGCACAAGCATTTGAACAAGATGCTTTCTCACAAGACGTGAGACTTGGTATTTTAGATGCAGCAAAAAGAACTGGATCTGAAATCATCATCGATGACAAGCTACCAAAAGAACTTAACGATATGGCAGCTACATTGGCTAAAGTAAAAGCTGTTAAGCCAGATGTGCTTGTTGTATCAGGTCACACAAAAGGCGCGTTAACTGCAATCAGACAAATTTCTGAAATGAAAGTTGATGTTCCTATGTTAGCGATGACACATTGTGATGCTGCTAAACTTTCTAAACAACATGGAAAGAAATCAGAATACGCATTGTGTGCTTCTCAGTGGCATAAAAATTTAAGCTATAAAGATAAGTTTTTTGGTTCAGGTAAAAAGTATGACAAAGACTTTAAAAAAGAATTTGGTTATGCTCCACCTTACCAATCAGCTGAATCATCTGCTGCTTTACTAGTGTTTAAAGATGCGTTCGAAAGAGCAAATTCTTTTGACAGAGATAAAGTAAGAGATGCTCTTAAAACTACTGAAATGCAAACTTTCTATGGAAACATTAAATTTGGTCCTGGCGGTCAAAACGTTGCTAAACCAATGATCTTGTTCCAAGTAAGATGTAAAGGTGATGTGTGTGAGAATAAAGTTGTTGCTCCAACTAAATGGGCATCTGACAAATTCTACCACCCAATCCCTAAGTGGTCTGAAAGAAGTTAATAACTTATAAATAATTTGAAAAGCCCCTAGTAAACTAGGGGCTTTTCTTTTATAAATTTTTAAATTTTATGGACTTTCTAATTTTTAAAGCTCCAATGTTAATGGTCCAAGCTTCATTGGACGGAATTCTTCTAGGAATTTTATTTGCTTTAATTGCATACGGCATGGCTCTCCAGTGGGGAGTAATGAATATAATCAATATTGCACAAGGTGATTTAGTTATACTCGGAGGTTATATTGCTTACACAATGTATCTCGCTGGAATTCATCCAGCTTGGGGAGTTATCGTTTCTCCAATTATAATGTATTTTGTTGGCTGGGCACTTTATAAATTAGTAATTAATAAAGTTGTTGATCGAGACTTATTTATTTCAATTTTAGCGACTTTTGGTATCGCTATTGTATTCCAACAGTTAATGAATTTTATTTTTGGTGCAGACGTAGTTGTGGCACAGTCTGAATATGGAACAACAATGTTATTTGACAATTCAGTTACCCTACCAAATTCAAAAATATTCTCTGCTTTTATAAGTATTTTATATGCAGTAGCTTTGGTTGTTTACATGAAAAAATCTAGACTTGGACGAGCTATAAGAGCCACAGCACAAAACGCTAGAGCTGCAAAAATTTTAGGAGTAGACACAGAAAAAGTTTATGCTGCAACTTTTGGAATTAACGCTGCATTATGCGGAATTGCAGGAGCTTTAATTTCAATAACTCTTACACTTCATCCTTATGTAGGTCTTCCATATACAGTAAGATCGTTCATGATAGTTATTGTTGCAGGTCTTGGAAACTTACCTGCGGTAGCAGTTTCAGGGATGGGGCTAGGTCTTTTCGAGGAATTCGCTGATTATATTTTAGGAACAGAATTTAGAATTGGTGCAGTATTTATGCTGCTAGTTTTCATATTAGTTTACAGAAGATTTAAATTATCGAAAAAAAGGGAGTATTTAAAATGATGCTTATTTTATCTGCCTCAATAGATCCCTTAGTTTTTTTGGTATCTTTAGTAATTACTTATTTATTTTTTAGATTTGGTTTACAAACAAAAAAATTGACAAAACTAGGAACAATTCTTGTTTCAATTCTATCTATAGGAATTCTTAGGTTTATAATTCAAGGAGCCATGATATTTCAAATGAGGCGAGGTGTGACAGGCTTCGATCCAATTATTGGGAAATTACTAATTGTAAGTTTTGGAGTTGCCGTTATTCACGTATTAATTAGTTTTTTTTTAATTGATTTTACGAATAAACTTATGAGGAAAAAATGAATAAAGTAAAACAAAAAGATTTAATATTATATTCTGGCTTAATTATCTTAGGTTTAGCTGCACCTTATTTATTTTCCGCTTTTAAAGTTCAGCTTACATATCTTTGCGTACTGATCGTTTTGGCGATGACTTGGAATTTACAAGGTGGAGAAATGGGCTACAACAGTTTTGGAAATATTCTTTTCTATGGTCTTGGAATGTACCTAACTGCATCAGTTCAAGTAGGCATGTTTTTTCCATTAGCAGAATGGACAGAAAGCGGTGGAGAAAAAACGTTTGTGCATACTACAGCACAATATTTTCAAGGAATAGGTGTTGGTTTATTAGTTGCAGCCATCATACCTGCCATTGTTGCGGGCGCTATAGGTTATGCTATTTTAGGTTTAAGAGGTCATTACTTTGCTATTTGTACTTTAGGTCTTGGGATTGCAGCAGGTGAAATCGCCGGAGGGATAGAAATTATTGGAGCAGGCCAAGGCTTCACTACACCACCTTTTCCAGCAGAAATAGTTGATCCCGAAGCAAGAGGAAAATTTTTCTACTTCACAAGTTTTATTGTATTAGTTCTAGCATTTGTTTTTGTAAAATACATTTATGGTTCTAGATTTAGATTAATACTTAACGCGATAAGAGATAATGAAGACAAAGCAGAGGCAATGGGCATTCAAACAATGAAATATAAAATTGTTGGTTGGATGGTATCTGCATTTTTCTGTGGTCTAGCCGGTGGAATTATGGGCGGATTAATTGGATATATAGACTCAACGGATGTTGCATTTGATGGAAGAGAGATGGGAGTGTTTATGGTTTTAATGGCAATACTTGGTGGAAAAGGAACTTTGTGGGGACCAATTATTGGTGCAACTTTATTCCACTTCTTCAAGGAAGGTCTCTGGACTTTTATATTGGGTTGGCAATATGTTGCGTTAGGAGTTTTGATTGTTGTAATTGTAATTTATTTCCCAGAGGGATTAATGGGCTGGCTAAGAGAAAAATACCCTGAAAGATTTGGAGAAGTTATAGATGAAAAAGATCGTAAAGCACAGGTGGAATTAAAATGAGTCTTTTAGAAGTAAAAAATGTAAGCAAATCTTTTGGAGGGGTAAAAGCCAATGTAGATATTTCTGTTTCTGTGAAGCAAGGATCAATAGTTGGCTTAATAGGACCTAACGGTTCTGGTAAAACAACGTTATTCAATTCAATCGTTGGAACCCATCCAATTGATCAAGGATCTATCGTCTTTAATGATACTGAGGTTTCAGAAATGCCAGTCCCTGCAGTAGCTAAACTGGGTTTGTTGAGAACATTTCAGCAAACAAGAATTTATTCTAAACTTAATTGCGTAGAAAATATGTTAATTAGCCATAAGGCTAGTGACTCAGGATTTATATTTGCAAAAATACCTGCTGAGCTTACTGAAAAAGCAGAAAATCTTTTAAACTTTGTAGGACTTTATCAAAAAAGAAATTTAAGAGCAGGAGATTTATCATTTGGCCAGCAAAAACTTTTAGAATTAGCAATGGCTTTGATGAATGAGCCTAAAATGCTTTTATTAGACGAGCCTACCGCAGGTATTAACCCAACTTTGATCAATGGAATTATAGATAGGCTAATAAAAATAAACAAAGATTATGGAATAACTTTGCTAGTAATAGAACACAATATGAAAGTGATAATGAGCTTAGCTCAAAGTATTTTCTGTTTGGCACATGGAAAACTTTTAGCAGAAGGTTCTCCAGAAGAAATTAAAAATGATAAGCGAGTAGTTGATGCTTATCTAGGAGCACAATAATGGCAAATCAATATGAAGTTTTAGGAAAAGCACCTGGCCCAGAGGATTTAAAAAAGCTATCACCTAAAGATGTGCATTTAACTATAAAAGGTCTAAATGCTGGATATGGTAAAATGGAAATACTTCATAATTTCGATCTGTCAGTAAGTAAAGCACAGTCTTTATGTTTGATAGGTCCTAATGGTGCAGGAAAGTCTACAATTCTTCATTCTATTTACGGATTTACAAATATTTTTTCTGGTAAAATAGAGATTGATGGCAAAGAAATAACAAATTTGACTCCAGCAGAAAAACTTAATTCAGTTGGCATAGCTTATATTCTTCAGGATAATTCAGTTTTTCCAGATATGACTGTAGAAGAAAATCTTTTAATGGGAGGATACATTAAAGATAAACAAGACGAAGCCTATGAGGAAGCTGAAAGAATTTTTAAAAAATATGAAAGATTAAGAAATAGAAGAAATCAACCAGCAAAAGTTTTATCAGGAGGAGAGAGAAGATTATTAGAAATTTCTAGAGCGCTAGTTATGAAACCCTCAATCCTTTTGGTGGACGAACCTTCTATTGGATTAGAACCAAGATATATCAATATGGTTTTTGAAATACTTACAGAACTTCAAAAAAATGAAAAAAAAACCATTATCATGGTAGAACAAAATGCAAAAAAAGGTCTTGAATTTGCAGATATTGGTTATGTTTTAGTTTCAGGACAAACAGCTATCGCCGGTAAAGGTGATGATCTTTTAAAAAATCCAGATGTAGGAAGATTATTCCTCGGTGGATGATAAATTCTAAAGTTTTTTTTCTAGGTTTAAAATCATTAAAAGGTTCAAGATCTCCAGCTATTCCTTTAGCTGCCTGCTTTATTGCTTTAGGAGCATTATTGAAAGATGCTGGGTTTAATTTACAACAAAGCGCTGCATCAAGTTTTTTTACTTATGCGCTACCAGGTCAGCTAGTTATGGCTGAATCATTATTAGTTGGTGCATCTTTATTAAATATATTTATTGCTGTTTGGCTGGTAAATTTTAGGCTTTACCCGATGACTGTTTCTTTATTTCCACTTCTAAAACATAAATCACAACCTAAGTGGAAATTCTATTTATCTTGTCATTTTCTAGCTGTGTCTTCTTGGCTGATTGCAAAAGATAGTTATAAAAAAATTGATAAACGTTATCGAATTGACTTTTGGATGGGAGTTGGTTTTGGGACATGGACTACTGCAGTTTTAATGACTTTAGTTGGTTATTCGTTATCTGATTATTTAAATAAAGATATGATGATAGGTTTTGCAATTGTTAACCCTGTCTACTTTTTTTGCATGATGATAGGTGCAATGAAGAATATAAGTATCTCAATTGCAGTGATCGGAGGAACGATACTTGGACCTGCAGTTTATTTATTTTCAACTGAATGGGCAATTTTATTTGCAGGTTTAATTGCAGGCACTATTGCTTTTTTATTTGGAGGTAAAAATGGATATTAATATTATGTCTCTAGCAATTATTGTTACTTCAATAGCAACTTTTTTATCTAGATTTTTAGGGGCATTAACTTCAGAAAAAGTAAGCGTTAAATCAAAAGTTTTTCAATGGTTTAACTGTGTAGCATATTCAACTTTAGCAGCGCTTCTTGGAAGGATGATAATTTTTCCTGCAGGAGTTTTATCAGAGTCGTCATTAATAATTAGAATTTTTGTGCTTTTTATTTGTATTTCTATATTCATATACACTAAAAAAAACTTAGTACTACCAACTTTAATTTCTGCTATACTTTTGTCTGTTTTAACAAGCGTATGAGTATAGAAATTAAAGACCATAATAAATCTAAGAGAGTAAAAATAATAAAACTTAAAGAGCAGGATCTGGAAAAAATCATATTTCCGTTTAAAAAACACAGCATTACTTCTTTAGAATACAAACCATTTTCAAGATTTAGTTTAGCTAAAAGTTTGGATGAAGTTTTCAATAATAAGCTGGCCAGTTCATTAACCAAAATTCTTAATGATAGAAATACGGGCACAGCTATTATTGAGCCCGAAATTAATAATAAGAAATTTGATAAAGATTTTTTAGTTAAGCTTTCAACAGGCTTAGCTTATTTAGTAGGAAATCCAAATTTTGACTCGATGACAGGAAAGTATTATGCAAGATTTTATGTTAAGCACCAAGACAGTAGCGACTCTTATTTAAGAAAAGCTTATACCAATTTAGATCTTCATACAGATGGCACTTATGTTAAAGAAAAAACTGATTGGTTGATTATGACAAAAATGGAAGAACAGGGAGTTTCTGGTGGTGAAAGTGTTATTTTACATTTAGACGATTGGGAGCATTTAGATGAACTAAGCAATAATCCTGTAGGTCAGCAAAATTTTATCTGGAGTTCGCCAAAAAGTAAAAATATAGATTATAAAGTAGAACATCCTGTCTTTAAAAAAGATAATAGTGGCAAACCCACAATTTCTTACATAGACCAATTTCCAGAACCAAAAAATATGGAGCAAGGTTTGTTTTTGCAAAGACTGTCAGACTGTTTAGAGGAAAGTAAAAATAAGATAGAATTTCCCTTACCTGTTGGATCCACGATATTCTCTAACAATTATTTTTGGCTTCACGGAAGAAAAGCATTTAAAGAAAACACCAATTTGAGCAGAGAATTGCTTAGAATTAGAGGAACTTTTTTTAATTAAGACCAGTTGACTCTGATCCTCCATTGATTTTTAATCTTAAAATTAATTAATTAATTAACAGAGGAAAATAATATGTTTAATAATTTGAAAAAATTAATTAGCTTAGTTTTCGCAACTGTTCTTTTAACTTCAATCTCATCAACTAGTTTTGCAATCGATAAGTTACATTTCATTATCGGTGGTGGTGCTGGTGGTGGTTGGGATGGAACTGCTAGAGGGACTGGAGAAGCTTTAACTAAAGCTGGTTTTCTTAAAAGTGCTTCATTTGAAAATATGTCAGGTGGTGGTGGAGGAAAAGCTCTATCTTATATAATTAATTCGAAGCCAGAAGGAACTATATTAGTTCAATCAACACCTTTAGTATTAAGATCAATCACTAGACATAAAGGATATGTTAAAGGTTCAGGCGTATTGTCTTATAAAGATGTTAAGCCAATTGCTGGTGTAATCGGTGACTACGGTGCAATCGCAGTTGCTAAAAATTCACCTTATAAAAACTTTAAAGATGTAGTGGATGCTTATAAAGCAAATCCTAAGTCAATTAAAATGGCTGGTGGTTCTGTAAGAGGAAGCATGGACCATTTAATTGGCGCACTTGCATTTCAAGAAGCTGGCGCAAACCCTAACAACGTAGTGTACGTACCTTACGATGCTGGTGGTAAAGCTTTAGCTGGACTTTTATCAGGAGAAACTCAAATTCTTTCAACTGGTTTGGGAGAAGTAATGGGTGCAAGAGACCAAGTAAGAATTATTGGTATTACTGCTCCTAACAGAGTAGGCGATGCTCCAGAAGTTCCAACTTTAAAAGAACAAGGATATGATGTTCAGTTTGTTAACTGGAGAGGTTTCTTTGCTCCTAAGAGCATGTCAAGCGGAGATGTTAAGAAAATTGCCAAAATGTTAGGCGATGTTCAAAAAACTCCAGAATGGGAAACAGTTAGAAAAAGAAATGCTTGGGTAAATATTTACAATCCAGGTAAAAAATTTGACAGTTTCTTAAAAACTCAAACAAAAGAAATGACAAAGTTAATGAAAAAACTAGGTGTTATCTAGTTAATTAGTCTATAGGAAGAGCAGTGAAAATTAATTCAGTAAAAATAATCTCACTGCTCTTCTTTGTTTTATCTGCATTTTATTTATATACAGCTCATCAAATACAAGTTTTTGCCTTCGATGAAGGTGCCCCTTTTAATGCCAAAACCTTTCCAATTTATTTAGGTTATGCAGGGATGTTTTTTTCTGGTTTAAAGATTGTTTTACCAGATAAAAAACCTATAGAGGTAGACCCAACATATTTAGAATTTAGAAAAACAATCTTATTAGTACTCACCATGATTGTTTATGGAGCAACTATACTTAAAGTTGGTTTCTTTTTATCGACTTCGCTTTTTTTAGTCCTTTCATATTATTTTTTAGGAGAGAGAAGATGGAAATATATTATAATTTTTTCTTTTCCTTTTGTTGCAGTTTTTATGTATCTCCTACACGGGGTATTAGCTGTATATCTTAGAGATCCATTATTAAAATACTTAGGAATCATGGGATGATTGAAGGAATACTAATTGGGTTAAAAACTGCTTTATCTTTTCAAAACCTAATGATGGTGATGATAGGATGTTTTGCTGGAACTATAATTGGAATGCTTCCTGGTTTAGGCCCAATGACGGCAATCGCTTTAATGATACCAATCACTTACGGCTTTGAACCTGCAACAGGTTTAATTTTAATGGCCGGGGTTTATTATGGTGCTGTATTCGGTGGTTCAACTTCTTCTATTTTAATAAACGCACCAGGTGTTCCCGGAACAGTCGCTACATCATTCGATGGCTATCCAATGGCACAACAGGGTAAAGCTGGTAAAGCACTAGCAATTGCTGCTTATAGTTCTTTTGCAGGGGGAACGATTTCAGCAATCTTTTTATTAATAGCAGCACCAAGTTTATCTAAAGTAAGTTTATCATTTAGATCACCAGATTATTTTGGTTTGATGATACTAGGCTTAACTGCTGTTGCTGCCTTTTCTTCAAAAGGAAATTTTTTAAAAGCCATGATGATGTGTGTTTTAGGTTTAATGCTAGCATCAGTCGGCCAAGATACTTTATCTGATATTCCAAGATTTACTTTCAATACAATGAACTTGTCGGATGGAATTAGTTTCGTTTTAGTAGTAATGGCTACATTTGCTATGAGTGAAGCTTTAACTATTATAATCAAAGGTAACGACCCCTCCAAAGCAGCAAAACAAATTTCACTAACAGATTTAGGATCTATTAAAGTTAGTAAAGAAGAAACTAAACAAATGGCTGTAACAATTCCTCGTTCTTCTATTTTAGGATTTATTGTTGGAGTATTACCTGGTGCAGGAGCTACAATTGCATCTTTCTTAGCTTATGGAATGGAAAGAAATTTTGTAAATAATGAAGAAAAAGAAAAATTTGGTAAAGGAAGTGTGCAAGGTTTATCTGCACCAGAAACTGCGAATAATGCGGCTTGTTCAGGATCTTTTGTCCCATTACTTACTTTAGGTATTCCTGGGAGTGGTACTACTGCAGTCATGCTTGGTGCTTTGCTAGGTTTTGGTATTCAGCCAGGGCCAAGACTATATGAAACTAATCCGGATATATTTTGGTCAGTAATAATGTCTATGTATATCGGAATGGTAGTTCTTTTAATTCTTAATCTACCATTAATTCCTTACATAGCAAGAATACTTGCTGTACCAAGAACATTTTTAATACCAATGATTTTATTCTTCTCTGTAACTGGAATTTATTTAATGTCATTTAATAATTTTGATATTTTTTTGATGATAGGAATCGCAGTTGTTGCAACTATTTTAAGACTTTATGATTTTCCTATGCCACCATTAATACTAGCTTTTGTACTCGGTGGACTGATGGAGGAAAATCTCAGAAGATCCCTTTTAATAAGTGATGGCTCTTGGACTTTTCTTTGGAACAGACCTCTTACACTTTGCATAATGATAGCTATTTTGACTATAGTTGGTTGGCAAATTTACAATAGTTTCTTTAAAAAAAAATTATAACCTAACGTATTTCTTCTTTTTTTCTATTGCCCATTCTCTAGGGCCATTAACAGCTATAAATAAAAATCCTCCAGCTAAGCCAAAGTTTTTAAGAAAAGCAATTGTTTGCATTTGATTAGCAAAGTCATAATGAAAGATCAGAGCTGTTGCTAGACAGAATATTGCTAATATTATTGCTGATATTTGAGTTCGATAACCTATAATTATAAAAATAGGCAAAAGAATTTCTAGAACAATTGCCGGCCACAACAAAAATCCAGGTATGCCAAACCCTTCCATCCAAGAAATAGTATTATCGTAATTAAAAATTTTATTGTATCCAGACAATAAAAAAACTAACGAAATAAAAATTCTACCTATAAGATCAAAAAGATTAGCCATAAGTCATATAATCTCATAGCCAAACTAGAGTCAAAGCAAGATAGATTAAATTAGGTTTTTTTTTCTATAATTCTCAATATTTGAGGCACAATAAACAGTATCATTAATAATCTAATAATATGGTGAAAAGATACAAATTCTGGATCAAGATCAAAAAAAATTGCTATAACTGCTACTTCATAAATGCCACCTGGGCAGTAAGACAAAAGAAGAGTAAAGAAATTTTTATCAATTATTAAACTCGCAGCAAAAGCAGCTAGCAAACCTAAGACTAATAGTAAAAATGTTGCAACAAAACTGTGTAAGGCATTACGAGCTATTTCACCAAAAGTTTTGTCGGCAAATCGACATCCAACTGAAGCTCCAAGAATAAGTAGACAATAATCAATTATATTTGCAGGAAATTGATAAGAAGCAATATCTGAAATTTGCAAAAATCCACTTGCAAATAAAGTGCCAGACAAGAGAGCTGCTGGAATTCTAAACTTATCGAAAATGATTATCAGAGCAATTGAAGATATGATGAGCAATATTAAATGAAAAATATTTTGATCTTTAATTATTTCTTCAGTGATTTTTACGTTTTCAACATCATAAAAACTGTTAACGAGAAATGGAAAAACAGTAATAATTATTATTAATCTAATTAAATGAGAAGTTGCAACTTGGCTTAAATCAGATTTTTCATCTTCAGCCAAGATCATTAAAGGGCCTAAGGCGCCGGGAGCAGCGGAAAAAATTGAAGTTTTCCTTCCATATTTTGAAAATATCTGAAGGTATTTTGAAACTATTAATACACTAACAATAATATAAACAAGCATTATCAGAGAAGTAAAAGCCCATTGATGCATTTGAGAAAATAAACTTTTGTCAATATAATTACCGATATAGAGACCCAATAAAATTAATATTGAAGAAAGCACTAATTTAGGGATTTTTATTTTTAAACCCATTAACGAAGCAAGAGATGTGATGAGCATTGGACCTAAAAACCAAGCCAGTGGAATATTGAAGAACTCAGCTACAATTGCGGTAGGAACAGATATTATAATAACTAAAGCAAATTCTTTAGAGAATATTAGTTTAAAATTTTCTTTATTAAACGGTATAGCTTGGTTATTCTGCATCATTCATGATTTTAGGTTTTATAGGAACAGGACGCATTACATCTTCAGTTATTGAAGGTATTTTTAAATCCAATTTAAGAGTCAAAAAAATTTACATCTCCCCTCGTAATAAAATAATAGCAAAAAAATTAAGTAAAAGATTTAAAAAAGTAACCATTTCAAGGAACAATCAACAATTAATTGATAATTCGAATTGGGTATTTTTGGCTGTTACACCAAAGGTTGGAGATAAAATTTTGAAAAAACTTAGTTTTAAAAAAAATCAAAAGATTGTAAGTTTTATTTCCACAATAGATTTAGCTCAACTCAGAAAAGTTATTGGTAAAAAAATTAAGATTGTAAGAGCTATTCCACTTCCTCCAATTTCAATGCGAAAGGGACCAGTGCCAATTTGTCCCCCAGATAAACAAGTAAAAAGTTTTTTTAATAAATTAGGTACAACAGTTGAAATAAAAAATGAGAAATCATCAATAAATTTTTGGGCAACTTCAGGAATGATGGCGCCTTTTTATGAATTATTAAAAATACTATCTGATTGGTTAGTTAAAAGAGGAATTAAAAGAAGTGAAGCTCAAAAATATATTACTTCTCTTTTTGCGGCATTATCAGAAGACTCAGTTATTAATTCTAAAAAAGATTTGAAATATTTAGTTAAAGATTCTCAAACACCACGAGGATTGAATGAACAAGCTGTAAAACAATTGAGAAAAGCTGGGTTTTACCGAAATTTAGAAAAATCTTTGAATGGTATCCTTAAAAGAGTAAACAAAGTATAATTTTCTATGCAGTCAGATTCGAATATTCTGCAAGTCAATAATCTTTCTAAATTTTTTGGAGGATTAGCAGCAGTTTCAAATTGTTCTTTAAAAATTAAAAAAGGCTCCATAACAGGAATTATTGGGCCCAATGGATCAGGTAAAACAACGTTATTTAATTTGATTGCAGGAAATCTAAAGTCATCTAAAGGCACTGTTTTATTTAATAATGAAAATATTACTAATATTCCTTCTTACGAATTATTTTCAAAAGGCGTCTTAAGAACTTTTCAAATTGCGCACGAATTTACAAATCTTACAGTGCTAGAAAATTTAATGATGGTTCCAGGAAATCAGTCTGGTGAAAACTTGGTTAACGCTTTGTTTAAACCAAGTATTGTTAAAAAAGAGGAATTAAAAGTTAAAGAAAAAGCTTTAAAGGTGATTGATTTTTTAAATCTAAAGCATCTTTCTAATGAGTTAGCGGGAAATTTATCCGGAGGTCAAAAAAAACTACTAGAACTTGGTAGAACTATGATGGTTGATGCGAAGTTGGTTTTATTAGATGAAGTTGGTGCAGGAGTTAACCGAACACTATTAAAAGATATAGGTAGTGCGATATTGAGACTAAATAAAGAAAAAGGATACACATTTTGCATGATAGAGCATGATATGGAATTTATTAGTCGATTGTGCAATCCAGTAATTGTAATGGCAGAAGGCTCTGTTTTATTTGAAGGAACTTCAGACGAAGTTAAAAAGAACGAACAGGTTATTGATAGTTATTTAGGAAGAGGGTCAAAATTAAAGGATAAAAGTTAATGGCTTTTTTTGAAGGTATAAAAATGACAGGAGGCTATGGTAACGGGCCTGATATCATTTCTTCCTGCTCGGTCAATGTGAATCAGGGTGAAATAGTTTCAATACTTGGTCCAAATGGAGCCGGAAAATCTACAGCTATGAAAGCTATGTTAGGGTTGTTGAATCTTAAATCAGGCAAAATTATTATAAACGGTAAAGACATATCTCATCTTAATCCACAAGATAGAGTTAAGCAAGGAATAGCATTTGTTCCACAAACTAGAAATGTATTTGCAGGACTAAGCGTTGAAGAAAATTTAGAAATGGGGGCTTTCTTGAGAGATGAAAATCTTCAGAAAATTATTGATGAAGTTTATGAGTTGTTTCCTATTTTAAAAGAAAAAAAGTCCCAGTTAGTGGGTGAATTATCTGGAGGGCAAAGACAACAAGTGGCATTGGGAAGAGCATTAATGATAAAACCGTCTGTCTTAATGCTCGATGAACCTACGGCTGGAGTTTCACCTATAGTCATGGATGAGTTATTCGATCACATTATTAAAGTAAAAAAAACAAATGTAGCTATTTTAATGGTTGAGCAAAACGCAAAACAAGCGTTAAGCATATCGGACAGAGGTTATGTCTTAGTTACTGGAGAAAATAGATACTCAGGAACAGGAAAAGAACTATTAGACGACCCAAGAGTAAGAAGTTCTTTCTTGGGAGGTTGATATGGATTTTTTAAACGCTATAGTTTTACTTTTAAATTATTTGTTTGTTCCTGCTTTATCTTATGGATCTCAGCTAGCTCTAGGAGCAATTTTTGTCTCTTTAATTTATGGCATCTTACGGTTTGCATATTTTACTGCTGGTGATCTTATGTCTTTCGGAACTATGTTTACAATTTTATTTACTTGGTATTTTCAATCTCTTGGGATAAATCTAGGTTTTCTTCCCACAGCATTACTTGCTATACCTTTTGGGATTACTGTCACAATACTTTATGTTCTCGTAAAGGATAAATTAGTTTTTAGTTATTATCGTTCACAAAAAAGCCCTCCAGTTATGTTAGCAATGGTTAGTATAGGGACGATGTTTGTTACTCAAGCGATTGTAAGAATAATTATTGGGCCATTTGACAGAAGGTTTTTCGATGGTGAAAAATTTCTTTTAAAAGCAAATGAATTTAAAGAAATGACAGGTTTAAATGAAGGATTAACGATTAAATCAACCCAAGTTATTACTTTGGTGGTTACAATTATTGTGGTTTCTATTTTATTTTGGTTTTTAAATAAAACAAAAACTGGAAAAAGTATGCGAGCTTATTCAGATAATGAAGATTTAGCACTTTTATCTGGCATAGACCCTAAAAAAGTAGTTATGATTACTTGGGTTATAGCTGCTATTTTGGCTACTATCGGAGGAGCTCTTTACGGTCTAGATAAAAGCTTTAAACCTTTTACCTACTTTAACAACATGCTTCCAATATTTGCAGCAGCAATTGTAGGAGGTATTGGAAATCCTTTTGGAGCCTTTTTAGGAGGTTATGTTATTGCATTTTCAGAAATACTTTTAACTTATGCTTACAAAAAATTCTTTGTTTATTTACTTCCAGAAAGTTTAGAACCCGATGGCTTATTACAATTGCTATCGACCGATTATAAATTTGCAGTGTCTTTCTCAATTTTAGTAATAGTTTTATTATTTAGACCATCAGGAATATTTAAAGGAAAAGTTTTATGAGAAAAAATCTAGACATAATAAGCGCATATTCAATAATGTTAGGACTCATAATTTTGGTAGGATTTTTACAGTCTTGGAGCATGGCGTTATCAATTTTGTGCCTTTGTTTGATCTCTGCAGTAATGACCATGGGAGCTAACATTCAATGGGGATATGCAGGATTAATAAACTTTGGAATAATGGGATACACGGCTCTTGGAGGCTTAGCAGCAGTTTTGGTTTCAGTTCCTCCTGTTCGAGAAGCATGGCAGGTAGGAGGTTTTAGTATGATATTATGTGCCTTTTTGATTGCTTTCATGGTTTTTAGCATTCGTTTTATTATAAAAAAATATAGTCAATCAAAAAAAAGAAGCTATGGAATTGTGGCTATAATAATAGTTGGGCTAATTCTTTTAAGATTAATATCTGCCCCAGCTATAGAGTCAATCGAGTCCGTTAGTCCAGCAACTACTGGCTTTTTAGGAGGAATGGGTCTTCCAATATTATTTTCTTGGATAATAGGAGCTTTTTTTGCTGGCTCTTTGGCATACATTATTGGAAAAATTGCTTTAGGGCTTAGAGCAGACTATCTAGCAATAGCAACACTTCTTATATCAGAGATTGTTATTTCAGTAATAAAACATGAAGATTGGTTAGCTCGTGGTGTTAAAAATGTGATTGGCTTAAAAAGACCAGTCCCATATGAAGTTGATCTACAAACTAAAGAATGGTTTATCAATTTAGTTCAAAAATTTAACCAGGGTGCCTTAAACTTAATTACTGATACTTTAGAAAGACAAGAATTATTAAAACAGCTAGTTATCGAATCTTCAACAGTATTTGTAAAATTATGTTTTGCAGGACTTTTTACTGTTGTAGTAATAATTCTTTTGATCATAACTCAAAAAGCGCTTTATTCTCCTTGGGGTAGAATGATGAGAGCAATCAGAGACAATGAAGAAGCAGCTAATGCAATGGGAAAGAATGTTGTTAAACAACACCTTTTAATTTTTGTTCTTGGTTCAGCAATTGTTGGTATAGCGGGAGCTATGATGGTTACATATGATGGATTATTTACACCGGGAAGCTATAGGCCAATGAGATATACATTTTTAATTTGGGTAATGGTTATTGTTGGCGGAAGTGGAAATAACTTTGGTGCAATTTTAGGAGGTTTTGCAGTTTGGTTTTTATGGGTTGAGGCTGCTCCAATCGCATTATTCTTGATTAATTTTTTTACTAGCGGTTTAGAAGAAACTAATGCTTTTAGAGTTCATTTAGTAAATAGCATTCCATATTTTAGATTTTTAATGATGGGAGTTGGTTTATTGTTG
This sequence comes from uncultured Pelagibacteraceae bacterium, assembly GCA_902569785.1. Taxonomy (GTDB): domain Bacteria; phylum Pseudomonadota; class Alphaproteobacteria; order Pelagibacterales; family Pelagibacteraceae; genus Pelagilacustribacter. The sequence goes on from CACFVO010000001.1 coordinate 96,883, forward strand.
ATTATGCGTTATAGGCCAAAAGGAATTTTGCCAGAGAAAATAAAACACATATAAAAGACCTCAGCAGTTTTCACCGCTGAGGTTTCTAAGATTAAATTTTATCTTTGTTTTTTATTTTTAAATTTACCGCCCTTAATTTCTTTTTCTATGAAATTACCAACGTGTTCTCCAACATCTGTAAATTTAACTGCAGTAGCACCCTCGTAATCAATTGCTTTTCCTTTAGCTAAAAGATCTAAACCTTTTTTAAGTTGACCAGGATAAATTTTAGTTCCAGGCGCATTAGCTACGGACATTACATTTTTGGCAATTGAACCTCGGTCTGCAGAACCACCAGCTTGCATCGCAAGAACGATTAAAGCTGCCGCATCGTAAGACTCGCCGGTATATGGACCAGATGGATCAATCCCAGCTCCTTTGGCTACTTTTGCAAATACTCCTGCCCCTTTACCTAAAGAACCTGGCAAAGAACCAAAAGATTTGTTCAAGCTTTTACCGAAAGTATCAGTAAGTGAATCACCGATCATACCATCTGATAATATAAATGTATCAAAGGCACCAGAATCTAAAGATCCTTGAATAATTCCTTTACCACCTTGGTCAAGGTATCCAATTACAGCAACTGCATCTCCACCAGCTGATGCTAGTGTAGAAACTTCTGCGCTATAGTCGGCTTTACCATCTTCGTGCGCAGTTACAGTTGTAACTTTTATGCCATGAGCTTTAACTGCTGCTGAATAAACATCAGCTAAACCTTTACCATAGTCGTTATTAGTGTATGTAACAGCAACACTTTTAACGCCTCTATCTTTTGTTATGTCTGCAAGAATTTGTCCACCTCGAGCATCCGATGGAGCTGTACGGAAAAACAAACCTTTATCTTTTAAAGTTGTTAAACCGGGAGATGTTGCAGACGGTGATATAATAGTAATTCCATTAGGAACCGCTACGTTTGATGCGACTGCTCCAGTAACACCAGAACAATCTGCTCCCATAATTGCAACTATACCTTGACTAACTAAACCTTCTGCAGCGGTTGTTGCTGCTGCCGAGTCAACACAAGTTGAGTCTGCTCTTAAAGGTTTAATTGTTTCTCCACCTAGCAAAGAACCTGAGTCAGAAGCTTCTTTAAAAGCTAATTCAGCAGATGCTGCCATGGCAGGAGTTAAAGATTCAATAGGACCAGTAAATCCTAAGATTATTCCCATTTTAATTTCTGCATATGCACTTGAGGTTAAAACCGACAAAGACAAAATTGCAGATAAAAATATTTTTTTCATATTTTCCCTCTCATTAGTATTTTATTAATTATAATATTATTGACTTTTAGGACCAATTATTCAATGACAAAATTTCTAATATTTACCCATTAGAATAGACCTATAAAGACTAATTTTTTGAAAAAAGATAAATATAAATGTGTACGAACAAACAAAATAAAGATAATTAATATTTTATGAAAAAAGAAATTACTTTTGAAGATTATAATAAAGTTCAGATATTAGTGGGAACAGTTTTAAAAGTATCAAAAAATGAAAAAGCCCGAAAACCCTCTTTAGTCGTAGAGGTTGATTTTGGAAAAGATGTAGGAATAAAAAAATCATCTGCTCAAATAACACATTACTATAACTCAGAGAATCTGTTGGGAAAACAAGTTATTGGAGTTTGTAATTTCCCGAAAAAAAATATTGCAGGAGTTGTTTCAGAGGTATTAATTTTAGGGGCCATTGAGAAAGACGGCAAAGTAGTTTTAGTTCATCCTTCTCAAAAAACAGATAATGGACTTGAAATAGCCTAATGTATGATCAATTTGTTCCTTTAATTCTTTTTGGTATCGCCACAGCTTTTACCCCAGGACCAAATAATATCTTGTCTTCATATTCAGGTTTTAATTTTGGTTTTAAAAAAACTATACCATTGATGCTGGGAGTTATTCTTGGTTGGACTACTATGTTAACTGTTATGGCTTCAGGTTTAATTATTATCTTTCAAAAATATATTTTTTTACAAAGCATCATTAAAATTTTAGGAACAATTTTTTTAATCTATCTAGCATACAAAATTGCTTTTAGTTCAGCTAATGACTCAGAAAATATAAAAAAACCAGTTCTTTTTTTCGATACTTTTTTATTTCAGTTTATTAACCCCAAGGGCGTGATGGTTGCAATGATAGCTGTTTCAACATTTATTGATGTTCAAAATAACTATTTAAGAGATGCGACGATAGTAATAATAACCTATTTTTTTATGGCGATTTTTAGCGTTAGTTCATGGTGCTTATTAGGTAAATATTTGAGAAAATTTGCCACAAGTAAAAACTTTATTAGGAAATTTAACTATATAATGTCTTTTTTGCTTATAGTTTGTGTTATTATGTTTTATGTATAGCGCATGAAATTTAATAGCAAAGATTCCTTTAAATCATTAGACATCATTTCTTCTTCGGGAAAAGAATACAAAATTTTTAACTTAAATAATGCTGAAAAAAATGGATTGGACGGTATCTCGAAATTACCTAAATCGCTAAAAGTTCTACTAGAAAATTTATTAAGATATGAAGATGATATAACAGTTAACAAAAAACAAATTCTAGCTCTTAAGGATTGGTTAAAACAAAAAAAATCTAATACTGAAATAGCTTATAGGCCTGCGAGAACTTTATTACAAGACTATACAGGTATTCCAGCTATTGCTGACCTAGCCGCGATGAGAGATGCTGTTAAAGAAAAAAACAAAGATCCAAATAAAATCAATCCATTGTCTACGGTTGATTTAGTAATAGATCACTCTGTTATGGTAGATGAATACGCATCTGGAAAATCTTTTAATCAAAACGTTGAAAAAGAATTTTCTAGAAATGGAGAGAGATATGCATTTCTTAAGTGGGGTCAAAAAGCTTTTGATAATTTTAGGGTTGTTCCTCCTGGAACGGGTATTTGCCATCAAGTTAACCTAGAATATTTAGCTAAAGTAGTTTGGTCATCCAAAAGTGGAAAGGATTTTTATGCTTATCCAGATACGTTAGTTGGAACAGATAGTCATACAACCATGGTCAATGGATTATCTGTTTTAGGGTGGGGAGTAGGCGGAATAGAAGCTGAAGCCGCTATGTTAGGCCAACCTATTTCAATGCTTATCCCAGAAGTTATCGGCGTAGAGATTAAAGGGAAATTACTGGAAGGATTAACAGCTACAGATTTAGTTTTAGCTATTGTTGAAATGTTAAGAAAAAAAGGAGTTGTAGGAAAATTTGTAGAATTTTATGGAGCAGGTTTAAAAAATCTTACACTAGCTGATAGAGCAACGATTGCTAATATGGCTCCCGAGTACGGAGCAACATGCGGTTTCTTTCCAGTAGATGAAGAAACTTTGAAATATTTGAAACTTTCTGGAAGAGATAAAGAAACAATAGAACTTGTAGAAAAATATTCAAAAGAACAAGGTCTTTGGGCGAGCGAAGATATGGTATTTACTGACAATTTATCTTTAGATATTAGCTCTGTTGTACCAAGCATCTCTGGACCTAAAAGACCTCAAGACAAAGTTTTACTAACTGAGTCTTCAAAAGAATTTTCTAAAAATTATAAAGAAAATACTAAAAGAGATAAACCAGTAGAAGCTAAAGTTTTAGGAACTGATTTTAAAATTACTGATGGAGATGTAGTAATAGCTGCTATTACTTCTTGCACTAACACTTCTAATCCAAGTGTAATGATTGGAGCAGGATTACTTGCAAAAAAAGCAATAGAAAGAGGTTTGAAAATTAAACCTTGGGTCAAAACTTCTTTAGCGCCTGGTTCACAAGTTGTTACAGACTATTTAGAAAAAGCTGGATTGAATAAATATTTAGATGAGCTTGGATTTAATCTAGTTGGATATGGATGCACAACGTGTATTGGAAACTCTGGTCCTTTAAATAAAAATATTTCTGAAGCTATACATAAAGAAAATTTATATTCAGTTTCTGTTTTATCAGGAAATAGAAATTTTGAAGGTAGAATAAGTCCTGATGTTAAAGCCAACTATCTTGCTTCACCACCACTTGTAGTAGCTTTTGCGTTAGCAGGTAATATGAATTTCGATATGTACAAAAATTCTCTTGGTAAAGATAAGGATGGCAAAGAAGTTTTTTTAAAAGATATTTGGCCAAGCAATAAAGAAATTGAAGACATAATGCTAAAATCAATTAATGCAGAGATGTTTATTAACCGTTATTCAAACGTTTCAAAAGGACCAAAAGAATGGAGCGCTATTAAAACAGTAGATAGCAGTATTTATAATTGGGAAGATAATTCTACCTATGTCAAAAAACCTCCTTTTTTTGATAATTTGCCAGATCATCCAGAAGGATTTAAGCCAATCAAAGATGCAAGATTATTGCTTCTATTGGCTGATACAGTTACTACTGATCATATTTCTCCTGCAGGAAATATAAAAAAAGATAGTCCCACTGGTGATTATTTTATGAAAAACCAGGTTCAACAAAAAGATTTTAACTCTTATGGGGCTAGAAGAGGAAACCATGAAGTAATGATGAGAGGAACATTTGGAAATATTAAAATTAGAAATGAAATGGCTCCTGGTACTGAAGGTGGATTTACTACTTTACAGCCTGATGGAAAAGTCATGAGCGTTTACGATGCTGCAATTGAATATAAAAAAAGAGGAAATGACTTAATTGTAATGGCTGGAAAAGAATACGGAACTGGGTCTTCAAGAGATTGGGCGGCTAAGGGCACAAAACTTTTAGGTATAAAAGCAGTCATCGCTGAAAGCTTTGAGAGAATTCATAGATCAAACTTAATTGGAATGGGTGTTTTACCTCTTCAGTTTAAAGAGGGTTTTGACAGAAAAAAATTAAACATCTCAGGTGAAGAGATGATCACAATCGTTGATATAGATAAGGGAGTAAAACCTAGAGATGAGGTGTCTTGTGAAATAAAATATAAAGATGGAACAAGTAAAACTATCAAGTTACTTTGCAGAATAGATACTCAGAACGAAGTTGAATATTATAAGAATGGTGGAATTCTTCAATACGTTCTTAGAAATATGTTAAATTAATGAGAAACATAATTGTAAAAGTACATCCATCTAAAGCTAATCTAAAAAAAAAAGATCAACTTGCTTGGAAAATTGCAGAGATTGCATCTGATAAAGCAAAAATTAACAAAGATGCAATTGAAATGGTTATTAATAGAATTATTGATAATGCCTCAGTAGCTATTGCTTCTTTTAATAGAAAGCCTGTTGTTTCAGCGAGAGAAATGGCCTTGGCTCATCCTAGAAAAAATGGAGCTACTGTTTTTGGACTAAACTCAAAAACTAAAGTTGATTGTGAATGGGCTGCGTGGGCTAACGGAACAGCAGTAAGAGAATTAGACTACCATGATACATTTTTAGCAGCTGATTACAGTCATCCTGGAGATAATATTCCAGCAATTTTAGCAGTTGCTCAACAAACTAAATCTAATGGAATGGACTTAATTAGAGGAATTCTTACTGGTTATGAAGTACAGGTAAATCTTGTTAAAGGCATATGCTTGCATGAACATAAAATAGATCATATTGCTCATCTAGGTCCAAGTATTGCTGCAGGAATTGGCAGTTTATTGAAATTAAAGACTGAGATTATTTATCAATCTATACAACAAGCTTTGCATACAACTATTTCAACAAGACAATCCAGAAAAGGAGAAATTTCAAGCTGGAAAGCTTTTGCTCCAGCTCATGCCGGCAAACTTGCTATTGAGGCCGTTGATAGATGCATGAGAGGTGAGGGCGCACCTAGTCCAATTTATGAAGGCGAAGATAGTGTTATCGCTTACGTACTATCTGGACCAAGGAAGAAATATGTTGTTCCTCTTCCAAGAATCAATGAACCAAAAAAAGCTATTTTAGAAACTTACACTAAGGAACATTCAGCAGAATACCAATCACAAGCATTAATAGATTTAGCGCGAAGTTTAAATAGAAAGATTAAAGATTTATCTAAAATTTCAAAGATTGTTATAGAAACAAGTCACCACACTCACTACGTGATAGGAACTGGATCTAAAGATCCTCAAAAAATGGATCCTTATGCTAGTAGAGAAACTTTAGACCATTCAATAATGTATATTTTCGCTGTTGCTTTAGAGGACGGTGCTTGGCACCACGTAAAGTCGTATACCCCGCAAAGAGCAAGAAAGAAAAGTACAGTTTCTTTATGGAAAAAAATATCAACTCGAGAAAATCCAAAATGGACAAAAAAATACCATGACTCGAATCCCAAAAATAAGTGTTTTGGTGGTAAAGTTATAATTCGTATGAAAGATGGATCAATAATATCTCAAGAAATAAATGTTGCCGATGCGCATCCTTCAGGAAAAAGACCTTTCGGAAGAGAGCAATATATCAATAAATTTATAACTCTTACAAAAGGACTAATCACAAAAAATGAATCAGATCGTTTCTTAAAAACTGTTCAAAATTTAAAAAATATTAAGCCTAAAGATCTGGATGGGTTAAATATAGAGATGATTCATAGGGCAAAAGAAGGATTTAATAAGAAAAAATCAATATTTTAAAAGCTTGTAAATCTAGAAAATTAGATATTTGGTGTTGTAAAAAAGCAACATATAAACGTTAATTTTATTGATGTTTTTGATACAATTCAGGATAGAAGCGTAGTTTTTAAGTAGACAGGAGTGGAAAAATTACATAATTATATCGAAACGATCGTTAAGAATTTATAAATTAAGGAAGTATTATGAACAAAATTATAATTACAGCTATAGCAACAATTATGCTTGGCACTTCAGCGTTTGCTGGAAGTGTTCAATTAGGTGCTAAACTTTCTCAAAACTTTATAGAGGCTTCAGGTACAGAAACAACTACTGCAGGTACTGTAACTGGAGGTGCAGCTAACAGTAACTCAACATCAGTTGATAACTCTGTAACAATAGGATCTCTATTTGGAGAATACAGTTTAGACAGCTCAATTTGGGGCGAAGAAGGTAACGAGATTACCTTTGGAGCTAACTATGTATTTGGAGAGGCTGACGTAAGTGACGTAACTTCTTCAAGAACTGAAGTAGCAGAAGATGCTGCTGGAAGTGGATCTACTGGTACAGTAACTTACTCTGCAAACGCAGTAGTAGAAAACTACATAAATTACTACGTAGAAATGCCACTTGCAGGAAGCGCATATGTTAAGTTAGGATTTTCACAAATAGATGTACTAACCAGAGAAGACCCGGATCACCATGGTTCTTATGGCGATGCAACTCTTGACGGAGTAAATTACGGAGTTGGTATAAAAGGTCTATACGGTCCTTATCAGTTTAAACTTTCATATGAAACAACTGACTGGGATGACTTGAGCCTTACTTCAACTACATCAAACACAATTTCTGCTGACCTAGATAATGATGAATTAGCATTATCTGTAGCATATAGATTTTAAATAATTTAAATTATTTATTAAAAAATTAAAACCCGTCTTTTAGGCGGGTTTTTTTTTATACAAATATATAGAGAGTGAATTTTAAGCAGCTTCTTCTTTATATTCTTCAATTGAAGGACATGAGCATACAAGATTTCTATCCCCATAAACATTATCCACTCTAGCGACTGGAGCCCAGTATTTATAATCTTTGAGGTATGTTTTTGGAAAAGCAGCCTCTTTTCTGGAGTACGAATGTTTCCACTCATCTCCCGATAATTCTAAATATGTATGAGGAGCATTAATAATTGGATTATCTTTTTTATTGTATTTGCCAGAGTCAATTTTATCTATTTCGTCTTTAATACTTAATAAAGCATTACAAAATCTATTTATTTCCTCTAAGTTCTCACTTTCTGTAGGTTCAATCATAATAGTTCCCGAAACTGGCCAAGACATTGTAGGCGCATGATAACCATAATCGATCAATCTTTTGGCAATATCTTCTTCTGAAATACCTGATTTCTCTTTAATAGGTCTTATATCTATGATGCATTCATGTGCAACATTGCCATTTTTTCCCGTGTATAAAATTTTGTATTTTTCTGATAATTTTTTTGCAATATAATTTGCATTTAGAATTGATATTTGTGATGCGGCTTTCAAACCTTTTGATCCCATCATTTTAATATACATCCAAGAAATAACTAAAATACTAGCACTTCCCCATGGAGCAGCTGAAACAGACCCCATGCTCTTGTCAGACTTTAATTCATTTAAATGTTGGTGATTTGGTAAAAAATCTTTTAAATGTTTAGCACAAGCTATCGGCCCCATACCTGGGCCACCTCCTCCATGTGGAATACAAAAAGTTTTATGTAAATTAATATGACATACATCAGGTCCAAACTTACCAGGTTTTGCAATTCCTACTAAAGCATTTAAATTTGCCCCATCCATGTAAACTTGACCACCATTTAAATGAACGATATCACAAATTTGAGTTATCTTTTCTTCAAAAACCCCATGAGTTGAAGGATAGGTAACCATAAGAGCTGCTAAATCTTTAGAATATTTTTCTGATTTATTTTGCAGATCTTGCAAGTCAATATTTCCGTTATCATCACAATTAACAACAACTACTTTCATTCCTGACATTTGAGCACTAGCAGGATTGGTTCCGTGAGCAGAGTTAGGTATTAAACAGACATTTCTATTAGGTTGATTATTATTTTTATGAAATTTTCTTATCGTCATTAAACCTGCATACTCCCCTTGAGCACCAGAGTTAGGTTGCAAAGAAACAGCATCAAATCCAGTAATTTCTTTTAGGTCATTTATTAAATCTTCAAATAAAATTTGATACCCTTTCGTTTGATTTACCGGCACAAAAGGATGAGGTTGAGAAAATTCTTTCCAAGAAATAGGTATCATTTCAGCAGTAGAGTTTAATTTCATTGTGCAGGAACCGAGTGCAATCATTGACCTATTTAATGCAATATCGCTGTCCTCAAGTCTTTTTAAGTATCTCATCATTTCTGTTTCAGAGTGATACTTGTTAAAAACTGGATGGGTTAAATATTTAGATGTTCTCAATAAATTTTTTGGAAGATTATCCAGATTAATATCGACTGTTTTACTTATATCTTTATGAACACCAAATATCTTTAATAGTAAATTAACGTGATCAAGTCTTTTAGCTTCATCAAATGCTACCGATAAGGTTTTACTGTCTACTTTTCTTAAATTTACTTTTTCTGAGATAGCTTTTTTATAGATTTCTTCAGTTTTATCGTTTGTTTTTATTGTTACAGTGTCAAAAAAATTATTAGTATAAAGTTGAAAACCATTATCTTTAATATTTTTTGCAAACAAGTTAGCTAATTTAGATGTTCTATTGGCGATATTTAAAATTCCTTCAGGCCCATGATAAATTGCAAATGCGGCTGATACTATTGCTAAAAGAGCTTGTGCAGTACAAATATTGCTAGTTGCCTTATCCCTTCTGATGTGTTGCTCCCGAGTTTGTAAAGATAGTCTGTAAGCTTTTTTACCAAACCTATCAACAGATACTCCAATAATTCTTCCTGGCATTGATCTTTTAAATTCCTCTTTTGTAGCAAAAAAAGCTGCGTGTGGGCCACCGTAGCCCATTGGCACACCAAATCTCTGAGCGTTACCTACCGCTATATCGGCCCCTAGTTCTGCAGGAGTTTTCAATTTTGTTAGAGAAAGAAGGTCACAAATTAAAATAGCTTTACCTCCTTTTTTATGTATTAGACTTATAGACTCGCTCGGATCTATTATTTCTCCTAATGTATCTGGATAAGCTAAGACTCCACAAACTAAGTCGTCACTTAAATTTTTTATAAAATCTTTTTGATTACCAATTAAAAGTTTTAGACCAAAAGGCTCTATTCTAGTTTTAATCAGATCAATTACTTGAGGATTGCAAGTTTCAGAAACATAAACCTTTTTAGAATTATTTTTAGAAACTCTTTGAGCAAGACCTACTGCCTCCGCAGCCGCAGTAGCTTCATCTAATAACGAAGCATTTGCTATATCCATTCCAGTTAAATCTGTAATTACTTGTTGAAAGTTTAAAAGCATCTCTAGTCTCCCTTGAGCTACTTCTGGCTGATAAGGGGTGTAAGAAGTATACCAACCCGGATTTTCTAAAATGTTTCTCACAACTACATTGGGGGTAAAACAATTATAATATCCCATACCAATAAAATTTCTAAACGATTCATTTTTTAGAGAGATATTTTTAAGTTTTTTTAATGCTTCACTCTCAGAGAGGGAGTCTCCAATCTTCAATTCATCCTTTAGCAAAATATTATTAGGAACAGTATTTTCTATCAGATGATTAAGAGATTTACTGCCAATAAAATCTAATATTTTTTCTTGATCATTTTTTGAAGGACCTATATGCCTATTAATAAATTCTTGCGATGTATCGTCTATCATTTAATTTGGATTCTCCTTACAAAATTTTTCATATTCTTCTTTTGACATTAAAGAGTCAAATTCACCTTTGTTTTTTATCTTTAATTTAAAAAACCAACTCGCTCCCTCTGGATCTGCGTTAATGCTACTTGGGTCATCTACTATAGCTTTATTTCCTTCAGTAATTTCTCCAGAAATTGGTGAATAAACGTCACTAGCTGCTTTTGTTGATTCAACAACAGCTGCTTGGCCTTCTTTATCTAAAGATTTTCCCGCATCTGGTACTTCTGCAAAAACTATATCTCCAAGCAATTCAGTGGCATGTTTAGTAATGCCAACTGTAGCTATATCACCCTCTAGTGAAACCCATTCGTGTTTTTTTGAAAATTTTTTTTCACTCATTTTTACCTCATTTTTTATTTAACATAACTTTTTTTATAGAACGGAAGCTCCGAAACTTTACCTTCGTATTTTTTTCCTCTTACTTCAAGCTTTATTGATGTTCCAGCTTTAGCAAAACTTGATTTAACATATCCCATAGCAACTGGTGCATTTACGCTAGGACCAAAAGTTCCGCTTGTAACGAAACCTATCTCGTTATCATCCCTTGAAAATATTTTCGTATTTTCCCTAGCTATAACTTTGCCCTCGGGCTTAATACCAACCCTAATTTTTTCACTTCCCTTACTTAATAAATCTTTAATCTTATCCCATCCATTAAAACCACCAACATCTTTTCTTTTTTTTGCAATAGCCCATTTTAAATTTGCCTCTACAGGATTGATTTTTTCATTTAAATCATGTCCATACAAACAAAGACCCGCCTCTAATCTTAATGTGTCTCTAGCGCCTAAACCTATTGGTTTGACTTCATTTAAAACTAAAAAATTTATTAGTTTTTCAACTTTTTTATTTGAGATAGAAATTTCAAAACCATCTTCTCCTGTATAACCTGATCTCGTAATGTATAATTTTTCATTATCATAATTAAATTTATTACCAGTCATAAACTTTAAATTAGAAACGCCGGGTATCAATTTTTCCAATATTTCAACTGACTTAGGTCCTTGTAAAGCTATTAAAGATAAATCATTATTTAAAACATGTTTATGATTTTTTCCTAAAAATTTAGAAATTTGTTTGATATCATTTTCTTTACAAGCAGCATTCAAAATTATACAGAATCCTTTTTCTGTTTTTGTTACAATTAAGTCATCAATTATTCCTCCATCATTATTAAGTAAAAAAGAGTATTTTGAATGATTAATTTTCAAAGATTTTAAATCTGCAGGAATAATCCTCTCTAAAGCTTCTGTTAATGTTTCATCGCCCTCTAAAAAAAATTGTCCCATATGAGAAACATCAAAAAATCCAGCATAAGTTCTGGTAGAGATATGCTCTTTTACAATTCCGTCTTTATATTGAATTGGCATTTCATAACCTGCAAAAGGAACAAACTTCGCCCCCAGGTTTTTATGAATATTATATAAAGCTGTTTTTTGTCCTTCCATAATAACTCTTACTCAACCCCTATCTGTCCATGTACCTGAGAGATTTAATCCTTCGGTGAGGCTATCGCCTACTTTCCAGAGTTATTATTGTAACGGTCCTTTTGCCTGAGAGTTTCTAGGGAAGTTGCTCCTTCGGCGCTGTATTAAAACAGACTCTTCCGTTACATTTGTACTTTCCATCAAAAGAAGGGAAAAGTCAATTATTTTTAATTCACCTACTACTTGAATTATGATTATTTAAACTAAATAAAGTGGTTGGTCCGACGCGTTTAAAAATAGAATAGCTCCTCTTTTCCAAAAATTTTGTTATAGAATCAAAATATTCGCTTTCAGATCCATCAACATTATGAGTTTCTACAGAAACAAGTTTAACTTTATATCTATTAAAATCTATTAGTTGTAAAATTTCAAAATCAAGTCCCTCTGCATCTATGTTTATAAAATCTATTACACTTTTGATTTTACCTAAATCAAGTATTTCTTGAATCGTTTTTGAATGAACGGTTAATATTTTCTTATTTTTAAAAAATGATTTTTTTAAACTTTCGTAAAACTTTTTATCAATAGTGTTGACGGGACTGAAAGGATCATCAAGATAAACTTTAAACTCTTTTTTCTTACCACTTATTGCCGCGCATATATTAGTATCATTTGGACGTACGATGTTAAAAAGATCTATAGATGTTTGATTTATATCAATATTTACTCCACTCCATCCTTTTTTATGCAAAAGACATGTATTGCTATACATAAACGGATGGAAACACCCTATATCCAAATAAGTACCTTTGTTTTTATTCTTAAAATAATCTTCAATAAATAGATCTTCACCCCACTGCGAATACTGCTTTCTATTTATAAAACTTTTGTGACGAATGTAGAGATTATAATATAGGTAAATTTTATAAGTAAATTTATTTTTTAAGAATATCTTTTTTAATGACACAATTCTAAACAGTATTTATTAATTTTTTATCAAAGCTTTTCAAAATTATAGCCAGGATAATTATGGAACCACCTATAAAGACGCTAAATGGAGGAATTTCATTTAAAAATAACCATACCCAAACAGGTGCAAAAATTGTTTCAGTGAGCATTAACAACCCTATTGTTACTGAACGTGTTGTTCTAGAACCAATTGTAATACAAATAAAGCCAAAACCGAGCTGGGGAACTCCTAATAAAAATCCCATAAAAATATCATGAGTTGTAAAATTAAAAGACTCAACCATTGCAATTGCATAAATAAAACTAAAAATAGAAGCGTACCAGATAGCTGGCACAAGATCTAAATTAGAATGTTTTCTAATTATCATTACTAATATTGAAAAACTAATTGGTATGGTTAAAGCAATAAGATTGCCAAATAAAGTACCTGAATAAATTGAGTCTCCTATCATTATCGTAATACCAGACATAGCTAAAACAATTGAGATGAACCCTATTAAAGAAACTTTTTCTTTTAGGTAAAAATAACCAAATATTGCTAAAAACATTGTTTGTGTGCTTATTATGAAAACCACATTAGCAACAGAAGTATTCATCATAGCAAAAACAAAAGCTATAAAACTAAATGACATTACAAACCCACCTAATAGTGCTGGAAGTCCAGATTTTTTTATAGTTTTGACAGCATCTTTTTTATAGATCAAAAATAAGAATGTAGAGATCCACAGAAAAAAGAAAAAAGTTCTTAATAGTAAAATTTCCCAAGCATTAGAAGTTTCAAAAGATCTAACGATAAAACCTCCCCAGCTTAAACAAAACCCTCCAAAAAGTAGGAGCATGTATCCAGGTACTTTATACAGAAATTGCATTTAAAATTTTTTCAAAATCTTATTAAAAAAATAATTTAAGGTAAGTGATCTAAAAATCATAAATAAAAGTAATGAGAGCCATAAACCGTGATTACCAAAATATTCTGTTAAATATATAGATGTAATTATAAAAGATACAACTGAAATCATCATTGCATTTCTAATTTCTTTAGTTTGTGTTGCTCCAATAAATACCCCATCGAATTGATAACAAAAAGAGGCGACTGGAGGAATAATTACAATCCATATGATATATTTGTAGGAGATGAACCTAAGAATCTCAATATCAGTAATAATATTTATAATTTGTTTAGAAAAAATTAAATACAACAACGAAATAATTAAAGCTGTATAAAAACTGATTTGAATAGAATTTTTTACAGCTGTTAAAAAAGATTTGATATTTTTCCTGCCTACCGCAAACCCCACAACTCCTTCAGTGGAAAAAGCATAGGCATCAAGAAAAAAAGAAGCCAAAATTATAAATTGCATTAAAATAGCATTAGCAGCTAAAAAGTCCTCTCCAAGTTTAGATCCAAGATATGTAACCCATAGAAATGAAAATGTCAGAAATAAAGTCCTTATAAAGATATTAAAATTAATATTAAATAATTTTAGAAGTTTTGCTGGAACAATTAGCTTTTCAAATTTTGGAATTACTTGAAATTTTTTAATTATAAAATTATATGTGAAAACTAAGAATATAATTACTGTTAAATAGTTTCCTATTAAAGTGCCTAATGCAACTCCAAATATTTTTAAATCTAAAGACAAAACAAAAAATGAGCTAAGGACTATATTTAATAAACATGAAGTAATTATTAAAAGGCTTGATATTTTAGTTTTTTGAATGCCTAAATAAAAACCAACTAAAATATATAGAATTAATTCTGCAGGAATTGAAAGTATTCTTACAGACAAGTAGATATTTACTAATTCCTGAGTTTCTTTTGAAGTTGAAAAGTAAATTTTGGCTAAGTTTATTATAAATGGTTTTAATAAGATAATAATAATAGCTATTAGCAAAGCAATTAGAAAATTTCTAAGCAATGTTTTTATAATTTCTCTATAGTCTGACCTACCAAATAATTGAGCGACAATTCCAACTGTGCCCATTCTTAAAAAACCAAAACTCCAAACAATCATAGTTATAATAGAAGTTGCAATGCTAGTTGCAGCCAGATATTTAGCTTCTCCTAGATTGCCCATTAAACCAGTATCGATTATACCCACTAAAGGAATGGCTAAATTTGAAAAAAAAACCGGAATGGATAATAAGAATATTTGTTTTTTGGAAATATTTGCTGGATAATTTTTATCAGTCATTTTTACTCTTTAATATTAACAATTTAAATTATATACATGTATCAACATAATGTTAGAGCAATTAATCATTTCACTTCAAATTATTCTAATTGATATTGTTATGGTAGCAGATAATGCGATCATAATAGGATTAATAGCAGCAAATTTTGCTTCAGAAAATAGAAGGAAGATTATAGCCTGGGGCGTGGGGGCAGCTTTTATTTTTAGAATATTTTTTGCGACAGGAGCTAATTATATATTTGAATTTGCTTGGGTTAAAATTTTAGGTGGAGTACTTTTACTATGGGTAATTAATAATTTAAGACAAGACTTTTTTGGCAAAAATATAATTAGATCACCACAACTAAAATCTAAAGAAACAAAAAGTTTTTCTTCAGGAGTTTATCAAGTGTTAATAGCAGATTTAACATTAAGTTTTGACAACGTTTTAGCAGTAGTTGCTGTAGCTAAGGGAAATTTTAATATAATGGTGGTTGGTCTTCTCTTGTCATTATTTTTAATTTTTACATTAGCTAGTTTCTTTGCTGAGTACATAAAGAAACATCAATGGCTAGGGTATGTTGGTTTATTTGTTATTTTAATTGTTTCTATTCAATTAATCATAGGCGGTTTAGTGGGCATGGAAGTACTCTCTATAAATGAAAAATACAAATTCTTATTTAGCATATGATAAACTTATTAAATCAAATCTTTATTTAATTAGTTTTAATGAAAATTGCAGTTATTGGTTCAGGAATTTCGGGTTTAGCTTCAGCATTTTATCTTTCAAAAAAATATAAAGTAGACCTATTTGAACAAGACGATCATTTTGGAGGTCATGCATTCACATATGACATTAAGAATCAAAACGAAACTGTACCTGTAGACTTAGGTTTTATTGTTTTTAATGAATTAACATATCCTAATTTAATAAATCTATTTAAAGAGCTAAGTGTTCCTTTCGAAAAAAGTGACATGTCTTTTTCTGTTTCAATAAAAAATAGCAAAATTGAATATAGCGGAAGAGGTCTTAACGCCATTTTTGCCAATAAATTAAATATATTTAATTTAAGCTTTTTAAAAATGATTAAGGAAATTATTGTATTTTATAATACTGCACCTAAATTACTTAAAAATAATTTAGAAGGATTAACTTTAGGAAGTTATTTAGAAAAAAAAAATTTTTCTAAATATTTTATTGAATTTCACATCATACCTATGGTTGCTGCAATTTGGTCGATGCCATTTTCAAACGCAAAGAAAATGCCTTTAAAATTATTTTTACAATTTTTTGTAAATCATGGTTTATTCAAATTTAAAAATAGACCTCAATGGTATACTGTTTTTAATAGAAGCAGAACTTATGTTAAGAAAATATTGCCTCAAATCAGTGGTGAAATTTTTAAAAATTATAGGATTAATAAAATTATTCGAAATGATAATAATGTAAGATTAAAAATGGAAAATGAATATTTAGACTACGATCATGTTATCTTAGCTTCTCATGCAGACCAAAGTTTACAATTATTGGAAAGCCCAACTACTGAGGAAAAGAAAATTTTAGGCAGGTTTAAATATATTTCAAATCTTGCTGTTTTACATACCGAAGAAGAACTTATGCCTCAAAAAAAAATAGCTTGGTCTAGTTGGAATTCTATATCCCAAGAAAAACAAACTTGTGTAACCTATTGGCTGAATAAGTTGCAAAATTTAAAATGTGAAACTAATTACTTTTTAACTTTAAATCCAATTAGTAAAATACCAGAGTCTAAAATAATAAAAAAAGTGAATTTTACTCACCCATATTTTAATTCTGAAACTCTAATATATCAAAAAGAACTTAATTCTCTTCAAGGAAAAAAAAAAACCTGGTACTGTGGTGCATACTTTGGTTATGGATTTCATGAAGACGGAATTAAATCAGCTATCAATCTAACAAAAAATTTCAAGATATGAGAAATTCATGTATATATAATGGAATAGTTTCTCATACGAGATTTAAACCAGTCAAACATCATTTAAAATATAACACATTTTCACTTTTAATAGACCTAGATGAGATTGAGTCATTAGACAAAGATATTCCCATCTTTTCTTTAAACAAATTTAACATCTTTAGTTTTTATAATAAAGATCACGGAGAGAGAGATGGCAAATCTTTAAAAGATTGGGTTTTAGATAACTTAAAAAAATTTAATATTCAGCAAAACATAAACAAAATTAAAATTCTTTGTTATCCTAGAATTTTTGGCTATGTATTTAATCCCTTAAGTATTTTTTACTGCTACGAAAATGATTTAATAAAAGCTGTTTTTTATGAAGTTAAAAATACCTTTAATGAGCAACATACTTATATTTTCAAAATAAAAAATAATAAAAGTATAGAGAAAAAGTGTAAGAAAAGATTTTATGTATCTCCATTTATGGACATGGATACATATTATAATTTTAAATTATCAAAACCAGATAGCAAATTATTTGTATCCATCAAGCAATCTGACAAAAAAGGGCATATTTTGAGTGCTGTTCAGACAGGAGAAAGAAAAGAATTAAGTTTCAAACAACTTATTATCAATTTTTTCAAATATCCCTTAATGACTGTAAAAATAATTAGTGCGATACATTTTGAAGCATTACTATTGTGGAAAAAAGGAGCAATATACAGGTCTAGGGTTAAAAAAATAAAAAATAATTTAAGCTTTGAAGACTAGTAATGACTTTATATAAAATTTCTGAAAAATTTATTTTAAATAAGTTGAAATTTATTAAATACGGCAATCTTAAACTAATCAATTATGATGGTAAAGTTTACCATTTTGGAAATCTAGAACATAAATTTACTGCTGATATAAAAATTAACAATCCTAAATTTTATTTGAATATTATTTTTGGTGGTGGTTCTGCATTAGGAGAAGCTCATATAAATAAAGATTTTTATTCTACAAATCTAACAAATTTAATTGAACTAACTGCCAAGAATATTCATCTTGTTTATTCATTTTCTGGAAGCTTAAAACTACAAAGATTTAAAAATATTTTAAAAGGGATTTTTGCATCTAACACTAAGTCTAAAAGCTTAAAATACATTTCAAAACATTATGATCTTGGAAATGAATTTTTTTCTCATTGGCTAGATAAAACTTTAACTTATTCTAGTGCAATATATGAAAATAAAGATGAAAATTTAGAAGAAGCTCAAAAAAACAAATATCAAAAACTAATTAATCTATTGGATGTTAAAAGTGGAGAGAAGGTTTTGGAAATCGGTTGTGGATGGGGAGGATTTTCTGAATTTTTAGCAAAAAAATATGATGTTCTGGTAGATTGTATTACTATCTCAAAAAATCAATATAATTATTCAAAAAAAAGAATATTTGAAAAAGGCTTAAATAATAGAGTTAATGTTTTATTTTTAGATTACCGAGATTTAAAAGACAAATACGACAAAATTGCGTCTATTGAAATGATAGAGGCCGTAGGTGAAAAATATTTAGATCAATATTTTCGAACAATAAAAAATTCACTAAAACAAGATGGTTGTGCAGCTTTACAGGGAATTACTATAAAAGATAATTTGTTTGATAGATATAGGACTAATGAGGATTTTATACAAAAATATATTTTTCCTGGTGGTTTTTTACCATCCTTAAATCAAATTAAGAAACTAACTATAAAAAATAATTTAAATTTAGAAGAAGTAAATTCTTATTCAGATGATTATGCAAAGACTCTCTTTATATGGAAAAAAAACTTTTTAAGCGCTTGGGATAAAATTTTACCTTTGGGATTTGATGATTATTTTAAAAGAATGTGGGAATTTTACTTAAGTTATTGTGAGGCCGGATTTAAAGCCAAAAATATAGACTTGATTCAATTTTCTATGTCTAATAAATAATCGTCATGAAAAAAGTATTAAGTTTAATTTTAGTTATTTTTTTAACAGGATGTTCAAGTAATATGAAGCCAACAGATTTTAAAGGTCAAAAACCAAGATTAATTATAGAAGATTACTTGTCTGGCGATGTTAAAGCGTGGGGAGTTTTACAAAATCGCTCAGGTAAAGTAACTAGGCAATTTTCCGCTGACCTAAACGGCAAGTGGGATGGAAAACAACTAATTCTTGATGAAAAATTTAATTGGTCAGATGGAGAGGTTCAAACTAGACAATGGAAGATAATCAAAATAGATGATCATAATTATGAAGGAACCGCAGGAGATGTAGTAGGAACAGCAAAAGGATTTTCTTATGGACCAGCCTTTAAATTCGAATACGTTTTACTAGTACCTGTAAAAGGTAAAGAAATTAAAATTACTTTTGATGATTGGATATTTAAGCAAGATGATAGAGTTGCCATCAATAGAGCAACAATGACAAAATTTGGAATTAAGGTTGCTGAACTAACTGTAGTGTTTGTAAAAGATTAACGTTTATATAATTTATAAATCAGAAATAAATAAATTTTGTAAGGTAATATTCTTAAAAATTTTAAAATTAAAGTTAATTGTTTTGGGAAATGAATTTCAAAAGAATTTGATTTTATAAGACCACCATATATTTTTTCGGCAGCAAATTCTACAGACCTTAAAAAAGGCATAGGAAAATCATTTTTGTCTGTTAAAGGTGTTTTTATAAACCCTGGAGAAATAACTGAGACTCTTACGTTATATTTTTTAAAATCAAAATAGATGCTCTCTGCAAAATTATTTAAGGCAGCTTTGGAGGGGCCATAACCACTTGAATTAGGCAATCCTCTGTACCCAGCTATAGATGAAACTATTGAAATATGTCCTCTTTTTTTATTTTTAAAATACCTTTCTACTGTTTTGACACAATTTAAAACACCAAAATAATTTACATCCATTACAAATTTACTTTGTTTAATATCAATCTCTTTTTCTTTTTTTGGATCGTAGGTTCCACTACAAAAAATACAAAGATCAATTTCTGTAAACTCTGAGATAATTTTTTGGAATGTAATTTTACAATTTTGTTCATCTACTACGTCTAATGGATAAGAAGAGATATTATGATCTTTAGCCATTTCATCAAGAATTTCCTTTCTTCGAGCTGATACTGCAACTTGCCAACCTTCTTTAGCAAATTTTTCAGCAACAGCTTTACCTATTCCACTGCTTGCTCCAGTAATCCATATTTTTTTCTGATTTTTGGACATAAATTAGTTATATATTAATATATGAGTAAGAATAAATATTTATCTCTATTCTTAATACTTTTAATTACATTTATAGCTTCGACAATAGGAAGTTTTACCACAGCCTCATTTAAAGAGCCCTGGTATTCTCAAATTATACTACCAAGCTTTAATCCACCAAGCTGGGTATTCGCCCCTGTTTGGACAACGCTATATATCATGATGGCAATCGCAATTTGGAAAATTTGGATAAATTCGTTCGATTTAAAGATCTTAAAACTTTATTTTGTACATTTATTTTTTAATGGCACCTGGAGCATTGTCTTTTTTGGATTTCATCAAATTGGTTTAGCTTTGATGAACTTAATTATCATTTTAATCTTTATTATTTTGCTCATGAAAAATTATTTCAACAAAGATAAAATTAGTTTCTATTTAATGATACCTTATCTTCTATGGTCAAGTTATGCATTGATACTTAATAGCTCAATATTTATATTAAATTAAAATATCCTTTTAGGATAATTTCTTTTTAGAATAATTTTATTAATTAGAATAGATAATAGAATTATGACTACAGTTCCTACAACGACGGGAAATAAAATGTAATCGAAAGACAAGTCCATAAATAAAGCAACCAAAGGATTCGATGCCGCTGGTGGATGCATTACCTTAAAATAGACCATCAAAGTAATTGCAACTCCAACTGATAAACCTAGAGAGTAAAATGAAAGCCCAATTGTCTCGTTGAATATAATCCCAACAATTATTGATATAAGATGACCAAAAAATATATTTTTAGGTTGCGCAGTTTCAAGATCATAAAGGACAAATACGATAAATACAGTAGCACCAAAAGAAAACATTAGCCATATTCCCGCAGAGGTTTCTAGAGTTAAATACGCCAGAATACCTATGACTATAGCTGCTGATATTCCTGAAACAATTGATTCTAAATCTTTTCTTATTTTCATATATATTTTTTCTCTAATTAAGTTATATACTTTTTGAAGGATAAAAAAATGATTTCTATTTTTCTTAATAGAGTATTTAGAGCAATAAAGATCGATATCGATCTTTACGAAGAGGTAGAAAAAGATAAATCAGCTACTCTTCAAGCTGGAACAGTCGTAGTTCTCTCTAGCTTAGCAGCAGGAGTAGGAGCTTTACAATTAGGTGCATCTAATTTTTTATTAGCCCCGGTTCTGTCACTATTGAGTTGGTATGTTTGGGCTTATGTAATTTATTTTGTTGGAGTAAAATTGTTTGGAGATCCAAAAACTAAAAGTAATCATGGTGAATTATTGAGAACAATTGGTTTTTCTAGTGCTCCAGGTTTAATTAGAGTTTTTGGCATTACTCCTGATTTAATGACGGTAACTTTTATAGGTTCTGCTTTTTGGATGTTAGCTTGTATGGTAGTAGCAGTTAAATCAGCTTTAGACTACGATAGCATGTGGAAAGCTCTAGGAGTTGTAATTGTTGCATGGTTATTTCAAGCTTTTTTCTTATTTTTAGTGATTATTCTTTTTAAAGGAATTTAGACAGGAAAAATTGTTTTAGATAATTTACAACTATTACATACCTTATATCCAGTAATAATTAAATTTGAATTAACACTTTCATCTTCTTGTGAACATTCTTCGCAAATATTGTCTGGCAAATCTTCCATGTAGGACAAGATACACCTTTTAATATTTGAAATCTATCCTAGAATCTAAAGATGAAAAAAATCATTTTATCCATACTAATGTGCAAAACTTTATTATTTAGTCATAATCAATTAATTGGAGGAGAGTTGAAAGTGACGACTAAAAATTTAAATGAAATTTCTAATTATAAAAAAGTCTATTTTGCTGGAGGATGTTTTTGGTGCATGGAAGAGTCTTTTGATAAAGAAAAAGGTATTATTCAATCTATTTCAGGATATTCTGGCGGGCATTTGATAAATCCTACTTATAAAGAGGTTATTTATAAAGACACTGGTCACGTTGAAACTATCGAAATTACCTATGACCCTAAAGTGATATCCTATAAAAAACTTTTAGACGTTTTTTGGAAAAATATTGATCCTTTTGATAAATATGGTCAATTTTGTGATAAAGGAAAAAGTTATAGATCAGTTATTTTCTATAAGAATAATAAGCAAAAAAAAGTTATTCAAAAATCAATTTCTGAAATAGAACAAAGATTTAATTCTAAGGTTGTAACTTTATTGTGGAAATTTGATAAATTTTACCAAGCAGAGGATTATCATCAAGATTATTATCAAAAAAATTTTTTAAGATATCTAGCTTATAAAAAAGCTTGTCAAAGAGAAGAGGTTTTAAATAAAATATGGAATTAAAAAAAATTATATTATCTTTAATATTTATATTCTATTTTAGCACACTTAATGCTGAACTAATTAAACCAAGTAATAAATTTGATCCATACGATGTAGTTAAAATTCAACTTAAAGCACTTAAAAATAATAATAAAAAAGATCAAGGTATAATGCAAACATGGCTTTTTGCTCATCCAGATAATAAAAAAGTTACTGGTCCTTACGAGCGATTTAGAATTATGATATACGGTCAACAATATAAGTATCTCATTAATCATTCCTCACATAAGATCAATCTAATATCAAACACCTCTAACTCTTACATATATAGAATTGAAATTCTAACAAATGATAAAAAATTATTTTTCTATGAGTGGCAAGTTCAAAAAGGTAGTGACGCAGATTGTAAAAACTGTTGGTTTACATCTGCAGTGTCAATACCAGTAGATCAAGGAAGCACAATTTGAAACGTCCTCCTTTTATTTATCGATATTTAATTGTAGGGTGTATTCTAGTATTTCCACCAATTCTTAGCGCCCACTACGGATCAATTTATTTAGGCAGAGAAAACGGAGTTCTTCTAGGTTTTTCTGTTGGAATAATTTGTGTAACTTTTGCATGTTGGAAATTATATATCGATGATTGGAGGGACGACGAAGATTAATGCAGTTTATTACCTCCAGATTAGAAGCTTTAGAGAAACTCAGTAAATATATAGAAAGTGATATTTCGAATTATAACGCCAAAAGAAATTTTGACTTTGGTGTTACAAATAGACGTAATGTTTCTTGTTTGTCACCTTATATAACTCATAGATTAATTACAGAGTATGAGACTGCAAAAATTGTTTTAAAAAAATATCCTTTTAAAAAGGTAGATAAGTTTATTCAAGAAATATTTTGGAGAGTTTATTGGAAAGGTTGGCTAGAACTAAGACCAAAAGTTTGGACCGATTTTATAGAAGATCTGAAGACGATCAAAGAAGATAAAAGTTATTTGAAAGCAACAAATGGTGAAACAGATATCGAGTGTTTTAACGACTGGGTAAATGAACTAAAAAATTTTAATTATCTTCATAATCATACTAGAATGTTATTCGCAAGTATTTGGATATTTTCTCTCGGATTACCTTGGCAAAAAGGAGCAGAGTTTTTTATGAAACACTTATATGATGGAGATGCAGCCTCTAATACTTTAAGTTGGCGATGGGTTGCAGGAATACAAACAAAAGGTAAAAATTATTTAGCTCAGTCTTGGAATATAAGTAAATTTACAAACAACAAATACAAGAATGTTAAGTTAAATGAGACTGCATTACCAATTATAGACAAAAGAGAATATAAAATTTCTCCTTTTGAAATTAGCAAAAATGAAGATGTAAATGATAATCTAATTATTTTTGAAAATGAAATGTATGAGGATTTTATGAAAAAAAAAAAATATAAAAAAATTTATTTTGTTTTGTTGGGAAATGAAAATAGATCAGTTAAATTATCTACAAAAGTAATGGATTATAAGAAAGATGTTATCAAATCACGCTTAAATGAAATTAAATATCAAGCAGAATTACTTGACGGAAACAGTTTAACAAAACTTGCTAAAACCTCTAAATCATTTGATGTTATATATCCTTCTATTGGTGAAAATTTTTCATTTTTTAAAATGCTTGTTAAAAAAAATAATCTAAATATTAATTTTATTACGCGAGAAGAGGATGAATTTTGCTGGAAATTTTCAAATAAAGGATATTTTAATTTTAAGTTGAATATACCAATAATATTATCAACTTTTAAATTGAACTAGACCTAGAGCATTTCTTAGAACAATATTTTACTCTTTCCCAATTTAGTTTCCATTTTTTTCTCCAAGTGAAAGGCTTACTACAAACTAAACAATTTTTTTTAGGTAAATTAGTTTTTTTCATCACTTAGTAAATGTTTATTTTTTATAAAAAGAAAATAAGCTGCAATTTCGTAAAAAATATTTAACAAAAAAAATAAAGGTTTGATCTTAAATATTTTATACAGAAAGTTGTATTTAGGTACATTTTTCCAAATAATTAAAAAAGACTCTGCTCCATCAATTATTTTACCATCTTCTATGATATGCATTCTTCGTAAAAGTTCTTTATATGATTTTGATGTAATTTTTTGAGCCTCTATATTATTAGTAACATCTATCCATTCAATTTTATCATTACAGTGTTTTTTATAGTGGCTAATTTCAGCCTTACAAATATTACATGAATTGTTAAAAAAAACTTTAACCATTAGTGTTTTCTTTTATAAAATTATTTGCGGCTTTAAAAATTCGAGCTTTTCTTTCTTTGTTCATTTTTTCTGACACTCTTACCATCATTGCTAATCTAGGATTTTTTAAAAAGAATTTTTTATTTTTATCAATAAATTTCCAGTACAATCCATCCATAACATCGCACCAAGGCCCTTTCTTAAAGTGCATCATTTTGAGAAAGTAACTTGAACCACAAATATAAGGTTTCGTTGCAAAAATTCCACCATCACTAAACAAACCCATACCATAAACATTCGGAGACATTACCCACTCTGAAGAGTCAACAAACATTTCCATAAACCACTTGTAAACTTGTTTAGGATGGATCTCACAAAGATTCATAATATTGGATAGTATCATTAATCTCTCAATGTGGTGGGACCATCCGAAACGTTCTGCATTTTGAATTGAGAAATCAAGTGGATCTAATCCAGTAGTTCCATCGTACCAAGATTTTTTCATTTTTCTTTTATGATTAAAAAAATTTGATTTTTCTAATTTATTTTCGAAATTTTGGTAAATACCTCTCATAAACTCTCTCCACCCAATAATTTGTCTTATGTATCCCTCATAGGAATTAACAGGAACTTTATTTTCCATCCTCTTTAATTTAAGAATAAGTTCTTCAGGTGTTATGAGTCCAATATTGATTATTGGACTTAAAGCACTGTGAAACATAGTGTTAGATCTTTCACTTACAGCATCTTCATAGTCGCCAAATAATTTTATTCTTTCTTTTAGAAATTCATCAAGTTTTTTATGAGCATCTTTTCTCGTAGTAGGAAACCAAAAATTTTCAGTATTGCCAGGATGATGATTAAAATTTAAATTAATAAATTTTTTTAAGTCATTAGTATGTTTAGAATGATTTAATTTGGAAACAGTTGGAATTTTAATATTTTTTGGTAATTTTTTTCGATTGTCCTCGTCGAAGCTCCATCTATCTCCTTTTGGTTTTCCGTTTTTATCCATTAGAATGTTTAATTTTGTTCTAATAATTTTATAAAAATTAGCCATAAAAGGTTTTTTATATTTTGAAAGATATTCTTTAAATTCATTTCTAGTACTTAAAAACATAGGTGAATTTAATTGATTTACAACTACACCTGTATTTTTTAGTAATTTCAGTATTTTTTTTTCAAAAGGCTTATCTTCTATTTCAAAAAAACTTACCTCTTTAATTTTTTTATCTTTAATTATTTTTTCAATTTTTTTTTCGTAAGATGTTTTAAATTTGGAATTAACATCTTCATAATGTACCTTGAAATTATTTAATTTAAGCTCATCTCTAAAAGATCTCATTGATGATAAAAAGAGAAGAATTTTCAATTTATGATGTTTTTCATAGGTACATAAATCATAATCTTCAGCCATAAAAAAAGTGTGATCCTTGTACTTTTTTAAATATTTTGGACTAAATAATTGATTTCCAAGTATTATAAATAGCTTCATCTAAGACAAATTATAGAATTTTAAATAGAAATAAACGCGTCATTATTTGCCTATTTATTTAAAATAATAGTGATAAAAAGCCATTATGAAAAAATTAATTTTAGGAGCAACAGGATCAATAGGATCTTCTTTGGCTAAAAAAGTAGTTTCAGAGGGAGGAGAAGTTCATTTAGTTGGTAGAGACCAAGCAACTTTATCTAAAATTGCCTCTGAATTAAATTCCACTTTTACAACTTGCGATGTATTAGAAGAAAATTTTTCTGAAAAAGTTTTTAGTGATTTAGGAGATACTCCAATAAATGGTTTAGCGTATTGTGTTGGGTCAATAGATTTAAAGCCTATAAAATTGACAAAAAAAAGTGATTACATGCAGTCATTTAATTTAAATTTGGTTTCAGCAATTGAAATTATAAGAAGAGCTTCTGATAGCTTAAAACAAAACAAAGGTTCAATAGTTTTATTTTCTACAGTAGCAGTTAGAAGAGGTTTTACTAATCACAGTATCGTTTCATCTGCTAAAGGAGCAATTGAGGGATTAACCGTATCTTTAGCTGCAGAATTTGCTCCAAACATAAGAGTGAATTGTATAGCTCCAAGTATATCAAAATCTAAAATAGCAAATTTTATTTTAAAAAATGAAAAAATGGCAGATAGCA
Organism: uncultured Pelagibacteraceae bacterium; assembly: GCA_902569785.1. GTDB lineage: Bacteria > Pseudomonadota > Alphaproteobacteria > Pelagibacterales > Pelagibacteraceae > Pelagilacustribacter. Next base: position 123,770 of record CACFVO010000001.1, read on the forward strand.
TTGCTAAAATGCACCCTTTAAAAAGAGTAGGAGAGGGAAGCGACTCTGCGTCAGTTGCAAATTTTTTATTAAGCAATAGTAGTTCATGGATTACTGGACAAATTTTAGGTGTGGATGGCGGAAGATCATCTTTAACGTAGTTATGAAAAAAATAGTTTATATAATTTTGATAAGTTTAATGTCTCAATATGCATACTCAGCGGGCAGCGATAGTTCCGACGATAGTAAATCAAACTATTATGATGATGCAAAAAAATTAGTAATAAGAGCAGGTAAATTAGAAAAAAAAGAAAAAATTGATAAAGCTAAAAAACTTTATTCCCAAGCTTTTAAAAAATTGGAAAAAGCATATTCCTCAGAAAAAAAGAATCCAGATATTTTAAATTATATGGGTTATACATCTAGAAAAATTGGCAACTTTGAACAAGCTGAAAAATTTTACCTTACAGGGCTTAGCATAAAGCCCGATCATAATGGTATTAATGAATATCTTGGTGAGCTGTATGTCCAAACAAATCGAATAGATAAAGCCAACGAAAGATTGGATGTTTTAAAAAATTGTAACTGTGAAGAATATAAAGAGCTAGAACTAATTATTAAAACTCGGGGAACTAAGGTATATTAAGAAAGATCTAAAGCAAATTTTTTAAGTTTCGCGATAGGGATTAATTCTAAAGTTTTTATATTTGTTTTTTTTAAGTAAATAGAACATGCTACATTTTCCTCTAAAGCTCTGGCATACCAAGTAGCACACAAACACCAACTGTCACCTTCTTTTAACCCTGGAAATCCAAACTCTGGATGAGGTGTTATTAAATCATTTCCAACTTCTTTTGACCATACTAGGAATTCATTAGTAACTTTTGCACAAACTGTATGAACACCTCGATCGTTTTTATCAGTGTTACAACAACCATCCCTTAACCAACCAGTTAAAGGTTCATTAGAGCAAGGTTCTAAAGTTTCTCCAAAAACATTTTTCTGTTTTTCTTTACTCATTTATTTAGAATTATCTTATAATTTAGTTGGGTTTGGCTGTCCTTTATACACTTTTTCAGGGTCAAACTTTTTTTCTTTTTCTCTAAATTCTAGCTTTACTTCCTCTGAATTATTTATTTTACCTAATGGAATAGATCTATAAAAACATGATTTATAACCAACATGGCAACTTGCTCCATTACCAATATCTACAGTCATCCATAAAGCATCTTGATCATCATCAATTCTTATATCTATAACTTTTTGAACAAAACCACTTGTTTTTCCTTTATGCCATAAAGCTTTTCTAGATCTGCTCCAGTAACAAGCTTCCTTTTTTTCTATAGTAAGTTTTAAAGCTTCTTCATTCATATATCCATGCATTAAAACTTCTCCTGTTTTAAAGTCAGTTGTAGTTACAGGAATAAGTCCTTTCTCATCAAACTTAGGAGACAAGAATTTCCCTTCTTCTACCTCAAATACGCTATCTCTTTTTTTAAACATTGCCGTAAAATAATGAAAAAAAGACAAAATAGCAATTTGCATTAATGAAATATGTCCTATAAAAATGAGCGCTATATGAAATTAGTTAAAGACATTGAGAAGAGTAGCTCGAAAAAACCTGAAGTTACAGATAAACAGGCTGAAGAAGCTTTTAAAACAATATTAACCTGGATAGGAGAAAATCCAAATAGAGAAGGATTGATAGAAACACCAAAAAGGGTAGTTAAAGCCTTCAAAGAATATTTCAAAGGATATCATCAAGATGCAAGTGCCGAATTATTGAAAACTTTTGGAGATGTGGAAGGCTACGACGATATGGTGGTAGAAAAAAATATAACTTTAGAAAGTCATTGTGAACACCATATGGCCCCTATTATTGGTGTCGCTCATATTGCTTACATTCCAAATAAAAAAGTAGTAGGCCTAAGTAAACTTGCAAGGACTGTAGAAGTTTTTTCTAAAAGACTACAAACGCAAGAGAGACTTACTATGCAGATAGCTAAAACTTTAATGAGCTCGCTCGAAGCTAAAGGAGTTGCAGTAACTATTGATGCTGCCCATCAATGTATGACTATGAGAGGTATCAAAAAAGAAAAAGCTACTACTGTAACAAATTATTATCTTGGGACCTTTAAAGAAGATCTTAGCTATCAAAATAGATATTTGAGATACATAGCGAAATAAATGTCAGAAAAATTTAAAGCTGTCGTAATTGATAATCAAAATGAAAAATTTTCTAGAGAGATAAAAGAAATAAATAAAACTGATTTAAAAGATGGAAATGTCTTAGTAAAGATAGACTATTCAAGTCTAAACTATAAAGACGCTCTTATTTTAAATAACGGAGGAAAAATAGTAAGAAAATTTCCATTTGTGCCAGGAATTGATTTTTCTGGAAAAGTTATAGAAAGTGAAGATAGCAAATTTAAAAAAGACGATAATGTTATCCTAACAGGTTTTAGAGTAGGCGAAGCTTATTTCGGAGGCTTTTCTCAATACGCAAAAGTTGACTCAAATTTTTTAATTAAAACTCCAAATGATTTGGATAATCATAAAGCTATGATGTTAGGTACAGCAGGTTTTACTTCCTTGCTTTGTGCATTTGCTGTTAAAGCTAAAGAAGAATTATTAATGGGAGAAAAGGTAAAAGATGTACTTGTTACTGGAGCCACGGGTGGAGTAGGAAGTATAGCAGTCATGGTTCTATCAAAGATGGGTTACGATGTTCATGCAGTAACAGGGAAGAAAGATAAAAGTGATTATCTTAAAGATCTCGGTGCAAAAAATATTATTGAAAGAAAAGAATTTGAAGGTGAGAGCAAATTGTTAGAAAAAGGTATCTGGGATGGAGTGGTTGATACAGTAGGCGGTGCTGCTCTAACAAAAATTTTTGCTCAAACTAAACCAGGTGGAATTGTAGCTGCGTGTGGTAATGCCGGTGGAATCAAAATAAACACTACAGTAATGCCTTTTATAATTAGAGGAGTAAAACTTTGGGGAATCGACTCTTCAGGCTCTTCAATTAGAAGAAGAGAATTTATTTGGAATGAAGCTTCAAAACTGATTGATTTTAACAAACTCAAATCATTAACAAAAGAACTGTCATTTAATGATCTTTTAGATACTTATCCTAAATTATTGAAAGGGGAGTATTTTGGAAGAGCTATAGTAAATCCTAATAAATAATCTATAATTTAACTTCCTATGGACTGGGATAAATTAAAAATTTTTCATACTGTTGCTGAAGCATCAAGTTTTACAAAAGCATCAACAATATTAAATTTAAGTCAATCAGCTATTAGCAGGCAAATTCAATCATTAGAGAGTGATTTGAAAGTTCAACTTTTTGAACGCCATGCAAGAGGCTTAGTTCTCACAGAAAATGGTGAATATCTTTTTAGTTCTGCACACGAGGTCATTTCTAAATTAAAAGATGTAGAATCCAACTTAATTGGTCATAAAGATAAATTAAGTGGAAAACTTACGGTAACTACTGTTGTAAGTTTTGGAACTACTTGGCTTACACCAAGAATAAAAGAATTTATGGACCTGCACCCAGGTATGGAGATAGAATTAATATTTGACGACAAAGAACTTGATTTAGCTACTCGTCAAGCTGATGTTGCAATTAGAATGAGAAGACCTAAACAATTAAATTTAATTCAAAAAAAATTTGTTGATTTCAACTATCATATTTATGGGTCAAATGAATATTTAGAAAAAAACGGTTATCCAAAATCTTTAAAAGATTTAGATAAACACAAGTTTATTACTTACGGGAAAGGAGCTCCTTCGCCAGTTTATAATCCTGATTGGGTTTTAAGAATTGGATCGAAAGATGGAAAAAAAAGAAAATCTTTAATGAAAGTAAATAGCGTTTATGGTTTATTATTAGCTGTACAAAGTGGAGTAGGTCTAGCTGCTTTACCTGACTATATTGCACATAACAAAAGCGGTATTACAAAAGTTTTGCCAAATGAACCAGGTAAACCAACCGAGACACATTTTGTCTATCCTGCTTCTTTGAAAAATAATGCAAGATTAGTAGCTTTCAGAAATTTTTTATTTAGTAAGGTGAATGAATGGAAATTCTAAATTTTATAATTCCCTTTATTATTTTATTAACGGTCGTTGTATTTATTCATGAATACGGACATTATTATTTTGCTAAACGATATGGCGTTGGGGTTACTGATTTTTCTATAGGTTTTGGAAAAGAAATTTTTGGTTTTAATGACAAATCAGGTACTAGATGGAAGTTTTGTTTAATTCCTTTAGGAGGTTACGTAAAGTTTTTTGGTGACAGGAATGTTTTTAGTCAGGCAGAACAAAAAGAATTATTAAAAAGATATAGTAAAGAGGATCAAAATAAACTTTTTGTTACAAAGCCTTTGTATCAAAGATCTTTAGTGGTTGCCGCAGGCCCTTTAGCTAATTTTGTTTTAGCTATCTTAATTTTTTCTTTTATTTATATGTTTGCGGGAAAAGATTTTACTCCAGCACAAATACAAGAAGTTCAAAAAGATAGCCCAGCTCATTCTTCAGGAATAAAGACAGGAGACGTAATTTTATCGATAAATAACAAGAAAGTTAACAGTATAACGGAAGTTTCAACTTATATTAATACTTCCTCAACTGAAAATATCGACATCAAAGTTTTAAGAAATAGTGATGAAATTATCTTAAAAGTTACACCTAAGGTTGTTAAAGGCGAAGACTCTCTTGGAAATAAAATAAATAAAAAAATAATAGGCATCAAAATATCCCCTCTTAATAACGAATTTAATAGAGAGAGACTGGGGCCAGCTACAGCTCTATTTTATGCAGTAAAAGAAACATGGTTTGTTACAATAGCTTCGCTTGAATTTATAGTTTCCATGCTCAAAGGAAAGGGAGACACTACTCAATTAGGTGGTCCAATTAAAATTGCTAAAATCACAGGTCAAGTTGCCCAACACGGCTTTATAGCCTTTTTAAGTATCATGGCTTACATTTCAATCAGTCTTGGTTTTATCAATCTTTTTCCAATTCCAATGTTAGATGGAGGTCATTTAATGTTTTATGCTTTTGAAAAAATTTTAGGAAGACCTTTGACGCAAAGAACCCAAGAAGGATTTTTTCGAATCGGACTATTTTTACTCATTTTTCTAATGTTCTTTACAACATTTAACGATCTTAAAGATTTAGGGTTGTTTTAAGCCATTTTTTAACTTCAAAAACATCAATAAAATCAACATTTTATAACATACAATATATAGTGTTAATATTTATTTGAAACACTAAAAAAGTGTTGATTTTATTAGGAAATTGTAGAAATTCAATATTAACAATAAGGGGCAAAAATGAACAAAAAACAACTAGTAGCAAAGATATCGTCCACATTGGGGCAGAGTAAAGCAGATGCTGAAAGAACTTTTGACTCAATAACGACTATTATTTTAGATGCGCTGAAAAATGACGATACTGTTAAAATAGCAGGTTTTGGTACTTATAAAGTAGCAAAAAGAAAAGCTAGAGTAGGGAGAAATCCTAGAACAGGCGAGTCTATTCAAATTGCTGCGTCTCAAAAAGTTAAGTTTTTACCCGCTAAAAGCTTAAAAGAAATGTTTAATAGATAAACGTATTATTTAGCCCTTATTTGAAAAATTCAAATAAGGGCTAAACTACTTGCAAAAACTGCATAGCTAAATTTAGTAGATATCAATTCCTAAATACCTCCAAGGCTCTATAAGGAAATCTAAAATTAACAAAGGAGTTTTTTATGAAAAAATATTTAGGATACTTTTTTGCTGGAACAGCTATTTATTTTGGCTTTGCTGGTTTAGGTTATGCCGAGACCACAGTGTCAGCAGAAGTACAATATATATTTAATACCCTATTATTTTTAATGTCAGGTTTCTTAGTCATGTGGATGGCTGCAGGTTTTGCAATGTTAGAGTCTGGTTTGGTAACATCAAAAAGTGTATCTGCAATCTGTGCAAAAAATATAGGTTTATACTCAATAGCTGGAGTAATGTTTTGGTTAGTGGGTTACAATTTAGCTTACGGGGTAGCAGGTCCCGATGCATTAATCACTGGTTATATGGGCTCACTCACTCCATGGAGCGATGCATCATCTGTGGAAACTGGTTACTCAGATGGATCAGATTGGTTTTTCCAAATGGTGTTCTGTGCAACAACAATGTCAATTGTATCTGGAACATTAGCTGAAAGAATTAAGATCTGGCCATTTTTCTTATTTGCCGCAATTTTAACTGGAATTATATATCCAATTTCAATGGGTTGGCAGTGGGGTGGTGGCTGGTTAAGCGAAGCTGGATTTTCTGACTTTGCTGGTTCAACTTTAGTACATGCTGCTGGTGGTGCTGCCGCTTTAGCAGGCGCAATTGTGCTTGGAGCAAGATCTGGAAGATTTACTTCTGGTGGTGGAGTAAAAGCCATGACACCTTTTGCGGCTTCATCAATTCCTTTAGCAACTCTTGGGGTGTTTATACTTTGGATGGGTTGGTTTGGATTTAATGGTGGTTCACAGCTTGCAGCAGGAACATTAGAAGATGTTTCATCTGTAGCTACGATTTACATTAATACAAACTTAGCTGCTGGTGGCGGGGTTATAACTGCTGCACTAATATCAAGATTGATTGGTGGCAAAACTGATGTAATTATGATGCTTAACGGAGCAATTGCTGGTTTAGTTGCAATAACAGCTGAGCCGTTAACTCCTAGCCCTTTAGCTGCAATATTTATTGGAGCAATAGGTGGATTAGTAATGTACTTCTCTACAAAATTTCTATTTAAAATGAAAATAGACGATGTAGTAGGTGCCATCCCAGCTCACTTGGTAGCTGGAGTATGGGGTACATTAGCAGTGCCATTAACAAATGGAGATGTTTCTTTCGGAGCTCAATTCTTAGGAACTATTTCAGTAGTGGTATTTGTATTCGTAGTCTCGTTTATTGTTTTTCAAATTATAAAAAATACAGTTGGATTAAGAATAAGCAAAGAGGCTGAAAGACTAGGAACCGACAAAGCAGAGGTTGGTGTAATAGCTTACGGTATAAGAGACTAAAATCTTCTATTATCTTTTCCCTCGTTATTAGGAGAAGATTAAGGCCTGGGACCCTCCATGGTACCCGGGCCTTAATTATTTCAAGTCTATTATGCATTTAAAACATAATTAGAGTTTAATAAAACTGATAAATTTCTCTCAACATGGAGGGAAAATGAAAAATAATTTAGTAATTTTATTAAGTGTTGTTTTCACTTTAGTTTTTACTGGAACTAGCAGTGCTGAAACAACTATGTCTCAAGAGGGACAATATATATTTAATTCACTTGGATTTTATCTTGGCGGAGTATTAGTTGCTTTTATGGCTGCTGGATTTTGTATGTTAGAAAGTGGATTAGTTACAACAAAAAGCGTATCTACTATTGCCGCTAAAAATATAGGGAAATTTGCAATATGTTCATTAATTTTTTTCTTGGTAGGTTATAATCTAGCTTACGGAGTTCCAAAAGGTGGATACTTCGGATCGTTTACCATTTGGACTGACTCTTCTAACGCTGAAACTGGATACTCAGGATATTCAGACTGGTTTTTTCAAACAATGTTTGTTTGTGCAACAGCTTCAATAGTTTCTGGAGCAGTAGCAGAGAGAATTAAAATTTGGCCATTCTTCTTATTTGCTACAGTAATGGCAGGAGTAATTTATCCAATATCAATGGGATGGCAGTGGGGTGGAGGATGGTTGTCCACTGCGGGTTTTTCAGATTTTGCTGGGTCAACTTTAGTACACGCATGTGGAGGAGCTGCTGCATTAGCAGGAGTGATTGTATTGGGAGCTAGAAGTGGAAGATTTACTTCTCAAGGTGGAAAAAGAGTAATGGTTCCATTCGCAGCCTCAAGTATTCCACTTGTTACGCTTGGCACGTTTCTACTTTGGTTTGGATGGTTTGGATTTAATGGTTTTAGTCAATTAGCAATGGGAACATTTGATGATGTAAACGCAATTTCAAAAATTGCTGTTAATACTCATTTAGCAGGAGCTGCAGGAACTGTAACAGGAGCTGCAATTACACGATTACTTGGTGGAAAAACAGATATAGTTATGATGCTAAACGGTGCTTTAGCAGGATTGGTTGCAATTACTGCTGAACCGTTAACACCTGGGCCTATCACGGCTATGGTAATTGGATCTATAGGAGCCGTTATAATGTATTACGGAACTAAAATGCTTGAAAATTTTGGTCTCGATGATGTGGTTGGAGCTATTCCGGTCCACATGTTTGCTGGAATATTTGGAACTTTAGTCGTTCCACTCACTAATAGCGAAACCAATTTCGGAACTCAATTTGTTGGAATGTTTTCCGTTGTAGCATTTAGTTTTGTACTCTCTTATTTGGTTTTTATTGCTATGAAATTAACAATTGGCTTAAGAATAAGTAAAGAAGCAGAAAAACTTGGCACCGATAAAGCAGAAGTCGGAGTGACAGCTTACTCAATTAGAGATTAAAAGATTTCCTTTCCCTCATTCGGTTGGAAATAAATTAAGGCCTGGTTTTCCGGGCCTTTTTTTATATCATTAACTTTTATTATCATTCCACAATTTTTTTAAATCTATATTAGGTGATAACCCAAACACAGAATTGATATTCGTGCAATGAATACTAAGGGAAGGGATAGGAGAAAAGCATCTTTCCTCTTCATAAATTTTGTGTAAATTTTTTTCAAAAGGATCGCTTTCCTTTGTTGCCATATCAATTAATTTTTCAAAATGTTTTTCAATCATTTTTTTGCTAGTCATAAAAGTAAGAAGAGATTCTTTTACAGATCTCCAATGAGTATTTTCACCTATTAAAATGTTTGAATTGTTCAATCTTTTATAAAGATAAGGATAATCAGCAGATAATATAAATATTTCTTTTTCAAAAATAGAAGAAAACTTTTCATAAGCAAAAAGCATTTCAGCTAATGCCTCTTTTTTATGAATATAATCATCTTCTACGAAGTAAATTAAATCAGTGCAGTTTTTTCCATGATAAAACGACTGTCGAATTGATGCCATGGTAGTAGACATATTGTTCTCAGGTTTCTTTTCAATTTTTACGGGTATATGTTGAACTTCAAAACCTTCATCAGAAATTTTAGATAAAATTTTCTTTATATCCGAACTTATGGAATTAACGTCTATGATAGTAAACTTAACTTTAATTTCCTCAAACTTCTTCTTTAAATCTTTTGCAGACTTTACTAAAGAATTGACTGTTCTGAATGTATATTCTGATTTTTCTTCTTCAAAAATTCTTTTTTTATTTTGAGAAACCAATTGAATGCCAGTGCAAGTTTTGATTATTATATCTAAAGCTTTTACTTTTCGGGTAATGGATGTTTCTCCAAGTCCTAAAGAAATAGATTTTTTTCCAGGTTCGCTAATAAAGTTTTGAAAATCTTTGTTAGAAACTGGAAATTCAAGAGTGCTTTGATCTATCAACTCGTATCCAAGTATACGACAAATTTTAATAAAAAATTTCTTAATAAAATGACTTTGTTTTTTGCTTTTAATTTCTTTCATTGGTATACTTGTAAATACCATGAATATTAAATCTTCTAAAGAACTTGTTGATAAAGCAAATGAGTCTATAAAAGTTATGTCACCTGAACAGGTAAAAATGGCTTATGATAAAGGTGATGTAACGTTGATAGATGTAAGAGATATTAGAGAACTATGGAAAGAAGGAACTATTAAAGGCGCAATTCATATACCTAGAGGAATGCTAGAATTTTGGATGGACCCTCAAAGCCCATATTATCAAGAAAAAAAAATAGGTGATGTAAAAAGTATAGTTTTATTTTGTGCTTTAGGATTTAGATCAGCGCTAGCAACCAAATCATTAAAAGAAATGGGATTTGAAAATGTAGCAAATGCTAATGGAGGTTTTGACTCACTTAAAAAAATAGGTCTACCAGTTATTGCAAAAGAGAAGAAATAAATTATTTCTTAGACTCATTTAAAACAAATTCTATTCGGTCCTGTCCCCAAAAAATCTTGTTATTTGAAACAAAACTTGGTGCTCCAAAAATTCCTTTTTCATAAGCTTCATTAGTTTTTATTTTTAAGGAATCTTTTATAGAGGAAGAAGCACATCTTAGTAAAAAGGTTTTAGGATTAATATTTAAATTTTTGAGAATTTTTTGAATAATATTTTCATCATTCATATTTAACCCATCTTCCCAAATTGCATTAAATATACTATCAACATAATAGCTTTTATAATTATCTTCTTCTGCAACTAAAACACCTCTCATTAAATTTAAACTTCTTATGGGGAAATAGGAATTAAATTTAAATTTTGTTTTATTTTTTTCAGCAATTAATTTGCAGTCACGGATCATGTGTTTTGCTTTGGCAGGAATAAATGCTGGAGCTTTAATACCGTGTAAGTTATGTAGGCCACCTAATAAGATAGGCTTATATTTTATTTTAATGGAATTTTTCTTTTCTATTTTTCTTATTTCTTTATGAGCCAAAAAAGAATATGGACTTATAAAATCGAAATAAAAATCAAAAGACTTAATCATTGAAATTAATTTTTTTTGCGAAAAAAATTCTAATAAACCAATAAATTAATAAACCAACTGGACCTGTAAAATAAGTTAGGATTAGTGAAATTATAACAAAAAATCTTGGTATCATGTATTTGTATGAGTCTCTTGATATCCAAGCACCTAAAAATAAACTTAAACTTAAAAAATGAATCCAGAATACTAGAAGAAAAGCTTCGTTAGAAAACATTGAGTAGAGACCGTCTAATCCACTATATAATTCAAAACTACTTAAAATATTTTCATCTAAAAAAATATTGTATGCAACAAAGCCATAGGCCCCTGCTAAAAGCAAAGGGGCAATAATAGATTGTACAAAAAAATTGGTTAAGCCATGATTTGGCAAAATTATTAACAGTAACCAAAATGGCATAACTCCATAATTAGCTATTAAATAAATGTTATCGTAATTTAATAAATCTAGAAGATCATTTATCATGAAAAATAATATAGTATATTAAGTTAATGAATCCCACATCAAATAAAAGTGATTTTGAAGACCTTACTACAAGCTTAAAAGATTTAGCTTATTCTTATTTGGAAAAATATAGTCCTTCTAAACAACAGCTAAAAGTTTATTTATTGAAAAAATATTTAACTAAAATCAAAGGCACTATGTCGAAAAAAGAAGTTTCAGCTATTATAGATGAAGTAATTAAAAATCTTGAAAAAAATAGAATTATAAATGATGAACTTTATTCAGACTCTAAAGCTCGAATGTATTTAAGAAGAGGTTATTCTTTAAATAAAATAAATCAATCTTTAAGACACAAAGGGATAGACAGTAAATATATTAAACAGAGTATTGATAAAATTAAAGAAAATGAAATAGAACCTGATTTTGTTTCTGCATTAAAATTATGTAAAAGAAGAAGAATTGGGCCATTGAGACCACAAGCTAATAGAGAATTATTTTACAAAAAAGATATGGGCATACTTGCAAGAGGCGGTTTTCATTTTGACTTGTCTAAAAGAATTTTAAATCTTGACATTAATGAGTTTAAGAAATTACTCAAGATTATTTAATTTTTTTTCTTTTTCTTCTTCAACTAGTTGATCTAATTTTCTTTTTAGTAGATTTCTTACAATGATAAAAAAAAGAATACCAAAAAAAGTAACTGATATAATTATAGCTAATATAGTTTTAAACATTTAAATTATTGCTACGTCTTATTAAAATAGTAGGATTTTTATAATCTTCATTTCCGTATTTAAATGATTCTCTTTCAAGGTTAGTTACTATAGCTCCTGCACTTTCAGCTATTGCATGACCTGCTGCATCATCCCATTCATTTGCTCTAACTTTATCCAAGTATAAATCATATTCTCCAGTAGCTATCACACAGTATTTATATGAACTGCTTAATTTTCTAAAGGATGTTACACCAAATTCTTTTATTTTATCTAATATAATTTTAGGTGGATCTGTATGGTTTGTTAATGCGATTACTTCTCCCTTTGGAGTTTTTTTCTTACAATCTAATTTCAAAATTTGATTATTTTCAAGTAATAAAGAATTATTTTTTCCAAATGAATAAAAAATTCTATTTTTTTTTGGAACTCCTATAACACCAATAGCTGGAAGATTATTAATAATTAAACCTGCATTTAAAGTATATTCATCTTTTCCTGCAATATACTCTTTCGTGCCATCAATTGGGTCTATAAGCCAATATGTATTTAATGTATTCTTTTTTTTTAAGTCTACAGTTTCTTCTGAAATAATAGGAATATTAGGAGTTAGTTGAATAATTTTTTTTGTAATAATTTCATTTACTTTTAAATCTCCGTTGGTAACTGGTGAACCATCTTCTTTAGTATTTATTTTTACCCCCTGTTTCTCAATCTTAATAGACTCACTTCCCGCTTCTTTAAAAGTTTCAATTAAGCCTTCTGCAACAATTTTTAAATCGTTATTGTTCATTTTTAAATTTTTCTAGTGTAATTATTTCAATATTTAATACTTTTTTTCCAACATTTTCAAAATTAACAGTAACTTTATTCTTAATGATAGACTGAATTTGCCCTATACCCCAACTTTTGTTTGCAGGATTCAGAACATAATCACCTGGTTCAAAGTCAATATGCATTATGGAAAGTAACTTATATTTATATTATACACTTTTAAAATGAATTCTCTAGGAATTAATAAATTGAAAAAAGAGACAAAAGTGGTTGTTGCTATGTCTGGAGGGGTGGACTCATCTGTAGTTGCGGCTCTTATGAAAGAAGAAGGTTATGATGTAACCGGCATTACTTTAAAACTATATGATGACGCAAAGCCATCAAAAGAGGGGAGACAATGTTGTGCAGGTCAAGATATTTTGGATGCTAAAAGAGTATCAGAAAAGCTTAATATAAAACACGAAATTTTATTTTATCAAAAGAAATTTAAATCTGAAGTTATTGATTCTTTTATTGATAGCTATGTAAGTGGTGAAACACCTATTCCATGTGTACAGTGTAATCAAACTGTCAAATTTAGAGATTTATTTAAATACGCAAAAGATTTAAATGCTGATGCTTTAGTTACTGGTCACTACGTTTCAAGAATTCAGAAAAATGGTCATGCTAATATGTATAGAGCTAAAGACCGAAATCGAGATCAAAGCTATTTTCTATTTAGCACTTCTCAAGAACAACTTGATTTTCTTAGATTTCCTTTAGGTCAGATTGATAAATTAGAAACCAGATCTATAGCTCAAAAACTTAAATTAAATGTAGCTGACAAACCAGACAGTCAAGATATATGTTTTGTTCCTAACGGGGATTATAGTTCAGTAATAAAAAAATTTAGACCCGAATCTTTCAAACCAGGAAAAATTTTGGATATTTCCGGTAATAAAATAGGAGAGCATGAAGGAATAATAAATTATACTATAGGCCAAAGAAAAGGCATTAAAATACCTGATGAAAAACCTTTATATGTCATAAATATAAATTCTGATAATAATACAATAACAGTAGGTGCTAAAAAGTTTTTAGAAATTAAAGAAATTAAATTAAGAGATTTAAATTTATTAGGAGACAAGCAAGATTTTGAAAATCTAATTTATATAAAAGTAAGATCCACTGGGAGACTTATTAAAGCAAAAATTACAATTTTAAATGATACAGCTAAAGTTGAAATTTTAGAGAGTGAAACAGGAATCTCACCTGGTCAAGCATGTGTTTTTTATTCGAAAGATGACTATGGGGATAAAGTGCTAGGTGGGGGATGGATTCATAAGACATATAATAAAAATTTATCCACTTAGTTAACAGGCAGATTTAGAGCACGTATAAGGTGATACCTTTATTTTTTTAAAAATGATTTAATAAAATTAATTAAGAGGCAACTCTTAACTGGCCATTTAGGGAAAAACCGAGAGGTTCAAGCTTAAAGGGCAGAAAGGTGGACCTAGTAGCGCTAGAATAGTCCATCGGGAAGGCTTGGCGGTAGCGCCTACAACGACGAGCCAAAACTACTAAATTTCTGGGCGAAAGCCTAGAAATTTATGTGGTTCTTCTCCAAAAAAATCTTGAAAATAAATAAAATAAAATCACCCCAACAAAATAATTCCATTCTAACCCATGTTTGAATTGAGTGTTACCTTTAGTAATCAATATAGGTAGACTTAAAATTCCCACTAAAGCAAGAATTGACACCAAAGCAATCTTTAAAATTAAAACTCTTTTGTTTATTAACTTTTCTAACTTTAATTTAAGTTTATAAAAATGGTAAACTAAGATTCCTTGAGCAATTATTTCGAATATAATGAATAATAAAAGCACCACTCTTCTAAAAAGTTTGTAAATTTGAATATCAAATTTTACACCAAGTAATATAGAATGAATTACCAAAAATATTGCTGATAAAATTCCAAATGTTTTAAATTTGTAATTAATATTTGATGAATTCAAATTATTAACCAATTGATTATTATTTTTCCAATAGATAACTAAAAGCACAGCGGTTAAAAACATAGCTGGTTTAAATATCAAATACTGCGGGAAAGTTCTCGAGGCTCTACTTATAGAGAGTCCTCCATCTAGATAGGGAATAGAAAATCCCGATCTTCCAATTTGATCAACAGAGAAAATAGTATCTTCAAGAAATTGAGGATTTTGAGAAATTATTAAACACAAATTAATTGCAAACAATGGAAGAAGAAAAATCCATAAACTCAACTTTCTTATTTGAGCTATTTCTTTCATAGATATTATAAATATTGATTATTTTCTCTTATTTCTTTTTCTAGCTCTTCTTTTTTTAGAGCCAATCTTCCTACGCCCTCTATGTTTTTTGGGATAACCCATATTTTTCACTCCTTTTATATATTTTTGTATAAAACTTATGTAAGTTTCAATTATACTTATTTTATGAAAAAGTCTATAAGCACATTTTTAAAACATCCAACTAAAGATAGCTCTAATAGATCAGCAAACCCTCCAGTAACAAGAGCATCTACTATACTTTTTAACTCTATGCAGGAACTTTTACAGCATGAAAAAAAGATTAAAGCTAATAAGAAAATTAGTTATTACAGTTATGGAAGATACGGAAGCTCCACAACAATAGAGTTGGAAAATATACTAAAAAAATTAGAAGAAGCTTATCATGTTTTTCTTACAGGAACTGGATTTGGTGGAGTTGCTCTTGCAATTATGAGTTTATGCAGACCTGGCGATGAAATTTTAGTTTCTGATAATGTTTATGGACCTACTAAAGAAATATCAGATAAACTAGTCAGGGAATTTAATATAAATGCAAAATTTTATGATCCAGACAAATTTGAAGACTTAAAAAATAAAATTACCAATCAAACTAAAATGATAATAGTTGAGAATCCTGGAAGTAGTACATTCGAGTTTCAAGATCTTTCAAAAATTGTAAAACTAGCAAAAAGAAAAAATATTTTAACTTTTCTTGATAATACTTGGGGTACACCTCTATATTTAAAACCTCTTAAAATTGGTTTTGATCTATCTTTTTGCTCTGCAACTAAATATTTTTCTGGTCATTCTGATGCAATGGGAGGATCATTAGCTGTAAATAAAAAAGTTTTTAAAAAAGTAATGTTTTTTTACAAACTATCGGGTTACAGAATGTCTGCCGATGAAGCATATCTAATTATCAGAGGTTTAAGAACTTTAGATGTAAGGCTTAAAAATCATTATGAAAATACAAAAATAATTATTAACTTTTTAAAGAAACAAAAAAAGATAAAAGAAATACTTTATCCATATAAACCTTCCTCTAAAAATTATAAATTATGGAAAAAATATTACTCTGGAGCTAATGGCTTGTTTTCAATAGTTATTAAAAGCAAAAAAAAATCATCCGTAATTAAATTCGTTAATTCACTAGAATTATTCGGAATTGGCTATAGCTGGGGTGGTTTTGAGAGTCTAGTACTTTTGCAAGATTTAAGAACTAATACTAAATACACTCAAACAAGACGTTATTTTAGATTTGCGAAAGATGAGCATATTGTAAGACTACATATTGGCCTAGAAGATCCTAAAGATTTAATTACGGACTTAAAAAAATCTTTAAGATATATTAAATAATGTCAGAAAAATTTATTTCAAATAGATTAACAGTCATTGTTTTGGCTTCAGCTTGCACTGTAATTCTAATTTCTATGGGATTGAGACAGACATTCGGTTTGTTCTTTCAAGCTTTTGAAGAAGGACTGGGAGTTACTAGAACTGAATTTGGTTTAGCAATTGGAATACAAATGATTTTTTGGGGTTTCTTTGCTCCAATATTTGGATTATTAGCTGATAAATTTGGAGGAAATAAAGCTGTCTTTGCAGGTTTTATAATTTTTGCACTAGGTATTTATATGATTTATTCTGGTCCAAACACAGGAATTTTTTTCCAAATTGGTCTAGGAGTTCTTATCGGCACAGCTTTAGGAGCCACTGCTCTTGCAGTGCCAGTTTCTGAAGTCGGTAAACATTTTTCTGATAAAAATAGAACTCTTGCTACAGGAATTGTTACAGCCGCAGCATCTGTCGGATATTTTCTTGCACCTTTATTTACTAAATACAGTTTAGGAGAAGTGGGTTGGGAGGAAACTTTTAAATATTTTTTATACTTTGTATTCTTTGGAGCAATTGCCTCTTTGTTTCTTCTGCCTAAAAAAGATATTTTAACTAATATTGGTTCTGTCAAAGAACAAACTTTTTTTGAGTCAATGAAAGAAGCGTTTTCTCATAAAGGATATGTCTTATTACTGAGCGGTTTTTTTGTTTGTGGATTCCAAATAACTTTAGTAGGAACTCACATCCCAGGCTATATGCAAGATAGAGGAATGGATGGTTGGCCAGCTACTATTATTTTAGCTCTAATTGGATTGTTTAATATAGTTGGGACTTTAGGTATGGGTTATCTTGGTACTAAATACAAAAAGAAGATTCTCTTAAGTTTGCTTTATGCTTCCAGAGCAGTAATCATATCAATTTTTATATTTTCACCTCCCTCACTTGGAATGTCAATTTTCTTTGGGATTACTTTCGGTATGGTTTGGCTTTCAACTGTGCCACCGACTAACGGAATTGTAGCTCAGATTTTTGGCACAAAATATTTAAGCACACTATTTGGAATTGTATTTTTTAGCCATCAAGTTGGCTCATTTCTTGGAGCTTTCTTAGGTGGTTACTTTTATGACCTATATGGGTCTTATGATTATGCTTGGTATGTTGCAATTGCATTATCAGCGTTCGCAGCTTTAGTTCATATACCAATTGACGAGAGACCAATAGCTAGGGTAGAAACAATATCCTAGTTAACCACAACACAATTTAAAGTTGCAGAATGAGTCCGAACATGAATCAAAACTGAATCAAAAGGTGAACATTTCATTTTATCATGTCTAGAGTTGTGGATAATTTGCTTTTTTTTGTTTTAATAAGACAAATTATTTTAATAGTGTCCAATCAATATTAACAAAGGAGCAAAAATGTTTTCAAAAGAATTAGGAGAAAAATTAGATCAATACCATTTATTAAAACACCCGTTTTATCAAGTTTTTTGGAACGAAGGTAAATTGACAAGAGAAATCATAAAAGACTATGCAGAACAATATTATCAACACGTAAAAGCTTTTCCAAGATATATAAGCGCAACGCATTCAATATGTGAAGACATTGAAAAAAGAAGAATTCTTTTAGAAAATTTACAAGACGAAGAACATAAAGATGGAGATCATCCTAAGTTATGGAAGAATTTTGCAAAAGCAATGGGATCAGATGTTAAAAAAATTGATGATGCTAAAGCTTATTCTTTTACTAAAGAGATGATAGATAATTTTTTTATTCAAGCCAGATCATCTTATGCCGAAGGACTGGCTTCTTTATATACTTATGAGAGACAAATTCCTGAAATAGCTGAGACAAAAATTCAAGGACTTAAAAAGTTTTACGGAGTAAGTTCAAAAGAAGGTCTTGAATTTTTTGAAGTTCATAAATCTGCTGATGTAGTTCATAGAGGAGAATGTGAAAAGCTGTTAGATGGATTATCTAAAGAAGAGCAAGCAAAAGCAGAAAAGGCAGCTCTTTCAACCGCAAAATATTTATGGAATTTTTTAAGCGGAATGACTGCCAAATATAATTTGCAAGTCGCGGCTTAGTAAATTTATAAAAAGATATTTTTTTAATGCAGGATTTGCTTGAAATACTTTCATTAGCTTATAAAAAACTTTCTGCTGAAAATATTGTTTTATTTTTACTTCTTATTAAGATAGTTTTTTGTGCAATAGGTGGACTGATTGTAACCTTCATTCATTCAAAATTTAGCTATAAATGGTTAAGAAATAATTTTAATATTTATGTAGGAATTACTCTGCCAGTAATTGGTCTAGTAATAACCACTGTTATCGGGTCTAACATTGCCTTGAGCATAGGTATGATAGGCGCACTTTCAATTGTAAGATTTAGAACTCCGATAAGAACTCCTTACGAGCTAGTTCACTATTTTAGTTTGCTCACAATTGGAATAAGTGCAAAAGTTGATCTAAATATCACTCTTGTATTAGTTATACTTCTTTCTGTATTGCCTTATTTTATAAAAAGATTTTCAATTACAAATTTAAATAAACCAGACGGAAATGGGAAACTCTCTTTGAGTTTTCAGGGCACCATGAAAGAAAAAGATTTCAACAATATTATTAGTAACAAAAATATTAAAAATTATTCAGTTAAAAATGAAAATAATAATATCAATGTTTCAGCATTTGCTATATTTGATAATTTAAGTGATAAAAAAAATTTTTTAAATAAATGGTCTTCAAAGATAAATAGCTATAATGTTGACTTAGATGAAAACTATTAAATGGACTCTATTCTTTTATATTTTTTTAATTTTCGCACTAATTAGTAATAATTTTGCTTTTTCAAAAACCCTTAATATACCTTCAAAAATTCATTTTAAATTAGATAACTCAGAATACAACAAATATATTAGACGAGCGATGAGAGCCTATACAGACGGAGAGCTCTACGGAAAAAGCAATATAAAAAAAAAATATAAAAAATGGGTTAAAGCCAAAATCATAGTTGAAGAAAAAAAAATCAATTCTGAAATAAGAATTCTTGGCGATTTAAAAGATCATTTAAGAATCCCTCAAACAAGCTTAAAAGTTAAAATCATTAATGATAGTTTTTATGGAATAACACGCTTTAATCTCTTTCTTCCTGAAACACGAAAGGGGGAAAATGAAGTTTTTTGGACTTTAATGTTAAAAAAAATAAATTTTCCATCTTTATATACAAGAATGGTCGAAGTGAATTTAAATGGAAATATTTATAAAGCAATTTTACAAGAAGATGCCACAAAAGAATTTTTAGAAAGAAATAATTTAACAGAAACAGTAATTTTAAAAGAAAATGATTTTCAGTTTTATTTAGATAAAAAAGAAAAAGAAATTTATGACAAGCTTTTTACACCATCATTCGTTATTGATAATAATAATTTTTTAAAAAATGATATATCCAATTTTATAGCCTCGGAAGCAATTTCTTTAAAACTTAATACTAATTTTGAAAATCGAGTAATTAATGAGGATTTATTTAAATCTATTCATAAGAAATATGCATCTCATGGTCTAGGATCTATAAATAGAAAATATATTTTTTTACCATATAAGAAAATTTTTTTACCTTTATATTATGATGGGAATGTCCAATTTTTACCTGGAAAAACTAATTGTGACAGTGAAGTCAAAAAAGAGATTTTAGTAAATTTTAGAAAAGATTTTGAAGATCTGACAAATAATAAATTAACTAAAATGCAAGAGTGCGTTTTTAAAGATATTTATAATCTAGGTAAAAATAATATGAAAGAAACTAAAGAATTTTTTCTTGGACCCAAGTTCAAAAAAGAAGAGTCCGCAGAATATATAAATATTAAAAATAAAATTATTAAATATGTAAAAAACAATGAAATAAAAAGGATTAATACTAAAAAAAAATTCGTAGAAAAAATGATCATTTATACTTTTATACTTGATGATAAATACTTTAATTGTTATTTGAGCATTTTAGATAAAAAAATTAAATCATGTAATGAGATTGACCAATTAACTTACAGCAAATTTATTTCCGAGAGCGGTAGATTTGTAAAAACAGAACAATTTAAATCTTTTCCAATAAATTTAGGTGTTTTTAATAATGAAATACCAATAATCAAATTAGATACAAATTCAAATAAATATTTTTTAGATCAAAAAGGAACCTATTTTTTTGTTGTTCAAAATTATAGCAATAAAGATTTAGAGTTTATTTTTCAAAACAGCCAGTCAAAACTTTTTATTCAAGGGGTTTTTAAAAATGTAAATTTTAATTTTATAAATGAATTTAATAATGGAGAAAAATTATCAGAAGAATCTAGATATGATAAAAATCTTTTAACAGGATGTGTTAATTTTTTTGATACTACTTTTGAAAAAATTTCAATCAGAAGTGTAGATATGACTTGTGAAGACTCAGTTAATATTAAGAATTCAAAGGGACATATAGAAAATGTCGTGATCAACAACTCTTTATACGATGCTTTTGATTTAGATTTTTCAAAACTAGATATTAAAAGCATTAATATAAATAATGCTAAAAATGACTGCCTAGATTTTTCTTTTGGCCACTACAAGATTAAAAATGCATACCTTAAAAATTGTGGAGATAAAGGTTTTTCTGTAGGAGAAAAATCACAGCTTAACTTAGACAATGCTTTTGTCACTTTAAGTAAAATTGGTGTTGCATCTAAAGATGAAGCGATAACAAATATAGAACAAATTAGAATGGAGAATATTGATCTTTGTTTATCGGCATATAAAAAAAAAAAGGAATTTCAAGGATCTAAAATCAAAATAAATAAATTTAATTGTAATAACTATAAGACTAAAAAAGAGCTAGATAATTTATCAGAAATTTTAATTTTAAAAGAAAATTAAGCAAATAAAATACTATGAAAATTTTGAAAGATAATCAAAAAAGATATGAAATAAAATTTATAATAAATGAAAAACAAAAGTCACTTTTTCTAAGAAAAAATAGTTTATCTAATTTATTTCCCGACAGGATTGTGGAGAGCATTTATTACGATACTAAAGATTTATTTTTTTTTAACATGAGCGAAGAAGGTGTGACTCCAAGAACCAAAGTGAGAGTTAGAGGTTACAATAATGGACAATTGAATAATTTAGAGATCAAGACAACCCAAAATTATCATAGAGAAAAAATTGTAATAAAAGATATCAAAGTTGATCATCACAACTTACATGATAATTTAAAAAAAGTAGGAATAAATAGAATTGTTTATCAAAAATTGAGGGTTAAATATCTACGAAGTTATTATTTACTTGATGGTATTGGTAGAATTACTATGGATAAAGATATTGAATTTCTATCACCAAATGTAAATTTTCATAATTCTAAGAAAATTCAATATATAATTTTAGAAGTAAAAACACAAAGTAACAAAATTGATAAAAACTTTATTGAAAAAATAATTGATTTTAAGGAGAGTAGATTTTCAAAATATTGCACTGGCATGAATTATTTGCTCAAATCGATTTAATTTGATTTGTAATTTCAATTCATCTAAAAACTTATTATGAATTTAAAAGATAAAGAGTATGTTTGGGATAACAAAAAACCTACAGCTCAAATGCTAGGCCGTTGGCAGCCGTGGCACGAAGGCCACCAAAAGCTTTTTGAAGAAATTTTAAAAAAAACTGGACAAGTTAATATTATGGTACGCGATGTTAAAGGAGTTGACGATAATCCTTTTGATTTTGAAACAGTAAAAAAAAATATTTTCGAGGCTTTAAAAGATTATAAAAATAGAATTCAAGTTACCTTAGTCCCAAATATAACTAATATTTGTTATGGAAGGGGAGTTGGCTACAAAATAGAAGAAATAGTTCTAGATGAAAAAACACAACAAATTTCAGCAACTAAGATAAGAGAACAAATGAGAAAAGACGGAAAACTCAAATAGATGCGAGCCGTTCTCACTTGACCTGTTATTAAGCGAAATATATAAAATATTAATCGAGAAGGGATAACTACATTAATGATTTATAACAATCCATTTTTAGGATTATCAGGTTTTGTATCACCTGTTGCTATGCAATTGTTTGTTATTGCTATGATAGTGTTGGTTATTCTAGGAACATTGTTAGATATAATTCATAAAAAAAATGTAAAGTATTTTTTTAATAATGCAAAAAAAGCAAAAAGAAATGCAAAAATTCAACTTACAGCAAGCCAAAAAACTTCAGTAATACTTAAAACGGTTGCCTCTGACATTGCTACCACTTCAGAATTAGGAAGAGGGAAAAGAAGAGTTGCCCACGTACTAGGTATGTACGGTACAATTTTATTTTGGATTGCATCTGTAGTAATGATTTTTTGTTATTCAAATCCTTTCTCAGAAACACCATCCTTCTGGCCAATAATTTGGCATGTTGGTGCGTTAATGACAGTTCTGGGTGGAGGCTGGTTTTGGTTTTTTTTAAGAGTGGACGTTTATTCTGAAGCACAACCTTGGTATAGAATAATTAAAGCAGATTTATTTGTTCTTGCTCTTATTGCATCTTCTTTTACGGGCTTAATTTGGTCATATCTTCAATCTTTAGATTTGAATGACAGGTGGGATGATAAAGTTTTTTTAGTTTTATTTATTATTTCAAATCTAGTTTTATTTGGAGGAGTTTATTGGTCCAAATTTGCTCATATGTTTTACAAACCAGGTGCAGCAATTCAAAAAAATTTAGCTGAAGCAGATGGATCTAGGGACAATTTGCCACCACCAGCTGATGCACCGGAACAGTTTGGGTTAGGTATAAAGAGAGAAGAACCGAAGCATTATTAAACAATTTATGATAAAAAATTTAAGGAAAAAAAAATAAATTATGTCAACTTTTGTATACATGACGCGATGTGATGGCTGCGGTCATTGCGTAGATATTTGTCCTTCAGATATCATGCATATTGATGAAACTATTCGAAGAGCAAAGAACATAGAGCCTAATTTTTGTTGGGAATGTTACTCTTGCGTAAAGGCTTGTCCAAATCATGCTATAGATGTTCGGGGTTACGCAGATTTTGCTCCGATGGGACACAGTGTGAGAGTTAGAAGAGAAGAAGAAAAAGGAACTATATCTTGGAAAATAAAGTTTAGAAACGGAACAGAAAAAAATTTTGTATCACCAATTACTACAAAACCTTGGGGCAAATTTATTCCAAAACTTGCTGAAGGAGATACGCCTAATCAAGGAGAAATTAAGTCTCAAATCTTATACAGAGAACCAGAAAATTTAAATACAAAAAAAGAACTTCCAACAGTTAGTAAAGAATCTTTTAAAAAGGGAGTTTATTACTAGTGGCTAAAATAAAAACACATATAGTAGAAAGTGACATTCTTGTTGTTGGCGGAGGCATGGCAGGAACTGGGGCAACTTTTGAAGCTAGACACTGGGGTAGAAATTTAAAAATAATTTGCGTTGAAAAAGCTAATATTGATCGAAGTGGTGCTGTAGCCCAAGGACTTTATGCAATTAATTGTTATATGGGAATGCAATGGGATGAAAACCAACCAGAAGACCATGTGCGTTATGCAAGAAATGATTTAATGGGAATGGTAAGAGAAGATTTAGGGTATGACATGGCTCGTCATGTTGACTCCACAGTACATATGTTTGATGAGTGGGGTTTACCAATGATGAAAAATGAAAAAACAGGAAGATATTTAAGAGAAGGTAAATGGCAAATTATGATACATGGTGAGAGTTATAAGCCTATAGTTGCAGAAGCAGCAAGAAAGTCTGCTGATGAAATTTACAATCGAATAATGATTACTCATTTATTAATGGACAATGAAAAAGAAAATAGAATTGGTGGCGCTGTTGGATTTAATATGAGAACAGGAGATTATTACGTTTTTAAATCTAAAACTGTAATAGTAGCTGCGGGTGGCGCATCACATATTTTTAAACCTAGAGCAGTAGGCGAAGGAATGGGTAGAACTTGGTATGCTCCATGGAGTAACGGGTCTGCTTATGCGCTCCCTATAGCAGTAGGGGCTAAGATGACTCAAATGGAAAATAGAATTGTTTTATGTAGATTTAAAGATGGTTATGGTCCTGTTGGAGCTTATTTTTTACATTTAAAAACGTATACTCAAAATGCAAATGGAGAAAACTATGAAAAGAAGTGGTATGAGCACACTAAAAAAATGGTTGGAGAGTATATAGATCATCATCCAACTCCAACTTGTCTCCGTAATCATGCGTTTATTCAAGAAGTAATGGCTGGGGGTGGTCCAATTCACATGGTTACAAAAGAAGCTTTTCAAGATCCTCACTTAGAGACTGTTGGATGGGAAAATTTTTTAGGTATGACTGTGGGCCAAGCTGTGGTCTGGGCTTCCCAAAATATAGATCCAAAATATACAAATCCTGAACTAACTACTTCTGAGCCTTATGTAATGGGATCTCATGCAACTTGTTCTGGAGCCTGGGTAAGTGGGCCAGAAGATCTTTCTCCTCCAGAATATTTTTGGGGCTACAATAGAATGTTAACTGTTGATGGTCTTTTTGGAGCAGGAGATACTGTAGGTGGTAGCGCTCATAAATTTTCGTCAGGTTCTTTTACCGAAGGTCGTTTAGCAGCTAAAGCAGCAGTTAAATATATTGAAGACAAAAAAGCAGAAGGAATAAAAGTAAATCCTAAGCAATATGATGATCTTAAAGAAGTAATATACAAGCCTCTAGAAAATTATACAGTTGGAAGAAACGAAATTACTGGTGGAACTGTTTCTCCAAGCTACATTTTGCCTATACAAGGCCTTCAAAGACTCCAAAAAATTATGGATGAATATGTTGGAGGAATTACTTCTAATTATATGACAAATGATAATTTATTAAAAAAAGGATTAGAATTACTAGATTGGTTACAAGAAGATTTAGAGAACGTTGCTGCCGAAGACTATCACCAATTAATGAGAGCTTGGGAGCTCAAACACAGAGCACTTACCTCTCAGTGCGTTACGGAACATACTTTATTTAGAGAAGAAACACGCTGGCCTGGATATTATTATCGAGGAGATCATTTAAAACTAGATGATGAAAATTGGCACTGTTTAACTGTTTCTAGAAGAGATCCTAAAACAGGTAAATTTACTATGGAAAAAGTGCCTGTATACCATATCGTTGACGATAAAAAGGACAAGAAAGCTTCATAGATTTAAATGGAGTTCCTAGAAAAATCTGATAAAGAAATAAAAGATATAGCTCAACCTATCTGGGACAATCTTGTAAAAACTTCAAATATTAAAGATTATGGTGGATTTACAAAAGATTTTTCATCACAGATGCTTTATGGAGCAAATGAGGTCGAACTTGGAAAACAGTGGGCAAATAATAAATTACTTACCAGTTTATCTGAAAAACAAGAATTTTTAGGATGTATCAGAAGGGCTCAATTTATCACTGTTCTTTACAAACAAACAAGCAATACTATTCCAGGAGAATTTCTTGGACGTTTAGTTCTTGGGGTAGAAGATGGACAGGTTAAAGTTTTTGGAGCAACGATCTACTAGGTGCGTCAAGTTGTCAAAATATATTTTTTTGATAAATATTAATCTTATGTTAAATAAAATTAATGTTATCAATAAGTTTTAATCAAAAATTTAAATCTAAATTATCAAACTTCTTTAATATCAAATTATTTCTTCAGATTGGACTCTCAGCTTTTTGGGCAGTGATTCTTACTGGAACATTTATTAAGTTCTTTTAGTCTAATTTCTATCAATAAGTCTTAACTTATTAGGCTTATCTATTCATTGACATACTAATATTAGAGGCATACTTAAAGGTATGTTGGAAATTTATCTACCTATAGCACAAGTTAATGTAGATATTTTTTTACTACTTTTTTTAAGTTTATCAGTAGGCGTTTTATCAGGATTATTTGGTGTGGGAGGGGGTTTTTTAATGACACCATTTCTAATATTCATGGGCATTCCCCCAGTTTACGCAGTACCAAATGAAGTTAATAATATTTTAGCTACTTCGGTCTCAGGATCTCTGACACATTGGTTTAAAAATACCCTAGATTATAAAATGGGGTTGCTTATTGTAAGCGGAGGAGTTGTTGGTACGATTTTAGGAATTACTACTTTCACATATTTCTCGGAAATAGGAAAAATTAGCTTAATTATATCTCTTCTTTATATGTACTTATTAGCAATAGTTGGGACCTTAATGATTATTGAAGGAGTAAAAGAAGTAGATCAGGCTAGAAAAAAAATAATCATCAAAAAAAAATTACATGAACACAATTGGTTTCAAGGACTTCCGTTTAGAATGCGATTTCCTAAGTCAAAATTGTATGAAAGTGCTTTGACGCCGATTTTATTGGGCCTAATAGTAGGGTTTGTTGCTGCTATGATGGGTATAGGCGGAGCATTCCTAATGGTACCTGCTATGATTTATATAGTTGGAATGCCAGTTAAACTAATCCCAGGAACCTCTTTGTTCGTTACTATTTTTATAAGCGCTATAGTAACTATACTTCATGCTTTCAATTTTGGATCTATTGATTTATTTTTAGTAATTCCATTGATACTTGGTTCAATTTTAGGAGTTCAAATAGGACAAAAACTTGGTCAACAGATTGACAGCTCTCACTTAAAAACTTTATTTGCATTATTACTTTGCGCAGTGGCAATTGCAATTGCTTATGATTCATTCTTTAGAAACGGGATAAACGAAAGCATCAACAATCAAATCGTAAATAATGATCTTAACATTTTTGCAGAATTTACTTTAAATTTTTCAAATGAGTCCCCATTACTTTATGCAGCGCTGGCTATACTTTTAGCAATAACTTTAGGAGCTTTAGCTGCTTGGATGAGAAAAATTATGAGCCCTATTGTGAAAAAATTATTAAGTGATTTCAGAAATAAAAATCAACCAAAAAAAGAAGAAGTAAAATTTCCAGAGAAATAAATCTTTAAGCACTTCTATAAAGCTTGGTCATTACAAACTCTTTATGACCTAAAGCTTCTGCACAAGTAAGCCTACCATTTGCTACTCTTAACATTGTTTTAATCAACTCATCTCCTGCTTGAGATAAATTCATTTCTCTAGATAATATTTTTGAGACATCGCAGTCTACATGTTCTTTCATTAATTTTGCTGTTAAAGGGTTAGCTGTAAGTTTAACTACAGGCTCAATTGGGTTTCCAATAATATTGCCTTGTCCAGTTGGAAATAAATGAATATTGAATCCTCCTGCAGCTTGTAAAGTAACACATTCAGCTGCAGCGGATGAAGTGTCCATAAAGTATAAACCTTTACCTTTTTTTGGTTCTTCAGCAGGTTCTAAAACATCTATGAATTTTAATTTTCCAATTTTTTGGAAATTTCCAAAAGCTTTCTCTTCTATAGTTGTTAAACCGCCAGCAATATTTCCGGCCGTAGGCTGACTTTCAGAAAGATCATCTGTTGCTTCTTTTAAAATAAAATCATTATAAGCGTTCCAGGTTTTCATAAACTTTTGTTTTGCTTCCGGTGTTGCTCCCCTGGCGGCACAAACAGTTTCAGCTCCTGTTAATTCAGAAGTTTCTCCAAAACACAAATGGACTCCAAATGGTTCTAATTTTTCCATTAAATTACCTACTGTTGGATTAGATGCTAATCCAGATGTAGTATCTGACTCTCCACATTTAACTGATATCCATAAGTCGCTTAATGGGCATTCTTCTCTTTGTTTTTCTGAAGCCCACTGAGAAAATTCTTGAGCTTTTTTTGATGCCTTCATTATTGTGCCAATGTCACCAGTTCTTTCTATATGAAATCCTTCTACCGGTTTGCCAGTTTTTGCTATTTCATCAACAATTTTTTTTGTCCATTTAGGCTCTATTCCAATAACTATTACAGCTGCTACATTTGGATTTTTTCCAGTTCCAATCATTGTTCTGAAATGCAATTCAAGATCTGCCCCAAATTGTAATCTTCCATATGAGTGAGGTAATGCTATTGTACCCTTTATATTGTTTGCAACAGCTTCCGCACACGCATTCGAAATATCGTCCACTGGAAGAATTATTACATGGTTTCTAGTTCCAGCTCTTCCATTTTCTCTTTTGTAACCTAAAAAACTTTTTGGGATTTCCATCAAATTACCATTTCTTTGTTTTTACATTATGCACATGAACATGTTCACCTTTTTTAATTGATTTAACGACTTTACCAATATCATGTCCATATTTTAAAATTGTGTCGCCTTCTTTAAGGTCTTTCAGAGCAATTTTATGACCTAGAGGAACAGCATTTGTAGAACTAACTTTAATTGATTTATCGTTTTCCATAATCCAAGCGTTGCATTCTTGACCTTTTTTAGTTGTTTCTATAACAACTACTCCAACGTTGTCTTTTTCGTCATGTATTATGAGATCTGGCTGTGACATAAAATATTTAATGGATATAGACTAAATTTTGATATATTTAAAGGTAGATTTAAATTTTTTTAGAGGAATTCTATGGCTAAAATGACAACCGAAGAAGCTTTTGTAAAAGTTTTACAAATGCATGGTATTGAACACGCTTTTGGAATTATAGGGTCAGCTTTCATGCCTATCTCTGATATTTTTCCAGATGCGGGAATAACTTTCTGGGATGTTGCTCACGAAACCAATGGAGGGTTAATTGCAGATGGTTATACTAGAGCTACAGGAAAAATGTCTATGGTAATTGCCCAAAATGGTCCAGGAATTACAGGATTGGTAACACCTATAAAAACAGCTTACTGGAATCACACTCCATTACTTTTAGTAACACCTCAAGCAGCAAATAAAACAATGGGACAAGGCGGATTTCAAGAAGTAGAGCAGATGAATTTATTTAAAGATATGGTTTGTTATCAAGAAGAAGTAAGAGATCCATCCAGAATGGCTGAAGTACTAAATCGTGTTATAGAAAAAGCAATAAGGGGATCTGCACCAGCTCAAATTAATGTGCCAAGAGATTATTGGACACAAATTATAGATATAGAACTTCCTCCGATAGTAAGATTAGAAAGACAAGCTGGAGGATCAGAAGCAATAGATAAAGCAGCTAAATTATTATCAGAAGCAAAATTTCCAGTAATTTTATCTGGAGCAGGAGTTGTAATAGGCGGAGCAATAGATGACTGTGTAAAATTAGCTGAGAAATTAGATTCCCCAGTATGTTCTGGTTATCAGCATAACGATAGTTTTCCAGGG
Source organism: uncultured Pelagibacteraceae bacterium (assembly GCA_902569785.1). Taxonomy (GTDB): domain Bacteria; phylum Pseudomonadota; class Alphaproteobacteria; order Pelagibacterales; family Pelagibacteraceae; genus Pelagilacustribacter. The sequence goes on from CACFVO010000001.1 coordinate 153,112, forward strand.
AGTCATCCTTTGGCAGTTGGTCCATTAGGATATAATGGCTCTAAAGCTGGAATGGAACTTATTTCTAAAGCAGATGTAGTTTTAGCTCTTGGAACTAGACTAAATCCTTTTTCTACTTTACCTGGATATGGAATTGACTATTGGCCTAAAAAGGCAAAAATAATTCAAGTTGATATAAATTCAGACAGAATTGGATTAACAAAAAAAGTCACTGTCGGCATTTGTGGAGATGCAAAACTTGTTGCTCAACAGTTATTAAAAAAGCTCTCACCAAAAGCAGGAGATGTTGATAGAAAGAAAAGAAAAGATTTGATCCATCAAACCAAATCAGCTTGGTTACAAAAATTATCAAGTTTAGATCATGAGGATGATGACCCGGGTACAGTTTGGAATAAAGAGGCTAGAGAAAGAGACAAAGACAGAATGTCACCACGTCAAGCATGGAGAGCCATACAAGCAGGAATGCCTGATGATGTAATTATATCAAGTGATATCGGAAACAATTGTGCTATTGGCAATGCTTATCCAACTTTTGAAAAAGGAAGAAAATATTTAGCGCCTGGTTTGTTTGGTCCATGTGGTTATGGGTTTCCGGCAATTCTTGGAGCAAAAATAGGCTGTTCCGATACACCAGTAATTGGATTTGCTGGAGATGGAGCTTTTGGAATTAGCATGAACGAAATGAGCTCATGCGCCCGCAAGGAATGGCCAGCTATCTCTATGGTGATTTTTAGAAACTACCAATGGGGGGCAGAAAAAAGAAATTCTATATTATGGTTTGATGACAATTTCATTGGAACAGAATTAGATCCAGAACTAAGTTATGCTAAAGTTGCGAATGCTTGTGGTCTAAAAGGTGTTACTGTTAAAACAATGGCTGAAACAACAAAAGCGATAAAACAATCTTGCGAAGATCAGAAAAAAGGGATTACAACTTTTATCGAAATAATCTTAAATCAAGAATTAGGAGAACCATTTAGACGAGATGCAATGAAAAAACCAGTAAAAGTAGCTGGGATTGATAAAAAAGATATGCGAGTACAAAAAAATTTAAACATTTAGTTTTTAATTTTATCCAAAATATTTTTTAGAAAAAGTTTAGAGTGATATTCATCTTTTAGATGGGATGCAATATCACCTTCAATATACATGTTTTTTATCTCTTTATTTGAAAAAGTAACATTTGAAATATTTAGATGCAAAAGTCTATTATCATTCGATTTTTCTAAAACTTCATCTATATAATTTGAAACATTAACATTATATGATTTTAATAAATGATTTTTATGAGGAAAACTAACAATTAATATTTTTTTTAATTTTTTTTCGTCTAAAAGATAATCAAGGTATTCATTTAAAGAATTTTTGAATATTTTTTTAGAATTAGAATTATAATCTACTAGTTCTTTTTTTATTTCTCTAAAACTGCATTTTGATATATTTCTATTTGTCCATCCTTCACTTAAAATATCTTTCACTTCATTAAGATTTCGAGTAAAGAAATATCTTATCTTAATGTAAGGAAATTTGATAATAGTTTTTACATAACTATCAAGAAGATATAATTCTGAATAATCATATATTTTCGTATAATCGTAGTATGCTCTGGTGTACTTTTCTCTTTCAATAAAATCTAATTTACCTAAACTAGAGTAAGCCTTTTTTTTAGAGTATCTACACACTTCATCGCCTAAATCAGTTTGATCTATATAAATTATTAATAAATTTGGTTTAATTTGAAAATCTTTTTTCAATATTTTGTACTGTATATGCATTGCACTTGGTGCAAAAGAAGTCACTCCTGCGTTAATTGAATTAATTTTTTCTTTTATTGAAAATTTTTTAAGTAGTTTTTCTGAAGATTTGCTTTGTGAAATCTGCTCAACCCATGAGTCCCCCTGTATTAGCAATGTATCCTTAAAGTCTTGATCTTTGTGTATAAATGAAAAAAGGTAATCACGAGTTTTTCTATTTTCATTTCTTAATAAATAGTCACTATCTCTTATATGGTGTAGTTGACTAGAATATTTCTTATGAAAAGATAAATTTTCTTTAGTTTTAAATAAATTTTTCGAATTTTTGTTTATTTCAAAAATTCCCCATATTCCTATCATCAAATAAAGAGGTATTATGAAGATGATTATTGAAATTAGATAATATATATATTTTTTCATTACGTTTATTTATAAATCAATATATAAAACATCTATGAGTTATAAAAATAAAAAAAACAAACAATTTGGTTATTTATTCTTTTTATTGTTTTTGATTTTAAGTTTATGGCCAATGCTTAATTCTGAAAAGATAAATCTGGTCTTATTGTTTATCTCGCTAACTTTTTTGATTTTAACTATTTTGAATTCAAAAATTTTAAATCCCTTAAGCGATCTTTGGATTAAATTTGGAGAATTATTAGGAAAGTTTATAGCCCCTATTGTTATGAGTTTTGTTTTTTTTATTATTCTTACTCCAACCAGTTTTATTATAAGACTGTTTGGAAAGGATTTATTAAAGCTTAAATTTAATAAAGAATCTTCTTATTGGCTAAAGAGAGAAAAAGATATTGGTGCAATGAAAAAACAATTTTGATGATTAATTTTATAAAAGAATTTTTTGATTTTTTAAAAGAAAGAAAAAAATATTGGTTATTTCCAATCATAATAGTACTAGCTTTATTTGGTTTTTTAATTGTTCTTAGCCAAGGATCGGCTGTAGCACCTTTTATTTATACAATATTTTAAGTGACATCTATTTTAGGAATATCAGCTTTTTATCACGACAGTGCAGCCGCACTTATAAAAGATGGAGATATTACTGCTGCAGCACAAGAAGAAAGATTTTCAAGAAAAAAACATGATGAAAGGTTTCCTAAAAATGCAGTTAATTACGTATTAAAAGAAGCTAATTTAAAATTAAGCGAAGTTGATCACATAGTTTTTTTTGAAAAACCCTTTTTAAAGTTTGAGAGGTTATTAGAAACATATCTTGCCTTTGCACCAAAGGGTTTTAAATCTTTCAGCCTATCTATGCCAATATGGCTAAGAGAGAAATTATTTCAAAAAAAATTTTTATTCGATAAATTAAAACTAATTGACAAAAACTTTAAAGATATAGAAAAAATTAAATTTTCTGAACATCATTATAGTCATGCAGCAAGTGCTTTTTTCCCTTCTCCATTTAAGGAAGCTGTTGTTTTAACGTTGGATGGAGTGGGTGAATGGGCAACCTCAACTGTTGCAATTGGAAATGATAATAAGCTTAAGATGATAAAAGAAATTCATTTTCCCCACTCTTTAGGTTTGCTTTATTCAGCTTTTACTTATTATACAGGTTTTAAAGTTAATAGTGGCGAATATAAAGTAATGGGTTTAGCTCCATATGGAAAACCTAAATTTAAAGATTTGATAATAGAAAAGTTAATGGATTTAAAAAGTGATGGGTCTTTTAGACTAAATATGAAATATTTTAATTATACCACTGGGTTAACAATGACAAATAAAAAATTTTCTGATTTATTTGGTGAACCTGTGAGAGACCCGAAGAAAGATTTATTAACACAATTTCATATGGATATCGCTTCATCAATTCAGGCTGTAACAGAAGAAATAATTTTAAGAATAACTAAAAATCTTGCTGAAGAATATAAGATCAAAAATTTATGTTTAGCAGGTGGTGTAGCTCTTAATTGTGTTGCTAATGGAAAAGTTTTAAAAGAAAAAATATTTGATAATATTTGGATTCAACCTGCTTCAGGTGATGCAGGTGGCTCTCTTGGAGCAGCTTTTGCTTATTGGCATCAAGAGTTAGGGAAGTCTAGAAATATTTATAAAGATCGAATGAAAGGATCATATCTTGGACCAAAGTTTAGTGAAAGTGTGATTCAAGAAAAGCTTAATGATCTAAATGCAGTTTACAAAAAAAAAGACTCAAAAGAAATAGTTTCTATAACTGCCAAAGAACTCTCAAATAGTAAAACTGTTGGATGGTTTCAAGGTCGAATGGAGTTTGGACCGCGAGCTTTAGGGGGCAGGTCAATACTAGCAGATCCGCGATCTGAAAAAATGCAAAAAGAATTAAATCTTAAAATAAAATTTAGAGAGAGCTTTAGGCCATTTGCTCCATCTGTCTTGAGAGAAGATGTTTCTGAATGGTTCGATTTAAATTATGACAGTCCTTATATGCTTTTAGTTGCAGAAGTTAATAAAACAAAACAAATCACAATGACTGATACCGACAAGCGATTATTTGGTATTGATCAACTGAATATAAAAAGATCTTCAATACCTGCAATTACTCATATTGATTACTCAGCAAGAATTCAAACAGTTCATAAGGAAACAAATCCTAAATACTACAATTTAATTAATGAATTTAAAAATATTACAAACTGCCCTGTATTAGTTAACACATCATTTAATGTGAGAGGTGAACCTATAGTGTGCTCTATAGCAGATGCATTTAATTGTTTTATGGGTACTAATTTAGATATATTGGTAATTGAAAATTTTATATTATTTAAAGATCATCAAGATAAGTCTTTAATAAAAGATTACAAGAATAGATTTGAATTAGACTAAAATTTTATTTTTATTTAATAAAACTATACAATTCAGGAAAGATTAATTTGGCAATTATTTCAGATCCTTTTGCGGTAGTGTGAGTTCCGTCCCACCAATATTTTTTTTTACCCTGAAGTTTACTGGCCAAATCAACACATTTGTAATTCCTTTTTTTACAATGTTCTATCAAAGCATAATTTAATGAGAATAAGGATTTATTGTAATGACCGTCATGCTTTAGTTGATTTATAAAAATTGGAGTAGACCCAAGTTTAATTGTTTCATCATAAAGGATGTCTACATTGTTTAAATAATAATTAATTTTTTCTTTATTTTGTTTAATTAATTTATCAATATCATAAAGTTTTAAAGCATCTTTATAATTTAAAAATCTATATTTTTTGTCTTTAAGAAAATGTTCTGCACTGTGGTCAAAATCATAAATAACCTTTGGCTTATCCGATGTGTAATATTTGTGTTTAGTTTTTCTTAATAAGTCATAAAAAATACTTCTGGACTTTATATTATCGCCCATTTCTTCTTTAAAACTAGGGTTTACAATATGTCCATCATTTAATTTTGAGTCTTTTAATTTTTCAACTGGAGTAAGAGAGTCGTTTATTCCAATGTAGAAAATTATGTATTTGGGTTCAAATTCTTTAAGTTTAGGAAACCAAACTTTAAAATTAAAAATATGACCAAGTGTTGTTTGACCTTCTATGCCAGCATTAATAATCTTAAGATTTATATTTTTTTGTGATATTTTTTTGTTTAAAAATTCAGTAATAGTTTGTTTTTCAGGCTTATATCTTTCGTTAGTAGTACTACCACCAACAATTATAGCATTTATATTTTTTGGATTTATATCCTCTCCTCTAAAACCATAGTAATTTCTTTTATAGGTGTGATTAAAAGTTTGACCCTCGTATTGCAGTGAGTATTCTACTTTTTTCATTCTATGCTCACGCATATACGGACCAAAATTATTTTTATCAAACCAATATCCAAAGATTAATTCTATAATTATTATTGCGATTAAAAAAAAAATTAAATTATATAAAAATAGTTTAATAGTTTTAATCATTTAATATACTCATCGGGTCTAATTTAACATCAAACCAATTTAATCTTATATCTAGATGAGGACCTGTTGCCCTTCCTGTTTGTCCTAATGTTCCAACTATTTCACCTCGTTTAATTTTCTGACCGACTTCTACATTTATATCTTTCAAGTGCATGTACAGAGTGCTAATCCCATGCCCATGATCAAAAATTAGAGTTCCACCAGTAAAATACATATCTTTTTCAGCAAGTGTTACCTCCCCATCCATCATAGCTTTAACTACAACTCCTTCAGGAGCATGAAAATCTATTCCATAGTGTGGTCTTCTAGGTTTACCATTTAATATTCTTTGGCTTCCATAAACTCCAGTAATTATGTACTTATCTATAGGGTATATAAATTTATCTTTGAAAAAATCATAATCAGTGTCAATTGATCGAGCATTTCCAATTAAAATATTATCTTTCTTAATTCTTTCATATACTTCTGGTGGAGGAGTCACATGTTTTTTAGCTAGACCATCAATTTTTTGAATTTTATACTCTCTTTTGAAAACTTTCTTTTCAAATACTTCTAATTTACCATCTTTAAAAACTCTTATAACTACGTCATTTTTTCTGTCTCTACCTAAACCAAAAGCAAAATAACCATCTTTAGAAACTCTTACCTTTTTTTTATCAATAGAAACATTTGAGTCAGGTTCTGTTTTACCCAAGATAAAAGATCCCTGCTTAAATTCACCTTTGAATTCTACTGCAGATAAATTTTGATTTGAAAAAAATATTAGTAAAAATATAAATATTTTTATTATCTTGCTGTCCATCCGCCATCTACCAATAATGAAGTTCCAGTTATCATAGAGGCTGCATCTGAAGCTAGAAAAACCGCAGCAGATGATATTTCAGGTAGCTCTGCATACCTTCCTAAAGGAATATTACCTAAGACTTCTTTTCTAAAATTTTTATTTTTGAAAAATTTTTTTGTCATTGGAGTAACAACAAAAGTAGGTGCAATACTGTTAACTCTTATATTGTATTTAGCTAAGTCTATCGCCATACCTTTTGTTAATCCTTCAATCCCAAATTTTGTCATATTATAAACACTTCTAATAGGACCTCCGACATGACCCATTTGAGAAGACATATTAACTATTGCGGCACCAATCTTTTTTCTATTTTTTGTTTGAACCATTTTTAATGCTACTAAATTAGCAACATTGAAAGCAGCAATAGTATTTATCTTAACTACTTTTTCCATGTCTTGTTTACGGATTTTTAAAAAATGTTCTGGAATATTTGTTCCAGCATTGTTAATTAAAACATCAATTTTTTGCTGACTATTTATTACTTGTTTTAGTTGAATATAATTAGTTAAATCACACACATAAGTTTTGCATTTAACTTTATGTTTTTTTGCTATTTTTGCCACGGAGTCTAAATCTTTTTTCGTTCTGCTTATTAATATCAAATTTGATCCTGCTTCAGCTAAAGCAATTGCACATGCTCGGCCTAGACCCTTACCTGCTCCGGTTACTAAAGAATACTTTCCTTTTAAATTATATTTTTTTAAATACATATTTATAAAATCAACTTTAGATCAGTGTATATTAAATCTATAGCCACTAATAGTATAGCTAATAAACCAACCCAAGCAATCCACTTATATTTCTTAATCCATTCCGAAATTAAATTAGCTGCTACTGCCATTAAAATAATTGATAAAACTAATCCAAAAATTAATAAATGATAATGGTGCCCAGCAGCTCCTGCTACTCCGAGCACATTATCTAGACTCATAGTAAAGTCTGCCAATAAAATAGTCCAGATAGCTTTTAATAAATTAGATTTATCAACTTTAATATCTTTATTGCTAGCTTCTTTATCTTTAATAACATCTACATAAAGTTTATAAATTACATAAAGTAGAAGAATTCCACCTAGAAGTCTTAGTCCTGTAATTTGTAAAAGGTACGCTGTTAACAAAGTTAAAATTATTCTTAGAACTACGGCACCTCCAATGCCCCAAAAGATAACTTTTTTTCTTTGATTAGGAGGAAATTTTGATGCAACCATTCCTATTATGATCGCGTTATCTCCAGCTAAAATTAGATCTATAAAAACTATTTGTGAAAATATAATTAATTGTTCAGACATGTTTATGAATTCAATATCATGTCTGATGCCTTTTCAGCAATCATTATAGTAGGTGCATTAGTATTGCCTGAAGTAATATTAGGCATGATTGATGCATCAATAACCCTCAAATTTTCTACTCCTCTAACTTTTAACTTTTCATCTACAACTGAGTCGTCTCCATTTCCCATTTTACATGTCCCAACAGGATGAAAGATTGTTTGAGTGTGTTCACTACCAGCCTGAACTAATTCCTCGTCATTTGTAATATGTATACCTGGTCTGTACTCCTCAGGTTCATATTTTTTGAATGCGTTTGTTTCTAAAATTATCTTTCGTACAATTTTTAAACTTTTTGCTGCTATATCTCTATCTTCTTGGGTTGATAAGTAATTCATTTTAATTTTTGGATTATCCCTACTATCATTACTTTTAATATTTATTTCTCCTCTACTAGTAGGTCTAATATTTGCAATCGTAGGAGTGATACCATCAAAATCATGCATTTTAGTAGCACCTAAAATATCTGTGCTAATTGGTTGGACATGAAATTGTAAATTAGGAGTTGCTTTAGATGGATCACTTTTAAGAAAACCACAAACTTGACTAGCGCCCATCGTCATTGGCCCACTTTGATTAAATATGTACTCTAATCCAATTAGTAAATTTCCGAACAAACTATTAATTTTTCCATTAAGAGATTTTAAGTTTTTTACTTTATAAACTGGCCTAAACATTAAATGATCTTGTAAATTTTTTCCAACTCCTGTTAATTCTTTTATAATAGGTATCCCATAAGTTTTTAATTTTTTTGGGTCTCCTACACCGGATACTTGTAAAATGTGGGGAGAGCCAATAGATCCAGCTGAAAGTAATATTTCTCTATTAGCTTTTACTGTTGTTAATTTTCCATTGTCATAAAAATTTACACTTATAGCTTTTTTTCCTGAGAAATTGATTTTTTGAACATGTGCATTAACTGTTATCTTCAAATTAGATCTTTTTTTTGCAGGATTTAAATATCCCTTAGCGGCACTACAACGTAATTTTAATAATTTTTTACGGGTAGTAGTAAACTGAAAATAACCCACTCCAAAGTTGTCACCTCTATTAAAATCATTTGTTCTTGGTATACCAAATTCTTCAGCTGCATTTTGAAACTCCTCTAGCATTTTTAAATTAATCTTTTTATTAGTTACAGCTATTGGACCTTTGTCGTTATGAAATTCATTTTTTCCTAATTCGTTATTTTCAGATCTTAAAAAATAAGGGAGGACATCTTCCCAACCCCAACCTGTATTTCCTTGCTGTCTCCAATTATCATAATCATTACTTTGTCCCCTTATCCAAAGCAGTCCATTTATTGATGAACTTCCACCCAGAGTTTTACCTCTAGGATAACGAATTGATCTATTATTCATGCTTTCATCTTTTTCAGTATGAAAACACCAATCTACTTTTGGATTATGCATGGTTTTATAATAACCAACTGGAATATGTATCCAGGGATACGTGTCTTTTCCTCCAGCTTCTAATAAAAGAACCTTATTATTTTTATCAGCTGTCAGTCGGTTAGCGAGGACACAACCAGCTGATCCTGCCCCAATAACTATGTAATCAAATTCATCCATGCTTAAATTATATCTTATAGGCGAGAAATTTAATAAATACCACCTACATAATACAACCTGTGGTTTATGGACATTCTTTTTCATAACAGGTTTAATCTTTTTTTTATTAATACATAACGGGGGAATAATGAAAAAATTATTAACTGTTGTTTTTAGTTTAGTTGCATTTATTGGATTTTCAATATCTTCAGCAAACGCAAAAACATTAAAATGCCAAACTGTTATCAGTGCAAAAGCTGACGAAGTTAAAATGCTAAAGGACTTCGGTAACGATGTAACTGCATTAACAGATGGTTCAATTAAGTTTGAAATCATGCCAGCGGGTACTGTTGTTGGAGTTAAAGAAACATTAGATGCAGTTGACAAAGGACTAATCGATTGTGGATTTGCTTGGACTCATTACTGGTCTGGTGAACACCCAGCAGCTATGTTATTTGGTTCGCCAGTAGCAGGTGCAGGTGTTGGTATAGACAATATAGCGTTCCTATCTTGGTTCCAATATGGTGGTGGAAAAGAATTGTATGACCAACTATGGAAAGAAATGGGAAGAAATATTAAAGGTTTTATGCTTCAACCAGTAGGCCCAGAGGCTTTAGGTTGGTTCAAAGAGCCTATTAACAGCATGGCTGACTTTAGAAAGTATAGATTTAGAACTCCTCCAGGAATTCCAGGTCAAACTTATAAAGATATCGGTGTAGCTTCTGTTGCAATGGGTGGTGGAGATATTCTACCAGCTCTTGAAAAAGGAACTATCGATGCAGCTGAATGGTGTTGTCCAAAACCAGACAGTGTATTTGGTTTCCAAAAAGTTCTTAAGCACTACTATCTACAAGGTTTACACCAAGTAGTGGTAAATGCTGACCTTTACGTAAATGGAGACGTTTACAAAAAAATGACTAAAAGAGAAAAGAAAGCTATGGAAGTAGCAGCGAACGCATCATTAAGTAAAGCTATGAGTTATAGAATTTACGAAAATGGTAAGGCGCTAAGGGATTTAACAACTAAGCATGGTGTAATCTTACATGATACTCCTGCTGATTATTTCCCGGCTTACATGGCTGCAGCTAAGAAAAGTTTAGAAACTAATGCAGCGAAAAATAAATTCTTTGCAAAAGTTTGGAACTCACAAAAGAAATTTGCTGATATCGCAGTGCCTTTCTGGAGTGGAGCTCAAATGTCTAATGCTAAGCTAGGAATGGCTCACGCAGCGACATTAAAATAGTCATAAGCATAGATTATAATAAAGCGGATCATTTACTTGATCCGCTTTATTTTTTTAAGTAAAAAAGGAGACAATGCCTTCTAGAACAAAATTAGATAAATCAGATGAAATGATTGCTGAAAGACGGCAAGGCACTGCCAAAATGCCAAGTGATATGCCTAAGTGGATGTCTTCAACGATTACAAATATTGATAAATGGAGCAAAAGAATTGGTAATGTAGTTTGTTGGATAACTATGCCATTAATGATTGCAATGGTCTATGAAGTTTTAGCAAGAAAATTATTTTTAGCTCCTACAATGTGGGCTTACGATATGAGTAGATTTCTTTATGGAGCTTTATTTATGTTAGGTGCTGGATACGCTTTATCTAGAGGAGTTCATATTAGAGCAGATTTTTTATACAGAAATTTTAAAGTAAAAACTCAAGGCCTAATAGATTTTTGGTTATATTTATTATTTTATTTTCCAGGGTTAATTTTCTTTTTTTATATGACAACAGGATTTGTCTTGGAGTCTATAAAAAGAGGAGAAAGAGGAATGGATACAGCTTGGATGCCTTATATGTGGCCTATTAAAGCTTGCCTATGGTTTGGAATTTTATTTTTATTAATTCAAGGAATTTCAGAAGTTTTGAAAAGTTATTATGCTTCCAAAAAAGGAAAGTGGCCTGACGCATGATAGCAGAAATAATTAATCCAGCTACACTAGGTTTTATTTTAATTGCAGTAATGTTATTTGCAATTTTTATTGGTTTTCCAATTTCATTCACACTAATTTTTTTAGGATTCGTATTTGGCTATTTAGGTTTTGGTAAGCTTGTTTTCTATTTAATGACTTTACAGTTTTCTATGGTTATGACCGAACAAGCACTGGCGGCAGTCCCACTGTTTGTCTTTATGGGTATTATGATGGAAAATGCTGGTCTGATGGAAAGATTATTTTCATCAGTACAACTAATGTTGTCCAGAGTTCGAGGAGCTTTATTTTACGCAGTACTTTTTGTTTCCGTAATATTTGCAGCGGCTACTGGAATAGTTGGAGCCTCGGTGACAATTCTTGGAATTATGGCAGCAAAATCAATGAACAAGTCTGGATATGATGTAAAATTAGCTGCAGGCACTATAACTGCTGGAGGTACATTAGGAATCTTAATTCCACCAAGCATTATGTTAGTGGTTATGGGTCCGATAATGGAAATCCCTGTTACTGATTTATTTGCCGCAGCAATTATACCAGGAATAATGTTAGCTCTTTTATATGCAACATATGTAACTATAAGATGTGCTTTAAATCCAAAATTAGGACCTGTTCTTGCCGAAGAGGACAGGGCAACAAGCATGATGGAAGTTTTAAGAGAATTTTTAATTGGTTTATTGCCTCCTGCGCTTTTAGTTTTTGCAGCTCTGGGAAGTATTTTGTTCGGATATGCAACACCAACTGAAGCAGCAGGATGTGGTGCAGTGGGATCTTTACTTTTAGCTTTAGTTTATAAAAAATTAACATTACCAAAATTACAAGAAGCACTGGTTAAAACTTTGGAGATATCTGCTTTAATTATGGTGTTAGTAGCTGCTTCTAATTTCTTTGGTTCAGTTTTTTCTAGATTGGGAACGCCAATGGTTTTAACTGAATTTTTATTACAGCTTGAAATGAATAAATATATTATTTTGGGAATTGTTCTTGCAATGATTTTTCTTTTAGGCTGGCCTTTAGAGTGGGTTCCAATTGTTTTAATTATAATTCCAATTATATTACCTTTAATAGAAGAATTAGGTTTCAATTTAACTTGGTTTGCTATTTTAGTCGCAGTAAATCTTCAAACCGCCTGGCTATCACCCCCAGTGGCACTATCTGCATATTTTTTAAAAGGAGTGGTGCCCGAATGGGATTTAAAAGATATTTATGTAGGAATGATGCAATTTATGGTATTGCAAATTATAGGATTAATATTAATAGTAATATTTCCACAAATAGCTTTGTGGTTACCTACGGTACTTTATGGCAATTAAATATATAAAAAAAGCAGCTAAAACTCCGGAGACGGATGATCATAAAACTCAATCAGCAGTGCAAGATATTCTTAATGATATTGCTAAAAGAAAAGAAGAAGCACTAAAAGATCTAAATAAAAAATTCGATAAGTATGAGGGAGAAGTTATTGTTTCAAAAGAAAAAATAGAGGAAGCTATTAAAAAAGTTGATCAAAAAACAAAAGATGATGTTAAATTTGCACACGATCGAATAAAAAAATTTGCTGAACATCAATTAAAAAGTATGAACAATAATTTTGAAGTTGAACTATCAAAAGGATTATTTGCTGGACAAAGATTAATCCCAGTGGATACAGCCGGATGTTATATTCCTGGTGGACGTTATGCACACATTTCTTCAGCCGTTATGGCCATTACTCCAGCTAAAGTAGCAGGTGTAAAGACAATTATTTGCGCAAGCCCTCCAAAAGATAAAAATGGAGCTAATCCTGGAATAATTTTTGCTGCTAATCATTGTGGGGCTGATGTAATAATGAATTTAGGAGGCGTAGCTGCTATAGGTTCATTAACTCACGGATGTTTTAATAATCCTCCAGTAGATTTTTTAGTTGGAGCTGGTAATCAATATGTAGCTGAAGCTAAAAGAATTGTTTATGGAAAAGTTGGTATTGATCAATTTGCAGGACCTACTGAAATAGCAATTATAGCCGATAAATCTGCAGACAAAGAAATTGTAGCAGTAGATCTAGTTGGTCAATTAGAGCACGGTTATAATTCACCTGGTTGGTTATTTACTACCGATAAAACATTAGCAGATTTTACCATGAAAAGAGTTCCTGAATTAATTAACGAACTTCCAGAGTTAGCGAAAGTAAACGCAACAGCTGCTTGGAAAGATTATGGAGAAGTGATTTTATGCGACACTAATGAGGAAATGGCTGAAGTTAGCGATAAGTATGCCTCAGAACACTTAGAAGTTCATGCAGAGAAACTAGACTGGTGGTTAAAAAGATTAAGAAATTATGGCTCTTTATTTTTAGGAGAAGAAACAACCGTTGCCTATGGAGACAAATGTTCTGGTACAAATCATATTCTTCCTACCAAAGGAGGAGGAAGATATACGGGCGGGTTGTTTGTAGGAAAATTTATAAAAACTCTTACTTTCCAGAGAATGACAAAGGAAGCTACCGAAGTGGTTGGAGCTACCGCAGCAAGACTTGGAAGAGCTGAGGGAATGGAAGCTCATGCAAGAACCGCAGATGTAAGACTGAGAAAATACGGCTTTTCAAATTAATGCATGCATTAGTTTATACTGGTACTAACAAAATAGATTTCAGAGAAGAAAAAGATCCAATAGCAAAACCCGGTGAGACTGTAATAAAAGTAAAAGCCTCAGGTATTTGTGGTTCAGATATGCACGCCTTCCATGGTAATGATGAAAGAAGAATACCTCCATTAATACTAGGTCACGAAGTAAGTGGAACCAGTTTAGATGGTAAATTTAAAGATAAAGATGTTGTTATAAATCCATTAATAAGTTGTGAAAAATGCAATTATTGTGAAAATGAGAGGGAACATTTATGCCCAGAAAGAACAATGATAGGAATGAGCACCCCGGTTAAAAGGGAAGGGGGATTGGCAGAATTAGTATCTGTACCAGAAAAAAATATTTTTGAAGTTCCAAACGAATTAAGCATTAAAGAGGCAGCATTAGCTGAACCTGCGGCTGTAGCTTTACATGCAGTTTTATTAGCAGAACAAAATTTAAAAAAACCTCTATCTGAATGCAAAATTTTTATTCAAGGGGCTGGCGCGATAGGTCTTTTATGCGGTTTAGTTTTGAATAAAGAAAAAAAAGCTACAAATATTGTTATGTCAGACCCAAATAAAAAAAGATTAGATGAGTGTGGTAAATATTTAAAAGCGAAATTTGTATCTCCAAATGATAAATTAATTAAAGAAAATAATTTTGATTTGATATTAGAGTCCGTCGGTCTTGAGGTTACACGTCAACAAGCTATTAAATCAATCGCCCCTGGTGGTACTATTCTACACATAGGATTAACACAGCCGTCAGGAACTTTTGATTTTAAAAAATTAACAATTCAAGAAGTAACATTAGTTGGAACTTACTGCTATACAAATAAAGATTTTCAAAAAACTCTGAAAATTCTAACTGAAAAAAAGTTGGGAGATCTAGGCTGGATAGAGTATAGAGATCTAAAAAAAGGCTCTGAAGCTTTTAACGAAATACATAATGGTACGTGCGTAGCACCTAAAATCATTCTTATTCCATAAATCAATTAGCAGTTGTGCAACAATATGCATACCTGAAATAAATTTTTAACATGTTTAATCTGAGGTAATTTTAACTAAACTAAAATTATGAAAAAAATTATTACATTTATTTCTTTATTTTTGTTTACCTCTGTGAATGCAGGTGGACACTTAAGTGATAAGGATAAAAAAGCCACTTTAAAATGTACAGGACTTTATTATGCAAACAGCATGATACCTCAGGGGACTTTAGAATTAGACAAGATTGTTTATTCTATTGCTGCTAAAAAATTTTTAACATCATATTTAATTAAAGAGGGAGTCAAAGAAGATTTTGTTAATTCAGAACTTAATAAATCTATCGACGAACTTTATGGAAAACCATATGATGAAAAAAAAACAGGTGATTGTGATAAATATATTTACAAATTAATACCAGAATCTAAAACTGAAATCGAAAAACTAGTAAAATCAGGAATTTATTAAACTAACAGGAGTAAAACATGATAGTAAAAATAGAGAGTCCAATTGCAACTTTTGCAAAGTGGAAAGCGATGGTTCACAGCAATTCACAAAAGATTAAAAAATACGGTATGACATTTCTTTATGCTGGAACAGAAAAAGATAATGACTCAAAAATCACTACCATTATTAGATTTGATACAATGGATGGTCTTAAAGCTTTTAAGGCTGATGAGGAACTTCATAAAGAAAGAGCAGCAGCTGGAGTAGTCTTAGAGAAATCCGTTACAACTCTAATGAGTGAAGATCTGTTAGAACAATATAAAGGATAAATATGATAGATAAATTTGGAAACGCATTTTATTTAATAATTTACTTAGCTCATTTCATTATAGTTGGAAGTTATGCGTACCAACTAGTATTTGATACTAAAAGATTTCTTAAAGGTAGAGGAGTAGATAAGACAGCTACTTTAATCACTAGATTCGCTGGTTCATTTATGATTGCAATAGTTTTAATGGCGATCTATGTAGCCTTTGTAAGACCGGGTGGTTTAGATGCTACTTGGGCGTTCTTTAACTTAGTTTTTATAATTAATGTTTCAATATTATCTGTTAATTTTTATACGTTAAAAATTGATAAGACAGGTTTAACTAAAAAAACAAGAAACGACGGGATATACGCGCCACTTGTTCTTGTAATTATTAGTGCAGTTCTTTGTTACGGTTTAGCTGATAAGATTTACGTTTAAGGCGGGGTATAATGGCAAAATTTATGAATATAGTTAGATGTAAAGTCAAATCATCTAGCAGAGACGAGTACTTAAAAATAATTGATGAGATGCCAAAGTTCGATGGGCAAATATCAGCAAAATATGTTGAAACAAAACCAAACGAATTTTTTATGATTGGTGAATGGAATTCTGAAGACGATATAGCTAAAGCGAGACCAAAAATGATTGAATTTTTGGACAAAGCTAGACACACTTTAGAAGAATTGTCCTCAGAGTTAGGAGTTACCGATCCTCACTCTGGAACAGTTATAGTTGAAAAATAAGAAAGGAGGGAGTAATGGCAAAATTTATAACTCTAGGAAAGTATACTGCCAAAGGTCTTGCGGGATTTGTTAGCAACCCATCTACAGATAGAAAAGTAGCAACTTCTGCACTAGCTGCGTCTGTTGGTGCTAAAGTCACAAGATATGCTGGTTTAAGAGGTAAGTATGACTTTATGGCTGAGATAGAAGGTACTTTTGAACAAGCTGCCGCGGCATCTATGGTTGCTGTTTCAAGTGGAGCTGTTTCTGATTTTACGATTCTTGAAGACATAAATCTTAATGAGATCGCAGAGACTGCAAAGAAAATGGCTTCTACATATAAAGAACCAGGAAAATAATTTTTTTACTCACCTTGGTATAGGATGCTTTCTAAATCACTATCAAAACCTTGTGGATTAGACATGCCTTTTTCAAGGTGAGTAAATTTATTTTCATCTTTTACCCAACAAGCAAAATTTATTTTCTTTTTTAAGAATAGATTGTCAAAAATTGTTTCTTTAAAAATTTTATTTCTTTCTGAATTTAGCGTCCATATAAAATCAATATCATTATTCAAACACCAGTTATAAATTAAGTTCAGTATTTCATTATTTTTTTGATCTTCAATAAAAGTGTATAAGATATTTAGTCTTGTAAGATTTTCTGTTTTAGATATATGACAAATAACTATATCTTTATTGAATTTAAATTCATAAATTTCAGAATTATAGGGACATTCAAGCAATCTCCACCTAAACCAATTTTCATCTCTTATAATCTTAAAAGATTCATTATCTGATTTATTTATTTCCTCAAACTGACAATAATTCATTAAATTCTTCTCACTAATCTTTTCTGGTTTAATATCTTTCATTTCTTTTAAATTTTTTTTAAGAAAATTTTTCAACAACTGTGGTTTCATATTAATGTTAAAATTTCTCATTATTGGAATTATTTTAAAAGGATTTAATGGAATTATCTTTCTGTAGATTTTATTGTTATTTCTCCAATTAAATTTTTTAAAAATTTTTAAAGACTCTTCATTACAAAATGTTATTTGTATTGGACAAATTTTCATCCATTCTTTAGTTAAAATAGAACCGAATCCTCTATTTCTGTAATTTTTAAGAACATAAAAATCAGTAAACCATATAGCTTTATGAATTTTTCCTTGAAATGAGAGATTTTCAGGTATTAAACCCGCCATGCCTACAATCTTCGAATCGTATTCTAAAATCAATGGCTCAAAGTTTGATACGCCTATTTTATAATACCATTTCCAATGTCTTGTTAAGCTTCTATATCTAGAAGGAAAAGCAGTTTTATAAAACTGTTTTAAAAGCTCTGTATTAATCTCTGATATTTTTTTGATTTTGTAATCCATTAATTATATTATTCATTATAGACATGTTTAATTTTATTAAAAAATACATATCAGAAAACACAGGTATTCTCATTCGATTAGATGATATAGCTGAAAATATGAATTGGCCACTAATGGAAAAATGCGAATTATTGTTTGATAAATATAATATTAAGCCTTTATTAGGGGTAGTAAGCAATAATCAAGACCCTGAACTTTTATCGTATAAAAAAAATCATAATTTTTGGAGTCAAATAAGAGCATGGAAAGAAAAAGATTGGGAAATATCAATGCATGGATTTACTCACGTTTACGATAAAGAAACAAACAAAAAAGATTTTTTTAACTATGGGGGAAAATCAGAATTTTTTGGACATAGCTATGATGAGCAATTTAAAAGAATTCAAAAAAGTTTAGAAATATTTAAAAAAGAAAATGTTGAGGTAAGATCTTTCTTTGCTCCAAATCATACGTATGATCAAAATACTTTTTCTGCATTAAAAAAAAATAATATTACAAATATTATAGATGGATATGGATTAATGCCATTTAAAAAACATGAAGTAAACTTCATTCCTCAATTATTCTATAAAGAGATATTACTTCCATTTGGAATACAGTCCACACAAATTCATTTAAATTACTGGAAGGAAATAGACTTTATAAATTTTGAAAAGTTTATAGTAAAGAATAAATCAAAAATAATTTCTTTTGATCAAGCAATTAAAAAAGTAAATAATAGCTTATTCTTTAAATCTATAAATTGGATGTCAGAAAAAACACTTAAGATTATTAGAAGCTTTTAGTTTTTATAAATAAAGCAATTTAACACATCATTAAATTTTATATTTTTCTTATATTTAGATTTAATTTCAATAATTCCTTTTTTTATTTCTTTGCTAGAAAGGTTTAGTAAGCATGAAATATATCTATTTTTAAGCATTCTAATATATTTCTTTCTTGTAATCTCTACTTTAAATTTAAATTCAGATTTTTTAACAATTTTCAAATTTTTTTTAAATTGTTTAATTAAAATCTCATCTTTTTTAAGACTATTAATTAAATTAGACTTCATCTTTTTAAAACAGGGTATTTCATTTTTCTTTGTTTTAAGAGAGAAAATTAATATTTTTCCTTTATCTGTAAGCTTATTCTTTGCAAGATTTAATAGAACTTCTAAATTATTTTTTGAAAAAAAATGTATGGTTTGCTTAATTAAGATTACATCAAATTTTTCATTACTTTTTTTAAAGTATTTAATTGCATCTAACTTAAAAAAAGTAATATTTTTTTTAAGGTTTCTATTTTTAATAATGTCAATTCCTACTGGTTTTTTTTTAAATCTATATTTTTTTTGAAGAAAGCTAATTATATTTGCCCTTCCACACCCAATATCAAGAATATTAGTTTTTTTATTAATATCTATTTTTGTTTTTAAAAAATTACAAAAAGATAAGATATATTTATGTGAAGATAACCAGTTTTTATTATCCCAATTATTTAATGGTTTCATTAAAGAGCAACAATAGCTGCTGCTATGGAAGCCAAACGTGCTTGAGTATCATCAGCACGACTTGTAATTACGACTGGCACTTTACCACCTACAACTACTCCTGCTGCACATGCGCCCATAAAGTAAATCATCATTTTAACTAAAGCATTGCCAGCTTCTACGTTAGGAACTAATAAAATATCCGTTTTTCCAGCTACCGCATTTTTAATTCCTTTTATTTGAGCAGCCTTTTCTGACACTGAATTATCAAAAGCCATTGGACCAAAGACTTCAGCTTCAATTCCCTCTTTTAGTGCTCTTTCTGAGAGTTCTTTGGCTTCTTTAGAGCTTGGCATGCTGTCTAATACTTCTTCAGTTGCTGATAAAATTGAAACTTTAGGTTTTTTAATCCCAATTCTTTTTGCAAATTCAACAGAATTTTTTAAAATATGCATTTTTGTTTCTAACTTTGGTAACACATTCAAAGCTCCATCTGTAATAATAAAAGGCTTGTCATTTTTATCTAATGTCATGTGCCATATGTGACTTAACCTTTTTTTTCCCATTAAATTTAAATCTCTTTTTAAAACTGCTTTCATTAAAATATCAGTGTGAATGTGACCTTTTACTATTATTTTTATTTTACCTTGGCTTGCCATTTGAGCAGCAATTAACGCAGTATTATTTTCTACAGGTTCATGAATAATTTCATATTTTGAAATATCCCAATTAATTTCCTTTGATAATTTTTCGATAATCGACTTGTCTCCAAGAAAAACTGGGTCTATTAACCCTTCCTCCACTGCTTCTTTTGCTGACTGCATTGAAACAGATTTACCAGCATTAACAATTACCACTTTCACAGAGCCTTTGGTTTTAGCAATCTTTAATAGATTTTCTGGGCATATAATTTCTTTTTTAGATAGCATTTAAATAATCCATTTCTTTTAAAATTTTTAAAGGTATAGATATATCTTTATTTAGATTCTTTTTATACGTTTTATATTTTCTTTCTCCAGGGTACAGAATAGAACTAAAACCTTTTGCTTTTGGAAGTTTTTTAACAAGTTTGATATTTCTTTTAATTTCTCTCATAAAATTTCTTCCTACAAAAATTTTAGGATTAATTGTAATAAATAGATGACCAACATTTTGAGGACCAGTAAAATCGTCAAAAGGATCTTTCGTTTTTCCACCATGGCTACTTCCTGTTAAAACACCACTTAAAATATCTACCATCCAAGCCAAACCAGAACCTTTAAAACTGGCAATAGGAAGCTGAGTTCCTAATAAAGCTTCCTTAGCATTAGTTGTAATTTTACCTGATTTATTTAAGGCGACACCATATGGAATTTTTTCCCCAAGTTTATATGCCCTTCTTATTTTTCCTCTATTAATTATTGAAGTAGATGTATCTAAAATAAAGGGAATTTTACCAGTAGGTACTCCAAAACAAATTGGATTAGTTCCAAATAAAGATTTTTTTGCTCCATGAGGAGCTAATGCAGGTGGAGCATTTGTAAAACAGAAAACCATGAGATTTTTATTAACTGCTTGTTCGGCATAAAAACTAGATAAACCGTAATGACCACTTTTATTTACTGCTACTAAACCAATTCCAGTCTTTTTTGCATTTTTTATTGCTTGATTAATTGCAATGTCAGCTGAAACAAATCCAATACTATTGTCGGCATTAATGTGAGAAATGGAAGAACTTATTCTTTTTATCCTTATCTTAGGTTTAGGATTAATTAATTTTTTTTTTATTCGATCACAATACATTTTCAATCTTAGTAATCCATGCGATCTAGCTTCCACTAACTCTGCCTTGATTAAATAATCAGCGCAAATTTCTGAGTGTTTTTTTGATAATTGATGTTTAATAAAAATTTGTTTTATTTTTGATCTTAATATATTTTTTTTCACTTAATTTCTTTGTTTCCCTTTTTTTCCCAATAATCAATTCTTTGCTTTTGGTTTTCAACTAAATTTTTACACATAAGACCATATTTTTTTGTTAAAGATGATAAATCTTTTTTTGCTATATTAGTAAATTTTTCTACTTCTTTTTTAGTTATTTTAGCCATGGTTTCTGGTAGAAAACCCAAAACTTCACCTAAGTCATGATTAAATTTTAAAGTAACGTCAGCACTTTTTTCTAAACCTCTAATAATGCTTTTATCCTTTTCTGCTTTTTTAAAACTTGCTGCAGCCACTTTATAAAAACTGTAACAAGCCACATAATCTTTTTGAATATTTTCTATAATATATTTTGCAACTTTCTCTTCTTTTGTTTTTTCTACTGCAAGCAGAGCAAGAGGGTAAATTAATAGAGTTAACAAAAGTATTTTTTTCATATCTGTTTATACGGTAATAAAAATTTAAAATCAGCATCATAATTTCAATAATAACTGTGCTAATTTATCACTTTTACAATTTAATTTAATTTCGTATTAAGACCTATGAAAAAATTATTCTTATTTTTAATTTGTTTACCAAGTTTTTGTTATGCTGGATCTATGAATATGATCGGACAAAAGGGAAAAATTTCAGAAGTTGATAGAGTGATAGATATTAAAATGTATGATAATTATTTTACACCAAGTAAATTAGAAATTTCAAAAAACGAAACCATAAAATTTGTCGTTCACAATTTAGGAGACTTAGTTCATGAATTTAATATTGCTACAAAAAAAATGCATATTAAGCATCAATCCGAGATGGCTTTGCTGGTAGAGAAAGAAATCTTATTATCAAATAAAATTGATTATAAAAAAATGAAAGAAGCTTCAAAAAAAGATCATTCCTTAAGTCATTCACATAGTAATAGTATTTTATTAGAACCTGGAAAAAAAGGCGATTTAATTTGGAAGTTTAACACAGATACTTATCTAGAAGCGGCTTGCAATATACCTGGGCACTATGAAGCTGGAATGATAGCGAAAATAAATTAACTTTTATATTTTTTCATTGAGGAAACCGCTAGAATTAAATTAGGATCTAAAAATGTTTTGGATTTTTTAATTTTTTGAAATGATTTGAAAGCAAAAACTGCTATTGGTAACTCTGTACATCCTAATATAATTTTTTTACATTTCTTTTTAATCAAATAATTTACAGCAGGTTTTATAGCTTTTTCAGCTTCTTTTATTTTTCCCATTTTTACTAGTCTTATTGATTTATTTACAAATTTAGTTTGGATAGATTTTATTGGATTTATCAATCTGAACTTTTTGTTAAAAAATTTACTATAAACTCTAGTTTTAAGTGTTCCCTCAGTAGCTAATAATCCTATTTTAGAATTTTTTTTACATGTTTTTAAAGCATGTTTATAAACTTCTTTAGGCATACTTATAATTGGGACTTTAGTTTTTTTTTGCAGATCATCATACCAATAATGAGCAGTATTGCAGGGTATAACGATATAATTGCATTTATTTTTTTCTAGAAATTTACATCCATTTAAAAGACTTTTTAAAACTTTCTTATATTTATTAAGATTTTTGGGTCGATTAGGAATATTGGATTTATTGTATAAAACAAATAATGGATACTTTTGATCATTTTTACCTTTGTATAATTTTGCAAGTTTATTACAAAAATCTAGACCAGCCTGAGTTCCCATGCCGCCTAAAATTCCGATCATCCTTTTCCACGCCATGGAATTGTTTTGTCGATTATTTTTCTTATAGTGATATCAAAAATTAACCCAAGCATTCCCATAATAAATATTGTTATCCAGATTACTTCATATTGAAAATATTTTTTTGCGACATTTTCAACAAAACCAACCCCAGTAGTACCTGCTAAAAACTCTGCGGCTACCAATGTTCCCCAACACATTCCAGTTGCCACTCTGATTCCTGTAAGAATCTCTGGTAGTGAATTTGGAAATATTACGTATCTTAAAATTTGCCACTTTGAAGCACCGAGAGAATGAGCTGCATGAATTTTAGATAATTGTGTTCCTGAAGCACCTGCTCTAGCTGAAATTATCATGATTGATAATGAAACCATAAATAATAAAAAGACTTTACCAAGATTATCTATACCCAATACAGATATTACCAAAGGTGCCCAAGCTAAAGGAGGTACCGGTCTGTATAATTCAATTAACGGATCAAAAAATCCTTTGGCAAATCTATTTAGACCCATAAACAATCCCAAAGGAACACCAACTATTATTCCGGCAACTAATCCTAGAAAAACTCTTAAAAAAGAATCCCAAATATGCCCTGTTGGAATGGGTATTTTAAATAACTCAAAGTCTCCAGTTACAAAACTTAAAACTTTACTTTTAAAATTAGGTTTGATTTCTCCTTTTTCATTATGAACAGGATATTTTCCAGGCAAAACATCTGCAATCCAATCTGGTAAAATAAAACCAACTATTTTACTGACATCCATCATTTCATACCAAATTAATGGAATTTGTTTAAATCCAACATTTGGGTTTAGCATTAAAGCAAATTTGTTAACCGTGTCAGAAGGTTTTGGTAGCCATCTGCCTGATCCTTGTTCAGAACAACTAGGACCACTAGAAATAATTGTCCCAGATGGAAATAAAAATACGTCGACCCATCTTAATCCACCTTGCTCTTTTTTCTGAGCTTTATCAAAGCTGACTATAGATGCTTGCATGTCGTTTAATGTATTAGGTGGAAATATACTCGCGTATTCTATTCTTCTTGCAATTTTAAGAACATCTTTTGCAAAAGACGAGGAAATTTCTTCAGCAGAACTTAACCCCGATCTGTAATCTTTTATTTCTTTTTTTAGACTTTCAAGTGCAGTCATATATCGTTGATTATGATTACGAAGTTCAAAAAATTCATTGCTAATTTTGTTTAATTCAAATGCTGCTGTCTGAAATTTTAAACCCCTTTTTGTTTTTGGTATTGATGGAATTTCAATTGTATTTTCAACTGATGTACTTGAAGCACTCCAAGTACCTTCTTCTTTTGATGCCTCTATTCTTTTAATCTTATCCTCATCAGACTCATTTGGATAATCGCTTCTAACAAAATCTTTAGATAAATTATTAATTTTCTCAACTATTATTCTTATTTGTTCTCTAGTTTCATTACTTAAAAGTTTCTCATTTGTTAGTAAAGGTATCGTATTCTTTGTTTTTATAACAAAATCAATCAATTTATCTTTATCTCTATTACTCACTTTATCTGATTTTTTTATTTCTAGGATTATATTATTTAAATTTTCTGTCTCAGTTTCAATAACAGATGTACTTTTAAGTTGACGTTCATTGATTGGAAAAAGATATTTTAGTGAGAGTAGAGACTCATTTACTTTTCCAACCTGGCAAAGTTCATTAGCTGACTTTGGAAAAAAAGATTTAGCTATGTCCCAAGAATAATAGAGCCAAACTAATAGTAAAAAACTACTTCCAACAATTACCCAATGAACACCTCCTTTTGCCCTTTCG
This sequence comes from uncultured Pelagibacteraceae bacterium, assembly GCA_902569785.1. GTDB lineage: Bacteria > Pseudomonadota > Alphaproteobacteria > Pelagibacterales > Pelagibacteraceae > Pelagilacustribacter. Next base: position 177,783 of record CACFVO010000001.1, read on the forward strand.
GGATTACCAAAAACAGCATCCACTTTTTCTGTTCTAATTAATTTTCTTCCATATAAGACGCATCCAATAATAGCGAAAAAAAATAAAAATGTTAGAAAGGCTGTTATCATTTAATTCTCTTTTCCCATAATTTCTTCTTCCATATTCCAAATCATTGAGAGTATTTCTTCTCTTTTAGAAACAAATTCTTTATTATTCTTGATTTCTCTTAAATCTTCCTTAAGTCCCATAGCAGCAAAAGGTAATTTATATTCTTTATGAATCCTTCCTGGTCTAGGCGCCATCACATAAACTTTTTCTCCAAGCAATAGAGCCTCCTCAACAGAATGGGTTATAAGAATAATTGTTTTTCCTGTCTCTTTCCAAATTTTAAGAACTAAAGATTGCATCTTTTCTCTGGTCAGAGCATCTAGAGCTCCTAAAGGCTCATCCATTAAAATTAAATCTGGGTCATTTATTAAACATCTGGCCAAAGCTACTCTTTGTTGCATACCACCAGATAATTGATATGTAGGAGTATTTCCAAAACCTTGTAATCCAACTATATCTAACCACTCATCTACTTTTTTTTTAGTTTCAATTAGATCTTTATCTTTCATTCTTAATCCAAAATTTACATTTTCAGCGACAGTTAACCATTCAAACAAAGCTCCTTGTTGAAACACCATTCCTCTATCAACACCAGGACCGTTAACTTCTTTATCTCCAAGGATAATTGTTCCCGATGTTGGTCGAATAAATCCAGCTGCAATATTTAACAAAGTTGTTTTTCCGCAACCAGAAGGACCCAGCACTGTAAGTAGTTGTCCTTTTTTTATAGTAAAGTTTAAATCCTTTAGGGCGTGTACCGTTTCTCCTTTTGGAGTCTTAAAAATCATATTTAGATTTTTTGAAATTAGATCGCTCATAAAATAACTTTATTAGATACTTTCTTAAAAAAATAGGCACCAATTGATTTAATTGGTGCCTATAATTTTATCGTCAAGAACTACGGTAAAAACTTAGTAGTTACAGTACCTCTTGGAGTGTCAAATCCTTTTAAAAATTTAGCAAGATTTCCACTCTTCATAGATTTTTTTGTTTCTTTTGGAGTTAAGAATTTAAAGCCACTTAAAGTTTCTTTCATATCAGCAACTTTCATTTCTGACTCTTTAGCCATAGCTTTTAAATCACTTTTTCCATTTCTATATCTTTCGTTAGCTTCGTGAGATAATTCTACGAAAGATTTTACCATTCCTGGATTTTCTTTCATAAATTTATTTGTAACTGAAACGATATCTATACCCATAATACCACCAGCTCTTGCTTCATCTACTGTTAAAAGTCTTTTTCCAACAGAAGTAGCAGATTTAATAGAGTTACCCCCAAACAAACATGCCATTACAACATCACCACTGACTAAAGCAGCTGCTCCTTCTTCAGGATCCATTGCAATGATATTCATTTTTTTTCTGTCAGCACCAACAATCTTCATACTTTCTGTAAATACATATTCAGCCATAGTTCCAAGCGGAACAGCAACTTTTTTACCTTCAAGTTCTGAAGCATTAGCTTTAGTAATACCAGATTTATTAGAAGTAACACATGTTGTTCCTCCCATGCCGTATTCCATAGCAACGTCTACTAAACTAATAGGCGCTTTAGCTTTTACAGCATTTATGTATGGCATTAAGCCTTGTGAGTAAGAAATATCTATATCTCCTGCTAACATTGCATCTGTCATAGCAACACCGTTAGTAAAATTAGTCCATTTTACTGGCACACCTAGTGCTTTAGCGTATGCCTTTTTATTCATGTCCTCAAGATTTGGAGACGGCCACTCCAGAAAGTACGCTACTCTAACTTCTTTAGCAGCTGCGTTAGCTACTGAAGCATTTAAAGAAAACGCAAATAAAATCCCAAGAACTGTGCTTATTATTTTTTTCATAGTTCTCCCATATGGTTTGTTAATTAATAGGATTAAAAATTAAAAAATTAGTTAAGTAAATAGTAAGCTTGTCTTTTTTTATACATACCTACTTTTCAACCCCCGTCTATTATCAGATCAACAGTGTTCTTTTTAGGTTCAATCAGTGGTTGTATACAATAATTCTTGATTTAATTTAACAAACGTCTACTAATTTAATTATGAGCTCATCCAACCGAACAAACATACCAAATTCTTTAAATGAGCACTGGATGCCATTTACGGATAATAAAAGTTTTAAAAAAAACCCAAGATTAATAACTGATGCAAAAGGGGTTTATCTAACTAATCATGAAGGAAAAAAAATGATCGATGCGAGTTCAGGATTATTCTGCAACCCTCTTGGCCATGGAAGAAAAGAAATTACTGAAGCAGTTTCTAAACAACTCGATAAACTAGACTACTGCCAACCTTTTAATCAAGGTTATGGAGGATCATTTGAATTAGCTACTAGAATAGCTAAAAAAACTCCGGAAGGTATTAATAGAATTTTTTATACAATTTGTGGATCTACAGCTGTAGAAACAGCAATAAAAATATCGATTGCTTATCATAGGGCCAAAGGTGATTCTAAAAGATTTCGATTTGTAGGACGAGAAAGAGGATATCACGGCATGAATATAGGAGCTACTACCGTTGGCGGAATGATTAATAATGTTAAAACATTTGCAAGTGTTTTAATGCCTGGTGTTCAACATATGAGACATACACATTTACCAGAACACAAATTTGTAAAAGGACAACCAGAGACTGGTGTAGAGATGGCGGAAGATTTAGAAAGAATAGCAATGAATTTTGGCGGTGAAAATATTGCAGCATGCATTGTTGAACCAATTGCTGGATCTACTGGAACTTTAGTTCCTCCAAAGGGTTACTTAAAAAGATTAAGAGAGATCTGCGATAAACACGGAATACTTTTAATTTTTGATGAAGTTATTACTGGATGGGGTAGGACTGGGTCAGCCTTCGCCGCACAAGAATGGAATGTAAAACCTGATATTATGACTATGGCAAAGGCAACAACCAATGGAGTAGTGCCAATGGGAGTAGTTGCAGTAAAAGAAGAAATCTATGATTCTGTGTTAGACTCATCTTCTGCTCCGGAAGGAACACCAGAATTATTTCATGGGTATACTTATTCAGGTATTCCTGTAGCAGTTGCGGCAGCATTAGCTGTACAAGATATTTTTGATAAAGAAGATATTTTTAAAAGAGCAAAAGAAATGTCACCTTATCTTCAAGATGGCCTTCAATCTTTAAAAGATTTAAAAGAAATAGTTAGTATACGAGGTTATGGAATGATGGGGGGAATTGAGATAAAAATGAAAGACAAACCTGGAAAAGCAGGATTTCAAGTATTTAAACATTGTTACGATGCAGGTGTAAATTTTAAAAATACTGGTGACAATTTGATAATAGCACCTCAGTTTATATGTGAAAAAAAACATATTGATGAAATTATAGATAAATTAAGAACAGGCATCTCAAATTACGCAAAGTCATAAATGATTATTGGAGTTCCAAAAGAGATTAAGCTTCAAGAGCATAGAATCGGTTTAACCCCAGATAGCGTTAAGGTTCTTACTGAAAAAGGTCATGAAGTCTTAGTTGAAACTAATGGTGGTTTTGAAGCAGGTTTCACTAATGATAATTATAAAGACTCTGGAGCAAAAATAATTGATACAGCAGAGGAAATATTTAAAAAAGCTGAAATAATTGTTAAAGTAAAAGAACCCCAAGCCAATGAAGTAAAAATGATTAGAGAAAATCAAATTATTTATACCTATCTTCATTTGGCTGCTGCAAAAGAACTTACTGAAGGTTTGATCAAAACAAAGTCTATTTGTATAGCTTATGAAACAGTAACAGACGATAATGGTCGCTTACCTTTGTTAGCACCTATGAGCGCTGTAGCTGGAAGAATGTCTATTCAAGCAGGAGCTCATTCACTTGAAAAAAATCAAAAAGGAAGAGGTTTACTATTAGGAGGAGCCCCAGGCGTTGAACCAGCAAATGTAGTGATCTTGGGAGGAGGAGTTGTTGGAGAAAACGCAGCTATCATAGCCACTGGTATGCGAGGAAAAGTTTATGTTGTAGATAAATCAAAAGAAAGATTGAAACAATTGCATGAAATGTTTGGAGACAAAATTATACCTACAGAAAGCAACAAAACTGATCTTACAAAGCTAATTACTGAATGTGATCTTTTAGTTGGAGGCGTGTTGATACCTGGCGCAGAGGCTCCAAAACTAGTTACTAAAGAGATGGTTAAAAGCATGAAGAGAGGATCAGTGGTAGTAGATGTAGCTATAGATCAAGGCGGTTGTGTCGAAACAAGTAAACCAACCACTCACGCAAACCCAACTTATTTAGTAGACGATGTAGTTCATTACTGTGTAGCTAATATGCCCGGTGGTGTGCCAAGAACTTCTACAATGGCTTTAAATAAAGCAACTTTACCATTGTTAATAAAAATAGCTGACCAGGGTTATAAGAAAACCTTAGAAGAAAATAAAAATTATTTAGCTGGTTTAAACGTATATAAGGGTAAAATTACTTTTAAAGGGGTGGCTAAAGCATTTAACCTAAACTACACCCCTGCTGAAAAAGCTTTATTAGAATAAGGTTGTATCCAATATATCTTCAATTTAACCTATCAAAAACCCATTATGCGCTGTCTTAAAGTATTATTAATACTCTTTATGTGATGGAATGCACAAGTATGAGTTCTGAGATAAAATTTGAAAACCATAGTCTACTTGAAGAAAAAAAGGGTGCTAATAAAGGCAGAGTTAAACTAACTGACTTAGTATCAAGATTGAACCAAGAAAAAAAGAGAGAGAGAAACAGCAATATAGCTCTATCGGCCGCAGCTATCTCTGCGATTGCCGTTTTTGGAATAATACTCTCTATCTAAAATCTTTAATACGAAAATTTCAACAATTTAAGGTAATTTTAGCAAAAGCTAAATAATCAGTATTATTGTATAAAAGAACTATATTTACTAAATAAATTAATATTTGGCGAGGTAGCTCAGTTGGTTAGAGCACAGGACTCATAAGCCTGGGGTCGGCGGTTCGAATCCGCCCCTCGCTACCAAAAACATTCTTAGTTAATTATTTTCATGATAAGATTACTTATTCGTTTAGCATCGCTTAATTTAACTTTTGGATGTATTGGAAGCACTAAATAATTATTTTCTACTAAGTCCATATTTTTAAACTTTTTACCTTTGGTAAAATTCTTAAAAATACTATATCTATCATTTCTAAAATGAACTTGATTTGTTTCAACTCCATTTTGTCTTAGTTTTTTTTGAAGGTAATCTTTTCTTTTTAAACAAATGGTAAATAACCAATTAGAATGTTGCGTACCAGACTTTTTTTTATCCATGATAGTGATAGATGAATTTTTTGATAGAGTTTTCTCGTAAATTTTATAAAGTTTTCTACGATGTGACCAGATTTTTTTAAAATCTTTAATTGACTCTAAAAGTAAGGATGCTCCAATATCGGTCATTTGATATTTAAAGCCTATTTCTTTAATATCATTTTCCCAAGTCCCACCTTGTTTCGCCAATCTATCAATGCCAAACCATCTTATACGATATGCTTTCTTTAATTTTTTTTTATCTTTAAAAACCAACATTCCTCCATCTCCAGAAGTAATTTGTTTAATCGCTTGGAAACTATAGATTGTATAATCCGCATATTTTACTATAGATTTATTATTGTATTTTGCGCCCAGGCTTTGTGCAGCATCTTGAATTAAAACTATTTTTCTTTTTTTAGCAATTGCATTTAGCTCCTTTAAGTCACAAGGTAGTCCTCCGTAGTTGACAAAAACAATTGCTTTAGTTTTTTTAGTAATTAATTTTTTAATACTTTGAATATCTATATTCATGGTTTTAGGATCTATGTCAGCAAATTTAATTTTAGCACCAATATAAAGCAGAGGAATATTTGTAGCGGTGCAAGTAAATATTGGGCAGATAACTTCATCATTCTTTTTAATGTCAGCCAAAATGTAGGCTAAGTGAAGAGCATCAGTTCCTGATCCAACTGCCACAGACGGAAGTTTATTTGCAAATCTTTTTGAAAATACTTTCTCTAATTTATCAACTAATGGTCCTTGACCTATCCATCGAGTAGAAAAAACTTTTTTTAAAGCAGATAAATAGTTTTTAGGTATATACGGGTAAAACAAAGTGACAGTTTTGTTAGATTCTTTTATCAATGGATAGTCTTTAAACATAAAATTTTATATAATCCTTTTATGATAAAATATGATTGGAGTAAATATAATTTAAAAAGAGACCGCGAGGCAATTTGTCAATTTAAAGAATATTCCGAAAATTCAAAAAAAAAACCTTTAATTCAAAAAGGTTTATATAATCATATTAGAGATATTTATGCTTTGGCTATTTTAAATTCAAAAAATTCCAAAAAAAAAATTGATATACTTGATTATGGTGGAAATTTAATATCTAATTTGAGTTTACTTCATAAAATAAATATTAAAAAAATTAAAGTATGGGTTTACAATCCTTACTCATCAGAAATAGCTCTTAAAAAAAAAGTTTTTAAATATGTAAAGTTTATAAAAGATATTGATTTAATTAAAAAAAAGAAGTTTTCTCTTTGCTATCTTGGCTCGGTAATTCAATATTGCAAAGACTTAAAAACAATAGCGGGTAAAGACATCATTAATTCTTCTAAATTTGTTCTTATAACTCATACGCCAATTTCAACCATCAAAAAGGAGTTTTATTTAAAACAAATAAATCATAAAAATCTTTTTCAGAAGGTTCATTCAATGCACAATATAAAGAAAAAATTGCTACTTAAAAAGTACTCAGTAGAATTCAAATCATATAACGATTACAAGCACTCAGGGTTAAAAAGCAATAATAAGATTGAGTCTACTAATATTCTTTTTAAAAGGAATAGATAAATTATTTCAAGATTAATTTATTAGCATTCGTATCGTAAAAAAAAATTGGCCAATTTGCGTAATTTGAATTTTTTTGGAACCAATAGGAAACAAATCTTTCAGCTAAAAATGCATAAATTCTTTTTTTTGAATAACCATGTAAATTGAAACCAAACACATCTTCACATTTACCTAAACATTTATAATATTCATTTAATAATTTTTTTGATCTACAAAAAAACATATTCTCTCGATTAAAAGAATTTTTAGTTACTACAAATTCTTCAAATCCATCCCGATCTTTTTTATCTAATAGACTAATAGCTTTTTCCAGGTACCCTTCACCGTGAAAAATATCAAAATGAAGTTTAATATTTCTGTTTTTTTTAAACAACAATTCAGGATTCATTAAAAATTTAAGTTTGGCATGTTTTAAAATTTTACTTAGTTTATAATTGTTAACTGCCATTTCATCTCCAAGTATAACTTCGTAATTGCTCCATTCATCAGGAATTTTTTTTAAAATATAATCCTTAAAATTATTTTTATTAACAACCTTATTTAATTCATCAGATTTTATTTTTGATTGCTGACTCCAATGATATCTATACCCACAAAAACCTAACCATTCATTATCTTGTAGTTCAGACAATCTATTTTTCCATAACCAATAATGAAATGAATATTCAGCATAAAAAGGATTCTTTGTAGAAATATTTTCCCCTTTGTTATCAGTTAACCACTCCTCAGAAAATTTATTTTGACCTAATCCAACAGGAATATAATTCAGGTATTTTAAATTTTGCAAATGGTGACTCTCTAAACATAGGCAAAATAATTTGAAATGAGTCATTAATTTATTAAAGATTTCTAAATCTTTTCTTAAATTCTTTAAATGTTAAAAGTTTCTTATCTTTTTTTGATAAAATAACATTTTTTTTTGGCCATTTGATTTTTAAATCTTTATCTTTTGCGTTTATACCGCTTTCAAAATTTGGTTTATAATAATTAGTCAATTTATAATAAACTATATTATATTTCTCATAACTATAGTAAGCATGGGCAAATCCTTTTGGAATATAAAGACTCAAACAATTTTTATCGGACAAAATAATTTTAAAACTTTTTCCGAATGTTCTAGACCTTTTTCTTAAGTCTATAACACAATCTAATATTTTTCCTTTTAAAACATTAACATACTTAGCTTGCTGGTATTTGTATTGAAAATGAAAACCCCTTAAAGCATCTTTTTTGGAAACAGTGCAGTATTCAAAAACAAAATTTTTTTCTTTTAATATTTTGTTATTAAATATCTCTCTAAGACTACCCCTTTTATCTTTATTATTTTTTTGTTTAATAATTAATAAATCTTTTATCTTAGTTTTATAAATCTTCATTTTGAGTATTTAGAAATCTTTTTTAAATTCATATCCATTTTTAATGGCAATTCACCTTTTGAAAATATTTTTTTAACATTTTTATTTTCAGCTCTTGCAAATTGATATACAGTTTGGGATTTTCCTCCAATATTAAATATACCTTTTTTATTCAAAATTTTTAAAAAAATTTTAATAAAATCATCATGGTAAATAAAATTAGTTTTAACATTTGCAAAAGCAGATTTATGAACAAAAGGTTTTTCCGTCATACAAGTTCTTAAAATGAGAGAATTTTTATACATTTGGACCGCACTTTCCGCACCAAGTTTTGACCATCCATAATTATTCCATGGTAGCAAAGGATCAGTTTCTTTATATTTACCTTTTTTGCCAGGATAAATATAACTAGTTGAAAAATGAATAATTTTTAAATTTTTTTCAATACATGCATTAACAATATTCGCAGTACCAATTATGTTAAGGCTTATACTTTTTTTTAGTTTTTTTTCATGAATTTTCATTGGCCTAGACAATCCTGCCAAATGTAGGAGATATTTTGGTTTGAATTTCTTTATATTATTTTTTATCGAAGTTTCGCTTAAAATATTAAGCTGTTTTTTGTTTCTAAAAATAAATTTAAATTTACTTTTTTTATTTTTTAAAACTTTAGCAAATCTACTTTCACCACCTGTGACTAAAATTCTTTTCATTTAATTTTTTAAAATATTTTTGATTTTTAATATACCAATCTACTGTTTTAGATATACCTTGATTTAGGTTTATTTTAGGCTTCCAATTTAAATTTTTTTTAATTTTATCACTATTAAGTGCATATCTAAAGTCATGACCTGGTCTATCTTTTACAAAAATAATTTTTACCTTATTGTTTATTTTGATTTTTTTATCTTTAAAAGATTTTAAAATTTTCTTAACAAGAAAAATATTACTACAATTAATTCCAGAACCTATATTGTATTTTTCACCAGAGCGACCCCTAAAGAATAATTTTATAAGAGCATCACAATGGTCATCTACATAAATCCATTCTCTTAAATTTTTGCCTTTTGAATATATAGGAAGAGGTTTGTTGTTTAAAATATTATAAATCATCTTAGGAATTAATTTTTCTGGAAACTGTCTTGGCCCGTAGTTATTGGAACAATTTGATATAACTGCATCAATTTTATGGGTTCTAACATAAGCATTAACTAAATGATCAGAAGATGCTTTTGAAGCTGAATAAGGAGAGCTAGGTGCATATGGAAAATTTTCACCTGATCTTTTTGTGCCTAAAATATCTCCATATACTTCATCCGTAGATATATGAACTAATCTAACTTTTTTTTTGTAATTTTTAATAGCTTCTAACAAATTATAAACACCAAGAATATTATTCTTAATAAAGTTAGAAGAGTCATTTATTGACCTATCCACGTGAGTATCAGCGGCCAAGTTAAAAATTCCGTGTGGCTTATATCTTTTTAAAATTTTTATGATTTCTTTTTTATTATTTATATCAACTTTTTTGAAAAGGTAATTTTTACTCTTGATATCGCTTAAGTTATATTTTTGGGCAGAATAGGATAATTTATCGATGTTAAAAACTTTAAAATTTTTTTTTAACAATAGCTTTATTAAGCTACTGCCGATAAAACCATACCCTCCAGTTACAATAAACCTTTTCATTTGCTACTATTTATATTATTTATGTCTGTAAGTATACTTTCTATCATAATGAAGGCATTTTTTTGATGCAAATAACAAAAGAAAATTTAACAATAATTATAGTTACAATTAAAAGTCAAAAAATCATTGATGATTGTTTAAAATCAATTGATCCAGATATCAAAAAAATTATTGTAGAAAATTCTTCTGACCAAGAATTTATAGACTCTTTAAAAAAGAAATATAAAAATATTGAATGTTATCTAACAGGTAAAAATTTAGGCATGGGACCAGGCAACAATTTTGGAATAAAAAAATCTAATACAAGATACGTGATGGTTTTAAATCCTGACACAATTTTAAGATCTAATACATTAAGTGAAATTTTTGAAATATCTAAAAACCTAGAGTTTGCAATTTTGAGTCCTCTTAGTGATGATATAAATTATCCAAACTATAAGATTCATGCCGGGTTAAGAAATGATACAAACAAAAATGCTTTATTTGAAGTCGATCAAATCGATGGCTATGCAATGATTTTAGATAAAAAACAATTTAATGATAACTTTTTTGATGAAAAAATATTTATGTATTTAGAAAACGATGATCTTTGTTTAAGAGCTAAAAAAAATAATAAAAAAGTTTACATTTATAGTAAATCTCTCATTTCTCATCTTGGTGCAAAAGCGGTTGATGAAAAATATTTAAATGAATTAGAATTTTCAAGAAATTGGCATTGGAATTGGTCAAAATTCTATTTTAGAAAAAAACATTCAGGGTTTATGAAAGCTTTCGTTTTAGGATTTTTAACATCACTTAGATCAATTTTTAAAAGTTTGTTTTTTTTGATAATTAATAATAAATTTAAAAGTAAATTGTATTATTGTAGAGTATCTGGATTTGTTAACGCAGCGGTAAATAAAAGTTCATGGTTTAGACCAAGATTAGATTGATTTAATTATTTCAAAGATATATTTAGTGCTAATGTCTAATAGTAGGAAAAAAATTTTAGTAACAGGTGGCGCAGGATTTGTTGGAACAAACTTAATTAAATATTTTCTCAAAAAAACAAAGTTTCATATAGTCAGTTTAGATAACTACTCATCTGGACTTAAAAAAAATCATATTAAAAGCAATAGAGTTAAATACATAAAAGGCCATACAAAAAATATTGTAGATTTAATCAAACATCCTAACAATATTCATTCAGTTTTTCATTTTGGTGAATTTGCAAGAATTTATCAAAGTTTTCTAAAAATGAATGCTTGTGTCGAGTCTAACTTTGTTGGTTCTAACGCTGTGTTTAATTTTTGTCTAAAAAACAAAATTAAACTTATTTACTCTGCCACATCAGCTTCATTGGGCAATAAAGGAAAAGATAAAAATTTATCCCCTTATGCTTTTTCTAAAGCCATAAATCTCGAACAACTAGAAAATTTTAAAAAATATTTTAAATTTAAATATGAGGTCATATATTTTTACAATGTTTATGGACCTCATCAAATATCTAGAGGAGCTATGTCAACAGTAATTGGTATTTTTGAAGATCATTATTTAAGAAAAAGACCTCTGCCCGTAGTTAAACCTGGAACACAAAAAAGAAGATTTACACATATAGATGATACAATCAAAATGTGCTACGTAGCTTGGAAAAAAAAGCTAAGTAGACATTATATAATTGCTAATACCAAATCATTCACAATAAATGAAGTAGCTAAAATGTTTAAATCAAATATTAGATATTTACCTAAAAGAGATGGGGAAAGGTATTCCTCTGCTCTAGTAAATAAAAATCTTTCTAATACAATTTACAAATATTACGGAAGAATAAGTTTAAAAGATTATATTAGAGATTTTATTAAACAGCACTCTTAATGACCTGGAAATTCAATTAAACAATCAGTATTATAGCCTTTTTTCTTAAGAAGATTATTACCTGGTAAATCAAATAAATTAATTACAAAAATAAATCCTGCAACTGTACCACCTGAAATTTCTATTAGTTTTGCTGCTGCCTCTGCCGTGCCTCCTGTTGCAATCAAATCATCAATAACTAATATCTTTTCTCCTTTCGAAATAGAGTCTTTGTGCACTTCTATAGTAGCTTCTCCATATTCAAGCTTAAAATCAACAGAGTGAGTTTCGGCTGGGAGTTTATTTTTTTTCCTAAGTAAAATAAATGGTTTTTTTAAAGCATAGGATACTGTTGATGCAAAAACAAAACCTCTGGACTCTATTGCTGAAACTTTATCAAAGTCCAATTTTTTCGATAATTCTATTATCTTGTCATTTGTGTATTTAAAGGCTTCAGGGTTTTTAATTAGAGTAGTGATATCTCTGAATAAAATGCCTTTTTTAGGATAGTCCGGAATAGACCTTATATGTTTTTTTAAATCCATATTTAGCTTCAAGTTCTAACAAAAAAGCATTAATAATAAAATGATGAAAAAAAGGAAGCTAGGGATAATTGGTGGTAGCGGTCTATACAAAATAGAAGGTTTTGAAAAGATTAATTGGAAAAAAATTAACACTTCCTGGGGAAATCCGTCTGATAAAATTTTAATTGCAAAATTTAATAAGGAGGAAATATATTTTATTCCACGACATTCTAGAGGGCACAAGATCAATCCAACTAATATAAATTTTAGAGCAAATATAGATGCTATGAAACAACTAGGAGTAACCGATATCGTTTCGGTTTCAGCAGTTGGTTCTTTGAAAGAAGATTTAAATCCAGGAAAATTTGTAATAGTAGATCAATTTATAGATAGAACTTTTTCAAGAGCAAAAACTTTTTTTGATGATGAAATTGTGGCACATGTTTCTATGGCAAAACCGACTAGTCCCGGTTTAGCTAAATGCTGTGAGTCGGCTTTAAAAAAATTAAATATCAATCATCAACTTGGAGGGACTTATGTTGTTATGGAAGGCCCTCAATTTTCCACGTTGGCAGAGTCTAATCTTTATAGATCATGGAAAGCAGATGTAATTGGAATGACAAATATGCCTGAAGCAAAATTAGCTAGAGAGGCGGAAATTAGATACTGCACAGTAGCTATGGTAACAGACTACGATTGTTGGCACCCAGGTCATGATGAAGTCGATGTAAGTGTTGTAATTAAAACATTAACGAAAAATGCGTCTAATGCTCAAAATATGATTAAAGAAATTATAAAAACTTTTAAAGATTATTCAATTGATAGTGATCCAGCTAACAATTGTTTAGATGTAGCAATTATTACCGATCCAAAATTAAGAACTAAAAAGACAATAAAAAAATTAAAACATATTGCAGGGAGAGTTCTTAATAAAAAATAATGAAAAGAATATTTTTCTATTTTCTTTCAATATTTATTTTTTTATTTTTCATTTTAACAGTAGATTTTTTAGCTAGTAATACAATTTTAAGTTATAAAAATTGCTTTAAGTATGAAGAATTTTATTATGAATTAAAAAAAAATTGTGAAGGAAAATACAGATTTAAAAAGTCTTTTCCGGTGGTTCAAACAATCACAGATGAAATGGGTTTAAGAATAGGTAAAAAAAGTTTAACTAAAAAAGAAAACAAAAAAAACATCTTCCTTTTTGGAGACTCTTTCACTTACGGGGTTGGAATAGAATTTGAAAAAACATATGCTGGATTAATAGAGAAAGAATTTAGTGATTATAATGTCTATAATTTCGGAGTAGGCTCATATAGCCCTTCAGTTCATCTTTATAAATTGAAAAAAACTCTTGAAAAAGGCATATTTCCAGAGAAGATCTTATTGTTTTTAGATTTTACTGATCTAATAGATGAAGCATCAAGATGGCAATATAACGATCAATCTGGGGAAATCCAATTACGAAGTAATTACTTGTATCAAAATTCAAAAAAAAAAGAAAAGTTTGTAAAAAGAAATTTTAAAATATTAAATAATATTTCATCTTATATAAATTTTCATATTAGAGCTTTAAGAGAAAATGTGAATATTAAGATATTCAATCAAAGAAAAATTAAAACAAGCATCCAAGGAAGTTTTACATATAAGGATTCTAACGCATTAGACCCAAGATTTTGGAAAGATGACTATTTCTCTATAGGAAAGCAAAATTTAAAAAAAAGACTGATTCAAATAGCAGATATTTCAAAAAAGAATGGTATTGAGTTTTATCTAATAATATATCCATGGGCTGAAACCTTAGAATTTGGCCAAGACAAGTTCAGTTGGTCAAACTATGCTAAAAAAATATGTTCTAATGAAAATTGCAGATTAATTGATACAATACCTGATTTTTTAGTTTATAAAAATCAGAATTTAAATTGGTCAACCGAGCTCTATTTTCTTAATGATGAACATTTTAATGAAAATGGAGCAAATCTTTTATACACAACAGTTATTAAAAATTTAAAAAAATGAAGATAAATTCAAAAAATTATAGAACTATTTGGTTTGAAAATAATTTAGTTAAAATAATAGATCAAACTAAACTACCACATAAATTTATAATAAAAGATTTAAAAACTGTTAAAGATACAGTAAATGCCATTCAAAGCATGGAAGTCAGAGGCGCTCCTTTAATTGGAGCTACCGCTGCTTATGGATTGGTTTTATCTATTCTTGAGAAAAATGATCAATCTTTTTTAAAAAAATCTAGTGATGATCTAATAGCTTCCAGGCCTACAGCCATTAATTTGAAATGGGCAGTAGATAGAATGATGAAAAAACTATCAGGCATAAATAGTAATGAAAATTTAAAAATAGCCCTAGAAGAAGCAAAAGCAATAGTAGAAGAGGACGTTAATTTTTGTAAAAATATAGGTTTAAATGGACTTAAAATAATTGAAGAAATAGCTAACAAAAAAAAAGATACAGTAAATATTCTAACTCATTGCAACGCTGGATGGCTTGCAACAATCGACTGGGGTACAGCTACCTCTCCAATTTATCAAGCACATCAGAAAGGTATTAAGGTACATGTTTGGGTGGATGAAACTAGACCAAGAAATCAAGGTGCTAATTTAACATCTTATGAGTTAAATGAAGAGGGAATTTCTAATACAATTATTACTGACAATGCGGGTGGAATTTTAATGCAAAGAAGACAAGTAGATATGTGCATTGTTGGAACAGATAGAACCTTATCTAATGGCGATGTTTGTAATAAAATTGGAACTTATCTGAAAGCTTTATCAGCAAAAGACAATAATGTTCCATTTTATGTTGCTCTACCTAGCTCTACAATTGACTGGAGCATTAAAGATCACAAGCAAATTCCTATTGAAGAGAGAAACCCAGAAGAATTATCTCATGTTGAAGGAGTTGATGAAAATAATGAAATTAAAAAGGTGAGAATTTACCCACAAAAAAGTAAGTCACTTAACCTAGCCTTTGATGTAACACCCGCTAAACTGGTAACAGGATTAATTACAGAAAAAGGAATTTGTGAAGCATCGGAAAATGGATTGAAAGGATTATTTAAGTGAGCAAGTTCAAATCCGAAGTAATAAAATATTCAAAAAAATTAAATATTACTAATTTATCAGCTTTAAGATCTGGAAATATCTCTGTAAGAGCAAAAGAAAAAGGAGTGAATGGTTTTTATATAACTCCATCGGGAAGAAAGTATTCATCTTTAAAACCTAAAGACATTATTTTTGTATCGATTAAAGGTGTGTATGACAAAAAAAAGGGTAAACCATCTTCAGAATGGAGATTTCATCAAGATATATATGTGAATAAAAAAGAAGCTAAAGCTATAGTTCATGCACATTCAACTTGTGCAACAGCTATCTCAACTCATCAAAAAGATATTCCAGCCTTTCACTACATGGTTGCAGTTGCTGGAGGAGAAGACATAAAATGCACTAAATACGCTACATTTGGGACTAAAAACTTATCAAGAAATATTATCAAAGCACTCAAAAATAGATCAGCTTGTCTAATAGCAAATCACGGTCAAGTTGCTTTTGGAAATAATTTAGAGGAAACTTTTGAGCTTGCTCAAGAGATCGAAAATATTTGCCATCAATACATTAATGCCCTAAGAATTGGAATACCTAAGATTCTTTCAAAAAAAGAAATGAAAATAGTCTTAGGAAAATTTAAAAATTATAAAAAAAGGTAGTTTTTAATGATAAAAGTAGGTGAGCATATCACTATTGATTTTTTAGGTGTTAAAAAAGATTATCCTTCGGAATTCTATGAAAAAGTAATCTATAAAATTGCCAAAGCCGCAAAAGTTGAAATTTTAAATGTTTCTTCACATAAATTCGAACCTCAGGGTTTTACATTAGTCGCTTTACTAGCAGAAAGTCATTTTAGCTTTCATACTTTTCCAGAGAGAGGCGTCATTAGTTTTGATTTCTTTACATGCGGTAAAGTAAATCCAAAAGTTGCCCTTAAAATACTTAGAAAAGAAATTGACCACACTAGAGTAGTTACCCATGCATTTGATAGAAGTAGTGTAGGTTTATATGACGATATTTATAGTACTTCAGGGCAAAAGAAATTTTATGTAGTTAAAGATGTTTTAGAAAAATTTACTTCTAAAGTCGGTCAGTTTGTAGAAATAATGGATCTAGAGGAATTTGGACATGCTTTATTTATTGATCATGAAATACAAGTTGCAGAAAAAGACGAGAAAATTTATAGCTCAAATTTTTTTAAATCTAGTTATGATTTAAGTAAAAAAAACAATAACGTTGCTATTATTGGAGGGGGCGATGGCGGGGTAGCCCGTGCCTGTTTAGAAAACAATTCTAATTATATAGATTGGTTTGAACTAGACCCAGAGATAGTAGATGTATGTTACCGTCACTTACCAAAGGTTTGTTCTAAAGTTAAAAAAAGCAACAAAATAAAAACTTTTTGGGGAGATGCATTTAAAAGCATCAAAGAAATAGAAGACTCAAAATATGATAAAATTTTTGTAGATTTAAACGATGATCAATATTGCATCGATCTAGCTAGAAAAAATATGAAAGGTCTTAAGAGAATTCTTAAAAAAGGCGGTGTTATCACCGCACAGGTAGGCAGCAAAGATAAAAAACCTAAGCAGGTTGAAAATTGGTGCAAAGTACTTGATAAAAGTTTTGGAAATGTGAAAATTTCTGGTGCGTATGTACCTAGTTTTGACTGTAATTGGAATTTTGCTTCATCTATAATGAAGTAATGTTTCGAGTTTCATGTATACAGCTTTGTTCAAGTGACAACGTTGAACATAATTTAAATAGAACAAAACAACTTATAATTAAGGCTGTTAAGCAAAAGTCACATTTTATTTTAACTCCTGAAGTTTCATCAAAAATATCTTTAAATAAAAAAAAACTTTTAAACACAGCAACTTCTATGGATAAAGACTTTTACTTAAATGGAATTAGAGTTTTAGCAAAAAAATATAAAAAATGGATTTTAATTGGTTCATTGATTCTTAAGGTAAGCAAAAACAGATTAGTTAATAGATCTATTTTAATTTCGCCAAATGGAAAAATTAAGTGTTACTACGATAAAATACATATGTACGATGCAATATTAAGTAAAAAAGAAAAATATTTTGAGTCAAAACTATTTCAATCAGGCAATAAAATTAAAATTACCAAATTGCCTTGGGGCAAGATAGGTCTTTCGATATGTTATGATTTGAGATTTCCTGGAATGTATAAAAAAATGTCAAAAAGGGGAGCAATATTTATAAGCATTCCTTCTGCATTTACTGAAACAACAGGCAGGAAACATTGGCATACTCTTTTAAAAGCTAGAGCTATTGAAAATTTTTCATATGTTTTTGCACCGGGTCAAGCTGGAAAACATTGCAACGGTAGAAAAACTTATGGTCATTCATTAATAGTATCACCAGATGGGAAAATTTTAAAAGAACTAGGAAAAAAAGAAGGTGTTATTACTGCAACAATTAATCCTAAATTAGTTAAAAATCTTAGAAGAACAATTCCAAGTGTCAATTTTGATTAGAAATGAGATTTTATTTCTTTAATATTAGAACCTAATATTTCATTTATTTTTAATTTAATCTTAGCTCTTTCATCATTAAATTTATAAACATTTCTCGCCAATTCAATAAAAATTTTTCCAAAATCTTTATTTTTTTCTGCAGTTCTTTTACCATCCTCTATATCCCAAAGTTTTAGATTAATCTCTTTAAGTTGATCCTTAAAAGTTAGTATCTTAGATTTTTCTAAAATAAATTTGTCCATAGTATTGTTCAATGAGTTTAATTCTTTATCTATTTCTTTTAACTTATTTTCGTCGGAGATTTTATTTTTTTTGATTTCTAAAATGGTTATTTTATCAACTAATTCTCCAGCAGAAATTTCTGCCAATATTTTGTCTAATTTTGTATTCATTATATAATTTTAGTTTATACTAATATTAAATATACTCGGATTTAATAATGTCAAACATATTAATAATAAAACATGGTTCCCTTGGAGATTTAATTCAAGCAAATGGAGCCATTAAAGATATTAAAGAATTTTATAGTAATAGAAAAGTTTTCTTATTAACCTCTAGACCATATTCACTATTCATGTCCGAGTGCCCGTATATAGACGGAGTAATTATTGATAAAAAATTACCTCGATGGAATCTATTTTATTTATATAACTTGAAAAAATTATTATTTAAGTATCAATTTACTAAGGTATTTGATTTACAAAATTCTAGAAGAACAAAGTTTTACAAAAACTTTATTCTAAAAAATTTAGACTGGTCTTCTTCCTTAACTACTTTAGATCCAGGTCAAAGCAAGAAAGATTTTGATCATTATCCTGTTTTAGATCGTATGGAGCTACAACTTAAAAAAAGTGGTATACCTGCAAACAATGTGAAAAATGTTGATTTAAGTTGGGCTTACGAAGATATATCGAAATTTACTCAACAGTATACTAATAGAGATTATATTCTGATCTTTCCATTTTGTTCAAAAAAACATCAAAATAAAAAATGGCCTTTCTTTAAAGATCTGATTTCACAAATAAGAAGAGAATACAAAAATAATTATTCTGTTTTAATTGCTCCAGGCCCTAATGAATTGACAGAAGCAAAAGAACTGAGTGCAAATGTAGTTTTGAATGAAGGAAAACCTATAAATATTAAAATGTTAATCTCATTGATAAATGGAGCAAAATTTATTGTGTCAAATGACACTGGCCCAGCTCATATTGCGTCTCATCTAAAAAAAAATGGATTAGTTCTCTTCGGAAGTCACACAACAGCTAAAAAAGTAAGTATAGAGAATAAAAGTTTTAAAGCAATAAGCGTAGAAGACTTATCTAATTTAAATGTAGACACAGTTATGGGAGAAATTCAAAATAAATTAAATTAGTTCAATATATTTTTTTATAATTTTGTTCCAACTAAAGTTTTTTGAAAATTCTAAAGCGTTAGCACCTAGTTTTTTATAATTATCATTATCTAAAACTTTTAATAATGTTTCATAAAGATTATTTAGATCGTTACCATCGCAAAGATAACCTGTTTTTCCTTCAAGGACTGCGTCCGCTTCACCACCAAACTTTCCAGCAATCGAGGGTTTTCCATAAGAAGCAGCCTCAATAAAAGTAATTCCAAATCCCTCTACAGATTTTTTATAAACAACAGATGGCATAACGAATATATCTGATTTTTCTAGCAAACCTATCTTTTCTTGTTCAGTAGATTTATAAATAAATCTTACTTGATCCATTAAACCAAGTTCGTTTCTAAGTTTTTCCAGGTTGTTTTTTTCATCCCCGTCTCCAATTGATACATATCTTAGTTTAGGAAATTTCGGTAAAAGATTTTTAATAGTCATTAAAACATTTTTATGACTTTTCCGTCCATCTAGTCTTGAAACTGTAATTAATTTTGGAAAAGCATTTTCAAAAATATTTTCAGCAAATTTTTTTCCATCTTTATTGACTTGAATAGGATAGTTACAACCAGGATTAATGATTTTAATATTTTTATTTTCATAACCTAATTTAGTTGCAAGATTTTTTGTAAAATCTGAATTTGCAATTATAAAATTTGCTTTATTTAAAGCATTGATCATTCTTTTATTTAATGATGATCCAATAGGGTGATTAATTTCTTTTGAATGTATAAGACAAAAAGATTTTGTTTTCTCTAAAGCTGAGATCTCTATATTTTCTAAACTTTTCCAATGATCAAAAAAAAACAGCTCTTATATTATTATCATTTATAAATTCTTTTACTAGATTAGCTTTTCTATATTTCTTAAAAATTTTAAAACCTGAAATTCTTTGTATATCTAATTTAGAATTTAAGTCGTAATTTTCAGAGTTTTCAAAACTATCAGCAAAAACTTTTACTGGGCCATGATTAAGAAGAGCGTTAGATAAACCTTCCATTAAGTTTTGAATTCCACCAACATCAGGAGGAAAATTTCTAGTAGAGATTAAAAACATTATTTAAACCATTTAATATTACAACCCATACTTGGAATTTGTTCTATCGGACCTTTTTGAGTTTTTGAAATCATTGTCATAGCTACTTTCAAGTCACTATCTCCATCCCTTACTGGCTTTAAATTTTTTAGTTCTCTAATTCTTCCTCTATATTGAAGTTCTAAATTTTTATTATAGCCAAAAAAATCTGGGGTACATACCGCTTCATATTTTTTAGCAATTTCCTGAGTTTCATCTATTAAATAATTTAAATCCCCAAATTTATTATCTTTTGCAAATTGAATCATATTAACAAAGGAGTCTTCAGGATAATTTTTTGTATCATTAGACATTATGGCAACTGAATTAATTCCATCCTTTTTTAAATCTTTACAATCTTCAACTAGGTCTTTAATAATAGCTTTAACATATGGACAGTGGTTGCATATAAACATTATTAAAGTTCCATTCTCTCCCTTTATCTTTTCTAGTGAAACTAATTCATTATTTATAGATTTGAGTTTGAAATTCTCTGCTTTTTTACCGAAGTCACAAATTGGTGTTTTAGTTAAAGCCATATTATATTATAAGAGTTATAAAATAATTATACAGCAATTTTATGATTTACGATTTTGAAGGCAAAACACCTAAACTAGACCCAAACAGTTGGGTTGCACCAAATGCAGTAGTAATTGGAAACGTAGATTTAAAAAAGGATTCGAATATTTGGTTTAATGTTACACTTAGGGGTGATGTAGAAACTATCACAATAGGAGAGGGGTCAAATATTCAGGATGGAAGCGTGGTACACACTGATCCTGGTTGTCCGGCAATAATAGGAAAGAATGTTACCGTGGGTCATTTAGTAATGCTTCATGGGTGTGTTATTGAAGATGACTGCTTAATAGGAATTGGCAGTACGATTTTAAATAAAGCTAAGATTGGAAAGAATTCAATTATAGGAGCTAATGCTCTAATAACAGAAAATAAAGTAATTCCAGAAAGATCTTTAGTTCTCGGTAGTCCTGGTAAGATTGTAAGACAAGTTACAGATGAAGAGATAAAAAGTATTAAAGAAAATGCTGAGCATTACGTTGATAATTATAAAAAGTACAAGAAATAATTTAGGGAACTAACCAATTATTTTTACTATTTTCAAAATCAAATATAGCTCTTCGGTGACCTTTTGCAGCTAGGTATAACCATTCAATAGATTTAATTTTACATTTAATTACTGTAAAATTTTCATAACCTTTTTCACTTTGTTCCATTGTATAATCAAAATCCTCCAATCTTGAAATCATACCTGATGTTGGATTCTGTGATACAGATCCGGGCCCACTATCTGTAAGGTAACAACGTCTACTGATATGCTGTGTTTTTTTCCAGGATTCTTCTGCTATTGAATTTTTATTATTTATTTCACAAATAACTTTTATTCTTAATTGAATTTTTTCTTCTTTGTCATAAAAAACTAAAGAAGCATTCTTATTTTTCATAAGGATATCTACTTTTTGAGATCTAAGATCAGTATGAAATTGTAATACATTATTTTCTTTATCTGACTTTCTTAAAACCACTATTCTTCCATCGATATCATTTTGATTAGCACAAATAAAAACTGGTATTCTAAAAGGAGAACTTCTATTAACTACTGCGTCGTCCAACATGGACCATAACTTTTTTTGTATTTCATCTAAGTTTTCATAGTATGCTGGTTGCATACTTTACTTCCTAAATCTTTTAATTAAACTTGATGTATCCCATCTTTGACCACCCATCTTTTGCACTTCACCATAATATTCATCTATTAATTTTGTAATTGGAAGAGGTGAGTTATTCTTCTTTGCTTCGTCCATAGCTATCTTTAAATCTTTTCTCATCCAGTCAACTGCAAAACCATAATCAAATTTATCTTCTATCATTGTCTTATGCCTATTATCCATTTGCCAAGATTGAGCAGCCCCTTTTGATATTACTTCGATAACATCATGCATATTTAATCCTGCATTCATTCCAAAATTAATTGCCTCAGATAGACCTTGAACTAAACCAGCAATACAAATTTGATTGACCATTTTAGTTAACTGTCCACTCCCAGAAGGCCCGAGTAATTTAATTTTTTTACTATAACAGTCTATTACTGGCTCAGCTTTTTTAAATGGAACTTCATCTCCTCCTACCATAACTGTTAAAGTTCCACCTTCAGCGCCAGCTTGCCCACCTGAGATTGGCGCATCTAAGAAATCAAAACCTTTTGATTTTGCCTCCTTATAAAGTTCTCTTGCGATATTTGCTGATGCAGTTGTATTATCTATATATATCGAATCTTTTTTAGCTGTATTGAATAGCCCTTTATTACCAAGTGTCACTTCTCTTAAATCATTATCATTCCCAACACATGTAAAAATAAAATCACAATCTTTAGAAGCATCCATCGGTGTATCTGCTACTTTACCTTTGTATTCTTTTACCCATTTTTCAGCTTTGACTTTTGTACGATTATAAACAGTTACATCATGGCCGGCTTTTGATATATAACCTGCCATGGGGTATCCCATAACACCCAAACCTATGAAAGCAACTTTACAACTCATAAATGATTAAGCTCTCCTTAAATAAAAAAGTAATTATATTTGGATTTATATTTACATTTTTTTCTAGTTTTGGACAGAGCTTTTTTTTGGGATTGTTTAACGCACCAATTAGAAATGAACTAGGTATCACTCATGGTCAATTTGGAAATATTTATGCTGTAGCAACAATTTTTTCTAGTCTCTTATTAATTTGGGTTGGCAAGAAAATAGATGAGTATCAAATAATTTATTATTCTTTTTTTGTTATTTTATTATTATTTCTGTCGTCTTTATTTTTTTCTTTCATAAACAATATTTATTTTTTAGCACTTGGAATATTTTTAATGAGGTTTTCTGGTCAAGGTTTAATGAGCCATACCTCTACTACAACAATTTCGAGATTTTTTGAAAGATCCAGAGGAAAAGCCCTCAGCTCTATTTGGTTCGGACTATCATCTGCGGAATTTATACTACCTGTTTTAGTGACCTATTTATTTGTAATTTATTCTTGGAGAACAGTTTGGCAAGCAATTGCCTTACTAATAATTCTATTTTTACCTTTAATAGTTTTAAATACAATTAGAAATATTAAATTAGACTCTAGAGAAAAAAGTCAAAAACTTTCTAAAAGTATTAAAATAAAAAGTTGGAAAAGAAGAGAAGTAATTAAAGATTATAGATTTTATATTATTTCATTAAATATGTTGGCCATGCCCTGGATAGCTACCGGAGTGTTCGTTTATCAGACTTTCATATCTGATTCAAAAATGTGGAATTTATACACTATACCCAAAGCTTTTATGGTTTACTCCATAGCTTCAATTATAACTTTATTTTTTTCTGGTTATTTAGTTGATAAATTTACTAGTAGAAAATTAATCCCATTAATGAACATTCCCTTGCTCATAGCAATGTTTGTATTGTTCTATTATCAACACGAAATTTCTGCTTTTATTTTTTTAGGTTTAATAGGAGTTTCTAACGGATTAGCAAACGTCCTTGGCTCTTCTACTTGGGCTGAAATTTATGGGGTTAAATTTATTGGTTCCATTAAAGCTTTAACTACTGCTTTTATGGTTTTTTCAACTGCTTTCGGAACCGCAGTTTTTGGACTATTAATTGATAACGGTTTTTCTATTGAAAATATCGCTTTTATTTCAGGTGTATATGTTGTTATTTCTATAATTCTTTTAATGGTAATAAGAAAGACTTTAGAACCAATTAGACTTAAAAAATAATTGATTTATTTAAATTATTTGAATATACACTCTCATCATGGCAAGAATAACAGTCGAAGACTGCTTAGAAAAAGTTGATAATCAATACGATTTGGTCTTATTAGCAAAAGAGAGAACAGTTCAGTTAAATTCAGGTGCTCCTATTTTAGTTGAGGAAGACAATGACAAAAGAACAATTATTTCTTTAAGAGAAATAGGCGATGGTAAAATTTCTGTAGAAGAATTAGAACAAAATGCAATAAAAAGACTTCGAAAAGAACCTGATGAAAGTGAACAACAAGAAGATGTAGAAGAGGAGACTAATGATGAATTTGAAAATTTATACAAAGGACAAATTTCTAAAAGTGGCGTGGCTATTTTGCCTTCAAAAAGAACGCGAAGAGTTCCAGAAATTAAAAAACCTGAATCAAGTAATTTAGCTAAGGAAGCTCTTTCAGAGTTAAAATCAGAGCAACCAGAAATTAAAGAAGAAAATTTAGAAACAGAAGAAACTCCTCTTGAATTAAAAGAAGAGGCCTCAACAGAAGAAAAAGATAAATCAGAATAAATTATGATTAAGACTGTTTCAGTAGCACCTATGATGGATTGCACTGATAAACACGAAATATACTTCTTAAGTTTGATTAGCAAAAATATTCATCTCTATACTGAAATGATTGTAGCAAATGCAATCATAAGAGGAGATCGAAATAAACTTTTGTCATTTAAGAATATAAGTAATCCAGTGATTTTACAAATTGGAGGCTCAAACCCAAATGAATTAGCTGAGGCGTGTAAAATTTCAGAAGATTATGGTTACAGAGAAATAAATCTAAATCTTGGCTGTCCAAGTAAAAAAGTCCAAAAAAATAAATTTGGAGCTTGTTTAATGCAGGAACCCGAACTTGTTGGAAGATGTATAGAAGCAATGGTTAAAGCAACTAAGCTTCCTGTGACAATTAAAACAAGAATTGGATACAACGAAATTGAAAATTTTGAATTTTTGAAATCTTTTATACAAACTACTAAAGATGCAGGTTCAAAAAAATTTATTATACATGCAAGAAAAGCATTGCTAAAAAAATTAAGTCCTAAAGAAAATTTAAATATACCTCCATTAAAGTATGAATTTGTTTATAAATTAAAAGAATATTTTAAAGATGATGAAATTATTATTAATGGAGGTATTAAAACAACTGATGATATTAAAAATCATTTATCTAAAGTTGATGGAGCAATGATTGGAAGGGCAATATATCATTCACCATATTTTTTAGCAGATATTGAAAGAGATATTTTTAATAACAAAAATATTCCTACAAGAAGTGAAGTCATGGAAAAATTAATACCGTATATTCAAGAAGAAACCTCTAAGGGAGTTCAATTAAATCATATTATGAGACATACAGTTGGATTATTTCATGGTCAAAATGGATCAAGAATTTGGAAACAATATCTCTCAAAAAATATGTGTATAAGAAATGCTGACCTTCAAAAAGTAAATCATATAATGGACCACGTTAGAAAAACAAATCCAGTACCACTAGAAAGATAGTTTTGGACATTCTTTCTCATCAAGAAACTATTTATTTAATTTTGATTATGGTTGCAACAGCAATACCAGCCGGATTTGCCGCTGGATTGTTTGGCATAGGGGGAGGATTAATCACAGTACCAATTTTATTTTACACTTTTGGATCTGCAGGAATTGAACCTGCATACTTAATGCACCTTGCAGTTGGAACTTCATTTGCAATAATTATCCCAACTTCAATAGTTTCTGTATTAACACATCATCAACATAAAGCTGTAGACTTTAATATTGTTAAAGGCTACGGAATTTTTGTTATTATCGGTGTAATCCTAGGAACAATTTTAGCTGCTGGGTTAGAAACGAAGCCGCTCATATTATTTTTTACAGTAGTAGTATACATACTTGCATTTTATTTATTATATTTAAAAGAGAAAGAGTCCGACATCTCAATCAAGATGGGCTTACCGGCCAAAATCATATCTGGCATTATAACGGGCTTTATATCTGCTCCAATGGGTATCGGGGGAGCTGTTATGAATGTGCCTATCTTAAAGTTTTTTGGCTATCCGATTAATAAAGCGATTGGAAGCGCAGCAGCGATAGGATTTGTAATAGCTTTTTTTGGAGCAATCGGATTTTTTATTTCTGGAAATTTTTTAAGTGCAAACTTACCATTTAGTATTGGATTTTTAAATATTCCAGCATTCTTAGTTTTTTTTCCAATAACTGCTCTCATGGCCAGATTAGGTGCAAAAGCAAGTCATAGAATAGATAAAAAAAAGATGACCAAATATTTTGGCCTATTCTTGATCATTATTGGAACGAAGTTTTTGTACGAATACTTTAATCTTTAAATTTTTTGATCGTATTCACCAACTTTTTTAGTTTTTTGAAGCAAATCATCAATAAAAGTAAAAATATTTTTCTTTCTAACATCTGATGTAGGACTTTCTACAACAACAACAAGCGACGGTTTGTTTGATGAAGCTCTAATTAAGCCCCACGAACCATCTTCCAAAGAAAATCTAATTCCATTCACTGTTAACAGTTCTGTAATTGAAAGGTTATCAATTTTAATTTTTGTCATTTTAAGTTCTTGAATTTTTTTGACCATTTCATCTACAACTTTGTATTTTTCTTCATCTTTACAAAAGGGAGCCATTGTTGGTGTTTGGAAAGTTTTTGGTAATTCAGCAATGATTTCACTGATTTTGTTATTTTGACCATCTAATAGATGACAAACCTGTATTGCTGAATTAATGCCATCATCATAACCATATCCTAAAGGTTGATTAAAAAAGAAATGTCCACTTTTTTCAAAACCTGCTAAAGCTTTTTCAAAATTTACCTTTCGTTTAATATGTGAGTGACCTGTTTTCCAATAAATTGTTTTACATTGGTTTTCTAAAAGTATCTTATCTTTTGAATAAAGACCAGTTGACTTAACATCTACGATAAATTTAGATTTTTTGTGTTTTTTAGATAAATTTCTAGCAATTAATAATCCAATTTTATCTGAATAAATTTCATTTCCTTTATCATCAATTACTCCACATCTGTCACCATCTCCATCAAAACCAAAACCAATATCAGCATCGTTGTCTTTTACAACTTTAGCTATCTCCTTAAGCATTTTAAGATCTTCGGGATTAGGATTGTATTTTGGAAATGACCAGTCTAATTTACAATCTAGTTCTATAACATCACAACCTATACCTTTTAAAATTTCTGGAGCAAAAATACCTGCTGTGCCATTTCCGCAAGCTACAACTGCTTTTATTTTTTTTTTGATCTTATTTTTTTTGATCAGATCTTCTATATAAATCTTTTTAAAATTATTAATATTTTTACTGACACCTTCTCCATTAATAAATTTTTTATTAAGTGTAATATCTTTTAATTCTTTCATTTCCTCTGGACCATGTGTTAAGCCTTTTTTGATTCCCATCTTTACACCTGTCCATCCATTTTCATTATGGCTAGCTGTTATCATTGCTATTGCATCTGAATTCATATTAAACTGAGCAAAATAAACGGTAGGTGATAGTGAAAGCCCAATATCTTCGACATTACATCCTGTAGATACCAGTCCTTTGCTTAATGCTTTTTTTATATCTTCACTATAAGAGCGATAATCATGGCCTACTATTACTCTTGGGTTATTTTTTTTAGTATGATTGATTATTTGAGTTCCTAGACCTCTTCCTAGGTCATTGATTCCTTCTAAATCGATGTCCTTCTCAAACAACCATCTAGCATCATACTCTCTAAAACCGTTTGGATTGATTTTCATTAATTATAAATACTAAAGAATATAGTGATTTGTTATTAAATGTTTATTAACAAAACTTTCCACTTGCTAATTTAATTAAATGTTCTTATAATGTTCTATTGATTTTGATGTTATATAGTATATTAACATAAATGTAACACAACATGTAGTTGTTTTGTTAATAAGTCGTCCAAAAATAAGGATAATATGAATAAAAACGTATCATTGGCAATAGAGAAAGCTGTCGGTAGCATTAACGAAAAAAACCATAATGAACCAAAAAATAACGGTCCAAAGAAGCCTGATTTATTTTCTCTATCAGGAGAAACAGAGCTTTTTCAAAATGAGAGAGGCATAACAATTAAAATTGATCGATCTAGAGACTCTAATTTAACTGATTTTGGCAAAGCAACACTCAAAGATAGATATTTAGGACAAAGCGAAGGTTTTCAAGATTTATTTGCTAGAGTTGCAAGTGTTTACGCTGATGACAATCTTCATGCTCAAAGAATTTATAATTACATTAGCAATCTATGGTTTATGCCAGCAACTCCTGTTTTGTCAAATGGCGGAACTGAAAGAGGTTTGCCAATTTCTTGTTTTTTAAATGAAGCAAATGACAGCTTAGAGGGAATCACAAACTTATGGGAAGAAAATGTTTGGTTAGCAGCTAGAGGAGGAGGAATTGGAAGTTATTGGGGGAACTTGAGATCTATAGGAGAAAAAATAGGTAAAGTAGGTAAAACTTCCGGGATAATTCCTTTTATTAAAGTTATGGATTCTTTAACTTTGGCTATCAGTCAAGGTTCTTTAAGAAGAGGATCGGCAGCTTGTTATTTACAAATTGATCATCCAGAAATAGAAGAATTTATTGAAATGCGAAGACCAACAGGAGGAGACGTTAATAGAAGATCTTTAAATTTACATCATGGTGTTTTAGTAACAGATGATTTTATGAGAGCTGTAGAAACCGATGGTCAATGGGCACTTCGTAGTCCTTATGATGGAACTGTTCAATCAACTCTTCCAGCAAGAAACTTATGGATTAGACTTTTAACAGCAAGAATTGAAACAGGTGAACCTTATATTGTGTACATTGATACAGTTAATAGACAAATACCTCAACATCATAAGCTTGCAGGCTTAAAAGTTAAAACATCAAATCTTTGTAGTGAAATTACCCTTCCAACTGGAATGGACAATGACGGTCAACAAAGAACAGCAGTTTGTTGCCTATCATCTTTGAATATTGATACATACGATCAGTGGAAAGATGACTCTCAATTTATAGAAGATGTCATGAGATTTTTAGATAATGTTATGACTGATTTTATTAATAGAGCTCCAGATGAATTTGCTCATGCAAAATATTCTGCTATGAGAGAAAGAAGTGTTGGTCTTGGAGTTATGGGATTGCATTCTTTTTTTCAACAAAAAAATATTCCTTTTGGCTCTGTTATGAGCAAAGTTTGGAATAAGAAGATATTTAAAAATATTCAAGAAAAAGTGGACGCCGCCTCTGTATCTCTGGCAGAAGAGAGAGGGTCATGTCCAGATGCAGAAGAATATGGAATTAAAGAAAGGTTTTCTAACAAAACAGCTATAGCTCCTACAGCTTCTATCTCGATTATTTGTGGTGGATCTTCCCCAGGAATTGAACCAATTGCAGCTAATAGCTATACACATAAGACTTTATCGGGTTCTTTCAACGTAAGAAATAAATATTTAAAAAAGATCCTTCAAAAATACAAAAAAGATACAGATGAGGTTTGGTCAAGCATTACAACTAATCAAGGCTCTGTTTCGCATTTGAATTTTTTAACTGCTGAGGAAAAAGATACTTTTAAAACAGCTTTTGAGATTGACCAAAGATGGATTGTGGAGCTGGGTGCAGATAGAACTCCTCATATCTCTCAAGCCCAATCTATAAACGTTTTTGTACCAGCTGATATACATAAAAAAGAACTGCACGAAATTCACTTTCAAGCTTGGAAAAAAGGCCTTAAAAGCCTTTACTACTGTAGATCTAAATCTATTCAAAGAGCAGAAAATGTACAAGCTGGATCTTCAACAGATGTGACTAAAAATGTTTATTCGAAAGAACGAGAATCAAATAATAAAGATAATAACTATGAGGAGTGTTTATCATGTCAGTAGCAGAAAAAGTTAAGCCAGGAATAATTCAACCCAAAAAAATGGGTTTGTTAGTAGAAAACCCAGTTTATAAACCATTTAGATACCCTTGGTGTTACGATGCTTGGTTAACTCAACAAAGAATTCATTGGTTGCCAGAAGAAGTACCTCTTGGTGACGATGTTAAAGATTGGCAAAAAAACCTAACTAAAGAAGAAAAAAATCTTTTAACGCATATATTTAGATTTTTTACTCAAGCGGATGTAGAAGTAAACAATTGTTATTTAAGACATTACACTACTGTTTTTAAACCAACCGAGGTTTTAATGATGATGACAGCCTTTGCTGCAATGGAAACAGTTCATATCGCTGCATACTCTCATCTATTAGATACAATTGGTATGCCTGAAACCGAGTACTCCGCATTCTTACAATATAAAGAAATGAAAGATAAATACGATTATATGCAAGGCTTTGATGTTAAATCAAAACATAATATTGCAATGACAATGGCTGTATTTTCTGCTTTCACAGAAGGACTTCAACTTTTTGCAAGTTTTGCAATACTTTTAAATTTTCCGAGATTTAACAAGATGAAAGGAATGGGCCAAATAGTAACATGGTCCGTAAGAGATGAAACCTTACATTGTAACTCTATGATTAGATTATTTAGAGATTTTATTAAAGAAGAACCACAAATCTGGAATGATAAACTTAAAAAAGAAATAGTTGATGCGTGTAAAACTATTGTAACACACGAAGATGCATTTATTGATTTAGCTTTTCAAATGGGTCCTCTGGAAGGTTTAACGGCAAACCAAATTAAGCAGTACATTAGATTTATTGGAAATAGAAGACTCGAGCAATTAGGTCTTGATCCAATTTATGATGTTAAGAAAAACCCTTTAACATGGTTAGACACAATGTTAAACGGAGTAGAACACATGAACTTCTTTGAAGGTAGAGCTACAGAGTACTCTAAAGCTTCTACTAGAGGCACATGGGGTGAAGTTTTTGCTTAATAAAAACATCTAAAATTTAGTTTTACTTTTCCTAATTAAATAAAGTATCATGATTCTTAATGAACATGGTTGTCAAGCACTATGATGCTAAATTCAAAAAAAAATTCAATCCTAAAGTCGGTTTAATAACATTGTCGACAGACCAAACTATTGAAAATGATTTTCAAAATATTTGTAGTAATTTACCAGTAGATATTTTTATAAATCGTATTCATAATAAAAATCCTTTAACAAAAGAAAATCTTTTAAAAATGGCAGAAGATTTAGCTTCTGTAACAAAAAAAATACTTCCTGATGAAAAATTAAATACGATCGCATATGGTTGCACCTCTGGAACTATAGCTATTGGAGAAGATAGTGTAAAAGAAAAGATATTATCAGTTAAACCTGGTAGTTATGTTACAACTCCAGTAACTTCTGCAATTAAAGCTTTTAAACTAATGAATGTAAAAAAAATTGCTTTACTTACTCCATATCCAGATGAGATAAACAAAACAATTCAAGAATATTTTACCAAAAAGAATATTGAAGTTTTATCATTTGCTAGTTTAAATTTAAATTTAGACTCGGAGTTTGCTAATGTTGACCCAAATTATATTTTAGAAATATCATCAAAGTTAGAAACAAAAAATGCAGACGCATTATTTATATCTTGTACAGCTTTACCAGTTCTGAATATTCTTGATAAATTAGAACTAACAATAAAAAGACCGGTATTTTCAAGTAATCAAACTTTAATTTGGGATACGATAAGATCAATTGGGTATAAGTCTCCGATAAAAGGATATGGAAAACTTTTAGAAAATTAAATGCTTTTTGAAAAACAAGAATACGAAGATCGCTTAAAAAAAGTAAAGATCAATATGCAAAAAAAAGGTATTGATCTATTAGTTTCCCATGACCCAGCAAACATGAACTATCTAACTGGTTATGATGCTTGGTCTTTCTATTATGCTCAATGTGTTTTAGTTCATATAAATGAAGACGAGCCTATTTGTTTTGTAAGAGCACAAGATGTAGGAGGCGCGTATATAAAGACATATCTGAAAGATAAAAATATTATTGAGTATGATGAAAAGTACATCCACACTTGGCCACTTCATCCTTATCAATATTTAGTGGAAATAATCAAAAAAAGAAAATGGGATAATCTTAATATAGGTTTAGAAATGGACAGCCATTACTTCACTGCATTTTGTTACGAAACAATAAAAAAAGGGTTACCAAACGCAAAACTTAAGGATGCTGAACGATTAGTGAATTGGGTAAGAGTTGTCAAATCAAATGCAGAAATTAAATTAATGGAGTCAGCAGCTCGTATAGTTGAGAGTGGAATGAAAATGGCTTTTAAAAGTATCAATCCCGGTGTAAGACAATGTGATGCCGTGGCAGATATTCAAAAGGCTTTATTTAACGGCACAAAAGAATTTGGGGGAGACTACCCAAGTATTGCAACTTTGTTACCGTCAGGTAAGGGAACTTCAGCATCCCATTTAACATCAACAGATGAGAAATTTGTTTCAGGCGAGGCAACAATTATTGAAATTGCTGGTGCATACAAAAGATACCATTGTCCCATGGCTCGTACGGTTTTATTAGGTAAAAAAGATCAAAGGAAGATTGATACAATGAAAGCCACTAACGAAGCATTAGACGCAGGCATTGCAGTAGCTAAATCTGGCAATACCGTTGATCATATAGCTCAAAAATTTTGGGGAATTTTAGACAAATATAAGATTAAAAAAGACTCTAGAACAGGATATTCAATAGGGATTGGCTACCCACCAGATTGGGGAGAGCAAACTTTTAATATATCAAAAGGCGATAAAACTATTTTACAACCTAACGTTACTTTTCATATGATTGCAGTTATGCAATTTGGTGATTGGGGTGTAGAAGCCAGTGAAGCGGTGAGAGTAACAGAAACAGGTTCAGAATTATTTTGCAATTTATCTAGAGAATTACATATTAAATAATAAAAACCTTGAAATAAATTTTCTTAAATGCTTTAAATAATCATTATATGACGTCTTCAAAAAGCTTTGTAAAATTTGATAAAGTAGACAAAAGTTATGATGGTAAAGTTTTAGTCGTTAAAGACTTGAATCTTGATATCAACGAAGGTGAATTTATTACAATGCTGGGACCATCTGGCTCAGGAAAAACAACTTGCTTAATGATGTTAGCAGGTTTTGAAACACCAACTAACGGTGAAATTTATTTAGACTCAAAACCTATTTCTAGAATTCCTCCACACAAAAGAGGAATAGGAATGGTTTTTCAAAATTACGCTTTATTTCCTCATCTGACAGTTTATGAAAATTTAGCTTTTCCTTTAAAAGTTAGAAAGCTCTTAAAAGATGATATTGATAAAAAAGTTGATAAAGCTTTATCTATGGTTTCTTTATCTGGATTTGAAAAAAGAATGCCTAATCAACTTTCAGGCGGGCAACAGCAAAGAGTTGCTGTTGCAAGATCTCTAGTATTTGACCCTCAATTAGTTTTAATGGATGAACCATTAGGAGCTTTAGATAAAAATTTAAGAGAAAGTATGCAGTATGAGATTAAACACATTCATGAAAATATTGGTGTAACTGTAGTTTATGTTACTCATGATCAAAGCGAAGCTCTTACTATGTCTAGTAGAATTGCAGTTTTTAATGAAGGAAAAGTGCAACAACTATCTAGTCCAGATAAATTATACGAAGAACCTGTAAATTCATTTGTTGCAGGGTTTATAGGAGAGAATAATACCTTTTCTGGACAAGTTACAGATATCTCAGGGGGTAAATGTAAAGTTAAATTAGATACTGGCGCTGAAATAATTTCTAATCCTATAAGGGTAAAAACAAAAGGAGAAAAAACTAAAGTTTCTTTAAGACCTGAGAGGGCGATAATAGATCCTGAAGAAAAAATGGATAATAAATATAAAGGAAAAATAGAGGAAGTTATTTACCATGGAGATCATGCAAGAGTTAGATTAAATTTGTTGGGCAACAAAGAATTTATTTTAAAAGTTCCAAACAGCTCTGCTAGAATGGACATAAAACCAGGTAATGATATTAAAGTTGGCTGGAACAGCCATGATGCTAGGGCTTTAGACCCGAAATCAATCTGAGATTGATTCATTCAAAAAATCCTAATTTTAAACAATAATTAGCTTAAATCAGAGGTTGACTTAATTTTTGTTAATTGTTGTAATAAAAATTATTAAACGTTTAAACGAAGGGGAACAAATGAGAAAATTAAGTAAACTGTTACTTACTTTAGTTTTTGCACTTTCAATTTCTTCAACTTCATATGCAGTTACAGTTGCATCATGGGGTGGAGCTTACACTGAAAGTCAAAAATTAGGTTATGGTGATCCATCTGCAAAAAAATTAGGCATACCTATTAACTGGGTAGACTATTCAGGCGGATTATCTGAAGTTAAAGCTCAAAAAGCAGCAGGAAAAATTACTTGGGACATAATGGACGTTTTCGCTATGGACACTATTAATGGATGTGACGAAGGTTTATTTGTTAAATTTGATTTTGACAAAGACTTTCCACCAGCTCCAGATGGAACTAAAGCGAGCAAAGATTTCTTTACGTCAATGCCAAGTGATTGTGCTGTAGGAAATATTTTATATTCTTGGACATATGCTTACCATGATGCAAAAATTGGTAGCAAAAAACCAAAAACTATAAAAGATTTCTTTGACACTAAAACATGGCCAGGTAAAAGAGGTGTTTACAAAAGTGCTATGCATAATCTAGAGATGGCATTAGCAGCTTCTGGAACTAAGCCAGGTAAAGGTGGAAAGAAAATTTACAAACAACTTTCAAAGGAAAAAGGTCTTAAAAAAGCAATGGATAAGATGGAAGCTCTTTGCAAGGACCCTAACGGCGGATGCGTATTTTGGTCAGCTGGTGCTAAACCACCAGAACTACTTATGCAGGGTGAAGTTGTAATGGCAACAGGTTGGAATGGTAGATTCTTTAATGCAGAAGTTGGAGAAGGCGCACCATTAAAACAAGTTTGGGATGCTCAAGGTTTAGATTACCAATACATGGTAGTTGTAAAAGGTGGACCAAATGAAGCTGATGCTATGAAAGCAATTGCAGAAATGACTAGCACAGAAGGTTTAGCTGGTTCAGCAAAATATATTGCTTACGCACCTTGGAGAAAATCTTCTCTAAAAATTATTGAAGCAGGTGAGCCTTGGTATAAAGATGGTAAGACAAACATGATGTCTCAAATGCCAACTCATCCAAACAATACAAAAAGCTATATCCTGATTGATGCATTATTCTGGGCTGACAACGGTACAGAAATCGGCGAAAAATGGGAAGCTATGAAATCTGGTCTTTAATTAAGTTTTAAAGATTTGGATGATATAATATATTTAGGGCGGTTATTAACTAACCGCCCTTTTTATTTATGAGCAGTGAAACACAACAAATTTTAACAACTGATGGAATACCTCTAGAGGTAAGTCTTAAAAAAGTTGAAAGAAGAAATAAATTAAAAGCTTTTCTTCTTGTTGCCCCCTTATTACTTTTTTTATTAATTGTATATATTTCTCCAATAGTTGGGATGCTTTTTAATAGCATTGATGATCGAATGGTAACTAATGCACTTCCAAAAACATTCAAAGCAATGGAAGATTGGGATGGTAAAGAACTTCCATCAGAAAAAGTATTCGAAGCTTTTTATTTTGATTTTCAAAAATTAATTGAAGAAGAGAGAGAAGGAAAATTATCAACTCAACTTAATTACACCAAAAATGGTTTTAAAAGTATCATTAAAAAATTAAGACGAAAATCAAAATCTTTTGAAGAAGGAAATTATAAAGAACAAATTATGTCTGTTCATGAAAGATGGGCAGATGTTGAATATTGGAGAGCAATTCAAAGACGTGCGCCAGCTTATTCATATTCTAAATATTTAAAGGGCGTCGACATGTATCAAAATGAGGATGGAAAAATAGTTCAAGTTGAAGAAGATCGAAGAATTTATAAGAAATTATGGGTTAGAACTTTAAAAATAGCTTTTTATGTCACCCTATTTTGTTTTTTGATGGCTTACCCAATTGCTCATTTGCTAGCGACTCTTCCTATGAAATATAGCAATTTGTTAATGATTTGTGTTCTTTTACCTTTCTGGACTTCATTGCTTGTCAGAACTGCAAGTTGGATGATTTTACTTCAACAGCAAGGAGTAGTTAATGATTTTTTAGTTTGGATTGGTCTTGTAGCAGACGATGAAAGATTGGTGATGATGTACAACGAAACAGGAACTTATATTGCTATGACTCAAATTTTGTTACCATTTATGGTTTTACCTCTTTATAGCGTAATGAAAACTATTTCACCAAGTTTAGTTAGAGCAGGTAAATCTTTGGGAGGAACACCATTTATAACTTTTTGGAAGGTATATTTTCCATTAACTATACCAGGAATAGGTGCTGGTTCTCTTTTAGTTTTTATTCTTGCAATAGGATACTACATTACTCCAGAATTAGTTGGAGGAGCTTCAGGAACCCTTATAAGCAATCAAATTGCTTATCACATGAAATATACTTTAGATTGGAGTTTTGCATCGGCAATGGGGCTAATGCTACTAGTTGGCGTGCTGGCTGTTTACTGGGTCTACAATAAACTAGTAGGAATTGATAATATAAAATTAGGATAAATATGGCTTTACCAAAATATACAGAACCACATTATAGAGTATGGCATTATTTTTATCTTTTTATATGCGGTTGTGTTTTTTTCTTTTTAATTGCACCTTTGTTTGTAATTTTTCCATTATCATTTAATGCAGAGGAATTTTTAGTAATAACAGATGGAATGAAAAGATTAGATCCAGATGCTTTCTCTTTGAGATGGTATAAGGACATGGTTTATGGAACAAAAAATCCTTGGGGATTAGCTGCAAAAAATAGTTTTTTTATAGCAATATTTGCAACAATTGGAGCTGTTATTCTTGGAACAGTTGCAGCCCTGGGATTAAGTAGCAGATATATGCCTTACAAAGGAATAATAATGGCTACTTTAATTTCTCCTATGATTGTTCCATTAATTATTTCAGGAGTAGCAATTTTCTTTTTTATGGCCAAAGCAGGTTTAGCTGCTACACACACAGGAATAGTTTTAGCACATATAATATTGGGAACTCCATTCGTAGTAATTACAGTTACTGCTACATTATCAGGATTTGATCATAGCGTAACTAGAGCTGCAGCAAGTCTTGGAAGCAACCCTGTAAACACTTTTATGAAAATAACGCTACCGCTTATTTTGCCTGGAGTTATTTCTGGAGCTTTATTTGCATTTGTTACATCTTTTGACGAAGTTGTGATTGTGTTATTCTTAGCTGGTTTAGATAATACAACTATTCCAATTCAAATGTGGACTGGGTTGAGAGAACAGCTAAGTCCAACAATATTATCTGTAGCGACATGTTTAATTCTTCTATCAACTTTAGTCTTGGTTGCTGCAGAACTTTTAAGAAGAAGGTCTGAAAGAATAAGAGGAATTAACAGATAAATTTAATCTTGAAGCAATTTAAAAGAATTTATAAAATCAGGTCTAAGAACATATTCTCTTCTATGGTCATCACTTATAGTTTCTAAAATTTCTAAACCATAAATAACTTCTCCTATAGGCGTATACTCTCCTTTAAATAATGGAGCATCCTTAAGCAAAATAAAAAACTGACTATCTTCCGTATCTAATTTATTGGTTCTAGCCAAACCAACAGTACCTATTTTAAAATCAGTCTGATTATTTAATTCAGATTTGATGGTTCCAAATCCTGATTTACCTGATCCAATATAAAGATAGTTAAATTTATCTTTTTTTCCAAATTCTAAGTCACCAGATTGAACTAAAACATTTTTAATGACTCGGTGAAAAGCAATATCATCATACTTCTTTGACTCAATTAACATTTTAAATCTTTTGACAGATTTTGGTGAAATTTCTGGATAAAGTTTAATTATAATATTTCCACAATCAACATTTAAAACAACGATATCTTCAGGATTTTGAAAAGTAATTTTATTGGGGTCATAGTCTTTAATGAACAAACATTTTTGTGGTAATATTACAAATATATAAATAGCTAGTATTCCTAAAATTATAAACAAAGCTAATAATAATTTTTCTGAAGTTGTTTGTTTTACTTTTTCAATCATCTATTTAAATTTAAAGTTATTATCTATTTTCCGAATTTCATTTACTATAAAATCAATCTTATTATTTAATATAGAGTCTTTTTGAGCAATTATTGCTAGATCATCCATATCAGTCATCATAAACGAGAATATCTCTGCCATATCTTCAGAGGCAGTAGACATTGAATATTCTGTAATAAATCCACTAGAGTCTTTAATTAAAGATAAATCTGATCTATTTGAACAAGTTGAACATTCAGCGTATTGAAAACTTGAAATATTAAATTTTTTCCACTTTTCATATGAAAACAAATTATCATAACTTTCGTCAGCCATATGAAAGAGTTCATGATGAATTGATCTTTCAAAATATCTAGGGTCAGATTTGATATCAATAATAAGTGTTTTAACTTTGTGATTTGGCACACCTGCAGTTTTAATGTCTGATACTTTAAGGTTTTCACAAAGCACAACATATTTAAGATTTATTTTTTCTAAAAAATCTTTTTCGTATTTTTCTAAATTCCTTTTTATTACCTTAAATTTATTTTTAATATTATTTCCACTTGGTTTATTACACTGGACATTACTTTTGACTATTCCAACCTTAAAGGATTTTTCAGCTTTAAGATACTTAATGCCATTCGATGCTGTAAGATCGTATACTTCTAGATTGGGTATTTTTGTTAAATAATAGATTGTGTTAGCGTAGGCTGGAGAAAAAATCTTAAGCAATAAAAAAATAACAAGGAATAATCTCATATCAGTACTTTAAAAATGTTAAATTTAATTAACCATTTTTTCTTGTAAAGAGATAAGCATTTTAAGACACTTT
The DNA here is from genome assembly GCA_902569785.1 of uncultured Pelagibacteraceae bacterium. Lineage (GTDB taxonomy): Bacteria > Pseudomonadota > Alphaproteobacteria > Pelagibacterales > Pelagibacteraceae > Pelagilacustribacter. The sequence goes on from CACFVO010000001.1 coordinate 216,864, forward strand.
TTTAGTTGATCAAAGGTGATATATTCGTCCACCGTGTGAGCTTGTTCAATAGATCCAGGTCCACAAATAACAGTGCTTATTCCAGAATATTGAAATAGACCTGCTTCAGTACCAAATGACATTGTTTCTTTTGCATTATCTCCAGTGAGATTACAAACAAGATTTACAGCTTCTGATGTTTCTTCTTTATTAAAACCAACTACCTCACCAATTATTTCCTTTTTGATATTTCCTTTTGGATTATTTTTTTTCATTTCAGGTAACAAAATATCTTTAGCAAAAGCATCAATATTCTTACTAACAAAATCTCCATCATCTTTATTGACAGGCCTTACTTCCCATTCAAGAGAACATCGATCTGCAATTACATTTGCTCCTATTCCTCCCTGAATTTTTCCTATTTGTAGAGTTGAATAAGAAGGCGAAAAAGATGTTTTTTTTGAGTTTCTTTTTTTTAATTTATCCCTTAATTCCATAAGTTTGTTACTGTATCGAATAGCATATTCAATAGCACTAACACCATTTTCAGGGTTTGAAGCGTGTCCAGACAATCCAGTAAAGTGAGTTATGTATTCATTGTACCCTTTGTGTGCTGTTATAGCTTTCATACTTGTCGGTTCACCAATTATACAAGCAGAAAAATTAATATTTCTTCTTTTTAAATCAGCTAAAACCAATGGTGCTCCTAAACAACCAGTCTCTTCATCAAATGTATAAGAAAAATGTATTGGTGCTTTTAATTTTTTGGATGCAAATAAAGGCGCAACTGCTAAAGTACAAGCAATAAATCCTTTCATATCACATGTTCCACGACCGTATACTTTATTGTCTTTTTCTCTTGCTATAAAAGGATCAGAAGTCCATTCACTAGAAACAGCAGGAACCACATCAGTATGACCAGATAAGATAATTCCTTTACCATTTAAATTTTCTTTTCCTTTAATTGTTGAAAATAAATTAGCTTGTGAGTCTGATTTATTAAAAGTTTTAGAAGTTATGGCGCCAACTTCATCTAATTTTTTTTCACAATATTTAATTAATTCAAGATTTGAAGTACCAGACAAAGTTTTAAATTTTATTAAATCAGATAAAATTTTTAAAGTTTCCGGAAATATTTGATCGATCATTTATCTTTGATTCAACAACATTACTTTTCTAACTTCTTCACCTTTATATTTAGACAATGGTCTAATTAGTTTATTTGAAGTGTGTTGTTCCATGATATGAGCTGACCAGCCAGTAATTCGAGACATGACAAATATTGGAGTATAAAAATCTATATCAATTCCCATCATATAGTATGTGGGTCCACAAGGAAAATCTACGTTAGGATGTATATTCTTCTTTTCTATCATTACTTTCTCTAAAATTTCATACATTTTTGTGTACTTTTCTTTTTTTAAAAGTTTAGCTACTTTAAACATATAATGTTTCATTGTTGGAACTCTAGAGTCACCAGTTCTATAAACTCTGTGACCAAAACCCATTACAACTTTTTTATTTGTCAGAGCATTTTCAATCCAAGCTTTAGCTTTTTCTGGCTTACCTATCTCTTTCATCATGTGCATAACAGCTTCGTTAGCTCCGCCATGCAAAGGTCCTTTTAAAGACGCAATTGCACCTGTAATAGCGCCATGTAAATCAGATAAACTACTTGTAATTGTTCTAGCTGTAAAAGTTGAAACATTAAAACTATGTTCGGCATATAAAATTAAGGAAATATCAAAAGCTCTTACTATTTCTTTATCTGGCACCTTATTAAACATCATTTTAAAAAAGTTTTCTGAAAAAGATAAATTTTTACTAGGAGAAATTATTTTTTTACCTTTTCTATATCTGAAATAAGCAGCTACAGCTGTAGGCGTCTTGGAAAAAATTCTCATTGCTTTTCTCATATTTGCCTTTGGAGAATTATCTTTAGTATCTTTGTCTTCTAAAGCCATTAAACTTACACAAGTTCTAATTACATCCATAGGATGGGCGTTTTTTGGCATTTTTTGAATATTTGCTAAAATTTGCTTAGAAAGTTTTCTTTCAGATCTTTCGTTTTTAATAAATTTTTTTAATTGTTGTTTATTTGGAAGATCTCCATTTAATACAAGGTAAGCAACTTCTTCAAAATCACATTTGTCACATAATTCTTGTACTGTGTATCCACGATAAGTAAGAGTACTTAACTCAGGAACAACATGCGAAATTGTCGTTTCATCAACAACAATACCTAATAGACCTTTTTTAATTTCTTCACTCATTATTCATGCCCTTCAGTTGAAAAATCAGTAATCTTTTTTCCTGGGGTGTTGTACTTCTCATATTCTACTAATTCGTACAACCTTTTTCTAGTTTGCATTTTGTCTATAATATTGTTTTGGTCTCCATCGTTAAATATTGATTTTAGTCCTATCTCTACATTTTGCATTGCTAGTCTCTGTGTAGAGACAGGATAGATAACTAAATTATATCCTAAATTTTCTAATTGACTTTTATTTAGAAGCTTTGATTTTCCAAATTCAGTCATATTAGCTAATAAGTATTTCTTTGAAATCTTCCTTACTTTTTCAAACTCTTTTTCATCTTTCATAGCCTCTGGAAAAATCATATCTGCACCAGCATCTTCATAAGCTTTAATCCTATCTAATGTTTTGTCGATACCTTCAACAGTATTTGCATCAGTTCGTACAATGATTAAAAAGTTTTTATCAGATCTAGAACTAACAGATTCTTGAATTTTTTTAACCATCTGTTCTTTTGTAATTAATTCTTTGTTATCAAGATGGCCACATCTTTTTTCAGCTATTTGATCTTCAATGTGACATCCAGCTAATCCTTTATTTTCAAATGTAGATATTGTTTTTTTACAACTACCGAAACCTGTATCTGCATCAACTATTGTAGGTAAGTCCGTTACCCGTGCAATTTGATTAGCTCTATAGCTTACTTGATCTAAAGTTGTGAGTCCTATATCAGGTAACCCCAAATCATTGGACATCACTCCACCTGAAATATAAACTCCATCAAAACCGATCTCAGAAATTAATTTTGCGCATAAAGGGTTATATGCACCAGGAAATCTTAATAATTTTTTTAGATTGTAATTTTTTTACAAAATCTGATCTTTTTTCTAATGCGTTTTTTTTTTGTGAAATGCATTTCATCAGACTTATATTAGAGGGGGGTATAAAAATCAAAGATTATTTAATTAAAATAAATAATCCTGTTAAAACTAACAACAACGCAAGAAAATATTCTGTCTTTTTTTTTGTCTTTTCATTATTAATAAATGTTCTTAATCCACTACCAAAAAGAGCCCACAAACTTATAGAAGGAAAGCATATAATTGCTGCAGTAAAAGTTACAAACCCCACACCAATAAAAATATTTTCTTCAGTAGGAAAAAAACCGGACGCTACAGCAATCGCAATAGACCATACTTTAGGATTTATAAATTGAAAAAGAGATGCTTCATATAATCTTAACGGTCTTCCCGACTCTTTTTTGTCAAGACTGAAAGAGCCAATCATTTTCCAACTCAAGTAAAGCAAATATAAAAAGCATAATATTTTCATATACATTTGTATTTGAGGATAAATTAAAAAGAGTTTTGCTAAACCAAAACACACTAAACCAATTTGAAAAATGTGCCCCAAAGGAATACCGATTAAGTGAGGCAATGTTTTAATGAATCCAAACTTCATTCCTGAGGCTGTTAACATTGCGTTGTTAGGTCCTGGTGTTATAAACATTGTAAAATAGAAAGCTGACAAAGCTGAAAATAAAGCAAAATTAATCATAAATATTTTGTAACAACTTTATCAAAATCTTTAAAATCATTAATTAATTCGTCGTGTTTGATTTCATCAGTTGATTTTTCTGTGTAGCCACCTTTTACCAAAACAAAAGGAACATTTGCATTTTCAGCAGATTTTCCATCAACTTCACTATCACCAACCAT
>CACFVO010000002.1 GCA_902569785.1 uncultured Pelagibacteraceae bacterium
ATTTACCAATTTTAAAAAATTATAAATTTATAAATCAAGAAACAGATTTTAATGCTAAGTTAGATAATTTTTTAAATATAACTTTTGATAAGACATTTAAAGTTACTGATTATGTTTATACGAATAAAGGGAAGATCAATAAATCATTTTTTGAATTCAATAAACCTATTGAAAATTCAATTTTAGAAAAAAATATAAAACATTTGTATTTTCAGGACTCTAATTTGAATGTGCGTTATGCTTCAGATAAAAAAAATTACGTCTATTCTTCAGGGAACTACAGTATAGAGGGAAAAAAGTATCAGAGTTATGATTTTAAAAATGATTTTTTTAAGGAAACTTTTAATATTAATTTAAATTTTGAACTCGCCCAAAAATTAAAAATTGATTTCATTAACTACGAAAAAAATGATGATAAAATTGCAAAGATCTTTTCAAATTTTCGCATAAAAAAAGATTTTATAAATTTAAAAGAGTTTAAATACGCTGAAAATAAAAATTTAATTTTAATAGAAAAACTTAGAATTAATAAAAAAAATATAATTTCTTTAAAAAAAATTAAAGTTAAAACATTTAATAAAGCTGAATTAAGGAATGATTTTACTTTAGATTTTGGAAAAATAATAAAAATTTCTGGTAATAAATATGATGCGCAGAATTTAAATAAATTTTTAAATCAAAAATCAAAAAAAAATATTCTCAAAAACATCAGTAAAGATATTGATATCAATTTAAAAAATATTGATACTCCATTATCCAAAAAACTTAATAATTTTAGATTAATTGGAGTTATGGAAAAAGGAAAATTTGTAAAAATTTCCTCTAAGGGAGATTTTGGTAGCAATCAATTTTTAGATATTTCAATGAAAAATGACAAAAAAAATAAAAAAAAATTTTTAGAGGTTTACTCAGATTTACCTCAACCATTGCTTTCTGAATATAGTTTTTTTAAAGGTTTATCGGGAGGAGTTTTAACTTTTTCATCAATAATTGAGGATAACTCATCCTCTTCAATATTAATTATTGATAATTTTAAAGTTGTAAATGCGCCAGGTGTTGTAAAACTTTTATCTCTTGCAGATTTTGGCGGTCTAGCTGATCTAGCAGAAGGAGATGGTTTATCTTTTGAAAAAATGGAAATTAAAATGACAAGTGATAAAGGATTTTTAAAGTTAGATGAGCTTTACGCAGTTGGTCCAAGTATATCTGTGTTAATGGAAGGATATAAAGAAGAAAAAGGATTAACAAGTTTAAGAGGAACTTTAGTTCCAGCTAAAAATTTAAATAGACTCTTGTCAAAAATACCTGTTATTGGAAATATTATAATTCCTAAAGATGTTGGTGAGGGATTGTTTGGTGTAAGTTTCAAAATGAAAGGAATGCCAGGTAAAATGAAAACAACAATTAATCCAATAAAAACTCTGACACCACGTTTTATTACTAAAGCATTAGAAAAACAAAAAAAATCTAAATAATTTTAAGAATATAGTGTTTCTTTTTACCAAAAGAAATTTTTAAGAATTTTTTGTTTTTGAAATCATTTAGTTGAACTATTTTATTTTCTTCAGTTAAGAGTTTATTATCAATTTTTAAAGCATTACTTTTAATTGCTCTTCTAGCTTCACTTTTAGAGGACATAATTTTACTCGAAAACAATAAGTCTAATATTTTAATTCCCTGTTCTAAATCGTCTTTTTTAATTTTAATTTCAGGAAGGCCAGTGCCAGAGCCACCAGTTTCAAAAGTTGTTTTTGCTGTTTTTTCTGCTTTTAAAGCTGAAGACTTACCATGTAACATACCCGTGGCTTCATTTGCTAAAATAATCTTTAATTTATTAATATTATCATTTTTTATTTTTTCAATTATGTTTAATGGTAAATCAGTAAACATTTTAAGAAATTTTATTACATCTCTGTCATCAGTATTTCTCCAAAATTGCCAATAATCATAAGAAGATAAAAGTTTATCATCAAGCCAAACTGCACCTTTCTCAGTTTTTCCCATTTTGGCTCCTGATGCTAACGTTATTAAAGGAGTTGTTAATCCATATACTTGTTTTGAAGAATGTCTTTTAATCAATTCAACACCATTAACTATATTACCCCATTGATCTGATCCACCTATTTGCATCAGACAGTTTTTAGATTTATTAAGTTCTAGAAAGTCATATGCTTGTAAAATCATATAATTAAACTCCATGTAACTTAGCGACTGCTCTCTATCTAATCTTAATTTAACGCTATCAAAACTTAACATTTTATTAATTGTAAAATGTTTTCCAATTTCCCTTAAAAATTTTATATAATTCAATTTTCCTAGCCATTTATAATTATTTACAAATATTGGTTTTAATTTTGGACTACTTGTTTTTAAATAAATTTTAAAAACTTTTTCAATATTTTTTATATTCTTTTCTATTTGTTTTTCTGAAAGTATTTTTCTAGTTTCTTCTTTTCCTGAAGGGTCTCCAATTCTTGTTGTTCCCCCACCTAACAGTACAATTGGTTGGTGACCATGTTTTTGCAATAATCTTAAACACATTATCTGCAATAAACTTCCCACGTGCAAACTAGATGCTGTACAATCAAAACCAATATAAGCTTTAATTTTTTTCTTGCTCATCAACTGTTCTAATTCTTCAGAATTAGTACATTGATTGAAATATTCTCTATCTTTGAATTCTTTTAGAAATGAATTTTCCATATTTTTAAAAAACAGTGTAGAATCAATATACTAGATTTAAATTAATTAAAAAATACATATGAGTAAAAGCTATTATAGCCTTGGTTTAATGAGCGGAACATCAGGAGACGGGGTGGATGCTTCAATTATTCATTCTGATGGAGATACTAAATATAAAGCAATTAAGAACAAGTATTTTGAATATGATAAGCAAATTTATGAAAATATTCATAATTTGAAGGATAAAATTCACAATTTGGTTGATCTAAAAAAATTTGCTAAAGAATTAATTGATTTAGAGAGACTAATAACCTTATTCCACGTCAAAGTAGTCAAAGAAGTTGATAAACACCAAAAATCAGATGTAATAGGATTTCATGGACAAACCATTTACCATAATTCAGAGGAGAAAATTTCAAGACAATTAGGAAATGGAAAACTATTATCGCAACTAACAAAAAAAAAGGTTGTTTATAATTTTAGACAGAATGATATTAAAAATGGAGGAGAAGGTGCTCCTCTAACACCAATATTCCATCAATTGCTAGCAACTAAATATAAATTGGACTTACCGATATGTATTTTAAATATTGGAGGGATATCAAACATTACTGTCGTAGAAGAACCAACAGGAACTTATAGTTTTACAAGTAGAGACATAGGTCCTGGAAATTGTTTAATTGATTCTTGGGTAAGGAAAAATTCTAAATTGAATTTTGACAAAGATGGGCTTTTAGCAGCGAAAGGTAATAGAAATGAAATCATCTTTGAACAGGCTCAAGAATTATTTGCTAATAGATCAAATCAAAAAAGTTTGTCTTTAGATGTAAATGATTTTGATGTGTCTTTTGCTAGAGGTCTTTCACTTGAAGATGGAGCCACGACTCTTACAGATTTAACTGCGAGAGTTATCGGATCAGCTTTGTTATCTCTTTTATCAAATGTAAACAATAAACTTTGGAAAGTTTTAGTTTGTGGGGGAGGAAGAAAAAATCATGTTTTAATTGAAAAGATTAAAAAAAACACTCTTAAAAATATTGTCATCCAAACTATTGATGATTATGGAATTGATGGAGATTTTGTAGAGTCACAAGCTTTTGCTTTTCTTGCTTTAAGATCAATTTTTAAACTTCCAATATCTTTTCCAGAAACAACAGGATGCAAAAAACCATCAACTGGTGGAGAAGTCATTGAATTCAAATAAGAGCTGTTTTTTCTTTGATATATTTTTCAATTTCAATACTTAATTCTTTTTCTTTATTTTTAAAAAAATGATTAGAGTTTTTTATTTTTGAAAAAATAACCTCTACTCCTTTTTGACTTTTAATTCTATTATCTAAATCTATAATACTTTCTTTAGATACCAACTCATCATTCTCACTATATATCACTTGTCCAGAAGTAGGGCATGGAGCTAAAAAAGAAAAGTCGTAAACATTGGGCTGAGGAGAGACAGATATGAAATGATTAACTTCTGGTCTTCTCATTATAAGTTGCATGCATATTAGAGATCCAAAGGAAAATCCTGAAACCCAACATTGACTGTAATCTAAATTTTGTCTTTCAATCCAATCTAAAGCTGCGGCTGCATCTGATAGTTCTCCTTGACCATTATCAAAAACACCATCACTTTTTCCGACTCCTCTAAAATTTACTTTAATTACAGAAAAACCATTTTTTTGAAAAATATTATACATTAATTGAACTATCTTATTATTTATTGTTCCTCCATATTGAGGATGAGGGTGCAACACTATAGCAACTGGAGAACCAAATTTTGGATTTTTATAATATTTTGCTTCCAATCTTCCAGCTGGTCCCGGTATAAAAATTTCTAAACTTTTAGGTTTCATTATCTACTACTGATTATTATTCTCAAAAAAAGATTATGTTTATAACACGTTTTGTTGCGACAAATAAATTTTTTTAATTCCGAGTATTTCAGTAGGAATTAAGATAGAATTATTGTATTACAACGTTAATTTATGAAACTTACTACTAAAGGAAGATATGCTGTAATGGCTATGGCTGATTTAGCGTCTAATGGAGATATTACGGCAACAAGTTTAACAGAGATATCTTCTAGGCAGAATATTTCTTTAGCATATTTAGAGCAAATTTTTATTAAATTAAAAAACAAAAAACTTGTCAAAAGTTCTAGAGGAGCAAATGGAGGATACATTTTAGAAAAGCCTGCTTCCGAAATAAGATTATCACATATAATTTCCGCTGTAGATGAAGAAGTTAAGATGCTTAAATGTAAAAAAAACTCTAAAAAAGGATGTAACAATAAATCAACAAAATGTATTACACATAATTTATGGGATTCTCTAGACCAACACATTCATGGTTTCTTTGAAAAAGTAAAATTACAAGATTTAGTAAAACAGAAATTTAATTAATTATGAAAAATCAACAAATAAATCATGATCAAGATTATAAGTACGGCTTTACTACCGATATAGAAAATATTAAAGCACCAAAAGGTCTCTCTGAAAAAACAATAAAATTTATTTCTAATATTAAAAAAGAACCTAAATGGATGTTGGACTGGAGACTTAAAGCATTTAACAGATTAAAAGTTTCAAAAGAACCTGATTGGCAAAAACCTAAGTTCCCAAAAATAGATTATCAAGACTTGTATTATTATTCAGCTCCAAAAAGCATGAAAGATAAACCAAAAAGTTTAGACGAAGTGGATCCAAAACTTATTGAAACATATAATAAGCTTGGTATCCCATTAAATGAACAAAAAAAATTGAGTGGCGTTGCTGTTGATGCAGTATTTGACTCAGTTTCAGTGGCCACAACATTCAAAGATGAATTGACAAAAAAAGGTATTATTTTTTGCCCAATTTCTGAAGCTATACAAAAACATCCAGATTTAGTTAAAAAATATTTAGGTTCAGTTATACCAATTAGTGACCACTATTTCGCCACTCTTAACTCTGCAGTTTTTACTGACGGGTCTTTTGTTTATATTCCTCCTAATACTAGATGTCCTATGGAATTATCTACATATTTTAGAATTAACGCTTCAGAAACAGGACAATTTGAAAGAACTTTAATTATTGCCGATAAAGGAAGTTATGTAAGTTATCTAGAAGGTTGTACTGCTCCAATGAGAGATGAAAATCAATTACACGCAGCAAATGTAGAACTTATTGCACTAGATGATGCTGAAATAAAATATTCTACAGTTCAAAATTGGTATCCAGGAGATAAAAATGGTGTTGGTGGAATTTATAATTTTGTTACTAAACGTGGAGCTTGTAGAGGGAAAAACTCCAAAATTTCTTGGACTCAAGTTGAAACAGGATCAGCTATTACCTGGAAATATCCAAGTTGTATTCTGCAGGGAGATAATTCAGTAGGCGAGTTCTATTCAATAGCCATTACTAATAACCATCAGAAAGCAGATACAGGAACAAAAATGATTCATTTAGGAAAAAATACAAAAAGTAAAATAATTTCCAAAGGAATATCTGCAGGTAAAGCAGATAATACGTACAGAGGATTAGTAGATATAGGGAGAAAAGCCTCAAACTCCAGAAATTACACTCAATGCGATTCTTTATTGATGGGAAACAGTTGTGGTGCACATACAGTGCCTTATATTAAAAACAAAAACTCTTCATCTACGATTGAACATGAGGCAACAACTTCTAAAATTAATGAAGATCAATTATTTTACTGTAATCAACGGGGTTTAAATCAAGAGGAAGCAGTCAGCTTAATTGTAAATGGTTTTTGCAAAGATGTATTACAGCAGTTGCCCATGGAATTTGCAGTAGAAGCCCAAAAACTAGTGAGTATTAGCCTCGAAGGGAGTGTCGGATAATGGAAAATAGATTTCATTTAGCGATACCGGCTGGAGATTTGGATAAAGCTATTAAGTTTTATTGTGATGTGCTTGGTTGTAAGAGAGGAAACTCTGAGTTCAAGTATCCAGACGCTTGGGCAGATATTAACTTTTGGGGCAACGAACTAACCCTGCATGCTACAGACCCAGATAAAAAAAACGTAAACGAGCGTCATAATGTAGACATGGGAAATGTAACAGTCCCACACTTTGGAGTTCATTTAGATAGCGAAACATTTCAAAAATTAAAACAAAGACTTATTGATAAAAAAATTGAATTTATTGACCCTCCATACATAAGATTTAAAGGCGAAGATATTGAGCAAGAAACGATGTTTCTAGAAGATCCTAATGGCAATTGTATGGAAATTAAGACTATGAAAAATCCCAGTAAACTTTTTAAAAATTAAAAAACAATATGAATTTAGATAGCAAACTTAATGAGTATAAAGAGAACATTGAAAAACTGAAAGCAGTAGAGAGTTTAGAGGTTTATAGGTGGCTAATGTCTCTTGGAGAAAAACTAAACGATGATCCTCTTAGTTCTGAAAAAAGGATTGAAAAGAACAAAGTCAAAAAATGCCAATTTGATCTGTTCGTTGACTATGAGGATGGAAAATTTAAAGCTTGGAGTAAGGCCATGATTGCTGCTGGTTATGCGTATGTTCTAATAGATATATTTAACTCATTAAAGATAGAAGATGCAAAAAAAAATTCAAGTCGACGACTTTAAAAAGATTAAGATGGATGAGTTGCTAACAATGAATAGAAAAACAGGTTTTTTTGAAATGATAGAGATGATGATTAGAAAAATTAAAAATGTTAGAAATTAAAGATTTAACTGCCTCTATAAATAATAGAGATATTTTAAAAGGTTTAAATATAACTATAAAACCTGGAGAACTCCACGCAATTATGGGTCCCAATGGATCAGGTAAAAGCACTTTAGCAAACGTTCTTTCTGGAAAGGACGGGTATAAAATTTCTGGTTTGATGAAATATGAAGGTAATGATCTTAAAAAAATGTCTATTGATGAAAGAGCTCAAAAAGGAATCTTTTTAGCATTTCAATATCCTACAGAGATACCTGGGGTGAATACAAGTAACTTTCTTAGGACTTCTTTGAATAAAGTTAAAAAAGCAAAAGGAGAAAAAGAAATTGACTCATTATCTTTTTTAAGAATTCTAAAAAACAGGTCATCCGAATTAGGTATAGATGAAAAAATACTTTCTAGGCAACTAAATGTTGGGTTCTCAGGAGGAGAAAAGAAAAAAAATGAAATTTTACAAATGAAAATTTTAGAGCCAAATTTTATTATACTTGATGAAACAGATTCCGGTTTAGATATAGATGCATTAAAAATTGTTGCTAACGGAGTTAATTCATACAGAGATAAAAAAAAATCTTTTCTTGTAATAACACATTACCAAAGATTATTAGATTATATTAAGCCAGATTTTGTACATGTATTATCAGACGGAAAAATTGTTAAATCTGGATGCATGGAATTGGCTCAAGAACTAGAAAGAGAAGGTTACAATAAAGTAAGATCATGAATAACTTTATATTTAACTCTAAAGAAATTAATAAGATAAAAACAAAAAGTCAAAAAGAGAGAGATTTCAGAATAAAAAATTTAAATTTTTTTAACAAAAATGGATTTCCAAACAAGAGACAAGAAGACTGGAAATTTTCAGATTTGAGAGAAATAATTTATAAAAATTTTAAAAAATTAAATACAAAAATTAAAAATTCTAAAATAAAAAAAATAGATTTTATAAAGGAATTTGATCACAATTATATAATTATTGTAAATGGAGAATTACATTCTAGCAATTTTAAATTTGAAGATAAAAATAAGATTGAACTGAAAATTTTTCAAAATAAAGATTTTTCAGAGGAAAATGAAATCAATCCTTTAATCTGCTTGAATCATGCTTTGTCAAATAGTGGATATAGTTTTGAAATAAAAGAAAATTATAAGTTTAAAAAAACAGTAATTATTTATAATTTTTTTTCTGAAGATTTAAAAGATAATATTTTAAATAGTAGAAATAAAATTAAAGTTGGGAAAAATTCAGAGGTACACACCATTGATTTTATTGTGAATGAGTCAAAATATAAATTTCTGAACAATGTTTATGAAAATCTTGTTTTAGACAGTAATGCCATTTATAAAAATATATGTATTCAGAAAGATAAAAGTCTAGGTTATTTTCATAAATTTTCAAAGAATAAACTTTTATCAAAATCAAAATATTCTACTTTTATTTTTCCATCTGGATTTAAATTTAATAAATTAGATTTAGAATTTAATTTAGAAGGCAAAGATAGCGAATGTAATTTAGAGTCTGCATCATTTTTAAACAAAAATGATCATCAAGAAATAAAAACTAAAATGAATCATTTAGCACCTAATTGCAAAAGTTATCAAAGAGTTAAAAATGTTTTAAGTTCTGATGGCAAAGGTGTTTATCAAGGTAAAATCTACGTAAAAGATATTGCTCAAAAAACTGATGCTTATCAAATAAGCAAAGCTATGATTTTAAGTGATAATTCTGAATTTGACTCCAAACCCGAATTAGAAATTTATGCTGATGATGTTAAGTGTTCACATGGATCTACCTCAGGAAATGTTGATCAAGAAGCAATTCATTATTTGATGACAAGAGGCTTAGACAAGAAAGAGTCCACTAAATTATTAATTAACGGTTTTTTAAATGAAGTAATCGAGATGATTAAAAGTAATTCAGTTAAAAATTTCGTTCAAACTAAATTAAAAAAACAAATTCATGGATATTAGTTTTATTAAATCTCAATTTCCTATTTTTAAAAACAAAATTAATGGTAAATCATTAGTATATCTTGATAATGCAAATTCCTCTCAAAAGCCTACAAAAGTAATTGAGAGAATTTCTAATTTTTATTCAAAGGAATTTTCAAATGTTGGAAGAAGTGTTCATAGTTTGGCTGTAACAGCAACAAACAGGTTTGAGGAAACAAGAGATTTGGTTAAAAATTATGTAAATGCCAAATCAAGAGAGGAAATCATATTCACAAAAAATGCCACGGAAGCAATTAACTTGGTTGCATCAACTTATGGAGAAAAATTTATTGATAAAGGAGATGAAATTTTAATAACAGAGTTAGAACACCATGCAAATTATGTTCCTTGGCATTTTATAAGAGAAAAAAAAGGTGCAGTAATCCAATTTGCTAAATTTAATGATAGAGGCGAGGTAGAGATTGATGAAATTAAAAAATTAATTACAAATAAAACTAAATTAATTGGAATAACTCATTTATCAAATGTAACTGGAGCCATTCTCCCCATTAAAAAGATAGCAGATCTAGCAAAATCAAAGAATATACCTGTTCTTGTTGATGGTTGCCAAGCAGCTCCACATTTAAAAATAGATATGCAAGAACTTGGTTGTGATTTTTATGCGTTCTCTTGTCATAAAATGTATGGTCCAACTGGAGTGGGTGTTTTGTATGCTAAAAAAGAATGGTTAGATAAACTCCCCCCGTACCAAGGTGGAGGTGGTATGATTGAAGAAGTTAAGAAAGACAAGATTACCTTTCCAGGAAGTCCAACAAAATATGAAGCAGGAACACTCCAAACAGCAGAAGTAGTTGGTTTTGCAGAGTCAATAAGATTTATGGAAAATATCGGAATTAAAAATATTACGAAACATGAAAAAGAAGTTATGGAATATGGTTTAGAAAAGTTAAAGAAAAATAATTCGGTTAAAATCATAGGAGATCCTAAAGAAAAAGGATCTATAATTTCGTTTACAATAAAAGATATTCATCCCCATGATATTGCTACTATTTTAGATGATGATGGTGTTGCGATTAGAGCTGGACATCATTGTTGTCAAATTTTACATGATAAAGTTGGTGTAGCTGCAACCGCAAGAGCATCCTTAGGCATTTATAACACAAAAGAGGATATGGATGTTTTGTGTGAGGCAATAGAAAAATGTAAAAAAATTTTTGAAAAATAAATGGAACTTAAAGAACTATATCAAGAAATTATTTTAGATCATGGAAAAAATCCTAGAAATAAGGGTAAATGTGATAAGTTTAATAAAGACGCGAAAGCTCACAACCCTCTTTGTGGAGACAAGGTCCATATTTACTTAAAGCTAAATAAGGATAAGAAAGTGGAAAATTTGAGTTTTGAAGGAGAAGGATGCGCTATATCTTTAGCCTCCGCATCCATTCTTACCGATGTAATAAAGGGAAAAGATTTTTTTACTGCTAAAAAAATAACTAATGAATTTTTGAATGTTATTAAAGATGAAAAAATTATTAGCACTGACACTTTAAATGAAGACCAGAAAACATCTATTATGTCTTTATCTGGAGTGAAAGAATTTCCAATGAGAGTTAAATGTGCTACTATGGCATGGCACACGTTTATATCTGCTTTGGAAGGAGATAATAAAAATGAGTAAATTAAAAGAAAAAGTAATTTCAGAAATAAAGAAGATTTACGATCCAGAAATACCAGTAAATATCTATGAATTAGGATTGATATATAAAATAGAGATTATTGAAGATAAAAAAGTTAATATAGATATGACTTTAACAACCCCGAATTGCCCAGTTGCAGATAGTTTGCCAAAAATGGTTAAAAATAATATATTAAAGATTGATGGTGTTTCAGATGTAGATCTCAAGTTAATTTGGGATCCTCCTTGGACAAAAGATAAAATGTCAGAAGCAGCTAAATTGGAATTAAATTTATGAGTGAAAAAGTAATTAAGCTGAGCGACAAAGCTGTAAGCAGAATTAAAGAGATTATGTCTCAATCTAAAAACCCAACTATCGGGGTTAGGGTAGGTGTAAAATCTGGGGGTTGTGCAGGTATGTCTTATATTATGGAATATGCAAAAGATGTAAAGCCTAATGAAGAAGTTATAGAAGATAAAGGGGTAAAAGTTCTAATAGATCCAAAAGCTATAATGTATCTTTTAGGCACAGAAATGGATTACAAAAAAGAAAAATTTTCATCTCAATTTGTTTTTAAAAACCCCAATGAAACAGAGAGGTGTGGTTGTGGTGAATCTTTTAAAGTCTAATAATTAACCTGAATAATACATCTCAAACTCAATTGGATGCGGAGTATGTTCAAATTTATAAATTTCTTGAAATTTTAAATCAATATAAGCATCAATTTGATCGTCTGTAAAAACACCACTTTGAGTTAAAAATTTTCTATCTTTATCCAAACTTTGTACTGCTTCTCTAAGTGAGCCACATACTGTAGGTAATTTTTTTACCTCATTTTCTGACAATGTATACAAATCTTTATCAAAAGATTTACCTGGATCAATTTTATTTTTAATTCCATCAATTCCAGCCATTAGCATAGAAGCAAACGTTAAATAAGGATTACCAGCTGCATCAGGAAACCTAATCTCCATTCTAGCTGCTTTAGGATTGTTTAAAATTGGAATTCTACATGATGCAGATCTATTTCTAGCAGAGTATGCTAAAATTACTGGAGCTTCAAAACCTGGTATTAATCTTTTATAACTGTTTGTTGTAGCATTAGAAAAAGCATTAATAGCTTTAGCATGTTTCAGAATTCCTCCAATGTAGTATAATGCAGTTTTAGATAAACCAGAGTATTCTTTACCCATAAATACTGGAGTATTCCCTTTCCATATTGATTGGTGACAGTGCATACCTGATCCGTTATCTCCTTTTACAGGTTTTGGCATAAAAGTTGCAGTTTTACCAAATGAGTGCGTAACCATTTGAACTGCATATTTATAAAGTTGAAGATTATCAGCCATGTTAGTTAATGTTCCAAAATACATTCCTAATTCATGTTGGCTAGGCGCAACCTCATGATGGTGTTTTTCTACCTTAACCCCCATATCTTTTAGAGCTTTTAAGTATTCTCCCCTCATATCTTGAGCACTATCAACTGGAGGAACTGGGAAATATCCTCCTTTAATACCAGGTCTATGACCCATGTTACCATTTTCATATTTTCGACCAGTATTGTAAGGGCCTTCAGAACTATCAATACTAAAGCTTGTTTCGTTCATGTCATTTTTAAATCTTACATCATCGAAAACAAAAAATTCTGGCTCTGGTCCAAAATATGATTTATCACCAATTCCAGTTTTTTTTAAATAAGCCTCAGCTTTTTTTGCTGTTCCTCTTGGATCTCTCTCATAGGGATCTTTTTTTACTGCATCAAGAATATCGCAGAATATGTTTAATGTTGTGTGTGAATTAAATGGATCAATAATTGGTCTATCGAGGTCTGGCTTTAAAATCATGTCAGATTCATTTATTGCTTTCCATCCTGCAATAGAAGAACCATCGAAAAAAACTCCATTGGTGAGCAAATCTTCATCTACTATAGTTGAATCCATAGTTAAATGTTGAAGCTTTCCTCTAGGATCTGTGAATCTTAAGTCAACAAACTCTACTTGTTTGTCTTTCATCAACTTAAGGATATTTTTTGAACTCATTTAATTTATCTTTCTATTTTTATATAAGGTTAATTTTTTCAAGAACATATATAAGTATTGATTTCAATATATAATAATTAGTATATAACAGCTATGCATTTTATTCATAATACAATCTTTACTTGAAATGAGAGAAGCTAGACCAATAGATTTATTTCTTTTAGTATTACTTGGACTAATTTGGGGTTCTTCTTTTTTTAATATTAAAATTGCCACTTATTCATACGATCCATTTACTTTAGCTTTAATTAGAGTTCTATTTGCAAGTATACCTTTATTTTTACTCTGTAAATATAAGAATATTAAAATAGAGGCTTTTTCAAAAAATTGGAAACCATATGCCCTTATTGGTCTCTGTAACATTGCTATTCCATTTACTTTAATTGCTATTGGTACAGCTAAGATTAATAGTTATTTAGCGGCAATGTTAATGAGCACCACTCCAATGAGCGGATCAATTCTCGCTCATTTTTTTACAAAAGATGAAAAAATTACCTTTTTAAAATCTATTGGAATTTTAATCGGTTTTTTGGGAATACTGTTTTTATTTTTTGATAAAGTCATTATTAACAAAAGTAATTATATTTATGTATTAATTACTATTCTAGGCTCCACTTTTTATTCCATTGGAGGAATTTTAACCTTAAAATTAAGAGCTAAAGGAAACGAAAACGTTACAACATCAACAACACTTTGGTCTGTGATTTTTTTATTTCCGTTATCTATGATTTTTGAAACACCATGGGAAATGACCCCATCTATAGAGTCTACTTTTGCACTTTTATATCTTGGAGTAGTTGCAACAGGATTGGCTTGGTTAATTAGATTTAGAATATTAACTGTGAATGGGTTAGTTTTTCAAACTCAAGTGGCTTATTTAATTCCTATTTTTGGAGTTTTATTTGGGTATCTTTTAATGGATGAAATAATAACTTGGAGAGCTTTAATTTCATTGATTATAATAATGATAGGTATTTATATTGTAAAAAGAAACAACAAAGGTATAGATAGATAAGATGCAACCAGATTCAGTTGAGTTAAGTTTTTTATCAATTTTTGCATTTATAACATTTTTTATCTTTTTAATCGTTAGCAAATACTCTTACAAATTAAATAACGGTGTCCTTTTAGATGAAGATTTTCTTAAACCTCAAGCATTTCACAGTGAATCAATTTCACGTAGTGGGGGCGTAGCAAGCATAATTTCATTATTTGTATTTTTTGGAATTTATTATCTTCTTTTTTCAGAGATTCTTTATGAGTATGTTTTTTTATGTACTAGTTTATTTTTAGTGGGTTATCTAGATGACATCAAGATAAAAGTTGGCCCAAATTCAAGGTTAACTTTGATGATTGTTTTTTTGATTATCTATATAATTTTTTTACCTATAGAAATTAAATATATTGATCTAATTTTTTTAAATTCATGGTTAGATAATAAAATTTTTTCAACTATCTTTATACTTTTATGTTTTTTATTTATAATTAATGGGTCAAATTTGATTGATGGTTTTAACGGTCTTTTAACAATTAATTTAATAATTATTAACTCTGTTTTGTTGTTTATTAACTTAAACAATAACCAACTTGAATTTTCATTTTTTCTCTCTGCACAACTTATTGTTTTAATTTCATTTCTTCTTTTTAATTTTCCAATGGCTAAGATCTTTCTCGGGGATAGTGGATCATACTTATTTGGATCTTTGGTTGCTTTAAATACAATAGCTACTAATAATTTAAACTCAAATATATCGTCCTTCTTTTTTTGTATTTTGCTATTTTATTTATTCTTTGAAGTTTTCTTTTCTTTTTTTAGAAAAATTTATCAAAAGAAATCACCAGTTCTTCCAGACAATCAGCATTTACATATGTTAACTTTTATAAAAATTTCTAAGATTTTTGGGCAAAATAAAAGCAATTATATTAACTCTATCTTCATTAACTTTATTTTTGCTATCCTTGTTTTACCCTCTGTATATTTTGCTGATAACAGTTTAATTTGTAAGTACTGGTTTTTTTCTTTAATTTTAATTTATACATTAATTTATTTTCGACTTTATCGTTTAACAAAAAATTAAATTGATATATAAAATTACGATTATTATTTGGGCAAGTGGCGGAATTGGTATACGCGCTGGTCTTAGAAACCAGTGCCGCAAGGCTTAAGAGTTCGAGTCTCTTCTTGCCCACCAAAATAAAAATATGAAAGTAGAAGTACAATCAAAAAAGGGTCTTAGAACAATCTTATCAATAATAGTGGATAAGAAAACTATCCAAAACAAAATGGATGAAAGACTTAACGAACTACAAAAAGAAGTTTCATTAAAAGGATTTAGAACAGGTAAAGTACCTACCTCAGTTATTAAGAGTCAATTTGGAAAATCTATTTATGGAGAAGTAATAGATAAGATTCTAAGAGAAACTTCCACAAAAGCTATAGAAGAAAAAAAAATTAAAATTGCTGGTCAGCCAAAGATAGATTTAAAAACTTTTGGAGAAGGTAAAGATTTAAACTATGAACTTCAGATAGACTCATTGCCAGATATTAAACTTAAGTCTTTTGAAAAATATAGAGCAGTTGAATATAAAGTTAAAATTGAAGATAAAATAATTAACGAAAAGTTAAATGAATTATCAAATCAAAATAAACAATTCGAAGATAAAAAAGAAAATGAACAAGCTAAAATTGGTGATCAGGTTGTTTTTGATTACTCAGCAACAGTTGATGGAAATAAATTTGAAGGCAGCGAAGGGAAAGGAGTTCAATTAGAACTTGGTAAAGATTTATTTTTAAAAGGATTCGATAAACAGTTAGTTGGTGTTAAGAAAAATGAAATAAAAAATTTGGATGCAGTTTTACCAGCTAATCATCCAAAAAAAGAATTAGCAAATAAAAAAACAATATTTAAATGTAAAATCTTAAATGTAAAAAAAGCTAAAAAAAATATAATAGACGATAATTTTGCAAAAATTATGGGAGCTAAAGATTTAAATGACTTAAAAAGATTAATAGAAAATCAAATTTCTAGCCAATATTTACAAGCATTAAATTCAATTACAAAAAAAGAAATATTGGATCAAATAGAAAAAAATCATACATTAGATCTTCCTAAAAGCTTAATAGATCAAGAAATTTCAATAATGACACAAAGCTTAAAAAATGAAGAAAAAGAAAAACACAAAACGAATAACGAAAAAATTGCTAAGTCTAGAATTAAGTTAGGTTTGATTCTTAATGAATATGGTGAAAAAAATAAATTAAAAGTTTCTGACGAAGAAGTAAGAGCTGAAATTCAAAAGCAGATAAAAGGAATGCCTGGACAAGAAAAAATGGTACTAGACTACTATCAAAAAAATCCTAGCGCTTCTCAAAGTCTAAAAGGTTCAATTTATGAAGAAAAGATTATTACTTTGATAAAATCAAAAATTAAACTTGAAACTAAAAATATTAATACAAAAGAGGCTGAACGAATTATATCTGAATTTAACAAATTAAACGTAGATCAAACTAAGACTAAAAAAACTGAATCTCCAGATAAAAATAAAGTAAAATTAAAAAAAATTAGTAAAAAGTAACCAATAGTTGTATAACACCTCCTATGAGTCGTGATTACGAAGAACAAATGAATAACCTTATTCCTATGGTTGTTGAGCAGACAAGCAAAGGAGAAAGAGCATATGATATTTATTCAAGACTTTTAAAAGAAAGAATAGTATTTTTAGTTGGGCCGGTTAATGACAATGTTGCTTCATTAGTAACAGCCCAACTTTTATTTTTAGAGTCTGAAAATCCAAATAAAGAAATAAGCTTTTATATCAATAGTCCGGGAGGACTTGTTACTGCTGGTCTTGGAATCTATGATACTATGCAATACATTAACTCACCTGTTTCTACTTTATGTATTGGTCAAGCTTCTTCAATGGGATCTTTTTTACTATCGGCAGGAGAGAAAGGTAAAAGATATTCATTGCCAAATTCAAGAATTATGGTTCACCAGCCATCTGCAGGATTTCAAGGTCAAGCAACTGATATACAAATTCATGCTAAAGAAATTCTTTCTTTAAAAGAAAGATTGAACACAATATACTCTAAACATACAGGTAAATCAGTTGATGAAATTGCTAAAGCTTTAGAGCGAGATAATTTTATGACTCCAGATGATGCCAAAAAATTTGGTTTAATTGACTCTGTTGTGGAAAAGAGAAAATAAAGCACAATATATAGGTTTGTTTACAACTTCAGCTTGATAAGGATATTTTAGACATTTATTATAAGTTTATTGATTCGTTATGAGTGAAAAAAATAATAAAAATATTCTCTACTGTTCTTTCTGCGGAAAGAGTCAACATGAAGTTAGAAAACTTATTGCAGGACCCACTGTTTTTATTTGCGATGAATGCGTTGAACTTTGCATGGATATTATTAAAGAGGAAAATAAAAGCTCTCTTGTTAAACACCAAGATGGAGTTCCAACTCCAAAAGAAATTTGTAAAGTTTTAGATGATTACGTAATTGGGCAAAAGTTAGCTAAAGAAATTTTATCTGTAGCTGTGCACAATCATTATAAAAGATTAAACCATGAAACTAAAAATAACAAAGATATAGAATTATCGAAATCAAATATTCTTTTAGTTGGTCCAACCGGATGTGGTAAAACATTATTAGCCCAAACTCTTGCAAGAATCTTAGACGTGCCATTTACAATGGCTGACGCAACTACATTAACAGAGGCTGGTTATGTTGGAGAGGATGTAGAAAATATTATTTTAAAACTATTACAGGCTGCAGATTATAATGTTGAAAAAGCTCAAAGAGGAATTGTCTATATTGATGAAGTAGATAAAATTAGCCGAAAGGCTGAGAATCCATCAATAACTAGAGATGTTTCTGGTGAAGGCGTGCAACAAGCTTTACTAAAAATTATGGAAGGGACAGTTGCTAGTGTTCCCCCTCAAGGAGGAAGAAAACATCCACAACAAGAATTTTTACAAGTTGATACAACAAATATATTATTTATTTGTGGTGGCGCATTTGCTGGACTTGATAAATTAATTGATAGAAGAGGAAAAGGAAGTTCTATAGGTTTTGGGGCAAAAGTTAAAAGTTATAAAGAAAAATCATTATCAGAGATTATGGAACAATTAGAGCCAGAAGATTTAATTAAATACGGATTGATTCCAGAATTTATCGGCAGGATGCCAATTATAGCAACCCTTGATGATTTAGATGAAAAATCACTAGTAAAAATTCTTAAAGAACCTAAAAATTCTTTAATAAAACAGTATCAAAGATTGTTTGAATTTGAAAATGTCGAGCTTAGCTTTCAAGACGATGCAATATCAGAAATTGCAAAAAAAGCTATTTCGAAAAAAACTGGCGCCAGAGGTTTAAGATCAATATTAGAAAATATTCTTCTAAAAACTATGTTTGAATTACCAGACATGGAGGATGTTGCAAAAGTCACGATTGACAAGTCTTCTGTAAAAGGGACTTCTGAACCCATTGTCACATACGGCAAAAAACAATCAACATCAGTTGCTTAAGTTTTGATTTGTTTCTTGAAATTTGTATATTAATTACCATATAAATAATTTATGAAAGCGACTTACATAAAACCCCTTTTGCCATTACGAGATATAGTGATTTTTCCTTCAATGGTGATTCCATTATTTGTAGGTAGAGAAAAATCAATTAGAGCTCTGCAAGAAGCAATGAAATCAGACAAATCTATAGTTTTAGTTACTCAAAAAAATTCTGAAGTTGATGACCCAGAATCTAAAGACCTTTATGCGTATGGCTGTTTAAGCAAAGTCCTTCAACTTTTAAAATTACCTGATGGAACAGTAAAAGTATTAGTAGAAGGTGAAAAAAGAGTAAAAATTTTAAAATACAATGACAATGAAGTTGAAAAATTTTTAAAGTGTGAAGTAGAAGTTACAGAAGATACAAATGTTTCAAAAGATCTTGAACTTTTTGCTCTGAGCTTGATAAAAAAATACGAAAAATTGTCAGTTTTGAACAAAAAAGATTTTAATAATGAAGGATTAAAAGATTTAAAAAACCCCTCTCAAATAGCAAACAACCTATCTTCAGATCTAGGTATACAAATCTTTGAGAAACAAGAATTACTAGAAATGATTGATTTAAAAAAAAGATTAGAAAAAATTCATTCTTTAATTGAAAAAGAAACAAGTGTTTTATCAGTAGAGAAAAAAATCAGAGGTAGAGTTAAAAATCAGATGGAGAAAACACAACGTGAATATTATTTAAATGAACAATTAAAGGCTATTCAAAAAGAACTAGGCGAAATTGATGAAGGTAAGGATGAATTATCAAATCTTTCAAAAGCTATTGCTAATGCAAAAATGCCAAAATTAGCCAAAGAAAAATGTTTGTCTGAATTAAAGAAATTAAAATCTATGAGCCCAATGTCAGCTGAAGCTACAGTAGTTAGAAACTACTTAGATTGGATGACAGAGTTGCCTTGGTCTGAGAAGTCAAAAATAAATACCGATTTAAAAAATGCACAAAAAACATTGGATGAAGATCATTATGGATTAGAAAAAGTTAAAGAGAGAATAATTGAATTTTTGGCAGTACAAAAAAGAATTCAAAAAATGAAAGGACCCATTTTGTGCTTAGTAGGCCCACCAGGAGTAGGAAAAACTTCATTAGGAAAATCGATAGCAAAAGCAACTAACAGAAAATTCATTAGAATTTCACTAGGAGGCATCAGAGATGAAGCTGAAATTAGAGGACATAGAAGAACTTATATAGGTTCATTGCCTGGAAAGATTATACAAATGATGAAAAAAGCTGGAACTAAAAATCCACTCTTTTTATTAGATGAGATTGATAAAGTTGGAAATGACTATAGAGGAGATCCTTCCTCGGCATTATTAGAGGCACTTGATCCAGAACAAAACAAAGAATTCAATGATCATTATTTGGAAGTGGATTATGATTTATCTGACGTTATGTTTGTAACCACTGCAAACACATTAAATATCTTACCTCCACTACTAGATAGGATGGAAGTAATTAGACTTTCTGGGTACACAGAAGATGAAAAAGTTAAAATTTCTCAAAAATTTTTAATTCCAAAACAAAGTGAAAATAATGGATTAAAAAAAGAAGAATGGAATATTGATGAAAAAGTTAATCGAAAAATTATAAGAGACTATACTAGAGAGTCCGGTGTTAGAAATCTTGAGAGAGAAATATCAAAAATCGCTAGAAAATTAGTCAAAAAAATTGATAACGACGAAAAAATAAATAATCCTATAAAAGAAAAAGATATGAAAGATTTGTTAGGAGTGCAAAAATTTAATTATGGGGAAATTGAAGAGGAAAACAGAATAGGAGTCGTTACAGGTCTGGCTTGGACAGAAGTAGGGGGAGAAATTTTAAAAATAGAGTCTGCGATAATGCCTGGCAAAGGCAAAATGCAAATTACCGGAAAACTAGGTGATGTTATGCAGGAATCTGTTAAAGCTGCTAAATCATACATTAGATCTAAAAGTTTGGAATATGGAATTATACCTCCTGTATTTGATAAAAAAGATTTCCATATACATGTTCCTGAAGGAGCGACTCCTAAAGATGGGCCTTCAGCTGGAGTAGGAATGGTAACTTCAATAATTTCAGCTATTACAGAAATACCAGTCGATAAAAATGTTGCAATGACTGGTGAAATTACTTTAAGAGGTATTGTTCTTCCTATAGGAGGATTAAAAGAAAAATTATTAGCAGCTCATAGAGCAGGTATTAAAAAAGTTTTAATACCTATGGAAAATAAAAAAGATTTAGTAGAGGTTCCAAAAACTATATTAGAGACCATGGAAATCATTCCTGTAAAAAAACGTTGATGAAGTTTTAAAAGTTGCTTTGATTAAACCTTTAAAAAGAGTTGAGTGGGTTGAAGTAGATCAAATTTCAAAAGAAAAATCAAAAAAAAGAAGAGCTTAGCACTCATTAAAAGCATCAATCTAACCAATCCTTGTATTTTTCAGGATTTAAATCGATATAATTTGGAAGAACGTCATTAGTTACTTTTTTTAATATAGACTTTCCAGACCATTTATATCCTTTTTGATCTACATTGTGGTCATACATCACTCTTTTTTCAGCTATTAATTTTTTAATATCATTAATTTTTAGTCCACTTACCTCAAACTCGTAATGATGTGCGAAATTTAAAAGTTTTTTTTCGAGTTCTTCTGGTGTTCTTAAGCAAGTAAAATGCCAACCACCATTTTTAACAAAAAATAAGTTTGAATATTTTTTAGTTGAGAACAAAACATCTATTCTCCATTTAGGATAATTTTTACCTTTAATATTTCTCAACCATTGAGGTGATAAAAAGTTCTTTTTTTTTGTTGCTTTAGAACCTAGCCAAGTAAGATTTTCGTAAAATAAATTTAATTTGTAATAAAACATTTTTTGTTCAAACAATAAAATTTTATTATCTATTTTTGAAAAATTTACATGTTCTAAATTTGGTATTTCATCAAGATCACTAATTAATATTAAATCATCTTCATTTGCTTCTTTTATTCCTTTATATAAATTTTCTCTCTGAAAATAATCTCGGGCCATTCCATTTAAAATTAATTTTTCTCCTCTTTTATCTTCTGTTTCTCCTTTAACAAGGTTTAAAATATTTGGAGGAGGTTCATCAACCACTATGTAAGTAATCTTATCTTTAAATTTTTGAAATTGATTTATATCAAATTTCAATTTTTTTTTAGCACCATTATGGGTATAAGTGGCTTCTGTAATTACAAATTTTTTTACATATTTATTTAGAATATTAAACCTAAGATCTAAAAGTAGATCTTCATCAAAATACATGAAGCAATCATAGATATTCATGATAATTGAGTTATAATAAAAATTAATGTAAGTAAATAAAATAGATATTCAAATGGTAAAAAAAATCATTATTACAGGTGGACTAGGATACATTGGAACCGAACTTTGTAAAATTTATTCTGGTGTTAGCTGGCACCATAAAATTATAGTTATCGATAATAGATTCATCTCTGAAAGAGTTAATCAAATTCGTAATTGGAATATGGAGTTTATTCATGGCGATATTCTAGATAAAAACTTAGTGAATAAATATTTCAAAGATGCAGATATTGTGCACCATCTAGCAGGTGTAACTCAAGTTCCTAGAACTAAAAGTGAGTCGAATGCAGAAGTAGATAAAAAAATCAAACTTGTTGGTGAAAAAGGTACTCAAAATATTTTAGACATTATAAGTAAAAATTGTAAAATAATTTTTCCTTCTACACATGTGGTTTATGAGGGTATTGATAAAGTTAAAAACGACATTAGAGAAGATGAAGAAACTAAACCAGTGCTATCTTATTCATCTTCAAAAGCAATAAATGAAAAACAACTAAAAGAGTCTGGAAAAAATTATGTGATTTTAAGACTTGGCTCAGTCTATGGATATTCAACAGACACGGCTCGTATAGATATAATGCCTAACTTGTTCTCAAAAATTGCCTCACAAAATGGTACTCTTAAACTTTTTGCAGGCGGAAGACAGGTAAAAAGCTTAGTACCTTTAATTGATGTAGCAAGATGCTTTAAATTTATGGAAGAAAGACAAGATTTATCTTTTGGAGTATTTAATTTAACTAAGGATACGCTTACAGTAAAAGAGGTAGCAGAAATTTGCAAAAAATATAACCCCAAAATAACGCTGAGAGAGACTAATGATGAAGTTCCAAATCTTGGATTTTCTTTATCAAACAAAAAAATTTTAGGTACCGGATTCAAGTTTTTATATAATTTAGAGGAAAGCATTAAAGAAATGATCATCAAATGGTCTAAACAAGATTTAATTAAAGATTTAGAACACGTTAAAGATGGTCACGACCTATTTGTAGACAAAAGAGGTAAAATTAGTAATCACGAATTAACAGAACCAATTAATTTAATTGGCTTGATAGATTCAAAAAAGGGAACAATAAGAGCTAATCATTATCACCCACAACAAGAGCAAAAATGTTTATTTACTAAAGGTCAAATTATAGAAGTTTTCCAAGATATAATTAATCCCAACTCACCTAAAATTACTCAAGTAGTTAATGAAGGGCAACTTTCTATAATTAAACCAAACGTAGCTCATACAATGGTTTTTACGAAAGATACAACTTTTTTAAATTTAGTTAGAGGTGAAAGAGATCATGATAACTATGGAATAACGCATACAATAAAACATGTTTTTGTTGATGAAAAAGAAAAAAATTTACTCCTAAAGTATTATAAATTTGATTGTAGATCCTGTGGTAATACTAATCTGAAAAGAGTAATTTCATTAGGATATCAACCATTGGCAAATAATTTACTCAGAAAAGCAAAGGAAGAATGTGAGCTTTATCCTCTTGAAATGAATTATTGTGAAAAATGTCATAATTGCCAACTTTCAGTAGCTGTAGATCCTAAAAAAATGTTTTCTAATTATTTATATACTTCCTCAACCTCAAAAGTTTTTAGAGGACATTTTGTTAATGCGGCTAAAAAGTATATCAAAGACTTAAAACTAAATAAAAAAAATTCTTATGTTATTGATATAGGAAGTAATGATGGCGTAGCACTAAAACCTTTTAAGGATCTAGGATTTAAACACTTACTAGGAGTAGAACCGGCTAAAAAATTTAGCAAAGTTAGCCAATAAGAATAAAATAAAAACATTTAACGGTTTTCTAGAGAAAAAAAATCTTAAAAAAATTAGAAAAAATGCAGATTTAATTTTAGCATCTAATGTATTCGCACATTCTGATAAATTAAAAGAAATGGCAGAATGTATGTTAAAATTATTAAGTAAAGAAGGAGTTATTATTATCGAAGTACAATACTTAATGAATACATTAAAAGATTTAACTTTCGACAATATTTATCATGAGCATTATAACTACTGGTCACTAACATCTTTAATAAACTTTTTTAATCAGTTTGATGCAAAAATATATAAATCTGAAAAAGTCGATACGCATGGTGGCTCAATTAGGATTTATGTGAAAAAAAATAAAAAAGCAAAAATTGAAAATAGTGTTAAAAAAATGCTTAGCGAGGAAACAAAGTTTGGAATAAAAAGATTTAAAACATATCAAGAATTTGGAAATAAAGTTTACCAAATTAGAAAAAATGTAAGGAAAAATATTAAAAAATTAAGAGATAAAAATAATTTAATTATAGGTTACGGCGCACCAGCAAAAGCTACTACATCTTTGAATTTTTTTGGCATTTCAAAAGAAATTGATTTTATAGTTGAGGATAACAAATTAAAACACGAAAAATTTATTCCAGGAGTCAAAATTCCTATTAAAAATAAATCTCATATTAAAGATAAGAATAATACTCTTGTTGTTTTAGCTTGGAATTTTTTTAAAGATATTAAAAAAAACAATCATAATTTGTCTGATAATTTTATAAATATAAAAGATTTAGAAACTAATAACTAGTAATCAGGTTTTTAAAAATTTCAAAAATATTTCTTATATTTTCAAAAAAGTAACTAAGGTAAAATTCTGTGATAGGAAATAAAGTTATTATATAGCTTTGGGCAAAATATAAAGACCTTGAAAAAAATATTATGAATACCAAAAATACAAGTAGTGAATTATAAAAGCCAAATGAAACTTTATCTTTAGTAATCGATTTTTTTGAAACTGTTGGTTTAGTATCTTTTATTTTAATACCATGTTTTTTTGCGAGGTATTCTGGAGAATATAAATTTATTTCTCTTGTTTTTTTAGAAACTTTCCTTTTAGGACTTACAGTTTTTTTTGGACTTACAGGCTTTTTTGGACTTACAGGCTTAGTGATAGTTTGTTTTATAACAGGTTTTGAGATTATCTCCTTTTTTTTAGCTATCTCAACAGGAAATTGTTTCCATTGATTACCGCAAGAACTACATTGAACCAATCTTCCATTAGCCCCAATGGCATTGTCAGGTACTACAAATTTTTTGGCACATGAATTACAGCTTAAAATCATATTTTTCAATATTACTGGTATTTATCAAAAATTAAATACTTTTTTACTTTATAAATTATTTGCTGTATATGTCGATTTTGTTTAATGAGGGCGGTTAGCTCAGTTGGTAGAGCATCTCGTTTACACCGAGAGGGTCATAGGTTCGAGTCCTTTACCGCCCACCACTTATTGTGTGGGGGTGTAGCTCAGTTTGGTTAGAGCGCCTGCCTGTCACGCAGGAGGTCGCGGGTTCGAGTCCCGTCACTCCCGCCATCACATGATAATCATTTTCATCTAAAATCAGCAACCGCGCTAATATTGTTTCTGTACACTTTCATTTTAAATGCTATAAACGATTCAAAATTAATATAAGAATCCTCGAGCTAAATGTATCGAGGTAGGTATTGATTAAACATGATTTATAATTTTTTAACAGACTATCTATCAATAGTAATATTCCTATTTATTGCTTTGTTTTTAAGCATAGGTTTTATTGTTACAAACTTTTTAGCATCGCCTTCTAACCCTGATCCAGAAAAATTATCCGCTTACGAATGTGGTTTTGAGGCTTTTGATGACTCTAGAATGGAGTTTGACGTAAGATTTTATTTGGTGGCAATTTTATTTATCATATTTGATTTGGAAATAGCGTTCCTTTTCCCGTGGGCGATATCTCTCGGTAGTTTAGGTGCTCTTGGATTTTGGTCAATGATGGTTTTTTTGGGGATTTTAACAGTGGGGTTTATTTATGAATGGAAAAAAGGAGCTCTAGAATGGGAGTAAACTTTGATTCATTCTCTAAAAAACAAAAAGAGATACCAGAAGAATTTAAAGATCTAGCAAAAGATTTTGCTGAAAAAGGGTTTATAACAACTTCATCTGAAAATTTAATTAATTGGGCCAGAACAGGTTCTTTACATTGGATGACGTTTGGTCTTGCATGTTGTGCTGTTGAGATGATGCAAACTTCAATGCCAAGATATGATCTTGAAAGATTTGGAGCAGCACCAAGAGCATCACCTAGACAATCAGATGTG
Source organism: uncultured Pelagibacteraceae bacterium (assembly GCA_902569785.1). Classification (GTDB taxonomy): domain Bacteria; phylum Pseudomonadota; class Alphaproteobacteria; order Pelagibacterales; family Pelagibacteraceae; genus Pelagilacustribacter. The sequence continues at coordinate 26,078 of CACFVO010000002.1, forward strand.
ATGATTGTAGCTGGAACTTTAACAAATAAAATGGCTCCAGCTCTTAGAAAAGTTTATGATCAGATGCCCGAGCCGAGGTACGTTGTATCGATGGGAAGCTGTGCCAATGGGGGAGGTTATTATCACTACTCATATTCAGTTGTAAGAGGTTGTGACAAAATTGTTCCAGTCGATATTTATGTCCCAGGGTGCCCTCCATCTGCAGAAGCTCTGCTTTATGGCATTTTACAACTTCAAAAGAAAATAAGAAGAGAAGGAACTCTGGAAAGATAATGATAATAAAAAATTTAAAAGATCTTGAAAAATTTATTAACTCTGAATTAGCTAGCAAAATTCAAAAATCAGTAATTGAAAATAATGAATTTTTAATTGAAGTAAATGAATCAGATTTAATAGATGTTGTGCGATTTTTAAAATCAAATGAGAAATGTAAGTTTAGACAACTAATTGATATAGTAGGAGTAGATTACCCAGAGCATGAAAAACGGTTTGAATTAGTTTATCTTTTTTTATCTCATGAAAATAACATTAGAATAAAACTTTCTATTAAGTTTCAATCAGATCAAAATATAGACTCTATTACAAAAATTTTTCCATCAGCTAATTGGATGGAGAGAGAAGTCTTTGATATGTATGGAATAAAATTTAAAAATCATCCAGATCTAAGAAGAATTTTAACTGACTATGGATTTAAAGGTCATCCTTTAAGAAAAGACTTTCCTTTAACTGGTTTTAACGAAGTTAGATACAGTGAAAAAGAAAAAAAAAGTTATTTATGAACCTGTCAAACTTGAACAAAATTATAGAGATTTTGATTTTGAAAGCCCTTGGGAAGGAACAAGTTATATTAAAGAACTTAAAGGTTTAGAAAAAGATGGTAAAAAAAACTAAATCATTGAATTTAAATTTTGGCCCTCAACATCCAGCTGCTCATGGTGTTTTAAGATTAATACTAGAATTAGATGGAGAAGTTGTAGAAAAAGCAGACCCACATATTGGATTGCTTCATAGAGGAACAGAAAAACTCATCGAGCATAAAACATACGCTCAAGCATTACCTTATTTTGATAGGCTGGATTATGTTGCACCAATGAATCAAGAACATGCATTCGCTTTAGCAGCAGAAAAACTTCTAAATGTACAAGTTCCTATCCGAGCGAAATATATTCGAGTTATCTTTTGTGAAATTGGAAGAATTTTAAGTCATATTCTTAATGTTACTACCCAGGCATTAGATGTTGGAGCTTTAACACCCTCTTTATGGGGATTTGAAGAAAGAGAGACTTTGATGACTTTTTACGAAAGAGCTTCCGGTTCTAGATTACATGCGAATTATTTTAGAACTGGAGGTGTTAATCAAGATATTCCTTTAAAATTATTAGAAGATATCGAAAAATTCTGTAAATCTTTTCCTAAAATTATTAATGATTTAGAGAGTCTATTAACTGATAATCGAATATTCAAACAAAGAAATGTTGATATTGGAATAGTTACCAAGCAGGAAGCCTTAGATCATAGTTTTTCAGGTGTAATGCTGAGAGGGTCCGGTGTTCCATGGGATTTAAGAAGATCCCAACCTTATGAAATCTATAAAGATTTAGATTTTAAAATCCCTGTAGGAAAAAATGGTGATTGTTATGACCGTTATCTTTGTAGAATAGAAGAAATGAGAGAAAGTGTAAAAATTATTTTACAATGTATTAAAAAGATTCCTAAAGGACCAATTAAATCTGTAGATGGAAAAATTTCTCCTCCTAATAGACATGATTTAAAGCAATCTATGGAAGCTTTAATACATCATTTTAAATTATTTACTGAAGGTTACAGAGTACCAAAAGGCAATGTTTATACAGCAGTTGAAGCTCCTAAAGGGGAGTTTGGAGTTTATTTAATATCCGATGGAAGCAATAAACCTTATAGGTGCAAAATTAGAGCCCCAGGTTTTTCTCATCTTCAAGCAATGGATTATTTAATTCGAGGCCATATGTTAGCGGATGTTCCAGCGGTCCTTGGTTCTTTGGATATAGTTTTTGGTGAGGTGGATCGATGAGTTTAAAACAAGTACATTCTGTGCAACCAAAAGAATTTAAATTTTCAAATGAGAATTTAAAAAAAGCCGAAGAAATACTAAAAAAATACCCTGAAAAAAATAGGAAGAGCGCTGTTATGCCTTTTCTTTATTTAGCACAAAAACAAAATAATAATTGGATCCCATTAGTAGCCTTGAAATACATAGCTAACTATCTTTCAATGCCTTATATCTCAGTTTACGAAATAGCAACATTTTATTCCATGTACAACCTCGCTCCAGTAGGTAAACATTTTGTTCAAGTTTGTACAACAACACCTTGTCTTATTCGCGGAGCAGATAAAATTGTCAAATTATGTAAAGAAAAGATTTCATCTAATGAAAACACACTATCTAAGGACGGCACTTGTTCGTGGATGGAAGTGGAGTGTTTAGGTGCTTGCGTTAATGCACCAATGATACAAATAAATGATCACTACTTCGAAGATCTAGATGAAAAAAGCACTATTGAGATTTTAGACTCACTAATTAAAGACAAACCTTTAAGACCAGGTTCTTACCGAGGACGTCAGAGCACAGCACCTGAAAAAAAACGATTAAAAAATGGAGAAAACCATGCTTAAGCCGGAAGATAAAATTTTTAAAAATCTTTATAACGAACTGGGATGGGAAATTGATAACGCAATCAAAAGAAATGATTGGACAAATACCAAAAACATAATTTCTAAAGGTAGAGAGTGGATTATTAATGAGGTAAAAATTTCTGAGCTTAGAGGCAGAGGAGGAGCAGGTTTTTCTACTGGTCTTAAATGGTCTTTCGCTCCAAAAGAAGTTGGTTCAAGACCGCACTACTTAGTGATTAATGCAGACGAGTCAGAACCTGGAACTTGCAAAGATAGAGATATATTAAGGTTTGAACCTCAAAAACTAATTGAAGGCTGTTTGATAGCTGGTTATGCAGTGAACGCTCATGTTTGTTACATCTATATTAGAGGAGAATACTTTAATGAAGGTAAAAGACTTCAAGACGCTATTGATCAAGCATATAAAAAAAACTTTATAGGAAAAAATGCATGTGACACTGGATGGGATTTCGACATTCACATTCATTATGGAGCTGGCGCTTATATTTGTGGAGAAGAAACAGCTTTACTAGAGAGCATGGAAGGAAATAAAGGGCAACCAAGATTAAAACCTCCTTTTCCTGCGTTAGTGGGTCTATATGGATGTCCAACTATAGTTAACAATGTAGAGACGATAGCAGTTGTACCAACAATTCTCAGAAAAGGAGGTAAATGGTTTGCTTCAATTGGTAAACCAAAAAATACTGGAACTAAGATATTTTGTATTTCTGGAAATGTAAATGCACCATGCAATGTTGAAGAGGAAATGGGTATTCCTCTTAAAGAATTAATTGAGAATCATGCTGGAGGTGTAGAAGGAGGTTGGGAAAACCTTCAAGCAGTAATTCCTGGTGGTTCATCAATGCCTTTATTATCAAAAAAAATATGTGATACGATTACAATGGACTTTGACACTTTAATTAAAAACAAAAGCGGGTTAGGCACAGCCGGCATAGTTGTTATAAACAAAAATCAAGACATTGTTGCTTGTATGGCTAGAATAGCAAGATTTTATAAACACGAAAGCTGTGGCCAGTGTACACCTTGTAGAGAAGGAGCGGGATGGATGTGGAGGATTCTTGATAGAGTAGCTAAAAGAAAAGCAACCTTCAATGATATAGATTTATTGTCAGATGTAACAAAACAAATAGAAGGACATACAATTTGTGCATTTGGAGAAGGAGCTGCGTGGCCAGTTCAAGGTTTATTAAGACATTTTAGAAAAGAAATAGAAAGTCGTTGCAGAGAAGAACCTTTAATAAAGAAAAAAATAGATAATCCATATTTAGTTGATCAACATTTGCTGGAGGATAAAAATGCCTAAAATTAATATAAACGGGGAAGAGATAGAATTTGAAAAAGGTATGACAGTTTTACAAGCTTGCGAGCTAGCTAATGTAGAGATACCAAGATTTTGTTATCACGAAAAATTATCTATAGCAGGAAATTGCAGAATGTGTCTGGTTGAAATGGAAAAATCACCAAAACCAATAGCATCTTGTGCGATGCCAGCAGCCGAAGGCATGAATATTAAAACCAATACTACTTTCGTTGAAAAAGCAAGAAAAGGAGTAATGGAATTTTTATTAGCCAATCATCCATTAGATTGCCCAGTTTGTGATCAAGGAGGAGAGTGTGATTTACAAGATCAATCTATGTTTTATGGAATTGATAAATCAAGATTTGTGGAAAATAAAAGGCAAGTAAAAGAGAAATATATGGGCCCTTTAATAAAAACCCAAATGACTAGATGTATTCACTGTACAAGATGTGTCAGGTTTGCAACTGAAGTTGCAGGCGTTCCTGAAATAGGAGCTATAGGCAGGGGCGAGAACATGGAAATTACAACTTATTTAGAAAAAGCAATGGAGTCAGAACTTTCTGCTAATGTAATAGATTTATGTCCAGTTGGAGCTTTAACTTCAAAACCTTATGCTTTTGAAGCTAGACCTTGGGAGTTAAAAAAAACTGAAAGCATAGATGTGATGGATGCAGTAGGTTCGAATATTAGAGTCGATACATACAATTGGGAAGTAAAAAGAATATTACCAAGACTAAACAATGACATTAATGAAGAATGGATTTCTGATAAAACAAGATATTCTTGTGATGGTTTATTAAAACAAAGATTGGATGTTCCGTACATTAAAAAAGATGGCAAATTACAAAAATCTACATGGGATGAAGCTATTAATCTAATATCAAATAAAATTAAATCAATAAAATCACATGAAATAGGCGGACACATTGGTGATTTAGTTAATTTAGAAAATGCCCTAGCTTTTAAAAAATTATTTAAAGTTTTAAATAGCCAAAATTTAGAATTTAGGGAAAAAAAGTTTTATATAAACTCATCAGAAAAGAGCAATTATATATTTAATACTTCGATTAAAAACATAGAGAACTCAGATTTAATTCTTTTGATCGGAACAAATCCAAGGTTAGAAGCTACAATGTTAAATGCTCGAATAAGAAAAACATTTGTGCAAAGCCGTGTCCCCATATATTCAATTGGTAATCCCGGAGATCTTACTTATGAATATACTGTAATAGGAAATAAAACAGACGATATTAAAAAAATAATAAATAATGAAGTTGAATTTTCTAAAAAATTACTATCATCAAAAAAACCTATTGTAATTATTGGAGAATCGGCTTTAGAAATTAAAAGTGGAAAATATATTTTTGAAGAATTAAAAAACTTATTAAAAAAGAATAACTTTATTAATAAAGATTGGAACGCTTTTAATTTTTTAGCACAAAATGCATCAACAGTTGGCTTAATTGATTTAAAAGTTTTAACAAAAGAAGACGAAGAAAATTATTCTTTTTTTGAAAAATTAAAAAATAACGAATTTAAATTATTATATCTTTTAGGTTCAGACAATTTAGAAATAAAAAAAAATAAAGAGTTTATTATTTATCAAGGAAGTCATGGTGACAGAGGTGCAGAGATTGCAGACGTAATTCTACCTAGCGCGGCCTATACAGAACAAAATGGTTTATACGAAAATTTGGAAGGCAGAATTCAAGAATGTAAAAAAGCCTCTTATCCTATTGGAGATTCTTTAGAAGATTGGAAAATATTTAACTTAATTATGAAGAAATTAGATAAAACTGATAATTTATCAAATTTAGATTTATTAAAAAAAGAAGTTTTAAATCTTATACCAAATTTTTCTAAATTGAATGAACTTCCTTTTTACAAAGATAGTTCAGATAAAAAGAACGAAACACATTTTATAAGTGAAGATATTTTAATTAGAGAACTGGACTATTTTTATAGCAATTCTATCTCTCGAGCGTCTAAAACTATGAGTGAATGTCGTCATATTAATCAAAATTCAAAAAAAACAGGGACAGATAACTAATGCTTGAGTATTTGCAAATTTTGGGTCAGGAAATTTATAGAATTCTTTTTCTACTTATACCAATACTCGTTTCTGTTGCTATGGTAGTTTGGTTAGATAGAAGGGTGTGGGGTTTAGTTCAAAAAAGAAGAGGCCCAAACGTTGTTGGTCCATTCGGTCTTTTTCAAACTTTAGCTGATGCATTAAAATATATTTTTAAAGAAATCATAATTCCTGCCAGTGCTAATAAAGTTGTTTTTATTCTTGCACCAATTATCACTATGACGTTAGCTTTAATTGCTTGGGCTGTTATTCCAATGAGTGAAGAATTGGTATTGTCAGATATCAATGTAGGTATTTTGTATTTGTTTGCAGTTTCATCACTTGGAGTTTACGGAATAATTATGGGTGGGTGGGCCTCTAATTCAAAATACCCTTTCTTAGGAGCCATTAGGTCAGCGGCTCAGATGGTTTCTTATGAAGTTTCTATCGGGATAATTATAATAAATGTTCTTTTATGCGTTGGATCTTTAAACTTAAAAGATATTGTCTTAGCTCAAAAAGACTTGTGGTATGTAATACCTCTTTTTCCAATGTTTGTTATTTTTTTTATTTCTGCACTTGCTGAAACTAATAGGCCACCTTTTGATTTGCCTGAAGCCGAAGCAGAATTAGTTGCAGGCTATCAAACCGAATATTCAGGAATGATGTATGCTATGTTTTGGCTTGGAGAATATGCAAATATTCTTTTAATGTGTGCGATGGGTTCTATACTTTTTCTAGGAGGGTGGCTACCTATTGTTGATATATATCCAATCAATTTAGTTCCATCTCCAATTTGGATGATGCTAAAAATTTTATTTTTATTTTTCTTATTTGCGTTGATAAAAGCAATTGTACCTAGATATAGATACGATCAACTCATGAGATTAGGTTGGAAAATTTTCTTACCTTTTTCTTTAATATATTTAGTTTTGACAGCAAGTTTCTTATTTTATTTTGACAAATTACCCAAAGGAAATTTTTAATGTCCCTTAGTAGACTATTAAAAACCATATTTCTTATAGAGTTTATTTCCGGATTATATCTGGCGATCAAAGAATTATTTAGTAAATCAAAAACTATAAACTATCCTTTTGAAAAAGGATCGATAAGCCCACGTATGAGAGGGGAACACGCTTTAAGAAGATATCCTAGCGGAGAAGAGAGATGTATTGCCTGCAAACTATGCGAAGCAGTTTGCCCTGCCCAAGCGATTACAATTGAGTCTACTGAAAGAGCAGACGGAAGCAGAAAAACTACAAGATATGACATTGACATGCTTAAATGTATTTATTGTGGACTATGCCAAGAATCTTGTCCAGTAGACGCTATAGTTCAAGGACCAAATTTTGAGTTTGCAACTGAAACAAGGGAGGAACTTTACTATAACAAAGAAAAACTTTTGGCAAACGGTGATAGATGGGAGTCAGTTTTAGCAAAAAATATTAAACTAGATAAACCATATAGATAGATGATCATTCATTCAATTTTCTTTTACTTTTTTTCAATAATAGCAATCTTTTCTTCTTTAATGGTAATAACTTCAAGAAATACTATTAATTCAGTTTTTTTCTTAATTTTAGATTTTATATCAGTTGGTTGTTTATTCATTATGGTGGGCGCAGAGTTTTTAGGCATGATCATATTAATTGTTTATGTTGGAGCAGTAGCAGTACTGTTTTTATTTGTGGTTATGATGTTAAACGTTGCAGAACAAAAAAACTCATGGTTTACAGGAAAAGAAACTAAACATATTCATTCTGGTCTTATCGTAGGAAATTTAGTTTTATTAGAATTGTTAGTAGTAGTTGGAGGATGGAAATATAAGGATGATTTAATGTCTTCTAGTACATTAATTTTATCAAATACATCTAATACTCACCAATTAGGCTTAGTAATGTATACCGATTATGTTTTATATTTTCAAATAGCAGGGATAATTTTACTTTTATCAATGATAGGAGCAATCCTTCTTACTTTTAGAGAAAGAGAAGGGGTAAAAAGACAAAGTTATATAAAACAGATTTCAAGAAATCCCGCATCAGCAGTTGAACTTAAAGACGTTGAGTCTAATAAAGGAGTAAAAATAGATGATTGAAATAGGTTTGGGACATTATTTATCACTGGGAGCAATAATTTTCTTTTTGGGAATACTTGGTATTTTTTTGAATAGAAAAAATGTAATTGTAATTTTAATGTCAATTGAACTAATTTTATTAGCTGTAAACATAAACTTAATTTCATTTTCTATTTTTTCTGAAGACATAGTTGGACAAATATTTACTATGCTTATTCTAACCATAGCAGCTGCAGAAGCCGCGATTGGACTTGCTATTATTCTTATCTATTACAGAAATAGAGGATCTATTAGAGTAGAAGACATCCACGGGATGAAAGGATAAATGGAATACGCAATAGTTTTTCTTCCCTTAATCGCATCAATATTTGGTTATTTAGGTAGATCAATAAATAAATTTTTTTCAGAAATATTTACTAGTTTGCTAGTAAGTATTTCAGCGATTTTGTCTGTTATTGTTTTCTGGAATGGTATCCAGATCAACAATTACAACAATTATAAAATCTTCGAATGGATAAGTTCTGGTGATTTCGTGGCAAATTGGTCAATTAATTTAGACCCACTAAGTTCTGTTATGTTAGTAGTTGTTACTTTTGTATCAGCCTTGGTACATATCTATTCAATAGGATATATGAGTCACGATCCACATAAACCTAGGTTTATGTCTTATTTATCACTTTTTACTTTTTCAATGTTAGTTTTAGTAGTATCTGACAACTTTTTACAATTATTTTTTGGTTGGGAAGGGGTTGGTTTATGTTCTTATTTGCTAATTGGTTTTTGGTACAAAAAAGAAAGCGCAAATGATGCTGCAATCAAAGCATTTATTGTAAATAGAATTGGAGATTTTGGCCTAGCAATAGGAATTTTTTTAATTTTTTTCTTTTTTGGAAGTATTTCATTTGAAGAAGTTTTTCAAGCCGTGCCCGAATTTGTTGAAACAAAATTATTATTTTTTGGATTTGAGCTAAATTTAATTACTTTAATTTGCTTATTTTTATTTATTGGAGCGATGGGGAAATCTGCTCAATTTTTACTTCATACTTGGTTACCAGATGCGATGGAAGGACCCACGCCGGTTTCAGCATTAATTCATGCCGCTACTATGGTAACAGCTGGAGTATTTCTTGTAGTAAGATGCTCTCCCTTGTTTGAATTTTCTCAAGTAGCGCTTAATACAGTTGCTGTAGTAGGAATGACAACAGCAATTTTTGCGGCTTCTGTTGCTTTGGTGCAAAATGATATAAAAAAGATTGTAGCATATTCAACTTGTAGTCAGCTGGGTTATATGTTTTTTGCAGCAGGTGTAGGAGCATATCATGTAGCAATTTTTCATTTATTTACGCATGCTTTTTTTAAAGCTTTATTATTTTTAGGTTCTGGGTCCGTGATTCACGCCTTTAATAACGAACAAGATATAAGAAACATGGGGGGAGTAAGAAAAAAATTACCATTTACTTATATTTTTATGTTGATAGGAACGTTAGCGTTAACAGGATTTCCTTTCCTATCAGGTTTTTATTCTAAAGATGCAATTATTGAGTTTGCATATTTAAGTAATTCAACGTTAGGAAATTATATTGTCATAATTGGTATTTTTACGGCATTTTTAACATCTATATATTCTTGGAGATTATTTTTTAAAATATTCCACGGTTCTTATAATAATAAAAAAACACCAATCAACGAAACACACGAATCCCCTTTAACAATGTTAGTACCTTTATTTTTTTTAGGAGTAGGAGCTTTGTTTGCTGGGTTTTTATTTAAGGAAACTTTTATAGGACACAATAATAACGATTTTTGGCAAACATCTATTTTTTTTATAGATGGAATTAAACATGATCACATCCCTTTATGGTTGTTATTAATTACGCCTATTGTAGTTATTGTTGCTATACCTTTATCATTTTATTATTATATCCTTAACACCGAGACTCTTGAAAGAATTAAAAGTACTACTTTACCCATATACAATTTTTTATTGAACAAATGGTATATAGATGAATTGTACGACTCATTATTTCTTAAACCAACAAAAAAAATAGGCTACCTTTTTTGGAAAAAGGGTGACATTGGCTTGATAGATAGATTTGGACCCGATGGAATTTCTAAACTAATAAAAAATATTTCCAATAAAGCTGGACGACTACAAACAGGTTTTATTTATGACTATGCATTTGTAATGCTGATTGGATTGTCAATTCTATTAACTTATTTGATTTTGAATTAAAATGGATTTTCCAATTTTATCAACTTTAATTTTTTTACCTTTAATTAGTTCTTTTTTTATCTTTTTATCAAAAGATAAAAAAAATATTTCTAGTGCAATTTATATTTCACTATTTAGTAGCATAGGTACTTTTTTATTGTCTTTGTTTTTGTGGTATTCTCTCGATGTCAACACTGCCGATTTTCAATTTGTAGAGGAAAAATCTTGGATAAACAATTTTATTAAATTTAAATTGGGAATTGACGGAATTTCTATTTTATTTATTGTTTTAACAGCTTTTATTACACCAATATGTATTATTTCTTGCATTAACAGCGTTAAAGATAGAGTTAAAGAATTTTTAATAGCAATTTTAGTTCTCGAGACATTTATGATTGGAGTTTTTTGCTCTTTAGATTTGGTAATATTTTATTTATTTTTTGAAGGAGGATTAATACCAATGTTTTTAATCATCGGTGTTTGGGGAGGTTCAAGAAGAGTTTATTCGGCATTTAAATTTTTTCTTTTTACTTTGTTGGGCTCAGTTTTAATGCTAGTAGCTATAATAGTAATTTATTGGTTAACTGGGACTACGGATATTACCCAGATTTATGAAATAAAAATTCCAAAAGAATATCAAAATTTATTATGGTTAGCTTTTTTAAGTTCATTTGCAGTAAAGACGCCTATGTGGCCAGTTCATACTTGGCTACCCGATGCTCATGTGGAAGCTCCTACGGCAGGATCAGTAATATTGGCCGCAATCCTTTTAAAAATGGCTGGATATGGTTTTTTAAGATTCTCAATACCGATGTTTCCTCATGCCTCAGAATTTTTTACTCCATTAATTTACAGCTTGAGTATTATAGCAATTATTTATACTTCACTCGTAGCTTTAATGCAGGACGATATGAAGAAGCTAATAGCATATTCATCAGTTGCTCATATGGGTTATGTAACTTTAGGGATATTTACTTTAACCAAACAAGGTATCGAAGGAAGTATTTACCAAATGATTAGTCACGGATTAATTTCTGCGGCCTTATTTTTGTGTGTTGGTGTAGTATATGACAGATTACATTCAAGATTAATAAGTACTTATGGTGGGTTAGTAAATTATTTACCCAAGTATTCGCTTTTATTTTTAATATTTACCTTAGCAGCTCTTGGTTTACCTGGAACCACAGGTTTTTTGGGTGAATTTCTAATTTTAACTGGCACTTTTCAAAAAAGCTATTTAGCTGCTATGTTGGCGACTTTAGGAGTAGTCTTAGGAGCTGCTTATATGTTGTGGCTTGCTAAAAGAGTGATTTTTGGAGTTACAAAAAACAGCAAAATTGAAACGTTGAGTGATGTAAACACTTTGGAAATTATAATGCTAGCTAGTCTAGCTTTTTTTGTCATATTTTTTGGATTTTACCCCACACCATTAATAGAAACCATTAGCACTTCAGTTAACGGCCTAATTGATAACTATCAACTTGCACTTAATTCTAGATAACAGATGATACATGATTTGAATATACTACTTCCAGAGATTTTTTTATCTTTATCAATTTTCACTATTTTAATGCTTGGAGTCTTTATAAGAAAAAGCTTCAATATAGTGTTTAACTTAACATCTTTAATTTTAATTTTAATTATAGCTATAATTTTAAATAATTCAAATAGTACAGAAAAGATATTTCTAGATAGTTTTATAAGAGATCCTTTTTCAAACTATTTTAAGATTTTAATTCTCATTTCTTCATTGTTTATTTTAAACTCATCAAAAAATTTTATTAAAGAAAATAGATTAGATAAATTTGAGTATCCAATAATTATCTTGCTATCTATTCTGGGTATGTTTTTCATGGTTAGTGCTAATGATATAATTTTGTTTTACCTAGGATTAGAATTACAATCTTTATCTCTTTATATTTTAGCTTCAATTGATAGAGATAATTTAAGATCATCTGAGTCTGGCATAAAATATTTTGTTTTAAGTGCCTTATCTTCGGGATTATTATTATATGGTTGTTCATTGCTATATGGATTTACTGGCTCGACAAATTTTGATTTGATTGCAGATCAACTCAGCAAAGAAAATGTTGGGGCAGTCTTTGCAATGGTTTTTATTTTAGTAGGATTGGCGTTTAAAGTTTCAGCAGTTCCGTTTCATATGTGGACACCAGATGTTTATGAGGGAGCGCCTACATCCATAACAAATTATTTTGCGATAGTTCCAAAGGTTGCGGGATTAGCCTTGTTAATAAAATTTATGTTTATTCCATTTTCCAATATATTGATAGAATGGCAGACAATTTTAATTTTTATTTCAATTGCTTCTATGATTTTGGGAGCTGTTGCAGCAATAGTTCAAAAAAATATTAAAAGACTCTTAGCGTATAGCTCTATAGGACACATTGGTTATGCATTAGCAGGTGTAGCTACAGGCGCTGTATCTGGATATGAAAGTTCAATTATTTATATTTCTATATATGTTGTTATGAACATAGGTGCTTTCTCATGTCTATATTTACTAAAAAAAGATGGGCAATATAAAGAAAATATTTCTGATTTGTCAGGCATTTCTAAAAAACATCCTTTATTGGCAATTTCATTTTTAATAATATTATTCTCTATGGCGGGTATTCCACCATTAGCGGGGTTTTTTGCTAAATTTTATGTTTTTACAGCTGTACTAGAACAAAAAATGTATGCTTTAGCAATTATAGGTTTACTAACAACAGTAATATCAGCTTTTTATTATCTAAAAATTATTAAAACTATTTATTTTGATGACAGTGTTATAACTTTTGAGTCTGTGAAAAATAAAACAGCGCAAGTTTCAATTTTTTTAAGTTGTAGTATTTTATTAACTTTTTTTTTATATCCTTCAATTTTAAGTAATTTAGTTAATTCATTATTTCTTAGTTGATGAAAGTTAAATTAATCAAATTTAAAAGCGTAAGAAGTACAAATGATATTGCAATACAACTTATAAAAAGAAATAAAACTCAACCTACTTTAATTTCCTCAGAAAAACAGAGTAAAGGAAGAGGTACTATGGGAAAAAAATGGATATCGCAAAAAGGAAATCTATTTATGTCAATTTTCTTTGAAATAAATCAAAAAAAAATCAATTTTAGGCAATTTGCAATCTTAAATGCTTTTATAATAAGAAAATTAATTTCAAAGTGTATCTCTAGAGATATTAAAATAAAATGGCCAAATGATTTGTTATATGAAAAAGAGAAAATTTGTGGAATTTTACAGGAAGTAATTAGCTATAATCAAAAAAGATATTTGATAGTAGGTATAGGCTTAAATACTAATATAACACCAAAAAACAAAAGCTTTTCATCAACTTCTTTAAAAAATATAATTAATCAAGAAATAGATAATAGAAAATTATTGAAAAATACTAAAATTATATACGAAAAATTTTTAATTGAGATTAAAAAATTTTCATTCAATGAACTTAAAAGGAAATATAAAAGATTAAAATGAACTACATCGTTGGTGATATCGGAAATACTTCTACTAGAATATGCTTATTAAATAAAAATTTTTTAATTGTTAAATCTGTTATTTTTGATACAAAAAAAATTTACAAAAAAAAATACTTTAGAAATACTCTTAAAAAATTTTTAAAAAAAGAATTAAATAAAAAGTTTTTATTTTCTAGCGTTGTACCCTCAGCTTTAAAAGAAATTAAAAAAAATTTGAAAAACTCAAAATATAAAATTGTTGAAATCAAGAATCTTGATATAAAAAAAATAATAAAAATTAATGTTAAAAAGATAAATCAACTAGGATCTGATAGAATTGTTAACGCTATCGGAGGAAAAAAATATAAAAATTGTCTAATTTTAGATTTTGGAACTGCAACTACTTTTGACATAATTAAAAATGGCGTATACGAAGGTGGTGTAATAGCACCAGGTATAAAACTATCTATGATGAATTTAAGTAATTCAACTGCCCTGTTGCCAAATTTTAGTTTAAAAAGTAGCCAAAAAAATTATGGAAAAAATACTAAAGAAGCATTAAACGCCGGATTTATTTGGGGTTACGAGGGATTAATAAATAATATTATTAACAAAATCACATACAAATGGAAAATGAAATATAAATTAATATTAACTGGTGGTTATGCAAATTTTTTTAAAAAGATTATTAAAAAAAAGGCAACTGTTGATCAAAATATAACTATTAAAGGAATCTCAAAAGTTTATAAGGAATTAATATGAGCAAGGAACAGTTACTTTTTTGTCCGTTAGGAGGATCAGGTGAGATAGGCGGAAATATGAATTTATATGCTTATGGAAAAGAAGATGATCAAAAATGGATTATTGTAGATATGGGTGTTTCGTTTGCCGACGACTCTGTTCCTGGAGTAGATTTGATTATGCCTGACGCAGGATTTATTATTGATAAGAAAGATGATTTGCTCGGAATTGTTTTAACACACGCTCATGAAGACCATATCGGAGCTGTTGCACATTTATGGCCTTATCTAAAATGCAAAATGTATGCAACACCATTCACAGCCGCTCTTATTCTTGAAAAATTCAAAGAAAAAAAAATTGATATTTCATCCTACTTAGAAGTGGTTGCTTTGAATAGTAAAATTAAATTAGGAGACTTTGAAATAGACTTTGTTACTTTAACTCATTCTATTCTAGAGCCGAATGGATTATGCATAAAAACTCCACTTGGAACAGTTTTACATACTGGAGATTGGAAAATTGATCCAAATCCCTTGATTGGTAGTCAAATTGATGAACAAAAACTGAAGTCTGTTGGAAACAACGGTGTATCAGCAATGATATGTGACTCAACTAACATTTTTAGCCCTGGCAGAGCAGGTTCAGAGTCTGATGTAAGAGATAGTCTTTTAAGGATTATGGAAATTAAAACTAATAGAATACTTGTAACGTCTTTTGCTTCAAATGTGGCCAGAATGGAGTCAATTTTCTATTGTGCAAAAAAATTAGGGAGAAATATTTGTTTAGTAGGAAGATCAATGCAGAGAATTTATAAAGCTGCAAAAAAATGTGGTTATCTGCAAGGACTGATAGAACCGTTAGAACCCAGGGATGCAAAAAAAGTGACAAAAAATAAAATCATATATTTGGCAACAGGTAGTCAGGGGGAGCCAATGGGAGCGATGAATAGGATAATTAATAGAATTCATCCAGATGTTAATTTAGAAATTGGAGATTGTGTCATTTTTTCATCTAAAATAATACCTGGCAATGAAAAAAAATTATATCATTTACAAAACTTAATAGTAAAAAATAAGATGGAAATGATCAGTGAAGAAAATGCTTTTGTTCATGTTTCTGGGCATCCTAATAGAGATGATTTAAAAGATATGTACAAATGGGTGAAGCCACAGTGCGTAATACCAGTTCATGGAGAGCACCGTCATATGGCTGAACACGTTTCTTTTGCTAAAGAAATGCAAGTTCCAAAAACGTTGTTAATTGAAAATGGGGATATAATTAAAATTCTACCTGGAAACAAACCAGAAATTATTGATAAGGCACCGTCAGGTAAAGTTTATTTGGATGGTAATTTAGGAGTAGATTCAGAGGCTCAGTCAATCAAAGAGAGAAGAAATATTTCAATCAATGGATACTTAGAAATAACATTAATTGTTTCTAATAATGGAAAAGTTAAAAAACCAATAATTTCATTTAAAGGGATACCTGAAAGCGAGGAAAGTAAAAATTTTATTTTTGATATAGAAGATAAAATTTTCAGCATTTGTAAAACTTTTTCATTACAAAGCAAAAACCAAGAAAAAAATTTAATAGAAACAATTAAACAAAATTGTAGAAGAATTGTTAAAGATAAAACAGGAAAGAAACCTTTCACAAATATTAATATAGCTAGAATTTAATAGGTTTATGATATATTACTTGCTTAATAAACGTTTCATAAATTTAAGGAATTTTTTACAATAATGTATTTATCAAAACTTTTCATACCTATTACTAAAGATCTTCCGGCTGAAGCTAAAATAAAATCCCATCAATTAATGTTGAGGGCAGGTATGATTAAGCAATCTTCTGCAGGAATTTACTCTTGGTTACCACTAGGCTTTAAAGTGATGAAGAAAATTGAACAAATTGTTAGAGAAGAACAAAATTTGATCGGAGCTCAGGAAATGCTTATGCCTACTATTCAATCTTCTGAATTATGGAAAGAGAGTGGAAGATATGAAGATTATGGAGAAGAAATGCTAAGGATTAAAGATCGACAAGGTCGAGAAATGTTATATGGACCAACTAACGAGGAGTTAGTAACTGATATATTTCGTTCTAGCATAAAATCTTATAAATCTCTTCCTCAAATTCTTTATCATATACAATGGAAATTTAGAGATGAAATAAGACCAAGATTTGGAGTAATGCGATGTCGTGAATTTTTTATGAAAGATGCTTACTCTTTTGATTTGACAGATAAAGAAGCTAAAAACTCATACAATAAAATTTTTTACTCCTATATCAGAACTTTTAATCGACTAGGTTTGAAAGCTATACCCATGTCTGCTGATACGGGACCAATTGGAGGAGATTTATCACATGAATTTGTTATCTTAGCTGAAACAGGCGAGAGTCAAATTTATGCAGATAAAAGGATATTTGATATAGATTTAAATAAATACGATTTCTCCGATAAGTCATTAGAGAAAATGAGAGAAGATTTTTCTTCTATTTATGCAGTAACTGACGACAAGTATAAAGAAAAAGATTTTAGTAAAAATGTTAAAAAAGAAAACCAGATTAAAACAAGAGGAATTGAAGTTGGTCATATTTTTTATTTTAGCGATAAATACTCTAAACCTTTAAATTGTTTAATTGATACTCAAGATGGAAAAAAAATAGCCGTCAAAATGGGATCATACGGTATTGGAATTTCAAGGCTAGTTGGAGCGACTATAGAAGCTAACTACAACAACGATGTAATGAAATGGCCTAAATCAATCTCTCCTTTTGACGTTGTTATTATTCCTAACATCAGTAAAAATAATACAGAAAACCTTCAAAAAGCTGAAAAAATTTATAAAGAACTAAAAAAACAAAATATTGACGTATTGTTAGACGATGTAGATGAAAATATGTCTAATAAATTTAAAAAACATGATTTAATAGGAACACCATATCAAATCATAATAGGTTCTAAATCACTACAGGATAAATTTGAGTTTAAAGAACTTAACTTAGCAAGCGAAATATTAACTCTGGATAGTATTAAGTTAAAACTTAAAAAAGATTAAATTGTTTACTCAAGCAGAAAGATTAATTTCATTAAGAAACTTACGTCCAAAAAAGAAAGAAGGATTTTTAAAAGTTATTTCTGTTTTTTCTTTTTTAGGTATTATGCTTGGAGTTGCTATTTTAATAATAGTGATGTCAGTTATGAATGGATTCAAAACTGATCTAACTAAAAAGATTCTAGGATTAAATCCTCACGTTGTTATTCAGTCTAATAGTTTCAAAATCGAAAATGATTTTGAAGAAATTTTAAAAAAAAGATACAAAGATATTAATGTTTCAAGAACTTATTCAGGAGAAGGAATCGTAGTTAACAACGATAATGCGAAAGGTATAATTATAAAAGGAGTTAACGCAAAAAATATTGAAAATTTAAATATTTTAAACCAAAACATTTTAAGCGGTGATTTAAAAGAATTTAAAAAAAATACGGCATTTATTGGCACTGAATTAGCTTATAATTTAAATTTAGAAGTTGGTGATAAAATTAATTTAATGTCCTCGTCTTTCATCGCTACTCCATTTGGAGGTTTTCCAAAACAAGAAACTTTAACTATTTCAGGGATCTTTAGCACAGGTTTTTATGAATTCGATCAAAATTTTGTTTTTTTAAATCTTTCTGATGCCCTTTCTATTTTTGATAAAGAAGAGAGTGATCAAAATATAGAAATATATTTGCCCGATCCAATGAAAGCTGACTCGTATAAAGATGAAATACAAAAATTAAATCAAAATTACTTTATATACTCATGGACAGATTTGAATAAATCTTTTTTTAGCGCTCTTAAAGTTGAACGAAATGTTATGTTTGTAATCTTAACTTTAATATTGATCGTGGCTGCTTTTAATATTATTTCTGGTTTGACTATTTTAATCAAAAATAAAACGAAAGAAATTGCTATTTTAAAAACTTTAGGCCTTAGCAATAAGTCTATAAAAAAGTCCTTTTTTTTAACTGGATTTATAATTGGATTTGTAGCAACTATAACAGGAATAGTTGTTGGTATCATTTTTTCTTTAAATATTGAAAAAATAAGAATTTTTTTATCTAAAACTTTTAACTTTGAATTATTTCCATCAGATGTTTATTTTTTAGAAAAACTACCTAGCGAGATTAATATTTATTCAATATTTATAGTTTTTATTTTTTCTTTAATTATATCTGCTATATCTTCTTATATTCCAGCTACAAGCATATCTAAGATGAAAACTTTCAGAGCTTTAAAATATGAATAAAATTTTACTAGAAACAATAAATTTAAAAAAATCTTTTGAACATAAAAACGGTATTGTTGAACTTTTTAATAATGTAAATCTTAAAGTTAGACGAGGAGACTTAATTGCCCTAACAGGCCCTTCTGGTTCAGGAAAATCCTCTTTTTTGCATTTACTTGCTTTATTAGATGAACCAACTAAAGGAAAAATTTTATTAGAAGACAAAGATACAAAAATTTTAAAAGATGAAAAAAAAGATCAAATAAGAAGAGAAAGAATATCAATTATTTTCCAAGATAATAATTTATTATCGGACTTTACTGCCTTTGAGAATGTAATGATGCCTTTAATAATAAGGGGAGAAAAAAATGTTTCTGCAACTAAAAAAGCAAATAAAATTTTAAAAGAAGTAAAAATTTTTAATAGAATAAATCACTTTCCAAATGAAATGTCAGGAGGAGAACAACAAAGAGTTGCGATTGCTAGAGCCTTGGTTGCAGAGACTGATTTAATTTTAGCTGATGAGCCCACTGGAAACTTAGATTACAAAACTTCAGAAGATATATTTTCTTATTTTTTAAAGTTAAAAAAATTAAATAAAGCTGTAATTTTTGCAACTCATAATAGAGAACTTGCCAACAAGGCAGATTATAAGTTGAGTATTTCTCGAGGTAATATAAAACGAACTAATGGCCCTTCCTAGTGAAGAATTTACTAATTTAAAAGTACATACTCAATATTCAATTTGCGAAGGCGCAATTAAAATTGATGATCTAGCAGATTATTGTAAAATTAACAAAATTAAAGCAATCGGTCTCGCTGATAGCTACAATTTATGTGGAGCCTTAGAATTTGCTGAAAAAATAAGCAAAGTTGGAACTCAACCAATCATAGGGACTCAAATCAATATATTAAGTGATAACGAAATTGGAAAAATAACATTATATGCCACTTCAGAGAAAGGTTATAAAAACTTAACCAAACTATCTTCAAAAAGTTATTTAAAAAAAAAAAATTTCCATGATCCACATTGTGAAATTAATGAATTAATTTCAAACAATGAAGACTTAATATTACTTACTGGTAACTATAATAATTTTTTTGGAAAACTATTTTATGCCAATAAATTGAAAAAAATTGAAAAATTAATGGAAAAACTAAAATACTCATTTGAAAATCGTTTATATATTGAAATACAAAGACATGGAGAGAATCAAGAATTAAATTATGAAAATTATTTACTTCAA
Source organism: uncultured Pelagibacteraceae bacterium (assembly GCA_902569785.1). Taxonomy (GTDB): domain Bacteria; phylum Pseudomonadota; class Alphaproteobacteria; order Pelagibacterales; family Pelagibacteraceae; genus Pelagilacustribacter. The sequence goes on from CACFVO010000002.1 coordinate 46,144, forward strand.
CTATCTTCCTCCTCTAACCTTCCAATAATCGCAGGACAAGAAGTTTATTATTTAGATCCTAATATGGCTGAAGCTCATGATGCCTTAATGTGTATAGGTGAAAAAAAATTTATAGATGATAAAAATAGATTTCGTTATAGCGATCAACACTATTTAAAAAAAAAATGAAGAACTAAAAAATTTATATAAAGATTTACCTGAAGCTTTAGAGAATAATTATAATTTTCCGTTAAGATTTAATTTTAAGCCTAAAAAATCAAAACCTATCCTTCCATCTATATCAAATAATAAAAATGTTACTGTTGAGTCAGAACTTATGAGTCAAGCCCAAAAAGGTTTAGAGGAAAGACTACATAATTTTATTTTAAAAAAAAATAAAAAGAAATCTTTAGATGAAATAAAAAAAGTTTATAAAGATAGATTATTACATGAGCTTGATATTATAAATTCAATGAATTATTCGAGTTATTTTTTGATCGTGTCTGATTATATAAAGTGGGCTAAAAATAATTCAATTCCAGTAGGACCAGGAAGAGGATCAGGCGCAGGATCTCTAGTTGCTTACTGTTTAGATATTACTGATTTAGATCCTATAGAATTTGATTTAATTTTTGAAAGATTTTTGAACCCAGATAGAATTTCAATGCCTGATTTTGATATAGATTTTTGCGAGGAGCAAAGAGATAAAGTTTTCGAATATTTAAAATCAAAATATAAAGATGGCGTAGCCCACATCATTACTTTTGGAAAACTAAAAGCGAGAATGGCTTTACGTGATGTTGGAAGAGTTTTGGGTTTATCTTATGGGCATGTAGATAAAATTTGCAAAATGGTGCCTTTTGACCCATCAAGACCTTTAACACTTCAAGAGTCAATTGATAGAGAGCCAAGATTTAAGGAAGAAATTAAAAATAATATTAAAGTTAAAAAGTTAATTAATTTATCTTTAAAGTTAGAAGGTTTAAATCGTAATATGGCAACCCATGCTGCTGGTGTCGTTATAGCAGGAAATAAATTAGCTGAACAATTTCCACTTTATATTGATCAGAGTTCAAATTTAATTTTACCTTCTACTCAGTATGACATGTATTCTTCTGAGAATGCCGGATTGGTTAAATTTGATTTACTGGGTTTAAAAACTTTAACAGTAATTAACAAAACTTTAAAAAGATTAAGATTAAAAAAAAAAGATTTAGATATCAGCAAAATTAATCTTGAAGATGAAAAAGTTTATGATCTTTTATCAACGGGAGAGACTATAGGACTATTCCAGTTAGAAAGTACGGGCATGAGGGAGTCTATCAAACAAATGAAGCCAAATAGATTTGATGATATAATTGCTTTAGTAGCTCTATACAGACCAGGGCCAATGAGCAACATACCGATTTATAATGATTGCAAAAATGGAATTAAAAGACCTGATTACATTCATCCGACTTTAGAAAATATATTAAAACCAACTTATGGAATTATTATCTATCAAGAGCAAGTGATGCAAATTGCTCAAACCTTGGCAGGTTTTACCGCAGGTGAAGCCGATATTTTAAGAAGAGCTATGGGAAAAAAGAAAAAAGCAGAATTAGATAAGCAAAAAGAAAGATTTATTAATGGGGCGATTAAAAATGGCATTAGTAAAGATGTAGCAAATTTTGTTTTTACTAAAATCGAACCTTTTGCTCAATATGGATTTAATAAAAGTCACGCTGCAGCTTACGCGTTGATTGCTTATCAAACAGCATTTTTAAAAACTTATTATAAGGAAGATTTTATAGCGGCTACGATGTCTACTGAGTTAACAAATACTGCAAAGTTAAGAGAATTTGTTGAAGAATTAAAAAGACTACAAATTGAAATAGTTAGACCCTCTATAAACGAATCTTTTGCAGAATTTAAAACAGAAAAAAATAAAATTTATTATGGTTTAGGGGCAATTAAAAATGTAGGCTTTGAAGCAATATCTAATATAGTAAACGAAAGAGAAAAAAATGGAAAATTTAAATCTTTAGTTGATTTTATAAGCAGAATAGACGCTAAAGATGTAAACAAATTACAATTAGAAGGACTAGTAAAGTCCGGAGTATTTGATCAATTTGATAAGGATAGAAACAAAATTTTAAATTCTATTCCAAAAATAATTCAAAAAATAAAAAACATCAATGAAGATAAACAGAGCAATCAAACAAGTCTATTTGAAGACAATAATGAGTCTACGAATGACTTTGAATACATTTCTTCAAATAAATGGACTAAAAAGGAGCTTTTATATGAGGAGTTTAAATCTTTAGGTTTTTATATTTCTGATCACCCACTAAATGAATATGGTGAGGTTTTTACTCAATTAAAAATTATTTCCTATAAAGAATTTTTAGATAGCAATGATAGCGAAGCTTTAATTGCAGGTACAATAATGTCTATACAAGAAAAAAAGAGTGCTAAAGGTACACCTTTTGCTATTGTTAAATTTAGTGATAATAAAGGAGAATTCGAGTTATTTCTATTTGCTGAAATTTTAATTCAAAATAGGGATAAAATCAAAGAGTCGGAGTCATTTGTGTTAACTTTACAAAAAGATAAATTTGCCAACGATGAAAGCCGAAGACGAGTAAATGTTAAAAAAATATTAAGTTTAGAGGATATTATAAATAAGCCGTATTCAAAAGTAACAATCGAACTCAGCGAAAATTACGATATTAACGAACTAAAAAGCCTTTTAAAAAATAAAGGTCAAACCGAAATAAGTTTTATTATTCATAACAAGAATAAAAAAGTTTATTATAATCTTCAGAACTCAAGAAAATTTGATTTTAACCACTTAAAAGCTATAAAAAGTAAAGAATATGTTAAAAAAATAACTGTTTAGAAGGTTGATTTTTTAGCTTGGTTGTATATATCAGTAACTAATTTCGCACACAGTTTAAAGGGCATTGCCCTCCCGGTCCATTAATTTGGAGTTACTGTGGTGGATTAACCGGAAAAAATTATGAACGTACCAAAAGTAGATATAAAACAATTATTAGAGGCAGGAGTGCATCTTGGACACAAAACTCTGAGATGGAATCCAAAAATGAAAGAATACATTTTTGGAGAGAAGAATTCTATTCACATAATAGACTTAACACAAACAGTTGAATTTTTAAAAAATGCCTTAGGTCAAGTGCACAAAACTATATCCGGAGGCGGAAAAATACTTATTGTTTCTACAAAAAAACAAGCATCCGAACAAGTAAGTGAATTAGCAAAAGAAACAGGACAATTTTTTGTAAATTATCGTTGGCTGGGTGGAATGCTTACAAATTGGAATACAATACAAAATTCAATTAAGCGATTAAAAAAATTAAATGATCAATTATCAAAAGAAAATTTAGGTTTTACCAAGAAAGAAATATTAAAATTTAGCAAAGAGAAAGAAAAACTACAAAGATCATTAGGTGGTATATCAGAAATGAAAAAAATTCCTGATTTAATTTTTATCATTGATACAAATGTAGAGTCCCTAGCAGTTGCCGAGGCAAAAAAACTAGGAATACCCATTATAGCTGTTTTAGATACTAATTCAGACCCAACAGGAATTAATTTTCCAATACCTGGAAATGACGATGCGAGAAGATCTATAAATCTATACTGCGATTTATTAAAAAACACGATTAAAGATGCCGAGAAGTTTATAAAAGAGCCCGAACCTCAGGAAGATAAAAAATCAGAAAAAAAGTCTGAAAGAAAAAAAAAATAAATTTATTCATTTACTGAATGTCAAATAAAGATTTATTAGATAATATCAAAAAGCTTAGGGAGCTCACAGGTGTAGGATTTAAAGATTGCAAGTTGGCTCTTGATGAAACAAAAGGGGATATAGATAAATCAATAGAATTTTTAAGAAAAAAAGGAATAGCTAAAGCTTCAAAAAAAATGAGCAGAACTGCCTCTGAAGGTTTAGCTCTAATAACAGAAAAGGAAAATAAAATATCCATTATAGAAATAAATAGCGAAACAGATTTTGTTGCTAAAAACAAAGATTTTATTTCTTTCTGTAAAGAATTGTCAGAGATTAACTTTTCATCATTGGGAAATTTAGATAAACTTAATGAATTTAAAATGAAAAATGGAACATCAGTAAAAGATAATTTAGTTTCTCTAATAGCTAAAATTGGTGAAAAAATAACTATCAGAAGAACCAATTTTTTCGATAATAAAAAAGGCCTCAATTTTTATTATGTCCATTCTGCAATAGAAAAAAATATAGGAAAAATAATTTCTATTGTTAAATTAGATGGAGTGGTGAAAGGTAAAAACGAAGGTATCGGAAATAAAATTGCTATGCATATTGCAGCTTCTAACCCTCTTGCAATTGAAAAAAATGGAATAAAAAAAGAAATAATTGATAAGGAGTTAGAAATTATAAAAGCTGAAATTACTAATTCTGGCAAACCAGCTGATATGGCAGATAAAATATCAAAGGGTAAAATTGCGAAATTTATCAATGATAATACTCTTTTAAATCAAGTCTGGATAATGGATCCTAAAAAGAAAGTATCTGATATACTTAATGAAAATAAAATTGAAAATGAAGTAAAGGTACTAAGTTTTATTAGATACAAAGTTGGTGAAGGGATTTAAAGATGAGCCAAGAATTTAATGAAAAAAACTATTCATCAAAGATGGATAAAAGTATTCAATCATTTAAAAAAGACCTATCCACTCTTAGAACAGGAAGAGCTAATTCGAACATGCTCGATACTATAAAAGTCGATGTATATGGGCAGTTGATGCCAGTAGATCAACTTGGAACAGTTAGCGTTCCTGAAGCTAGACTTATTTCAATTCAGGTTTGGGATAAAGCTAATATAACTTTAATAGACTCAGCAATACAAAAATCAGAACTTGGTATTAATCCACAAATAGATGGTCAAATAATTAGATTAAGAGTTCCAGATTTAACAGAAGAAAGAAGAAAAGATTTAATAAAAATTTTAAAAGGCATGGGGGAAAAAGGAAAAGTATCTATTAGAAATATAAGGCGTGAAGCTAACGAAGAATTAAAAAAAAAACTTAAAGATAAAGCTATTTCTGAGGATGAAAATAATAAATTTGAAAAAAATATTCAAAAATTAACGGATACTAATATCGAAAATATAGATAAAATCTTAGCAGAAAAAGAAAAAGAGATACTACAAATATGAATAAGCTCAACCACGTTGCCTTCATTATGGATGGTAATGGAAGGTGGGGAAAAAAACGAAATAAAGGAAGAAATTTTGGTCATTTAAATGGAGTTAAAACGGTCAAAAAAGTTGTTCAAAGCTCAATAAAGTTAAAAATTCCTGTACTAACATTTTATGTATTTTCAACTGAAAATTGGAAAAGACCTCAATCTGAAATTAATTTTTTATTTAAATTGATAATTAACTATTTTAAGAGTGAATTAAAAAATGTTGTTTTGAATGGGATTAAAATAAACATCATAGGTCAAATCAATAGATTACCCCAAAAAATAAGATCTACTTTAAAAGAAGTAATTAAATCAACCAAAAAAAATAAGAAAATAGTTGTTAACTTAGCTATTAATTATGGTTCTAAAATTGAAATTGTAAATGCTTTCCAAAAAACAAAAAAAAAAAAGAAAATTAGTGTAAATCTATTAAATAGGAACCTTTATACTAATCATTTGCCAGATCCTGATATATTGATAAGGACAGGTGGACATAAAAGATTGAGTAATTTTATGTTGTGGCAACTTGCATATGCAGAAATTTATTTTTTAGATAAATTATGGCCTGACTTTAATGATAAGGATTTAAAAAAAGTGATAAATGATTTTAAAAAGATAAAAAGAAACTATGGTTCCATTTGATATGTTAAAAGGTTTTCAAAAAAGGATTTATACTTCAATTATTTTACTTTTGTTATTGATCTTAATGATAGCAGATAATCATATTATGGCATTTTTTCTGATGTTAACAGGTATATTTTCTATATTAGAATTTTTTAAAATTACATCCAGAATCTTTAAAAAAAATAAAATAAGACAATTATCATTCAACATAATTTTTATAATTTATATTTTTTGTTTTTGTACATACTTCTTAACTCTTTCATCTTTTTTACATTTAAAAATGTTAATTTTTATAATTTTGTTAACTTGTGTGGGATCAGACATTGGAGGGTTCGTATTTGGAAAAATTTTAAAAGGACCTAAATTAACAAAAATTAGTCCTAATAAAACTATTTCAGGAGCAATAGGTTCTTTAATATTTTCATCTTTATTTATGTTGATAATGATTTATTATTTAACTAAAAGTGTTGATCCATTCATAATAATCATCGGGTGTATAACTTCAATAGCTTGTCAATTAGGTGATTTATTTTTTTCATTTTTAAAAAGAAAATCTTTCTTAAAAGACAGTGGTAATTTTTTACCAGGTCATGGAGGAATATTAGATAGAGTTGATGGTATATTATTAGGAATGCCAGTTGGATTTTTAACCTTTTTAATATTTTATTAGTATGAAAAAAAATGTTTCTATTTTAGGATCTACAGGTTCAATTGGCCTAAGCTCTTTAAAAATATTTAATAAAAAAAATAAATTATTCAAGATTTATATTCTAGCAGCTAATAAGAATTATAAATTAATTTGTAAACAAATTAATCAATTTAAACCTGAAATTTTTTTAATAAATGATTCAAAAGTTTTAGAAAAAGTCAGGAAAAAATTTAAGAATAAGAAAGTTAAAATAATTAATGATATTAATATTAAAAATAAATATTTTAAAAAGTCAGATATCACTATTGCAGCTATACCGGGAGTTGCAGGATTAAAGCCAACTATAGAATTGACTAAAATAAGCAAAAAAATTTTAATCGCAAACAAAGAGTCAATTATTTGTGGATGGAATTTAATAAAAAAGGTTGCTTCAAAGCACAAAACTAAAATTATTCCAGTAGACTCAGAACATTTTTCCATCATGAAATTGTTAGAAAATCAAAGAATAGATAATGTTAAAAAAATTTATCTTACTGCTTCTGGAGGACCTTTTTTAAATCTTAACATTTCTAAATTAAAAAATGTCAAACCACAAGAAGCTATTAAACATCCTAAATGGAAAATGGGAAAAAAGATTTCAATTGACTCAGCTACATTAATGAACAAGATTTTGGAGGTTATCGAAGCACACAAGCTTTTTAATATTGATATCAAAAAATTTGAAATTGTAATACATCCTGAATCTTTAATTCATGCAATCGTCGAATTTAAAAATGGATTATATAAATTTATTTATCACGAAACTTCTATGCTGATACCTCTAGCTAATGCTATTTTTGATAATGCTATAGATATTGATGATTTTTTGAAACCTAAATTAAACTCTCAAAAATCAATTTTTTTCCAAAGATTAAATTTTTTAAAAGTAGATAAAAAAAGATTTCCAATTATAAATCTTAAATCACGACTAAGTGAACATTATTCTTCTCCAATTATAATAAATGCAGTTAATGAAATATTAGTTGATCTATATATTAAAAAAAGAATACCTTTTACTTCCTTTTATAAGCATATACTAATGGTACTCAGTGATAGAAATTACAACAAATATGCTGTAAAAGAGCCTAAAAGTATAAGTCAAATATTACAGATAGATCAATGGTCAAGGAGAGTTATTTATAAAAAAGTAGTAGCTAAAAAAGATGCATAAATTATTTATAATTTTTTTATTATCAATTTTTTACCACAGCCTTTTACAGGCAGAAGTCGTTAAAAAAATAGAAATCTCAGGCAATAAAAGAGTTAGTAATGAAACAATTAAAGCGTATGGAGGTATAGATATAAACAAAGATTACTTAGAACAAGACCTGAATAAAATACTAACGAATTTGTATTCTACTAATTTTTTTGAAGATGTTAAGATAAAGTTATCTAATGGTATTTTAATTGTTCAAGTTCAAGAATATCCAATTATCAACGATCTCATCATAGTTGGTGAAGACAATAAAAAATATAAAGAAAGAATTCTTGAATTAATCAGTCTAAAGATAAAAGACTCATTTATAGAAAATAGATTAACAAAAGATGTCGAAACAATTAAAAAAATTTATGCTACTGGTGGGTTTAACTTTGTTAAGATTAATACAAAAATCAGAACAATAGACAAAAACAATTTAGATTTAATTTTTGAAATAGATAAAGGAGAAGCTACTAGAATTTCAAAAATTTCTTTTACTGGTGATAAAAAGGTAAGAGAAAAAAGATTGAGAGATGTAATAGCTAGTGAGGAACATAAATTTTGGAAAGTTATATCTAGGAATACAAAATTTAGTCAAAGTTTAATCGATTTAGACAAGAGATTGTTGGAGAACTATTATAAATCATCGGGTTATTATGATGTAAAAATTTCTTCTCAATCAGCAGAATTAAAACCAGAAAGTCATGAAGTAGAAATAACCTACTCTATAGATGCTGGTACTAGATACATTGTTAAAAAAATTCTTACAAATGTAGACCCAGTATTTGATAAAAGTTTATTTTATTCTTTAAATGATAAATTTGAAAAAATTGTTGGTAAATATCACTCGCCTTTTAAAATTAAATTATTATTAGAGGATATTGATGAATTAATTGAAAAAAAGAATTTACAATTTGTTGAACATAACGTTGAAGAAATTATAGAAGGAGATACAATAATAGTTAAGTTTAATATATACGAAGGTGAGAAAATTTTAGTTGAGAGGATTAATATTCTTGGCAACAATGTAACAAATGAAAGTGTTATAAGGGGTGAACTTTTATTGGATGAGGGCGATCCTTTTACTGATTTAAAATTAAGTAAATCTATATCCCAAATTAAAGCTAGGCGAATTTTTGCTGATGTTAAATCAAAAGTCTCTCCGGGTTCCTCTAATGATTTAAAAATAATTGATATTTCAGTAGAAGAAAAACCCACTGGTGAAATTAGTGCTGGAGCTGGAATTGGAACTAGTGGAGGAAGCTTCATGGTGATGGTGACTGAAAACAATTGGTTAGGCCAAGGAAAAAATGTTTCGTTTGATCTTGACCTTAGCGAGGAGTCAATAAGAGGCAGTTTAAATTACACAGATCCAAATTATGATTTTCTTGGAAATACATTAAATTATTCACTAAGTAGTATCAAAAATGACAAACCTGACCAAGGATATGAAAATACTCTTTATGGAGCAGGCATTGGGACAACATTTGAACAATATAAAAATATATTTGCAAAATTAGGTCTAAACGCCACTTTTGATGATTTACGAACACAAGATGGTGCATCAGCATCCTTAAAAAAACAATCTGGTGAATTTGTTGAACTAGGAGGATATTATGGTTTTTCTTACGATCAACGTGATAGAAAATTTATGCCGACAGAAGGCAGTATTATTGGATTTGATCAAAATTTTCCAATTTATGCAGATAAAGCTTATATAGGAAACACTGTATATTCAAGCTCATATAAAACTCTTACAGAAAATGTTGTTGGTGCAGGGAAATTTTATTTAACTACTGTTCATGGCTTAGGAGGTGAAGATGTAAGAGTTAGTAAAAGAAGAAGTTTATCCGAGAAAAAATTAAGAGGTTTTAAAAGAGGTAAAGTAGGTCCAAAAGACGGAAATGACCATGTGGGTGGAAATTATGCAGCTGCAATTAATTTTGAAGCTGCTTTGCCAAATTTATTACCAGAGGCAACGAAAACAGATGTATCTTTGTTTGTGGATTTTGGAAATGTCTGGGGAGTAGATTATGATGATAACATAGATGATGCAAGTAAACTAAGATCATCTACGGGTGTAACAGCTGGATGGATGTCTCCACTAGGACCAATGAGTTTTACTTTTTCCAACAATCTTACAAAACATTCTACAGATGAAACTGAGAGTTTCAACTTTAGTTTAGGAACAACATTTTAATATGAACATTAATAAAAAAATAACTTTTATATGGATCATGTTCATGATTTTTCAAACAAATCTTTCAGCTGATGTTCCTTACTATCTAGATTTTAAATATATTTTAAACCAAAGTGATGCAGGGAAAAAAGCTCAAACTTATTTAAAAAACAAATTAGATAATGGAATAAAGGCTCTTCAAAAAAAAGAAAAGGCTATCCAAGAAGAGGAAAGAAAAATCATCCAACAAAAAAAAGTTATTTCTGCTGAAGAATATAAAAAAAAAGTTACTGAATTAAGAAATAAAGTTGCATCTCTTCAAAAAGAGAGGGATTCACTTCTGACAGATGTATCTAAGCAGAGATCTAAAGCCAAATCTGAACTTCTTAAAAATTTGAATCCAATAATTAAGGAATATATGAAAGAAAAAAATATTAGAATGGTGTTAGATAAAAAAAGTATGTTACTTGCTGATGACAGTTTAGATATAACTCAAGATATTGTTAAATTGCTTAATAGTAAATTAAAATCAATTAAACTAAACTAAAAAGTTTAATGTTGCCAACTGTGTTTTTTAAAAAAAAATCTTTTCTCGCAAGTGCTTTATTTTCTGATCTGAAATTAAATAAAAAATTTAAAATTAATGATGTTAAAACTTTAAAAAATTCAAAAAAACTTGACTTGACTTTTTTTGACTCAATTAAATATAAATCTCAAGCATTAACAACAAAAGCCTCTTATTGTATTACCACAAAGAAATTAGAAAAATTTTTACCTAAAAAGATAGAAAAAATAATTGTAAAAAATGTTTTATTTGAATTAGCAAAGGTTTTAAAGAAGATGTACCCTGACGCTGATATTGATTATCCTGATTTGTCGTTAAAATCTCCAACTAAGAGTCGATACAAAAGTGTAAAATTTGGTAACAATGTTTTAATTGGTAAAAATGTTAAAATTGGTAAAAACACTATTATTGGAGCCAATTCAATAATTGAACATGACGTAATAATTGGCACTAATTGTGTGATAGGTTCTCAAGTGATTTTAAAAAATTCAATTTTAGGTAATAATATAGTGATACAAGATGATTGTAAGATAGGATTGAAAGGATTCGGCTTTATTCCACTGAAAGAAAAAAACTTTAAATTTCCTCACATTGGTAGAGTAATTATCAATGATAATGTTGAGATTGCATCCGGATGTACAATAGACAGAGGTTCAGTTGACGATACGGAAATTGGAAAAAATACATATTTGGATAATCAAGTTCATATGGCACATAATGTTAAAATTGGAAATGATTGCATGATAGCAGGTCAAGTAGGTTTTGCAGGAAGTTCAACAATAGGAAATAATGTTTCGATAGGAGGTCAAGCCGGTATTTCTGGTCATCTCACTATAGGTAATAATGTTAAGATAGGTGGTGGCAGCGGAGTAGTAAAAGATATTGAAGATAACCAAGTTGTGATGGGATATCCCGCGATTCCATTAAAAGAATTTATAAAAAATTGGAAAAAATGAGTGAAACTGAAATAGATAAAAAAAAAATAGAGAGTTTATTACCTCACAGAGAACCAATGTTGTTGATAGATAAATTGACTAAAATAGTGCCACTAAAATCTGCTACAGCAATAATGTATGTAAAAAAAGATGCTTTTTATGTTCAAGGACATTTTCCAGGACAACCTGTGATGCCAGGCGTTTTAATTGTTGAAGCTTTTGGACAGGCTGCAGCTGCTTTGACGGCTCACGGTATTGATCCAAAAGAATATGCAAACAAACTAGTTTATTTAATGAGTGTAGATAAGGCTAAATTTAGAAACCCAATAATTCCCGATTGTGAATTACATCTAGAAATAGAGGCAGTGAGATCTCATGGTAGAGTTTGGAAATATAAAGGAACAGCAAAAGTTGATGGAAAGAGAATGGCTGACGCCGAATGGTCGGCAACCATAGTAGACAGAAAATAATGATTCATAAATCAAGTGTAATAGACTCAAAAGCAGAGATTTCAAAAAATGTTAAAATCGGGCCTTTTTGCTATGTTGGTCCAAATGTTTTTTTAGACGATAGTGTTGAGCTAGTTTCGAATGTACATATTGAAGGTAATACAAAAATTGGTAAAGGAACAAGAATTTTTCCATTTGCTAGCATTGGAACTCAACCACAAGATTTAAAATTTAAAGGTGAAAAAAATAAATTAGAAATTGGAAAAAATAATTTAATCAGAGAATATGTCACAATAAATCCAGGAACCGAAGGAGGTGGATCTAAGACAATTATAGGTAACAATTGTCTATTTATGATTTCATCTCACATAGCTCATGATTGTAAGGTTGGAAATGAAGTTGTTATTGCGAATAACGTGCCATTAGGAGGTCATGTTACAATCGAAGACTCAGTTGTTATAGGCGGAAATTCAGCTGTACAACAATTTACAAGAATAGGTAGATTAGCAATGATTGGTGGTATGACAGGTGTCTTAAAAGACGTAATACCATTTGGTTTATCTATCGGGAATAGAAATTATTTGGAAGGATTAAATTTGATAGGTTTGAGAAGAAAAAAATATGAAAATCAAAAAATTATGGGATTAAATAAAGCTTATAAAGAAATCTTTACCTCAAAAAATTTACATGAAAAACTTAGTAAAATTAATGGTGAGCACAAAGGCAATGAACTGGTAAAAGAAGTGATTACTTTTATAGAAAAAGACAAAAAAAGACCTATTTGTTTACCGAAAAGCTAAGTTAATTATGATTGGCCTTATATTTGGGGAAACGGATTTTCCCAAACAAATCCTAAAAAAAATAAAGAGCAGAAAAAGATATTTAATTATTGATTTAACTAAAAATAAAACTTTTAAAAAAGATAGAAATTCTTATTCAGTTTCTTTAGGACAATTTGGTAAAATCATTAAAATCTTAAAAGAGAATAAATGTAAAAAAGTTTTATTTGCAGGAAGAGTAAAAAAACCTAGATTTTCTAAGCTTCGTCTGGATTTAAAAGGAGTTTATTACATGCCTAGAATTATTAAAAGTGCTAAGCTTGGTGATGCGGCTATTTTAAAAGAAATAATCAATATTTTAAAAAAAGAAAAGATAAAAACAATTAGTTCTTTAGCATTTAACCCTGAACTAACTTTAAAAAAAGGAAATTATTCAACAATTAAGCCAAATAAAGCAGACATACAAGATATTAATAAAGCTATTAAAACTTTAAATAAATTAGGCAAATATACATTCAGCCAGGGAACAGTTGTTAGAATGAAAAAAGTGGTTGCTATTGAGGGTAAAGGAGGCACTCAAAAAATGCTTAAGAGATGTAAAAATAAAAAATTTAAAAATAAAGGAGTATTAGTTAAATTTCCGAAGAAAAAACAGGATTTAAGAATTGACTTGCCGACTTTAGGATTAAAAACTCTAAAACAATGTAAGTCAGCAGGACTAAAAGGAATTGTTATTAAAGATAAACAAAATATTTTTCTAGAAAGAAAAAGATGTATTAAATTTGCTAATAAAAATAAAATGTTTATAACCGTAAAATGAAAAAGTTAGTTATTCTTTTATTTTTAATTTTTTTTTCCAACCTGCACTCCTCAGAGATTAAATTTGAAATGATAATTGATGATTTGAATAGTCCTTGGAGTTTATCATTTATTGACAAAGATAATATAATAATTACTGAAAAAAAAGGTAAATTATTTACTTTAAATTTAAATAATAAAAATAAAAAAGAAATTAAACACAATCTTTCACTTATAAGCTCGGGTCAAGGTGGATTACTCGATGTATTACATGATAACAACAAAATTTATATTTCTTATTCAGAAAATAGAGGCAACTGGGAAACAAGTACATCTGTTGCGAAAGGAATATTTGAAAAAAAAGAAATAGTGTTTAAAAATATTTTTAGGGCTGAACCACCTATAGACTCTGGTTACCATTTTGGATCAAGATTAGTTATTAAAGATAAACACCTCTATATAACAGCTGGAGAGAGAGGCCAAGGAATGATCGCTCAAGATGCAACAAAACACCCGGGAAGCATAATTAGAATTAATCTTGATGGATCTATTCCAAAAGACAATCCAAAATTTAAAGGTAAAAAAAATTGGTTGCCTGAGATTTTTCAAATAGGAGTAAGAAATCCTCAAGGGATAGCTCTATCAACATTTGATAATAAAATTTATTTAACAAATCATGGCGCAAAAGGAGGAGATTGGTTTGGGTCTGCTAATTTTGGAGAAAATTATGGATGGAAAATATTAGGTTGGGGTGGAACTAACTATTCTGGAACAAAAATAGGTCCTAAATGGAAACCGGGATTTACTAAGGCAATTAAGTATTGGGTACCTTCGATAGCAGTTAGTGCAATGACTATTTATAAAGGAGATACATTTAGAGAGTGGGAGGGTGATGCTCTCATAGCATCTCTTAAGGACCAGTCTTTAAGAAAAATTAAATTTAAAGATAATAAGTTTGTTAATGAAGAAATTATTTTTAGGGGAAATATTGGTAGAATTAGAGATATAAAAATACAAAAAGAGACTGGAGATCTTTTCATGCTATCAGATAAAGGCCAACTATGGAAAATGTATAAATGAAGAAAATTTTTGTATTAACTGGTGAGCCATCAGGAGATAAATTAGCCTCCAAAGTAATAAGTGATTTAAATAAGATAAATCGAAAAATAGAATATTTATCTGTTGGAGGGGAACATCTCCAATCTCTAGGAATAAAATCTATTTATGATTTAAAAGAAATTACTTATTTGGGTTTTACAAATGTAATCTTGAATATATTTAAGATAAAGAAAAAAATTAACGAAACTGTTAAAGCAATCATAGATTATAATCCTGATGTATTATTCACTGTTGATAGTCCTGATTTTACTCTTAGGGTCGCTGAAAAAGTAAAAAAAATTAATGCTAAAATTAAAACTGTTCACTATGTAGCTCCACAAGTCTGGGTATGGAGAGAAGGAAGAGTAAAAAAGATAAAAAACTTTATAGATCATATTTTATTATTATTTTATTTTGAAAAAAAGTATTTTGAAAAAGAAAATGTAAGCTGTGAATTTGTTGGACACCCACTATTGCAAAATAAGGAAAGAAGTAAAATCGATGTCAATCAAATCATAGGAAAAAATAAAGCCTTAATTTCAGTTTTTGCAGGAAGTCGTAAATCAGAGATTATTGTTTTAATGCCAATTTTACTAGATTTCATTAAACTAATGAATGAGAAGTATACTGATATGACTTATGTTTTTCATTCAACAAAAGAATATTCACAACTCATTCAGACATTTATTAATGAAAGCAACCTATCAAACTGTGAGATAATAAGTGACGATAAAATTAAATCTCATATTTTACAAAGATCAGTTTTTGCTGTTGCTAAATCAGGAACCATCTCTTTAGAAATTTCAAACGCAAAGATACCTTCCATTATTCTTTATAAGATGGGTTTTATAAATTTTATAATAGTTAAAAGCCTTATTAAAACAAAATATGCCAATATTATAAATTTTGCAGCAAATGAAGAAGTTATACCAGAACTTCTTCAATCTAATTGTAATTCTAAAAATATTTTTAAACATGTAAGTAATTTCTTAGAAAATCCAAATAAGATAAAAGAACAGGTTAATAGAGTTCAAAATATTTTAAATAAATTCAAAATTAATGGATCTTCTTCAGAGGTAGCAAGTTTATCATTAAACAAATTTTTGCAATGATAGTTTATAAACATAATGATTGTTTGCTCAAAGATAATGGATTTAACCATCCTGAAAGAAAAGAAAGGATAGATAGTATTATAGAGTCTATTAAACAAATAAAAAATTTTAAGATTAATTTTAAGGATGCACCTCTTGCTGATATTGAAACAATTTCTTTAGTTCATCCCAAAGAACATATTGAAAAAATATTTTCTAATATACCTAAATCAGGATTGATAGGCGTAGAAAAAGAACCTTACGCAGACACGATGCTTTGTCCTAATAGTAAAAAAGCTATTTTAAGATCATGTGGTGCTGGTATCGCTGCTGCAGACGAATTAATGAATAATAATCAAAGAACTTTCTGCGCAATTAGACCTCCTGGGCATCATGCAGAAACAGCAAAAGCTATGGGTTTTTGTTTTATAAACAATATAGCTGTTACTGCAAAATATTTGCAAAATAAATACAAAATAAACAAAATAGCTATTATAGATTTTGATGTACATCATGGAAATGGAACTCAAGAGATTTTTTATAATGATGAAACTGTACTATATGCTTCTTCTCATGAATTTCCATTATTTCCAGGCACAGGATCAGAACAAGAAACCGGAGTAGGCAATATTTTTAATGCTCCCTTAACGACCGGAATGGAAGGAAAAGAATTTTTAAAAATATTTGAACAAAAAATATTAAGACCTATTAATAATTATAAACCAGAGGTAATTTTAATATCAGCTGGATTTGATGCTCATAAAAGAGATCCACTTGCTAACATTAATTTAGAATCAGAGGATTTTTATCAAGTTACAAAGCAAATTGTCGATTTAGCAAATATACATTCTAAGGGTAGAGTAATTTCTTTTTTAGAGGGTGGTTACGATTTGCTAGCTTTATCAGAAAGTATTAAGCATCATTTACTAGCTTTAAAATGTTAAATATCCACAACACCCAAATCGTTCACATATAAGAGATAAACTTATAGAATTTAATTATTAATAAAATATAGTGATTCTATGGACTTTATTATCGTTATTGGCATAGGAGCGATACTAGTTACTACAGGTGTAATCTCTCCAAAACCAAAAGATGATGAAGTAGCCGAAGCAGAAGTTGTCAAAACTGAAAAGGTTATTAGCCCTCCTCCAGAAATAAAACCAGAACCAGAACCAGAACCAGAACCTGAGCCAGAACCAGAACCTGAGCCAGAACCAGAACCTGAGCAAGAACCCGTACCAACATCTGAACCTGAACCAGAACCTGAGCCAGAACCAAACGAAGAACAAGTAAATCAAGAACAAGCTCAGGAAGAAGAAGCTAAACCCGAGGAACCTGAACTTACTCCAACCGAAGAAACGGAAGAAAAAAAAGAAGAAAAGGGCTGGTTAAATATAATTCTTTATATTTTAGGAGCAATAGCTGTTATCGCTACAGGAATTTATTTCTTTATGAGAAGAGAGCCTGAAACTAAAACTGCAGCAGATATTGGTAGAGAAGAGTCAAATCAACAACCTGAACCAGAGCCAACACCAGAACCTGAACCAGAGCCAACACCAGAACCTGAACCAGAAGATGACTCATCGCAACAAGAAGAGCAAAACAAAGATACAGGACAATCTTCTACTGATGATAACGAAAATAATAACAGATAAATACCAAATAAGAACAATAAATTTACTATTGTAATTAAGCATTTTTTTTGAGAAGTTTGAATTAAGAATAAAATGTTTTAACAGATTGGAAATAATTTTGGTTAAAAAAAGAAAAACAAAAAAGAATAAAAAAAACTATTTTAATAAATTTTGGGATGGGGAACTAAGTTTGCCTGTGTCATATTGGATGTTTGGTTTGGTATATGCAATCCCTATTGGAATATTAGTTGCTTTAGTAGCAATGGTAATGGGTTTTCCCGAAAGTGCTTGGGGGATATTAATACTTCCATACACAATTTTTTGGTCAGTGGGTTGCTGGAGATCTTGTGATAATTATAAAGGAAAAATAGTTTGGCCAGTTTTAGCAAAAATTACAATTGTTTTAGCATTAATTCAAGGAGCAGCAGACGTTGTGATTGGAGTCTAACTTTTTATAATTACCAATGACTGTTTTATTGGCCACTATATTACCTTCAATTATTTTAGTTACATATTTTGTTAAATCAGACAAATTTAAAGAACCTACTTTTCAAATTATAAAAGTCTTTTTTTTAGGTATACTAATTACTATTCCAGCATTTTTTTTAAACACTTATTTAGGTAATTTTTTAGAAGATAAAACTAATATTGCAGAAGCACTAATTGGATCATTTTTAACTGCTGCACCTGTAGAAGAAGGATTAAAGTTTTTTATATTGTTTTATTTTGTTTACAAAATGAAAGATTTTAATGAACCTATTGATGGAATTGTTTATGGTGTCTGTGTTTCTCTTGGTTTTGCAACACTTGAAAATATATATTATGTTTATGCTTTATCAGATTACTTTGAAACAACATCTTTATCATTAGCCATAGCTAGAGCTTTTTCTGCTGTACCTGCTCACGCTGCATTTGGGGCTTTAATGGGTTATTTTTTTATGAAATATTCATTTATTGCTAAAAAAGATAACTTATTTTTTTCAATTATAATTCCGTTATTCCTTCACGGTTTTTATAACTTATTCATGAGTTATAACGTTTTTGCTGGATATATTTTAGTAATAATTATGTGGACGGTAATTTTTAACATTTTTTCTAAATTAAAAAAAAAACAAAGTATAAAAAAATATGAATATGAAAAAAAAATTTAATATATTATTTATGCTTTTCTTCTTTATTTTTAAAGGGGATATTCTATACGCCCAAGATAATACTAATTCTTTAACTAACAGAGAAGCCTGCCAACTTTATTATAGCAATATTGCTACTTCTAAAGACATAAGATCAAAAGGATCGTTTTACACATATTCATATTTAGACTTAGGTTTTAGAGTTAAAGCAGATTGGATACCATCTAATTTCGATTCAAATAGGAAGCGGGATTCTGTCAGGGATTATACAAAAACAATTATCAGAAGCAAAGATGGGTATTTTATTGTTGGGAGTATTTATAATAACATAGTTGCAAGTAAAATTAATGTTGGAGATGTAATTATAAGCTTAGATGGAAAAGAATTTAAAAATAAACCCCATGACGATTATATAGATTTAATTTTAACTAAAGAAGAAGGTGAAAAGATATCACTTGTATTAAGAAATGAAAAAGGAAATGAATATGAAGTTACTGTTCAAAGAGAGTTCAATACATATGATGAAGTAGATTATGAACTTGACTATTTAAGTGTTAATAATATTGATATAAAAAATAATAGGTATTCTATTTCAATCACTCATGATTTTTTTTATTTTAGAGAATTTGTGACGGATCTCAGAAGAGATGAAGAGCATATTTTATATAAATTAGCTTTAGGGAGCATAATTTTTCAAGAATTTGAAAATGAGTGGCATGGCTATATTTGCAATCCAGATAATGATGATTTTCTCTTCTCTCAACTTCTAGACCCCTCAACGTATTCAATTAAAAACGTAATAAAATCAGATAAAAGTTTAGAAAGAGTTAAAAATGAAATAGTTCCGTATTCAAAATTGAAAGGTATTGATAATACTAGAAATGCAGTAGCTATCTCAAAAACAATATCAAAAGTTGTAGAGATTAAAAATGATTTTAACTTGAAATCTTTTCCGTTTGATAAACAAACACTCGTCTTAGAAATTTTTGATCACGATTGGAGTGCTGACGCTCGATTAATAGATTTAAATTCTAAAACTTTCAAAGTTTTAGACGCATTTATTAACAAAGATGATATACCAGGCTGGCAAAAGAATAAGTATGCACTTGATTATATTACTGAAAATCAAATAGGGATGATGGATGGAGAATATGCCCATGGTTTTAAACTAACTATCGAATTAGAGAGAAAATATGGTTATTATATTTTTAAAGTAATTTTTCCTATAATGTTAATTCTTCTAATTTGTTGGGCAAGCGTATGGATTAACCCAAAGGAATTAGAATCTAGACTAACTATTACAATTGTTTGTCTTTTGTCTCTGATAGCCTATAACTTTGTGATAGACTCGGAATTACCGAAACTAGAATATTTAACAGTTCTTGATTGGATAATTTTGATATCCTATGTTTATGCTACAATTCCAAATATTTTAAGCGTATACTCATTTAAGATATGTTCAACTAATAAAGTTTTAAGCGATAAAGTAGAAAGTGTAGCAAGAAAATTTGGCATAGCATCTTATGTAGGGCTGGTAATATTAATAATAGCTATAAATGCAAATTTAAATCCTGAAAATTCAGGTTCTCTAATCTCTTGGATGACTTTTTAAGGTTAATTCAGAATTAAATTATAATTCTCTTTTTTTTTGACTTTTGTAATCAGTTTTCTCACCTATATTTAACTTAAGTTTTAGCTCAGATATCTTTTTTTCTAGCTTAACAACTTCTTTTGTGATTTTTTCTTTTTCTGAGGAATCTATTTTGTTGTCATCTAGAGCTTTTCTTGATTCTTCCATAAGATCTCCAATCGCTTCACCCAATCTAAGTAAATTATTTATAATTTCTTCAGCACTATCATGGTCATCTTTATCAAGAACATATTTATCTAAAAGTGTTTTATAGGCATCTAAAAAAGGTGTTCCTTTTCCATTTTTTTTACTAAAAATATCTAATTCTAACCCATCTTGAATATGAAGTTGTCTGTCTTTAAAATTTGGATTGCTAATGTGTTCTATAGCTTTTCGCTTTTTATCAATAACTCCCTCTATTGCCTCGTAGCCTATTTCATCAGCTAAATCTTTGAGGACTCTCTCAAAAGAATAAGCTTTCCTTGGATAACCTCTTTTTTTGCTCATAATATAAGACTAATTCAAATTTACCCGTAGGCAAAGTCCAAATTTAACCTACGAGTAAAAAGAAATTTATTACTTATATTACCCAGCAACAAAGGAAAAAAATGAAAAAAATGAAAACAGTAACTAAAGACCAAAGCACAGGTATAGCAGAACTTCTAGGCATGTTGATGATTGGGTTTGCTATGATTGACTTTGCCTTATCATGGATGGGAGTAAATTTAACTTCATTCATGGGTCCGATATCAAGATTTTCACCAATGATAATTGGATTTATTGGTTTAGGTCTACTTAACATAGGAAAAAATGACTAAAGAATTCACTACACTCCTTTCTGAAAAAAAACGTAGTGGCGATCCTCTAACGAAAAAGTTGGAGGGTCGTAATTAAATTTATGACAAAAAAAAAACAAACAGATTTCTACTTACTCAAACAAAAATCAATTCATGAGGGAGACTTATTTGTTACGGACTATATCAAAACTAGACAGAGGTTAGTTAGAGTAGAAGATAAATTAGAAATATTAAAGTTAAGATTAAATAAACTTAAAAATGATAAAAAAAAAATAATAAAAATATATGAAAAAAAATAAATTAGATAAAATAAATGAAATTAGAATAGAGGAAGTTCGAGATATTGAAGAAGGTAGTCACTTTTATAGGGTGTACTTTTATTATGGTGACGGTAGAATTAAAATTATGAGCGAAAGTTCCACAAAGCCTATCTTAGCTCAATATGTATCGGAGGTTTATTAATGTCAAAAATTAATGGTATAAAAGGTGATAGATGGAGATACAAACCCGGTCAAAATAAAGTTTTCCCTATTAGCAGATCTAAGTTTGGTGAGTATTTAAAATGCAAAAGATGTTTTTATTTAAATACAATAAAAGGATTGAAATCACCTTCTATGCCAGGATGGCCCTTAAATAGTGCAACTGATGAAATGCTAAAATTTGAATTTGATATTCACAGAAAAAATCAAACTCAACATCCTGAAATGAAAAAGAATAATTCACTTAAAAATGTAGTCCCATTTCAACATAAAGATATCGACGAATGGAGAAGAAATTTTGGTGGTTTTAAAGTTTTAGATAAAGATCTTAATCTTGAATTAAAAGGTGCTATCGATGATGTTTGGATCGATTTAAAATCAAAAGAACTTATTATCGTAGATTATAAATCAACTTCAAAAAAAGAGATAAAGGAAGATGCATGGTTAGCGGATGAATACTCACAAGATTATTTAAAACAAATGAACTTTTATAAATTTATATTTGAAAAAGCAGGGCACAAAGTTAAAACAACATTTTTTTATATAGTAAATGGTCTTAAAAAAGATAGACCATTTAATAATTCCATGGAGTTTGAACCACATTTAATAGAATACCAACCATCCACAAAACAAATTCCAGCACAATTACAAGAAATGAAAAAATTAATGGACTCAAAAACATTGCCAGATGTTAATTCTGATTGTGAAAGTTGTAATTATCTTAATGCAGGCAATCATATTACAAAAATAGAAGATCTTGACCTTGAGATCGAGTCCCTGATAACTTTAATAAAAACTGCCAAAAAAAATGAAGTTAAAAATTTAGAAAAAAAAATAAAAGATTTGGAAAATAGAAAAGGAGAACTAGAAAAAGATGATTAAAATTGAGGTATTAGATGTGGCTCAGAGGGAAAAAATAGTTGAGGCAAAAAAAAATTCAAAAGAGTTATGTACTTTCACAAGTGAAGTTGATGGTCAAACTAAAAATTTAAAAGTTTATAATATTCCAATTGATGCTTTATTATATAGAATGAATAATGGTAGGGTAGACAGTCAACAACTATCTTATATCAAAAAAAATAGATTACCTAAAAATTTTTTTTCCAAAGGTCAAGAAAATGAAGATGCGCACAATGTTTTACATAAAATTTTATTTAAAATGGTAACTGCAAGCACAGAAGATGAAAATATTTATGAAGAACTTAAAAGTATAAAGAAATTTGATCAAAATAATCCTATAGTAGTGTCAAATAAGTTAGTAGTTATAAACGGGAATAGAAGATTATCATCTTTAAGAGAGTTATATTATTCGCCTAATGGTAAAAGTGAATATGCTAATTACGAAAAAGTGCCTTGTGCAATAATTTTTGAAGATTTAAATGAACAAGACACTGTGATGACAGAAGTTCGTTTTCAAATGAAAAAAGATTTTAAAGAAGATTATGATTGGGTTAACAGGGGAAGACTTATAAGAAAACTTTTAAATAAACCATATTTATATAGTGAGAATGATATATCTCATTTTACGAGAATGAAATTATCAGACATTGATAATTTAAAAAGAGCCTTAACGTTAGCAGAAGAATATCTTGACGAGGAAAATGAATCAGAAAATTATGAACTTGTGCTTGACCAAGAACAACTATGGAAAAATAAAGCCTCATGGCAAAAGAAAAATAAAACAGCAAACAAAAGTGTTTGGTATCTTCAGGACAATATATCTAAAAAAATAGTCTCTAAAGGAAAAGAACTTAAAAAACAAGGATCTGGAAGATTATATGAAATACATAATAAATTATGTTTAGATGACGGACCAGTTGTAGTGACTGAAATTTTAAAAAAATATTATGGCAAACATATAAAAAAAGAAACAAAAGAAAATAAAACATTAAATATTTTAGGGAAACCTATAAATGATCAATTTGAACAAGCTGCATCAGATTTAAAACAAATGCTTCCTCATATTAAGAAACTAGATGCTCAAAAACTTTTAGATATAGGCAAAGAGATTGATGCAAATAAAGATGAGGGTTATATTGAAAAATCTCTAACAAACATGATCAGCGATCTCACTAGTATTGATAGCAGACAAATACCATCAAACAGATTTGATGCGATAAAAAGATTAGTGAACAAACTAGAAGAAAAATTGAAAAATTATACGAAAAAATTTAAAAAAAGTAATAAACTGAATTAATGGATTTACATCTTTCTATTGAGAAGTATAAAAATATTGATTATTTCAAAATTAATTTTTCTCCTAATACCAAGAAATCTATTATTTATGATTATAGATCAAATTTAAAACAAAAACAAAAAGAAGACTTAATCGATATCAAGGGACAAGAAATATTTCTAGCCCATCTTTTTTCTGTGGCTTCCTTGAGACAAAGTCTCATCTACTATAATCAATATGAAAAATTAAATATTACTTTTGATGAAAAAGCCGAAGCATTTTTTAAGTCGATAAATCCAGAACACAAGGATATAAGCCAAGATTTAAGTTTAGAAAAAATTATAGAAATTTTAAAGGCAAATGGTTTTGAGAGAAATCTAGAGAAATTTCAACTTAGTAATCTTAAAGATCTGCTAGCCATGCAGCACGGAATGAACTTTTCAGTACCAGGAGCAGGTAAAACTTCAGTTACACTTGCGCTTCATACAATTTTAAAAGAAACAAAAAGTTCTGATATTGATAGTTTGTTTGTAGTTGCTCCCTTAAATGCTTTTGGATCTTGGGAAGATGAGATCATTGAATGTTACAATAAAGAAGTTGCTGAGAGTATGAAATTAACTAGATTAGAGGGCTCACAAGAGGAAATATTTAATCAATTAAATTCAGGAAAAAAAAACTTTATCATTAATTATCATAGAGTGCCAACCAATAAACATTTAATTTGGAATTTTTTAACTAAAAATAAATGTCATTTAATATTAGATGAAAGCCATAGAATTAAGAGTCAAGATGCTATTACTGCTCTCTCTATTAGAGAACTTTCTGTGTTTCCTGTAAGAAAAGATATACTAAGCGGAACCCCAATAACATGGAAGGATGTTGATTTAGAAAATCAGTGGTATTTTTTATTTCCTGATATACCAGTCCCTAAAGTAAATGAATTTAATAAGTTTTTTGTAAGAACTACAAAAAGAGATTTAAATTTACCTGAGATAAATCGAACTAAATCACCAGCTGGCAGAATACAAGTTGAAATGTCCTCTGCTCAACAGAACCTTTATAGCAAAATACTTCTACCACAATTAAGCCGTATAGCCGGAAACTTCAGTGAGTCTCATTTACGAGAAATTCGAAAATGTGTGATACAAATCATGCAAGCCTCTAGCAATCCTTATTTGCTAACCTTAAGAGAGGCAAATGAGGAATATTTTATTGGTGATGATATAGATGTAAAACTTTTTCAAGACATTACTAAAGAGGAGTTCTCTCCCAAAATTCTCAAAGCTGCAGAAATAGCCAGAAAACTTGCTGCTGAAGGAAAAAAAACTTTAATATGGAGTTATTTTGTTCATAACGTAGAGTCTCTTGCTACAAAATTATTACAAGATTTAAATGCTCAATTCATTCATGGGGGTGTAAAAATTGGTTCAAGTGAAGAAATCGGTACTCGTGAGTGGAAAATAAAAAAATTTAACACAGACAAAGATACGATGGTAATGGTTGCAAATTTTGCAGCTTGCTCAGAGGGTATAAGTCTTCATAAATCTTGTCATAACGCTATTTACATTGATCGAAGTTTTCAGGCAGGTCAATACATTCAATCTGAAAATAGAATTCATAGATTGGGAAATAATGACAAAAAAAATATTTATTATTTAGAAAATATTACATCTCCCGATGTATTGAATATTGATTTTAGAATTAGTAGAAATCTTCAAAGAAAAATTACAATCATGGATAATTGGTTAAATGATCCAGATTTAACCAGACTTTCACTGGATGAAGATGAAACTGATCCATTCGATTATAATTTAACAAAAAATGACTTAGAAATTATTCTTGAAGACTATGCAAGAAAAATATCATAACTTTTTTAAGAAAAGCGTAATCGATTGGTATTACACAAATAAACTTTCTAACAAAAAAATATTTAAAAATAAAAAATTTGAAGAGAATTATATATTTAATCTTGACGAGAACTATGGAAAAAAATTGACAACCATATTAACTAAAGATTTAAATAAAGATGATAGTAAGGTAAAAAACTTGAGAATTATATTGAAAGAGATGTACTTAAAATTAGATCATCCTTTTCTTTCACTTGTGGCAAATAAAAAGAGACTACATTTTTTAAAGGCTATTAATCAAAACGAGTATCAAATCCTAAGAGACGCAGAATTACTAAATACAGATAATGACGAGGCAGAAAATTGGTGGCTTGAACTTAAAAATTTCTTAAAAAAAAAACAGATAGAAAAAAAATTAGACTCAGGTGATGAAGGAGAAGCAGCATCTATGAACTTTGAAAAAAAAAAATTAAAAATACTTGGAATAAATTATAGGCCTAAAAGGGTAAGTATAGACGATGATAATCTTGGATATGATATTGAGTCATGGAGAAAAGAAAATGGTGATATTAAAAAAATTTATATTGAAGTTAAAAATAATGTATTCATATTTAAAAGCGGACAATGGAGAGAAGCACAATCAAAGAAAGATTCTTATTTTGCTCATTTTTGGACTAAAAATTGTAAATATCTAAAAATTTTGAATTTTAAAGAATTGCACGAAGCTGTAATGAAAGAGATGAAAAATAAAATTCCTACTCCAGGTTATTCTTGGACCTTAAAAATACCGATCTCTAATGGCAAACCTGTTGAAGATTATTTCTAAAAGTTTTTAAGTTTTTTTTGTTTCCATTCTTTCGGTATTTGAGCAACCTTTTCTTTACCTGATGGAATATGAATGGGTTTACCAAATTTTCTATAAGGTAACTTACCATCTTCTAATTTTTTAACTCTATTTAATGCAATTTTGATATATTTTTTTTTAATTTCACAACCAATAGCTTTTCGATTATTTTTTAAAGCCGCTATCATTGCAGAGCCTGTACCAGAGTATGGATCTAAAACTAAATCTTTCTCATTTGTAAAACCAAAAATACATCTTTCAACTAATTCTATTGGAAATTGACATGGGTGGAGAGTTTTCTCAGGATGATTTGCTTTTACATTAGGTATGTCCCAAAAACCTAACTCCCATTCTTTTGTCATAATCTCCCAATAGTCAGAGGGGTTTTTTCCAAGTGGATTACCCGATGGTTTACCAGAAACTTTTTTATTTCTAGCAATATAATTTTTTTTTCTTTTTCCAGGATATTTAGATGGAACTCTAATTTTATCTAAATTAAAAGTGTAATAATCTGATTTTGTAAACCACAATAAAGTCTCATATCGTCCTGATAACCTTTTACTAGAGTGAAGACCGTGATTAAAATGCCATATAATTCTGTTTCTTAATTTAAATCCTAATTTCTTAAACATGTTGTAATAAAATATGTCTAAAGGAAATACTTCTGACTTTTCAACATAATTGCCTACTTGCCAACATATTGATCCTTCATTTGCTAAAATCCTATGAAATTCTTTAAGGTGAGAAGACATTTGACTCAAATAATCATCTAGTGATTGTTTTTTTTTCATATTCTTTTTGTAAATTATAAGGGGGAGATGTGATTATTAATTTTATTTTTCTACTAGGAATTTTTTTGACTAAATTCATTGTGTCTCCCTCTAAAATTGTAAAATCCGCTTTTTGATCAAAAGTAAAAGATTTTTTAAATTGTTTAGTAAAAAAAGACAATTTTTTCATTTTTAAAATTTTAATCCTATTTTTTTAATCAATCACCTAAAATTTCATTTAAAGATAGATAATCTGTTAACTACTTTAGGCTTATCTAAAGATAAAATGATATCGTACAAAGCAGGCCCAAATTTTGAACCTACTAAAGCTATTCTTAATGGTTGACCCACAGCTTTAAAGTTTGTCTTATGTTTATTGATTAAAGACTTAATTACAGGCTCTAATGTTTCTTTAGAGAGAGTCTCTAGTTTTTCATATTCTTTTATGAAATCTTGAATTATCTTTTTTGATAAGTCATTAATAAGTTTTTTGTCTGCCGAGTCTATTTCAATTTTATCATTAATTATATATTGAGCATTATTCCAAATATCTTCTAAGGTTTTTGCCTTATTTTTCAAAAAACTCATAGATTTTAAAAGAACAGCTTCTTTTGATTTATCTATTGGTTTTTTGTATTTTGAGACATACTCCTTAAAAAAATTAAATAAGTCTTTTTCATCAATTGTTTTTATATATGTTTCATTAATCGAATAGATTCTTGACATATCAAGCTTTGAAGGAGATTTTCCTACACCATTTAAATCAAATAAATCAATACTTTCTTGTTTTGTAAATATTTCTTTATCTTTATGTGCCCAACCTAGTCTTAAAAGATAGTTTCTAAATGCATCTGAAATAATTCCAATTTTAATATAATCATCAATTTTTGAGGCGTTATCTCTCTTAGACAATTTTTTTCCTTGTTCACTATGAATTAAAGGAATATGTGCAAAGTTTGGAACATTCCATCCCATTGCATCATAAATCTGCTTTTGTTTAAAAGAGTTAATCATATGATCATCTCCTCTTATTACATGAGTAATGTTCATCTCATGATCATCGACTGTTGCAGATAATTGATAAGTTGGTGATTTATCTTTTCTCAAAATAACAAAGTCCTCGATAGTAGAATTAGAAATATTTCTCTCTCCTTGCACTAAATCTTTTATAATTGTATTGCCTGAAATTTTACTCTTAAATCTTATAACAGGTTTAACCCCTTTTGGAATTTCGAGATCTTTAGCTTCTCTCCACTTTCTATTGTAAACGTAAGGTATTCCTTGTTTCTTACATTTTTCTTTTTGTTCATGAATTTCTTCCTCAGAACAATAACATTCATAAGCAAAGCCTTTTTTAATAAGTTCTTCCGCAATAGAAACGTGTTTTGAAATATTTTTAGATTGAATATATTCTTCACCGTCATGCTCAATACCTAGCCATGATAATGATGAAATAATTTGCTTTTTAAATTCATCTTTTGATCGTTCTTTGTCAGTATCTTCAATTCTTAAAAAATACTTACCTTTATTTTTCCTAGCTAAAAGCCAATTAAATAAGGCTGTTCTTACACCACCAATATGAAGAGGCCCTGTAGGAGAGGGCGCAAACCTACAATTAAAAGACATTTAAGTTAATTAGACTATTTTAATGAAAGTTTCTATATAAAGAAACGAGTTTACCTTGAATTTTTATTCTATTTGCTGCGTATATTTTTGTTCCGTAATTTTTATTAGCTGCTTCTAGAGCAATAGTATTTCCTTTTTTTCTTATTCTTTTTAGAGTAGCTTCTTGGTCATCAATTAATACCACAGCAATTTGACCACTATCTACATTCGAAGTTTTTTTAACTATAACGGTATCACCATCTGCAATTCCAGCTTCTATCATAGAGTCACCTTTAACTTTAAGGCCGTAATGCTCACCGTTTTTTTGTAAGTCTTCTGGTAAAGCAACTCTATCAACTTCTTGTTGAATCGCCTCAATTGGTGTTCCAGCCGCAATACTTCCCAAAACAGACACATCAGTAGATCTATTATTATTTTTATCTAAACCACCTTTAATTACGCTTGGAGTGAAAGTATTAAAAATATCATTTGCACTGGCATTTTCAGGTAATTTTATGACCTCTAAAGCTCTAGCTTTATGAGCTAATCGTTTAACAAAACCTCTTTCCTCTAGAGCTGAAATTAGTCTATGTATCCCAGATTTCGACTTAAGGTTGAGTGAATTTTTCATTTCCTCATAAGAAGGAGATATTCCAGAAGATCTAATTTTTTTATTAATAAAAATTAATAAGTTTTTTTGTTTTTTTGTTAGCATAGAACAAACCTCGTACATCTATGTTCTATAAAAGTTCTATTTAAATTACAACTTTAAATAAAGCCCTGTTTTATTGGTTAATTTGAATAAACCGTTTCATTAATTCAGCGGGATTGTCGGAAGTCAAAAGTGATTCTCCAATTAGGAAATTTTTGATCCCTGTTTTTTCGTAAATGTATTTGGCATCATTTTCATTTTTAATTCCACTTTCGGAAATAAGAGGACCTTTATGATTTTTAACAACTTCAAAAATTGAAATAGTATTATTTATTGAGATATCTAATGTTTTTAAATTTCTGTTATTTATACCTATTAAAGCTTTATTATATTTTAAAGCTAACTCAGCCTCCTTTTGATCATGCACTTCAACAATAACACTTAGGTTATTTTTAATAGCTTCATCATAAATTTCATCTGCCTGACCGCCGTTAAGGGCTGAAATAATAATAAGAATACAATCACAACCATAACTTTTAGATAATAGAACTTGATAAGGATCAATAAAAAAATCTTTAGCTAACACTGGTATTTTAAATTTTTTTTTAATATCAGTAATATGATCTAATTTTCCAAAAAAATACTTTTCTTCTGTTAGAACTGAAAGACAGGTCGCTCCATTATCTATAAACATTTTTGCTATATCTAAGTGATTAAAATTTTTAATTAAAATACCAGCTGAAGGGCTTGCTTTTTTAATTTCAGAAATTAATGAAATTCCCTTGTTATTTTGAACTGCTTGTTTAAAATCATTAAAAAAATTTAAATTTTTTATTTTTTTTTCTAAATAATCTAAGGAATTGTTTTTTTTAACTAAATTTAAAGTATCTTTTTTATCTTTTATTATTCGTTCTAGTATATTTGTCATTTGATAGATCGTATTTTATCTAGATGTTGAAAAACTTTTCCTGATTTTAAATGATCAATAGATTTTTTATAAGCGTCTTGAAAATTAAATTCTTGTCCTGAAACAATTAAACCTGCAGCTACGTTTAGGGATACAGCTTGTGAAAATTCATTAGTATTGCCTTTATATATTTCTATTATTTTCTGAGAATTATATAATGCATTTTTACCCTTTAGATTATTTTTATTCGTTGAATTGATTCCTAATTCTTTTGGATCAATAACAAATTCATTAATATTATTATTTTGCAATTCAACTATATTAGTTTTTTCAAAAGGAGATATTTCATCCATACCATCCTCGCTATGAACTATATAAGCATGTGTCACATTGTTTTCTCTCAAAGCTTCTGCGAATGGTCTCATCCATTTTTTGTCAAAAACACCAACAACTTGTCTTGTTACTTGTGCTGGACTGCTTAGTGGACCAATAAGATTAAATATAGTTTTTTTTCCCATTTTTTTCCTTGCAGAGCCAACATGTTTCATTGCTGAGTGATAATTCGGAGCAAACATAAAAGCAAAATTAAATTCTTTAATAGATTTTTCTGCTTCATTTGGTTTTAAATTAATATTTATTTTTAAAGCTTCCAGGACGTCTGCAGATCCACAATTAGATGAAACAGCTTTATTACCATGTTTAGCTACTTTTACACCCATGCTAGCAAGAACAATAGCTGCAGCGGTAGATATATTTAACGTATTACTTCCGTCTCCTCCAGTTCCACAAGTATCTATTGTATCAGGATCGGTTTTAACTTTGCTAGCTTTATCTCTTAATATAAATATACCTCCAGCAAGCTCATCTTTTGTTTCACCTTTTTTAATAAAACTATCTAGTATTTTTATAATTTCGTCTTCTGAATATTTACCCTCCATGAGTTCAGTAAATATAATTTTGCTTTCTTCAAAAGATAAATTCTCACCTTTTTCTAGTTTTTCTTTAATTTCTGTCATTTTAATTAGTTATAAAATTTTTTATTAATTTTATACCTATCTTAGTATTAATACTTTCAGGATGGAACTGAAAGCCATGTAAATCATAGTCTTTATGCATTAATCCCATAATAGTCTTATTTTTTGTTTCTGCTGTAATGATAAGACTTTTGGGAAAGCTTTTTCTATCAACAACTAAACTATGGTATCTCGTAGCTTCAAAATTATTTTGAATATTTTTTAATAAGCCTTTTTTGTTATGTTTTATTTTGCTTGTTTTACCATGCATTAAATTTTTAGCTCTTATAATTTTTCCTCCAAAGGCTTGACCGATAATTTGGTGTCCCAGACACACACCGAGAATAGGTATTTTTTTATGAAGATCTTTAACAATCTTTAAACAATTACCTGCCTGATTAGGGTTTCCAGGACCTGGAGAAATAACAATCTTAGAATATTTTTTTTTTAAAATAGATTTGCTGTTTATTTTATCATTTCTTACTACTTCAACTTTTTTTTTAAATTTTGAAATGTAATGATAAAGATTGTAAGTAAAACTATCATAATTATCTATAAGCAAAATTTTCATTTAATTGATTGCCTTCATTAATGCTTTAGCTTTATTTACAGTTTCAATATATTCTTTGTCGGGTTTACTGTCCGCAACCACACCTGCGCCAGCTTGAACATAAAATTTTTTATTTTTAATTAAAGCTGTTCTTAAAGCTATACAGGTATCAAATTCGTTATTAGGAGTAAAATATCCGATTCCTCCTGCATACAGTTTTCTTTTATTTTTTTCTAATTCATCAATAATTTCCATGGCTCTAATTTTAGGAGCTCCACTTACTGTTCCAGCTGGAAAACCAGATAGTAAAGTCTCAAATAATGAAAATTTATTATTGAATTTACCAACTACATTAGAAACTATATGCATAACATGAGAATATTTTTCGACTTTAAATCTTTCAGTCACTTTTACAGAATTTATTTTAACCACTTTACCAACATCATTTCTTCCAAGATCTAAAAGCATAAGATGTTCAGCCAATTCTTTTTTGTCTTTAAGCAAGTCTAATTCGTATTTTTTATCCTCTTTATTATTTTTTCCTCTAGGTCTAGTTCCAGCGATCGGTCTAATGGTAACTTCATTTTTTCTTAATCTAACTAAGATTTCAGGACTGCTACCTAATACATTGAAGTCTCTATAGTTAAAATAAAACATAAAAGGGGAAGGATTTGATTTTCTAAGGTAGTTATAAATTTCAATTGGTTTTTTTTCAATTTTTCTCTCAAAACGTTGACTTAGCACAACTTGAAAAACATCTCCTTTCTCAATATATTTTTTTGCTTTTTTAACTAATGATTTAAATTCCTTTTTTGATGTATTAGATTTAATTATATTTTTATTTTTTTTATAAGTAAATTTTTCTGGTAATTTAATATTTTCATAATTTTCAAACAAATTAAATTTACTGATAATAGATTTGTAGGTCTCCTTATAATTTTTAATTTTTGTATCTGAATATACATTTTCAATATAAAAAATTTTCTTTTTTAAATTATCATAAATTACTAAATTTGTCGGTCTAGACAGTCTGATGTCAGGAATCTTAAGATCATCTTTACATTTGTCAGGAATTTTTTCCATATATCGAATAACATCATAAGAGAAATAACCAACTAACATCGAAGACATCGATGGTAATTGATTTGGAATTTTAATATTAAAATCCTTAATCAATTTATTAATATAAATTAAAGGATTAGTTTTGATCTTAGTTTTTATTCCAAGTTTATTTATTGTTATTATATTCTTATTTACATCCCATATTTTATCTGGGTTTAAGCCTATTATGGTATATCGACCTTTTATTTTACCTTTTTCTACTGATTCAAATATAAAGCTATCTTTCTCAGCTAGTAAAAATTTAAATAGGTTTTCTACTCTATAATAGTCTTTGCAGACTCTAGACCGAAATAAAACCTGGTGTTTTTTTTTAGAGTGTATTTTTTGGAATTCGTTTAAACTATTATTAATCTTCATTAAAATGAATTTTTTACTCGATCAATTGTTTTTTTATTTAATTCAACTTTATATTTTTTATTAAGATTTTCATCAAATGTAGCATAAATTCTATTTACAAGATTTAGTCTTGCTTTAGCTTCATATTCTTCAAATTCATTAGAATTTTTTTCTATTTTTTTATACTGAGTTTTAAGAGCTAAAATTAAAAAATTTTTAGTCAAAGTGCTATCCGTTATAAGGTCCACTTCATCATTTTTCATTAAGAATATTCTTTTAATAATGCCTTCAGCAAAAATTTCATTTTGTTTTAAGCTTGATAATTTATATTCTTTCAATTCTAAATTATTATCATTAGCAAACTTTTGGATTTTTAATGAATCAAATCCTCCCATACTTATATCTTGAACAATGGAAGCATTATTTTTTATCTTATTTTGAAAGTTTAATTGTGCATTTATTGTTTTTAATACATCAGGATCATCTATAGGTCTGTTATTTTTTTCTATAGATTTTATTTCTGCCAAAAAATATTTATTGTCAACTTTTAAAACTTCAGGTGTTTTTTCATTTTTAATCGAATAAATCTTTTTAAAGAGATTATCGGATAAAATTGTTACTTTTTTTTTATTTTTATTTTTTTTATTACCATCAATGCTTTTAATTATTACAATCTTTAAATTATTTTCCTTGGAGGTTTGTTCAAAAGATTGTCCATCTAAAACTTTATTTTCTAGAATATCTAGTTGTTTAAAAAAAGCTTCGTCGTATTCACTATTACCAGAGATAATTTCAGGTTTTATTTCAGCATATTGAACAGACTTAAATTCTTCAACAAATAAATTTTTATTTTTATCATAAAGCTCTTTAATTTTTTCTTGAGACGGCTTCTTATTTGAATAATATTTTTCTAAATCAATATACTTAATAGTTTTAGTTTGATTTTCTTTATTAAATTCACTTTCTACCAGAATATCTGGGATTGTTATTCCTCCCGATAAATAGCTCAAAAATTGTCTTCTAGACTCTTGCTCAACAATATTTTGCTCAAAAGAGGGGGCAGTTACATTGCCTTCAAGCAGAAATTTTTCATACTCTGTCCTTGAAAATTTACCATCTTTAAAAAATAAGGTATCGTTTTTTATTATATCTCTTAGAGAGTTATCATTTATAATAACGCCTGATTTCTCTATTTCTAGGGCCATAACTTTACGTCCAATATATTCAGACAACACTTTTTCCACCAAATTAGTTTTTGGTAGATTCTTAATTTGATTTTCATTTAAATTTAATCGATTTAAATAATTAACAAATTCTTGAGTACTTACTTTTTTAGAGTCTATTGTAGCTATTACATTCTGATTTCCACCTCTAAACACATCACCCATTCCCCAAAATACAAAAGGTAAAATGATTATACCTACTAGAAGCTTTAATAAAAATGATTTAGATAATTTTCCTATTGAAGTTGTCATTTTATTAATTTAATAAGTGTTTAAAATTATACACCTATAGATCAAATTTTAAACTAAGGCAAATAATGAAGTATTTTATTGGAAATTGGAAAATGTTCGGCATTCCGTCATCAATTAATATACTTAATAAGATTAATTCTTTCAGATCTAGAGATATAAATAGAAATAAATATAGAGTAGTTATTACACCTCCTTACACGCTTCTGGAGACTTTTGCTAAGAAATTTAAAAATAAAAAAATAATGATTGGTTCTCAAAATTGTTACCAAAAAAATCAATTTTCATCTAATACTGCTGCGATAAGTCCTTATATGATTAAGAAAGTTGGGGGTAAATATACATTAATTGGACATTCAGATAATAGAGCTGAAGGTGACACAAACTCAATGCTTAAAGATAAAGTGAAGTTTGCGTTAAAAAACAATCTAAAGGTCATTTTTTGTATTGGTGAAAATAAATTGCAAAAAAATAATAACAAAACATTTAGTGTATTGAAAAGTCAATTGAATAAAGTTTTAGAAAAAAGATTTAATAAGAATAATATTATTGTCGCTTATGAACCAATTTGGTCTATCGGAACAGGAAAAATACCTAGTCAAAAAGATTTATCAAAAACTACTATCCATATTAAGAAAGTTTTAAAAAAGATTTTTAAAAAAAATAGCCCACTTATTCTATATGGCGGCTCAGTAGATGAAAATAATGTTAAAGTATTCAAACAAATTAAAGAAATCGATGGATTTTTAATTGGCGGAGCATCCAAATCATCTAAAAAATTTATTGATATAATAAAAAATTACTATAGATAAGCATTATGGAAAGTTTACTAATAATAATAAATATTATTCTTGCAGTAATCTTAGTTGTCTCTGTTCTATTACAAAAATCAGAAGGCGGTGCACTTGGGTTAGGTGTTTCACAAGATAATTTCACGTCAGCACGAACAATGGGAAGTTTTTTAACTAAATTTACATCCATAATTGCCACTTTATTTATTATTTGTAGTGTGGCTATAGTTGCAATTTCTAGAGATGAGCTTCGTGAAACACAATCAGTTCTTGAGAAACAAGAAGAAGAAGACTCAACTCTTCCACAAATTCCTCAATCAAAATAAATTAAATACTTTGAGTTTATAGATTTTTAAAGTATAACATACTTCCATGGCGCGATACATTTTCGTTACTGGCGGCGTGGTTTCATCTTTAGGTAAAGGATTATCTTCAGCTTCACTAGCTTATTTGTTACAATCTAGAGGCTATAAAGTCAGACTTAGAAAGTTAGATCCTTACTTAAATGTTGATCCTGGCACAATGAGTCCATTTCAGCATGGAGAAGTTTATGTAACTGATGATGGAGCTGAAACAGATTTAGATCTAGGACACTATGAAAGATTTTCAGGAATTTCTGCAAAAAAATCTGACAACATAACAACAGGAAAAATTTACAATGATGTACTAAAAAGAGAACGTCAGGGAAAATATTTAGGTAAAACAGTGCAAGTTATCCCTCATATAACTAACAGAATAAAAGAATTTATTAAGAACGATGTATCTAAAGAAGACTTCATTATTTGTGAAATAGGAGGAACAGTAGGGGATATAGAAAGCCTTCCTTTTTTAGAAGCTATAAGACAATTTTCAAATGAATTTGGCAGAAAAAATTCTTTATTTATACACCTTACCTTAGTCCCTTATATGAAAGCTTCCGATGAAATAAAAACAAAACCAACTCAGCATTCAGTAAAAGAACTAAGAAGCATTGGTATTCAACCAGATATTATTATCTGTAGATCAGAAAGATCTATTCCTCTAGATCAAAGAAAGAAAATTTCATTATTTTGCAATGTATCAATTGAAGATGTCATAGAGACTGTTGATGTAAAAACAATTTATGAGGCTCCAATTAGTTTTAATAAAGAGAAGCTTGATGAGAGGGTATTAAAATTTTTCAAGATTAAATCTAAAAAGAAAGTGAATCTTCAACCATGGAAGAAAATTACACAATTAGTTCTTAATACAAAAAATAAAGTAAATATTGCAATAATTGGAAAATATGTAGAACTTAAAGATGCTTATAAATCTTTAGACGAAGCATTAACACATGGTGGAATAGCAAATAATTTGAAAGTCAATCTTGTAAGAATTGAGTCTGATTATCTAAAACCAAATGAAATAAAGACCAAATTGAAAGATGTATCGGGGATTTTAATACCAGGTGGTTTTGGCAAAAGAGGAACTGAAGGAAAGATCGCAGCAGTCAATTATGCAAGAAAAAACAAAATACCATTTTTAGGGATTTGCTTTGGAATGCAAATGGCAGTTATCGAATTTGCTAGAAATAAATTAAAAATTAAAAATGCAACATCAAGTGAATTTGGTTCTTCAAAAGCTTCTGTCGTAGGTTTAATGAGCGAGTGGTTAAAAGACGGTAAATTAATGAAAGGAACCGACAAAGATCTGGGAGGAACCATGCGATTAGGAAGCTACGAAGCAAGACTTAAAAAAGACACAAAAATAAGTAAAATTTATAATTCTTTAAAAATTGAAGAAAGACATCGTCATAGATATGAAGTTAATATTAATTATAAAAAAGATTTTGAAAATAAGGGAATGATTTTTTCAGGTTTATCTCCAGATAATAAATTACCAGAAATTATTGAATTAAAGGATCATCCTTGGTTTATAGGAGTGCAATTTCATCCTGAATTTAAATCTAGACCTTTAAAACCACATCCTTTATTCTTATCATTTATAAAGGCTGCAAAAAATAATTCGAAAAAATGACAAATCATAAAATAAAATGTGCTAATTTTGAAATTGCTAACGATAAACCATTTACTTTAATTGCTGGGCCTTGCCAACTGGAAAATGAAGACCATGCAATTAGAATTTCAACTGAACTTAAAAAAATTACTTCTGATCTTGGAATAAATTTAATTTATAAAACCTCTTTTGACAAAGCCAATAGAACAAGCCTTAAAGGAAAGAGAGGGATGGGATTAGAAAAATCTTTACCTATTTTTGATAAAATAAGAAAAAAAGTCGGTGTTCCAGTTTTAACAGATGTTCATACAGCTGAGCAATGTTCAATAATTTCTAATCACGTCGATGTTTTACAAATACCCGCATTTTTATGTCGCCAAACAGATCTACTTGTTGCTGCTGCGAAGACAGGAAAAATTATTAACGTTAAAAAAGGTCAATTTTTAGCTCCATGGGACATGGCTAATGTGATAAAAAAAATTGAAGAGTCAGGAAATAAAAATATTTTAATAACTGAGAGAGGTGCAAGTTTTGGATACAATACTTTAGTATCTGACATGCGAGCATTACCTATTATGTCAAAATTCGGTTTTCCAATCGTCTTTGACGCTACACATTCTGTTCAACAGCCTGGAGGAATGGGTGACAAAAGTGGAGGCCAAAGAGAATTTGTTCCACATTTAGCTCGAGCGGCAATCGCAGTTGGTGTGGGTGCAATATTTATAGAAACTCACGAAGATCCAGATAATGCTCCATCTGATGGACCAAATATGGTTCCATTAAAAGAATTGAAGAGTTTATTAAAAAAATTAACTGAAATCGACAATTTAGTTAAATAACAATGTCAATTATTAAAAGTGTAAAAGGAAGACAAGTCTTTGATAGCAGAGGCAACCCAACTGTTCAAGCAGAAGTTATTTTACAAGACGGTTCTATTGGAACTGCAATAGTCCCATCAGGAGCTTCTACAGGTCGCCACGAAGCTCATGAACTTAGAGATAAAAATAAAGATTATTTAAATAAAAGTGTTTTTGACGCTGTTAACAATATAAATAATAAAATTTCTAAAGTATTAATAAATAAAGGTTCAACCAATCAAAATGAAATCGATAAAATACTAATAAATTTAGATGGAACAGAAAACAAATCAATTATTGGTGCAAATGCAATCTTAGCAACCTCTATAGCAAATCTAAAAGCTGCTGCAAAATTTTCA
Organism: uncultured Pelagibacteraceae bacterium; assembly: GCA_902569785.1. GTDB lineage: Bacteria > Pseudomonadota > Alphaproteobacteria > Pelagibacterales > Pelagibacteraceae > Pelagilacustribacter. Next base: position 84,702 of record CACFVO010000002.1, read on the forward strand.
AAAAAAGAAATATATAGATACATAAACAATACTGGAAAGACCAATATGCCTTATCCTCTAATGAATATTATAAATGGAGGCGTACATGCTAACAATTCATTAGAAATCCAAGAATTTATGATTAGACCTGATGGAGCAAACAGTTTTAAAGATTGTATGCAAATGTCTTTTTTAATTATTCAAAATTTAAAAAAAAAGTTAGAAGAAAATAAAATTTCAACAAGTGTTGGTGATGAAGGTGGATTTGCACCCTCACTAGGTTCAGACGAAGAAGCAATAGAGCTTATTATGAATTCAATATCTTCTGCAGGATTTCAACCAGGGAAGGATATATCGATTTGTTTAGATGTAGCTGCAAATGAGCTAGAAAAACCAAAAGATGTTGAATATTTTTTAAAACTAACAAAAGAATATCCTATCAAATCTATTGAGGATCCTTTTCCAGAAGATGATTGGGATAATTGGAAAAAGTTGACACAAAAAGTAAACACACAAATAGTTGGCGATGACTTGTTTGTGACAAATAAAAAGAGATTAAAAAGGGGAATTAAAGACAAATCAGCTAACTCTATTTTAATTAAACCAAACCAAATTGGAACTATAAGCGAAACTCTGGAAACGATTAAGCTAGCTCAAGATAATAATTTTGAGACAATAATCTCACATAGATCTGGCGACTCAGAGGATACTTTTATTGCCGATTTAGCTGTTGCGACAAATTCTTCTCAAATAAAAACAGGGTCATTAGCGAGATCTGAAAGAGTGGCTAAATATAATAGGTTGTTACGCATAGAAGAAGAACTTGGAAATCAAGTCAAAATGGCTAAAATCTAAGAATGTGGCTTATAGAAAGTTTTAAAAAGAAAAAACTTATATTATTTAATATATTTCTTACACTTTATATTGGTATTAATCTTGTAGGTGGAGAAAGAGGGTTGGTCTCATATTTTGAAAAAAAAACAATATATCAAGAACTAGTTAAAGAAGAAATAGCTCTTAAGGAAGAAGTTCAAGATTTGAAACATAAAATTAAATTAATAACCAACAACGATTTAGACTATTTAGATATGTTATATAGAGAGAAATTAAGATACGGAACTAAAGAGGAAGTTTTAATTAAACTAAAATGAGCACAAAAGTTAGACATCCAGAAAAAGTAAATAAACCCATTCATCCCATTAAAAAAAAACCTGAATGGATTAGGTCTAAAATTGTAGACTCAAAAATTTTTTTTCAAACAAAACAAGTTATAAACCAAAATAATCTTGTAACAGTGTGTCAAGAAGCTAACTGTCCAAATATTACAGAATGTTGGAGTAAAAAACATGCAACGTTTATGATCATGGGCGATACTTGCACAAGAGCCTGTGCTTTCTGTGATGTTAAAACTGGAAAACCATCGGAATTAGATTTTTTTGAACCAATAAAAATTTCAAATGCCGTTTATAAATTAAACTTAAAACATGTTGTTATTACTTCAGTAGACAGAGATGATCTTGAAGATGGTGGAGCAAATCATTTCTATAAAGTAGTTAAAGCAACAAGAGAAAAAAACCCGAACACTTCCATAGAGGTTCTAACTCCTGATTTTTTAAGAAAAGGCCATGCTTATAAAAAAGTTCTTAAAGCTGATCTCGATGTTTTCAATCACAATATCGAAACTGTTCCAAGGCTTTATACTAAAGTCAGACCTGGAGCTAGATATTTTGCATCTTTAGAACTTTTAAAAAATGCAAAAAAATACAACAACAAAGTTTTTACTAAGTCAGGAATAATGGTTGGTCTTGGAGAAAATAAAGAAGAAATTATTCAAGTGATGGATGATTTAAGATCTGCAGAAGTTGATTTCTTAACTATTGGACAATATTTACAGCCTTCAGCAAAACATCATCCTTTACATCGGTATTATCATCCAAGTGAATTTAAAGAACTTGAAATTACTGCAAAAACAAAAGGTTTCTTACTAGTGTCATCTTCTCCTCTAACAAGATCTTCTTATCATGCAGATGAAGATTTTAGAAAGTTACAAGATGCAAGAAATAAAAAACTTGAATGTCATCTGCAACTATAAAAAAAATTATTCCTTGTAAAAAAAAACAACTTATCGAAATGGTTCTTGATATTCAAAAATATCCTGAATTTGTCCCCTGGTGTATCGAAGGACAGGTGCATAACAAAAATGAAAGCTCAGATTTAATCACTTTTAAGGGAGATTTAAAAGTAGGTAAAAGTGTTCTTAACGAAACTTTTTCAAGTCATGTTTCTTATTATAAAGAGAAAGATAAAATTATAGTTACTAATCTTGATGGACCACTAAAGCATTTAAAAAATGAGTGGACTTTTAGGGAAATAAATCAAGGTACTCAATTAGATTTTTTTGTCGATTTTGAGTTAAAAAATCCTTTTTTAAACTCAATAATGAAAAAATCTTTTCAATTAGGTCTTAATAAAATAGCTAAGGCTTTTGAAGAAAGAGCAATTAAATTATATAAATAATGATAGGTATAACTTTTTTATTACTATCTTTATCTTTTATTTGCATATTATTAGTTTCATACATTCGAAAAATAAGAACAGGAGATACTAATGAAAGTGATTTAACGTATTGGATGTTCTCTTATGACTTTAAATCGAAAAATAAAGAATGGACTCCTGAAGATAAAGACTTCCTTAAAAGAAAAAGAGAGAGAAATGCATTAATTTTTTTACTTTATATAATCGTTTTTTTAATTTTCTTAACTTTTAGCAGTTTTGTAGCTCATTTATTAGATTTCATCGTAGATTTTAGAAGATTTAATTATCCAATTTGAAAATTAAAACTGTTTTAAAATTAATGATAATGATTTATTAACCGTAGCTTTTTGAATGGAAGATCGTCCTTTATTTTTAAATTGAGACTTACTGATAATTACTTTTTTTCCATTTTTTACACCAATATAAACAAGTCCAATTGGTTTTTGTTTAGTGCCACCTTTAGGTCCAGCAATTCCTGTTATAGAAACACATATTCTGCTCTTACTAATTTTGTTTAAATTATTAACCATAGACAAACAACATTGCATACTAACTGCACCGTGTTTTTCAATAATTTTCCTAGGAACTTTTAAAATATTTGTTTTAGCCTGATTAGAGTATGTAACTAGACCCATAGAGAATATTTTTGAGGCACCACTAGCTGAAGTAATAACACTTGAAAGCATTCCACCTGTACATGACTCAACAACAGATATTTTTGATTTTTTTCTTTTAGCTAATTTGATGATTTTGATTATTTTTTTTTTCATGCTCCTAGAACCATGTATAAGACAAGAACAGCAACAACATATAAACCTGCACACACATCGTCCATTATAACTCCAAAGCTGTTTTTAAAATTTTTATCGTAATAGCTTACAGGATAAGGTTTGGTAATATCGAAAATTCTAAATAATATAAACATTATAAAATAGAATGTTAATATTTCATTAGTTTCTTTTGTTGTATCGTGAGCAATTTCATAAAGGCATATAGGAATAGATTGACCTATGAGTTCATCAACCACTATTTCTTTAGGATCTTTATCATCTAAATCTTTTATAAAAATATTGACTGCATATAGAGATATACAAAAGATTATTATTAAAGAAATTAAAACAATATTTGGATCAATATTTACTATATGAAATAAGAAATATAAAAATAAGATTGTAGCTAGAGATGCAATACTTCCTGGTATCTTTTTTATTTTTCCTATTCCAAATAATGTAACAAATAAAAAATTAATTTTTTTAATCATATTTGATTACCGATGTTATAACTTCACAGGCAATAGCTTTTTCTTTTCCTATTACACCTAATTTTTCTGTTGTTTTGCCTTTAATATTAATTTGATTTTTTGAAATTTCACAAATTTTAGCAATATTATCAATCATCTTATTTTTGTATTTTTTAATTTTTGGAGTTTGAGTAATAATATTTATATCTATATTATTTACAAAATAGTGATTCATTTTAATTTTTTTAATAACTTTTTGTAGTAGGATTGTTGATCTTATATTTTTAAATTTCTTACTTTTATCGGAGAACATTTGACCAATATCTCCCATGCTACAAGCGCCAAGAATAGCATCTGTGATAGAATGTAATACTGGATCACCATCCGAATGACCTAATGTGCCTAAAGGTGATTTAATTTTTAATCCTGCTAAATAAAGTTTTCTCTTTGGAACAAGTCTATGAACATCAAAACCTATACCAACACTTAGCTTAGATTTATAAATATTTTTTAAATTTTGAAGATCTGCTTGATCTGTAATTTTAAAATTATCTTTTTCCCCTTTTATAAACTTAACTTTATTAAGATCCATATACAATGAGACATCATCATCTCTATATTTAGATGAATTAGTTTTGTGTAGATGATAAATTTCTTTAAGGTTGAAAGCTTGAGGAGTTTGCGTAAGAAATAAATTTTCTCTGTTTTTACCTAAAATATATTCACTTAAACTAGAGTTAATTTTTTGTTTTACAGCGTCTTGAATATTAATTTTTGGAACAACTGCTATGGCATTTTTCATATTTTTAATTATTGATCCAAATAATTTTATAGAAAAATTAGGTCTAGCAACATCATGAATTAAAACTTTAGAAATTCCTTTTGAGCTATTTAAATGTTTTAAGGCGTTGAAAGCTGATTGTTGTCTACTTTTTCCTCCTCGTATTAGTTTTATATTTTTTAATTTAAGTGATTTGACTCGTTTTAAGTCTTTTTTATTATAGACAAGAACTATCTTTTTTATTTGTTTGAATTTGCGAGCTTTATCTACATTAATCTCAACTAATGATTTACCAGCAATTTTTTGATAAGGTTTGCCTATATTAGAACTAAATCTATGGCTATTACCTCCTGCAAGAATGATTAAAGAAAAACTCATTGTATAAATTTATATTATATTTATATAAATAATTAACGTTTATTTGGAATGTTTAAAATTATAAAAAACTTTAATTGGATTATTTTATCTTCATTTTTATGTATTTTTATGGGGATTGTTACATTTTTAACCTTTATCAACGCAGGATTTGTCCCGTTAACAGATCAAAATTTACAAGTTTTATTAATTATTGATATTATTTTATTATTAGTTTTTTTCTCATTAATTTTTAAAAATTTTTATCGATTTTATTATGCAGGCAAAAGAAACAAAGCTGGCTCTCAAACAAATTTAAAGTATATTTCAATTTTTTCTCTTTTCACTCTGATTCCATCTTTAGTAGTTGCTATATTTTCATTATTTCTCTTTAACTTTGGCGTTCAAAATTATTTTGATAATCAAATAACTAATGCAGTTAATAATTCTTACGATGTAGCTAAAAATTATTTAGAAGAAAGTAAAGAAAACGTTAAATCAGATGTTATTTTAATGAGCGTTGGTTTGAACAGAGCGTCAGGTTTTTATTATTCAGACCCAAATAGATTTAAAGCAATTATGAAATCAGAAAAGATTTTAAGAAGAGTAGACGATATTTATCTGATTGATAGTTTGGGAAATATATTAATATCAGATGTAAGAGATATTACAGATGAATTTGTTGTACCATCTGACGAAGATTACGATCAAGTTTTAGAAGGAAAAACAGTTTTTATTACTAATAATTTAGAAAACAAAACAACAGTGATGATTAAATTATCATCCTTAGTAGATACTTATTTATATATTTCTAGAAATATCGATCCAGAAATTTTAAGATATTTAAATGAAACAGAAGAAGCTGTAAGTTTTTATTATTCAGTCGAAAATAGTCAAACAGGAATAAAAATTACCTTTGCAATTATATATATAATTGTTGTCACATTGTTATTATTTTTATCAACTTCTGTTGCTATTACTTTTGCATCAAGATTAACGAAACCTATTGTTAATTTAATTGGAGCGTCCAAAGCTATAAGCAAAGGAAACCTTGATGTTAAAGTTTCGAACATCGAGTCAGATGATGAATTTAAAATCTTAAATACTAATTTCAATTCAATGATTGATAGACTTAAAAGACAACAAGATAAATTACTTGCTAACGAAAGACATGAAGCATGGGAGTCTGTAGCTAGAAAACTTGCTCATGAGATCAAAAATCCTTTGACACCAATTCAATTATCAATTGATCGTTTGAGAGAAAAATATTCTTCAAAAATAAATAATGATGGCCAAGATTTTGAAAAATATCTCGAAACAATTAATAGACAAATTAAAGATATTGAAAATTTAGTAAATGAGTTTTCAAACTTTGCCAGAATGCCGAGACCAATATTTAAAAAGATTAATATTCTTGATGTAATTAACAGATCTGTAAATTTTTCTAAGATGTCATCAAAAAATAAAATAAATGTTAATACATCCAATAAAAAAACAATGATTAATGGAGACTCTGAACAACTAAATAGAGTATTTATCAATCTAATTAAAAACTCTGAAGAAACTTTTTTAGATATGATTAAAAAAGACCCTAATTTTAAAGGCAAAATTGACATAGAAATTATTAGCAATAATGACTATATAGTGGTTAGATTAAAAGATAATGGCACAGGTATATCAGATACAAAAAAAGTAATGACGCCTTATTTTACTACAAAGACAAAAGGGACTGGTTTAGGATTACCTATAGTTGGAAAAATAATTAATGAACATTCTGGAGATTTTTTAATAAAGAATAAGAAAGATGGAAATGGAGTTGAAATTGAAATTTCATTTCCAACAATAAATGCATAAAGATATCTTAGTTATCGACGACAATCCTGATATACGCTTTTTGATTTGTAATATTTTAAAAGAGCAAAATTTCAATGTTCGCTCTGCCGCTAATTATGATCAAGCAGTTTTAGAGATAAATAAGAAATTACCTGATTTAGCAGTTATTGATATAAAATTAGACAAAACCGATAAAGATGGGATCGATCTTTTAAAATTAATTATAGGTAAAGATAAATTAACTCCTGTAATTATGATATCAGGACATGCAACAGTTCAAATAGCTGTAGAAGCAATAAGACTAGGAGCATACGAATTTATTGAAAAACCATTTTCTACAGAAAAAATATTGAATTATGTAAAGAGAGCTCTGGAAGCAGCATTTTTAAAACAAGAAAAAGATATTATTGAAAATAAACTATTTCATTCTTTTGATTTAGTAGGAAAAAGCCCTGGAATTGTAAAAATTAAAAAAACTATTGAAAAATTAGCATCATCAGAAAGTCGAGTTTTAATTTCAGGACCGACTGGATCTGGAAAAGAACTAGTAGCGAGAAAAATACATAAAAACTCTCCCAGAGCAAAAGAATCTTTTGTGATTTTGAATGCTGCATTACTTAAAGAAAAAACATATGAAAAAGAGTTATTTGGTGAAGAATTTGATGGCAATGTATCTTTTGGGGCATTAGAGAGAGCAAATAAAGGAACTCTATTAATTGATGAAGTCTCTGAAATTCCATTTGAAACACAAGCTAATATTTTAAGAGTACTAATTGATCAGAAATTTAAACGCTTGAATGGATCTCAATATATTAATGTTAACATTAGACTTATTTCATCTACATCAAAAGATTTAAAAGAATTAGTTGAGTCAGGAAAATTTAGAGAAGATTTATTTCACAGATTAAATGTAGTTCCTATCGGATTAAACTCACTTTCTTCAAGAACTGAGGATATTCCATTGTTAATTGATTATTTTAAAGAAAAACTTTCTGAAATTAACGGTGTTCCATTGTCAAAAATTGATATTTCGAATGATAACTTATACACATATCATTGGCCTGGAAATGTGAGAGAATTAAGAAACTTAGTTGAAAGAGTTACCATATTATCTGCAAATGAAAATAAAGAAAGTATTAACAAATTAATGAATGATGTTTTAGCCTCTTCTTCATCAGTAGAAAATGATAAGAATGTTTTAGAAAAATCTTTTGCTTCACCATTAAAAGAAGCAAGAGAGCATTTTGAAAAAGAATATTTGATTACACAATTAAAAAAGAACCATGGAAACATTTCAAAAACAGCAGACTTTATTGGCATGGAAAGATCTGCGCTACATAGAAAGTTAAAATCTCTAGGAATTAAAGGCATAAACTAAAATGAATATAATTATATGTGGAGCCGGCAAGGTTGGCTTTTCAATTAGTAAACAATTATCAGCACAAGGTCACTCCGTAACTGTTATTGATCAATCTCCAGAAGATATTAAGAAAATTAACGACAGCCAAGATGTTAAAGGAATAGTTGGGAGGGCAACTCTTCCGACTGTTCTTGAAAACGCAGGTGCTGAAAAAGCAGATATGGTTATTGCTGTTACTAGAAATGATGAAACAAACATGATTGTTTGTCAGTTAGCTAGTTCATTATTTAATGTCTCAAAAAAGATAGCACGTATTAGAACTAAAGATTTTTTAGAGGGAAAGTGGGGTAAACTTTACAATAAATCTAATATTCCTATCGATGTAATTATTTCTCCAGAATTGGAAGTAGCAAAATCATTATATAGAAGATTAGAAGCACCAGGTGCTTTAGACAATGTTCCTTTCGCTAATGACAAAGTAAAAATGTTAGAAATTTCAATCGAAAAAAACTGTCCAGTTAAAAATATGCCTTTAAAAGATTTAACAAAAAAATTTCCAGACTTTAAAGCAAATATTTTAGGTGCTGTAAGAAAAGAAAAATTTATATATCTCAAAAAAGAAGATAAATTATTAGATGGTGACAATGTATATGTCGTTGTGAGTAGCGAACAATTAAATATAATTCTGAAAGCATTTGGCCACGAAGAAAAAACTGCAAAAAATATTTTAATTATCGGCGGAGGTAATATTGGATTAAATCTAGCTAAAATGTTGGAGTCTAATTTTGAAGATGTAAGAATAAAAATTATAGAGAAAAATAAAAAAAGAGCAGAAGAAATAGCTAATGAATTGTCATCTTCAATTGTAATTAATGGAGACGCATTAGATGAAGATATTCTTAAAGAAGCAAATTTAGATGACTCTGAAACAGTATTAGCATTAACTAATGATGATGAAAATAACATGATGGCTTGCGTATTGGCAGAAAAAAAAGGATTAAAAAAAAGAACTATCGCTATAGTTAATAAAACAAACTATAGTTTATTACAAGACTCATTAAATATTGATGATCTTGTCGATCCACGAATGACGACTGTTTCAAGAATCATGGAACATGTTCATCGTGGAACTATCGGAACAGTTTATTCTCTTCTAGATGGAGAGTATGAGTTTATTGAAGCAAAAATTTTAGAAAAATCTGAATTAGTAAATAAAAAAATTAGAGACTCTAACTTGCCAGAAGATATTAGAATAGGAGCAATTGTTAGAAAAGATCAAGTCATCATACCAAGATCAAACTTTGTTTTCGAAAAGGATGATCTTGTAGTTTTTCTTGCAAAAAGAGAACAATTGAAAGAAGTTGAAAGCATTTTTAGTATTAGTTCTATCTAGTAATGAATTTTAAAGGAATCAGTTATTATTTAAGTTTATTCTGTTTTCCTATAAGTATTTTAGCATTTATAAATATTTTATATTCTTCTTACTTTGATTATTTTTTGAGCATTAACTCATACGTGACAACACTAATTGTTTCTCTTATAACTGGTTCAGGCCTTTTATTTGTAGGGAAAAAATCAGAAAAAAAAATTAATTTTATAGAACAGCTATTATTAATAATCTTAGTTTACATACTTATTTCCTTTTTTATTGCCTTGCCATTTTACTTTAGCAATTATCAAGTGTCTTTTTTAAATTCCTTTTTTGAATCGATTTCAGGTATCACTGGAACTGGTTTTTCTATTTTTAATAACATAAAATACCTCGATCCAACTTTGATATTATGGCGTTCATCTTCTCAATGGATAGGTGGATTATATTTTTTATTTTTTTTACTTCTAATTTTTTCAAACAAACAATTTAGTTATAAAATGAATGACTTAACTTATTCTGGAGATGGAAGAACTAATTCAGAAAGCAATATCAAAGATCTTTTATCTAAAATTTTTATTTTATATTCAGTATTAAGTTTCATTATTTTTTTGTTATTAAATATTTCAGAAGTTAGAATGTTTAATTCATTAAACCTTAGTATGAGCTTAATTTCAGCAGGAGGATTTATACCTACAGACTCACTAGACAAAATTATTCGATCAAATCCACAGAAATTAGTATTTATATTCTCTTTACTAATTTCAATGTTAAATTTTTTCTTGATATTAAATATTTTTCAAAAAAAAATTATTATACGCGAGCATAAAGAAGATTTTTATTTACTTATTTTGTCATTTTTCTTTATTTTACTTGTATATTTGAATAATTATAGCGGTTTAAATATAATTATAAGTATCTTAAGCAGTTTAAGCAATTCAGGATTATCATTAATTGGTTCAGATAATAATTTAAGTTTATACTTTATATTAGTTGCTGTAGTTGGTGGTTCTTTAATATCAAATACATCAGGAATTAAGTTTACTAGAATTTATATTCTTTTGAAGATTGCTTCTTCAGAGATTATTAAATTAATTAGTCCAAACAGCATAATAAATAAAAATATATTTAATTCTGAAAGAAAAATAACGAATGAAAATATAAAAATTTCTTTTTTAATTTTTATCTCATTTTTTATTAGTTTATTTATTCTATCTGGAATTTTAATAGTTGATAGCATTGATTTTGAAAAATCATTTAAATTATCTATTCTAACCATTACAAACACAACGATCTCTGCGATGTATGGAATAGAGGAGATGGATTTTGCAAATTTACTAACAACTTCAAAACTAAGTTTGATTATCTTTATGATAATTGGAAAAATTGAGCTAATATCTGTTTTTTTAATTATCAAAAAAATATTTTTTAAAGATTAATATGTCTAAAATAATAATAATAGGCGCTGGTGCCATGGGTTCTGCTTTTGCTTTACCTTGTTTAGACAATAATCATGATGTTAATATTATTGGCACTCATTTAGAAAATGAATTTATTGATGATTTAAAAAAAAATAAAAATTTACACCCAGGACTTAATACATATATCCCAGAAGGCATTAAGATCTTTAAATTTGAAAAATTTAGCGAATTACTTAAATCTAATATTGACTTAATTGTTTTAGGAGTAAGTTCTAAAGGGATTGAATGGGTAGCAGATCAACTAAGTCAAATTTACAAAGCCGATACAATGCCTAACTTGCTTCTTTTGACAAAAGGATTGAGTATTCATGAAAATAAATATGAGGTATTAGTTGATAAACTTAAAAGATTATTATCATCCAAAGGTATATCAAAAACAAATATCTCAGCTGTTGGAGGACCTTGTCTTGCAAGGGGTTTAGCAAATAAAGTCCACAGTAGCGTTGTAATTGCTAATAAAGAAATTCAGACTGCTAAGAAAATAGCTGACATGCTTAATACTAATTATTATCATACTTCTTACTCTGACGATATAAACGGCGTTGAAGTTTCAGCTGCGATAAAAAATATTTTTTCAATGGCAGTTGGAGCTGCAAAAGGATTATGTAGTAATAATGCCTCAAGTAAAGTCAGAGAAGAAAATTATTTAAATACTGCCTCTGCATTAATAAAACAATCAATTCATGAGATGGAGATTTTTGTTGAACACCTTAAAGGCAAAAAAGAAACTGTCAAAGGTTTAGCAGGATTAGGTGATCTTTATGTAAGTTCGGGTGGAGGTAGAAATGCAAAGATGGGATTCTATTTAGGTGAAGGTTTAATTTTTTCTGAAGCAAAAAAAACTAAAATGGAAAAAATCACTGTTGAAGGAGCTGATCTAGCTAAAGAAATAGGAAAGAAAGTTAAAGAAGATTTCGATGAAAAAAAATTACCTTTAATGCTTGGCATGATTAACGCAATAGTAGAAGATAAGAGAATTGATATAAAATGGGAATTATTTAGGTGAAAAAATTTATTATTTCAATTGATGCTGGAACTACTTCTAACAGAGCAATTTTATTTGATTTAAAAGGTAAACCAATTTTCTCTTCTCAAAAAGAATTTACACAATATTTTCCAAAAAGTGGATGGGTAGAACATGATCCCGAAGAAATTTGGAAAACGACAGTCAAAACATTAAAAGATGTGATTAAAAAAGCTAATAGATTAAAAGGAAAAATTCTTACTATCGGAATTACAAACCAAAGAGAGACTACAGTGTTATGGGATAAAAAGACAGGTAAACCAGTTTATAAAGCCATTGTTTGGCAAGATCGAAGGCAAGAAGAATTTTGTAAAAAATTAAGAAAAAAAAATAAAGATACAATGATTTTTAATAAAACTGGTTTATTAATTGATTCTTATTTTTCAGGAACAAAAATAAAATGGATATTAGACAATGTTCCTAAGGCAAGACAATTAATGAATAAAAAACAATTATTATTTGGAACAATAGATTCTTTTCTGATTTGGAGATTAACTAAAGGCAAAGTTCACGCTACCGATGCAACAAATGCAAGCAGAACAATGATTTTTAATATATCATCTAATAAATGGGATGACTCAATTCTAAAATTATTGAAAATTAAAAAACATATATTACCAGAAGTAAAAGATTGTGCAGATGACTACGGACAAACACATTCATCTATAACAAGAAAATCTATTCCAATTACTGGTGTAGTTGGAGACCAACAGTCCGCAACAATAGGCCAATGTTGTTTCGAACCTGGTTCTTTAAAGAGTACTTATGGAACTGGTGCATTTGTATTACTTAATACAGGAAGTAAAAAAATATATTCTAAAAATAGATTGCTTACAACTATAGGCTATAGAATCAATGGCAAGACAACTTATGCTATGGAAGGATCTATTTTTATAGCAGGAGCAGGAGTTCAATGGCTGAGAGATAGAATGAAATTTTTCAAAAAAGCCAAGGAGACAGAGAAAATTGTTAAAAATCTTAAAGACAACAATGGAATTTATTTAGTTCCGGCATTTACTGGTTTAGGCGCACCTCACTGGAATGCCAACGCTAGAGGAGTTTTAAGTGGTATTACAAGAGACACAAGTCCAAAAGAAGTTATTAGAGCTACCATTGAAGCAGTTGCCTATCAAACTCATGATTTATTTGAGGCAATGAAACATGATGGTTTAAGACCAAAAATTGTAAAGGTTGATGGAGGCATGGTAATGAATAATTGGTTCTCTCAATTTTTATCCGATATTGTAAATGTAAAAGTGCTTAGACCAAAAGTTCAGGAAACAACCGCAGCAGGAGCTGCATTTATGGCAGGCCTTAAAATAGGAGTTTATAAATCCCTTAAAGATATTTCAAAAAATTGGCATTTAGACAGAAGGTTTTCTCCTAAAATGAAAAATAAATATAGAAATATTCTTATTAAAGGTTGGTCAACCGCTATCAAAAGAACTCTAGTGAATTAAATCAATTCTAAGTTGTATTTTTTTAAAGAATTAGCTCTGTACAATTTAGCTCTATTTTGTTTCAATTAGAGAATTAATAAACAACAACGGGGGAATTAATGTTTAAAACATTGAAAACTGTTATAGCTGTTGCTGTTGCTTTCACTCTAGTTTCAACATCTGCTTATTCAGACGCAATAAGCAAATGGGCAAAAGGAGAATTTAGCCTTTCAACTCTTTCTGAAAAAGAAAGAATTAAAGAGCTTAAATGGTTCCAAGATGCTGCGAAGCCATTCAAAGGAATGTCTATCAAAGTATTGTCAGAAACTATTCCAACACATGAATATGAATCAAAAGTTTTAACAAAAGCTTTTGAGGAAATAACTGGGATTAAAGTTAATCATCAGTTATTAGGTGAAGGTGATGTTGTAATGGCTGTACAAACGCAAATGCAAACTAACGTAAGTATTTACGATGCTTATATCAATGACTCAGATTTGATTGGTACTCACGCTAGAATGCAACAAGCTGTTAATTTAACGAAATGGATGGCTGGAGAAGGTAAAGATGTAACTTTACCAACTTTAGACTTAGATGATTTCATTGGTAAACAGTTTACTACAGGTCCAGATGGCGACTTATATCAAATGCCTGACCAACAATTTGCTAACCTTTATTGGTTTAGAAAAGATTGGTTTGACAGACCTGAAATCAAAAAAGGTTTTAAAGCTAAATACGGATACGATTTAGGTGTTCCTTTAAATTGGTCTGCATATGAAGATATTGCTCAATACTTTACAAATGATGTAAAAAATATTGACGGTGTTAGAATATACGGTCACATGGACTACGGTAAAAGAGCTCCTGACTTAGGTTGGAGAATGACTGACGCGTGGTTATCAATGGCTGGAGCAGGTGACGTAGGAAAACCTAATGGAATACCAGTGGATGAATGGGGAATTAGAATGGAAAAAGGTTCTTGTAACCCAGTTGGGGCTTCAGTAACAAGAGGTGGAGCTGCTAACGGTCCTGCTGCTGTATACGCGATTAGAAAATGGGATGAATGGTTAAGGCAATATGCACCTCCAGGTGCTGCGGCTATGGACTTTTATCAGTCTCTACCATCTCTATCTTCTGGAAACGTTGCTCAGCAAATTTTCTGGTACACAGCCTTCACAGCTTCTTTAGTAGGAAAAAATCCTAACAATAAAGTTGTTGACGGAAACGGTAAGCCGTTATGGAGAATGGGTCCATCACCAAAAGGACCTTATTGGGAAAATGGCATGAAGCTTGGATATCAAGATGCTGGATCATGGACTTTATTTAAGTCTACACCAGTTAAAAATAGAAAAGCTGCATGGTTATACGCTCAATTCGTTGTATCAAAAACTGTAGACCTTAAGAAAAGTCACGTTGGTTTAACTATCATTAGAGATAGTTCAATCGATCACAAATCTTTCACAGAAAGAGCTGATGCATTAGGTGGACTTGTAGAATTCTACAGATCTGACAACAGAAACATTTGGTCACCAACAGGTATTAACGTTCCGGATTATCCGAAGTTAGCACAAATCTGGTGGCAACAAATTGGAGATGTAAACTCAGGTGCGTTTACTCCACAACAAGCTATGGATCGTCTTGCAGAAGAAATGGACTTAGTTATGTCTCGTATGGAAGCTGCTGATAAAGGTAGTAATGCATACGGTGGATGTGGACCTAGACTTAATAAACCAAGAGAAGCTTCTTATTGGTTAAATAAAAAAGGTTCACCAAAAGCTAAACGTGATGAGAAACCTCAAGGAAAAACTGTTCCATACGCAAAAGCTTGGAAATAGTAAGAGGTTAATCTAAATTTAAAAAGGGGGCACTAGCTGCCCCCTTTTTTTAAAACTAAATTTTAAATTATGAGTCTAGAATTAAAAAATGTAGAAAAAAAAGTTGGCATAGACACTCATATTTATCCTACAAATCTTAAATTTGAGAAGAATACAATAAATGTTCTGTTGGGCTCTACATTAGCTGGCAAAACAACATTAATGCAAATTATGGCTGGTTTAGATAAACCAACTTCAGGTGAAATATGGTTCGATGAAAAGAATGTAACAGGAATGAAAGTTCAAAAAAGAAACTGTTCAATGGTTTATCAGCAGTTTATTAATTATCCAAATTATACTGTATATGAGAATATTGCTTCACCATTAGTCATCACGGGTGTAAATTCAGATCAAATTAAGCAAAGAGTGGGAAAGGTCGCTGAACTTTTAAAGTTATCAGCAATGTTAAATAAAAAACCTGATGAACTATCAGGTGGTCAACAGCAAAGAACAGCACTAGCAAGAGCTTTAGTAAAAGACTCTGATCTAATCTTATTAGACGAGCCCTTAGCTAATTTAGACTTTAAACTAAGAGAAGAATTAAGAGAAGAATTGCCAAAGTTGTTTGAAGATAGAGATTGCATAGTTGTTTACGCTACAACAGAGCCCTCTGATGCTTTAATGATTGGAGGAAATACAGCAACATTATTGCAGGGGAAAGTTATTCAATATGGGAAAACTTTGGAGGTTTATAATAAACCTGAAACCTTAATCTCCGCTAAAGTTTTTAGTGATCCACCAATGAATATTGCTGAGGTTAAAAAAAATGGAGATACTTGTAAATTAACTGATAATAATGTTCAGTGGAAATCATCTGTTAATATTAAAGATGGAACTTATAAAATCGGTATAAGACCACATAATATTACTACTTATAAAGAAGGAAATAATTCTGTTGAAATAAATGGAAAAGTACAGATTTCTGAATTAAGTGGCTCTGAGAGTTTAATTCATTTTACAAACGGTAATTTAAGTTGGGTTTCTTTATCAAATGGGATTCAACAAAAAAATGTTGGCGAAGATACTAAATTATATATGAACACTGATGAATTTTTATATTTTGATCAAAATAACAGGTTGGTAAACAATGGCTAAGATTACCTTAAAAGATTTAAGTCATAGTTATTTAGAAAAACAAAATAGTAACGCAGACTGGGCTCTTAGAGACATTAATATTCACTGGAAAGATGGTGGAGCATATGCGCTTTTAGGTCCGTCGGGATGTGGGAAGACAACTTTATTAAACATTGTTTCTGGATTATTAAAACCAACTAAAGGTAATGTGTTATTTGATGGTAAAGAAATAACAACGCTTAATCCGGTTGAAAGAGATATCGCTCAAATATTTCAGTTTCCAGTTATTTATGACACTATGACTGTTTACGACAATTTAGCTTTTCCATTAAAAAACAGAGGGCTTTCAGAATCAGAAATAGCTTCTAAAGTAAAAGAGATTGCCGAGATGCTTGAGTTAACATCAACTTTAACTAACAGAGCATCAGGCTTAACCGCTGACGGCAAACAAAAAATTTCATTAGGCAGAGGACTTGTGAGATCAGATGTGAATGTAATTATGTTTGATGAACCGTTAACTGTTATAGATCCACATTTGAAATGGGTTTTAAGATCTAAATTAAAAGAGTTACATCAAAAAATTAATCGTACAATGATTTATGTAACCCACGATCAAACCGAAGCTTTAACTTTTGCTGATCAAGTTGTGGTAATGCATGAAGGACAAATTGTTCAAACCGGAACACCCGTTGAACTTTTTGAAAAACCTAAACACACATTTGTTGGACATTTTATTGGTTCACCCGGAATGAATATCCTGCCATGTGAAATAAAAAACGGTGAAATAAATTTTAGTGGCCAGAAAATTCAAAGCCATAAATCTTTAAAAAAATCAAAATTTAATAAAACTCAGTTAGGTATAAGACCAGAATTTATTAATTTTTCAAACAATGGAGTCCCAGTTAAAATAAAAAGAGTGAGTAATACTGGACGACATAAAATAATTGATACTGAAAGTAGCGGAGGAAATATAAAAATTTTATCAAATTCCTCTACTGAAATTCCAAGTGGAAGCGCTCATGTAACTTTCAATCAAAAATATACTTATGTTTATGAAGATAATTGGATTATAGAATAATGAATAAAACTATTAATCAAAAAGCTTGGTTTTTTGTAATTCCAGTATTTATCCTTGTAGCATTTAATGCTGCAATTCCTTTAATGACTGTAGT
The DNA here is from genome assembly GCA_902569785.1 of uncultured Pelagibacteraceae bacterium. GTDB lineage: Bacteria > Pseudomonadota > Alphaproteobacteria > Pelagibacterales > Pelagibacteraceae > Pelagilacustribacter. The sequence continues at coordinate 102,217 of CACFVO010000002.1, forward strand.
TAATTATTCATTTCAAGAAACTTTTGGTAACAATGTATTTGCTTGGGAAGGAACAAGATGGTTTAAACAAATTTTATTATCCGAGAGATTCCATGCTGCACTAGGCAGACAAATTGCATTTACTTTTATTATTTTATTAATTCAAATTCCTTTAGGTATAGGTATAGCTTTAACGATGCCAAAAAAAGGTTGGGGCGTCCCTGTTTGTTTGATCTTAATGTCTATGCCACTATTAATTCCTTGGAATGTTGTGGGAGCAATGTGGAATATTTTTGCTTTACCAGATATTGGTTTTTTAGGTCATTCTTTAAATGGAATGGGTTTTGATTATAATTTTACTCAGCAACCAGGAGATGCTTGGTTTACAACAATACTAATGGATGTTTGGCATTGGACTTCATTAGTCGTACTTTTATCTTACGCAGGACTTAATTCTATTCAACCTGCTTATTATCAAGCTGCTGAAATTGATGGAGCAAGTAGGTGGGCTATCTTTAGGTATATAGAGTTACCTAAAATGAAAAAAGTTTTAACATTGGCTATTTTATTGAGATTCATGGATAGTTTTATGATTTACACAGAACCATTCGTATTAACTGGAGGTGGGCCTGGTAACACAACTGCTTTCTTATCAATAGACTTAGTAAAAATGGCATTGGGTCAATTTGATTTAGGTCCAGCGGCAGCAATGTCATTAATTTACTTCTTTATCGTTCTTCTAGTTTGCTGGGTGTTTTATAATTTAATGATGAAAAATGAGGCTCAGTCATGAAGAAATATAAGTGGTTAGTGCCTACATTATATATAATTTTTTTAATGCTACCGATTTATTGGCTTATCAATATGTCGTTTAAGACAACTACAGAAATTATAAACACATACTCCTTGTGGCCACAGAAATTTACCACTGAAAATTATGTTAAAATTTTTACGGATAGTACATGGTATATGGGGTATGTAAATTCAATTACTTATACAGTATTTAATACAGTTATATCGGTAGCTGCCGCATTACCTGCTGCATATGCTTTTTCTAGATATAAATTTTTGGGTGATAAGCATTTATTCTTTTGGTTATTAACAAATAGAATGGCTCCACCTGCAGTTTTTGCTTTACCATTTTTTCAGTTTTATTCCTCTGTAAATTTATTTGATACACATATTGCTGTTGCCTTATCACATTGTTTATTTAATATTCCTTTAGCTGTTTGGATCTTAGAAGGCTTTATGTCTGCAGTTCCAAAAGAATTAGATGAAACAGCTTATGTAGATGGATATTCATTTGGAAGATTCTTTTTCAAAATATTTGTTCCAACAATTGCTGCTGGAATAGGAATAACAATGTTTTTCTGCTTTATGTTTTCATGGGTTGAATTATTATTAGCAAAAACATTAACAGCAACTGAAGCTAAACCAATAGCAGCTACTATGACAAGAACTGCTAGCACTTCAGGTTATGAATTAGGTTTATTAGCTGCTGCAGGGACTTTAACAATCATACCTGGAGCAATTGTAATTTACTTTGTAAAAGATTATATTGCAAAAGGATTTGCAATGGGAAGGGTTTAATGTTTTCAAAATTAAATGCTGCAACTTGGGGTGAAGTAGGGAAAGCTAAAGAAAAAGGTTTTTTTGATTTTGACTTATTTTCTTGGATGGCATGGACTTGGCAAACTGCATCTTTTTTTATCTTTATAGCTTTATGCATAACTGCGATGTTAATTTGGGAAAAAAAAGTTCCAGGAGGATCTCCAAGAAAAGGTATTTTAGGATTAGATACAACAAGAGGTGATAGATTGTTTGTTTCATTACTTGGCAGTGCATTTATTCATCTAGCATGGCTTGGATTAGTTGGTAGTGTCTTGTGGATAGCATCAATAATTTGTGTTGCTTATTTTATTGTTGTATTTAAATACGTATAAATCTTATGGTTAAAGTTGGAATAAATGGTTTTGGAAGAATTGGACGATTAATTTTAAGAGCTCTATTAGAAAATTATAAAGGTAAAATTCAAGTTGTTGGAATAAATGATCTTGGTTCAATAGAGGCTAATGCACATTTAATTAAATACGATAGTACTCATGGCATATTAAATCATGATGTTAAAACAACAGGTGAGGGTTTTCAAATTGGAGATCAAAATATAAAAGTATTTGCTGAAAAAGATCCAGCTAAATTACCTTGGGGGAAAGTTGGCGCAGATGTTGTTTTAGAATGCACTGGTTTTTTTTTAGATAAAGCTTCAGCAGGCAAACATATTCAAGCAGGAGCTAAAAAAGTAATAATTTCAGCACCAGCAAAAGAAGTTGATTTTACTTTGGTACAGGGAGTTAACAGCAAAGAATTAAAAAAAGACCATAATATTATTTCTAATGGTTCTTGTACTACAAATTGTTTAGCACCTGTTGCTATGGTTTTAGAGAAAACTTTTGGAATTACCTATGGTTATATGACAACTATCCATAGTTACACTGGAGACCAAAAACTTCTAGATACATTACACAAAGATCTAAGAAGAGCGAGAGCAACTGAGGGTTCAATGATACCAACTTCTACAGGAGCAGCAAAAGCTATGAGTTTAGTTTTGCCAAGTTTAAAAGGTAAATTAGATGGAACAGCCATCAGAGTTCCAACTCCTAATGTATCTTTAATTGACTTAACATTAGTTACTGAAAAAGAAGTGACTCCTGAAAGCATTAATAATGCTATGAGTAAAGCAGCTAAAGGAGAATTAAAAGGTATTTTAGATATAAATCAAAAACCTTTAGTGTCTAAAGATTTTAATCACAATCCACATAGTTCAATATTTGATGCCACACAGACGCAAGTTGTTAAAGGAAAATTTAGTAGAGTTCTTTCTTGGTACGATAATGAATGGGGATTTTCAAATCGTATGTGTGATACAGCTATTCAGATCGCAGCTTTGATCTAATTGTTTTTTCTGCTTCCTCAATTAACTTTAAAGTATTTGTGGGGATATCAGATTTTTTTTTTGGAATAGTTTTATCTAATATAATTGGATCTATTTTTCTTTCTTTCTTTAAATCTTGCAAATCATCAATTGCATTTAAAATTTCATTTATGCTATACTGTTCTTTCATTGATTAACTATAACATTAGCTGTATAAAAACAAAATGAATTAATTATGAATAACAAAAATATAAACTTAGTTGCTAATAGATTAGTTCAAGCTTTTTTAAAAAATAAAATTATTTCACCTATACCAATCCAATTTTCAAAAAAAATTACTCAAGCTCATAAATTTAGAAAACTATGTGAAAGCAAAATTAACAAACCTATTATAGGCTTTAAAGCTGGTGGCACTGGAATACCCGTTTTAAAAAAATTGAAAGAAAAAGAACCATTCTACGCATCAGTGTATAAACATAATGTTTTAAAAAATAAAGAAAGCGTTAAAATTAACAAATATATATTGGGTATCGAACTTGAAGTTTGCTATTTAATTAAAAAAGAATTTTTTCAATTAAAAAAAAATATTACAAAAAAAAATATTATCAAATATATATCTCATATGGCCCCGTGTATTGAAGTTGTTGGATATAGACAAAGAAAAAAGGGAATAAAATTTTTGGGTGATTTATGCTCAGATTTTGGTGCTAACGTTAAATTTGTAATTGGTGTTAAAAAAAAATTTAAAAATATTAAAGTAGATAATCTTAAAACTAATATTTCAAATAATAAGATTAATCAGTCGGTAAACGGAAATACTAACACAGTTTATATTAATCCTATAAATTCTTTAAGATTTGTTTTAACTAAACTTAAAAAAGATAATATTAAAATAAATAAAAACTTTTATGTTTTTACTGGTTCCACAGTGGGAGTAGTGCCAATTCTAAGCAAAGGTTTTTACACAGGCAAAATAGAAAAATTAGGATCTGTAAAAACTAAAATAGTTTAGTTAGATAAAAAATAACCGCCAACGCCAATAAATAAAGTTAAAAGAACAATTTTTATTCTTTTAATTAATAAATCTTTTTTTTTACCATCAAATTTCCTCTTTGATAGAAAGTAAATATTTGTTTCATTACTGTTTCTAAATTTTGGTCTTAATGGTGAAGGAATAGCCTTGTTTTGTATTTGTCTAAATTTTTTAGGGTTAATTTGTAACATGACTTATATAAACCTTATTTAACTCGAGTTATCAACAATCTTATACCATTGGGTGCGTCATTATTGATAATAATAATCATTCTCAAAATAGTGTTAATGATAATCATTATCAATAAAGGAGACATATGAAAAAAATAACACTAATAACTTATTCTTTCCTTATTGCATTTATGGGAAGTCTATTTGCAAATGAAGTTAACATATTCAGTGCTAGACATTATGATTCAGACGTTCAACTTTACGAAAAATTTACTGCTAAAACAGGAATAAAAGTAAATGTGGTATCTGGAAAATCTGGTGCTTTGGAAAAAAGAATAATAGAAGAGGGATCAGATAGCCAAGCTGATCTTTACATTACAGCAGATGCTGGAAGGCTAGGTGCTTTTGCTTCTAACTTACAAAGCGGACTTATAAGCGATACTATTAAATCTGCAGTTCCAAAAAATTTTAGAACAAATAAATGGGTTGGAATAGCAAAAAGAGCAAGAATAGTCTATTTTGCCCCTGAACGAGTTAGTGGCGCAGAACTAGCAGGTCTAACTTATGAAAGTTTAGCTCATCCAAAATGGAAGGGTAGATTAGTAATAAGAGCTTCAAATAACATTTACAACCAATCACTTGTAGCTTCATTAATTAAAAATAATGGAAAAGGTAAAGTTGCAAGTTGGGCAAAAGGAATGGTTTCAAATATGGCTAGAGCTCCAAAAGGTAATGACAGGGCTCAAATACTTGCTGTCGCAGCTGGAGAAGCTGATATTGCTGTAGCGAACACATATTATTTAGCATTAATGTTATCTGGTAAAAAAGGACCAGAACAACAAGCTGCTGCTAAAAAAGTAAAACCATTCTTCCCTAATCAAGATGGAAGAGGAACACATATGAATATTAGTGGTGCTGGTTTAGTTAAAGGAGCTCCAAATAAAGCAAATGCAATTAAATTGGTTGAATTTTTACTAGGTGAAGAAGCTCAAAATCATATAGTAAATAATACTTTCGAGTACCCAATGATTGCAGGAGTATCTCCACATCCGTTAGTAGTAAATATGGGATTAGATTTTAAACAAGATCTAAAAACCAAAGTTCTAAATTACGGAAAAAGGCAAGCTGATGCTTTAGAGGTAATGACAGCTGCAGGATGGAAATAGTTAACGTTTGTTAATTCTATGAGGCGATCAACAAAAAAAGATATTAACTTAAATAAGTTAAAAACTGGTTGCTCGCCTTGTATGAAAGAGGTAAAAAAAATGGAACTACAGATCTCAAATAGAAAAATATCTGAAATCAAGATAAATGAGATTAAAGATATAGTTTCTTCAATGTTCAAGAAGGACTAAAGATTTGACGTCAATAGAATCTCTGGTTTAAAATGCTATAGCTTAGTTAAATGAGTATTAAGCCGCTTTAGCCAGGGATTAAAATATGAAGAGATTTAATGAAAAAGTATAATTTCTGGTTTTTTAGTTCTTTTACTATTGCTTTAATTGTTGCATTACCAATTTTTACCGTTTTTTTTAGTTTTTTTTCAGAGACTAGTAATTATTTTACGGTATTAAAAAATACATTTCTTTTTGATTATATAAATAACTCGTTAATAATTTTAATTTCAGTTTTAATTATAACTTTTTTATTGGGTGTTACTTCAGCGTATTTTATTTCATTTTATGAGTTTCCATTAAGTAATTTTTTTAGTTGGGCCTTGATCCTAGCTTTTGCTATTCCAGGGTATATATTTGCTTTCTCTATAATAGCTTTTTTTGAAAACTACGGAACAGCTTATTCGATTCTTACAAATATTTTTGGAGAATATAATTATAATCCTCATATACCTAAGTTTGATGGAATTTTAGGTTCTATTATTGCTATTAGTTTTTCATTATTTCCTTATGTATATGTCTTAACTAGATCCTCTTTTTTCTTTCAATCAAATAACTATATAGAAGTAGGACAAAATTTAGGTTTGTCAGAAAAAGAAACTTTTCTCAAAATTATATTACCTTCAGCAAGACCAGCTATAATTGCTGGTTTAGCATTGGTAGCAATGGAATGTTTGTCTGATTTTGGAACAGTTTCTATTTTTAGTGTTTCTACATTAACTACCGGAATCTACAATTCATGGATTTCTTTTGATGATCTTAATTCTGCTAATCAAATTTCATTTATTCTTCTTATATTCATACTACTTCTTTTATCTGTAGAGATTTATTCTAGAAGAGAGGCTAGATATCACCAACCTGCAAGAGGCTTTAAACCGATTAACAAGATTAAATTAAGTGGAAAAAAATCATTGTTAGCTTTTTCTTTTTGTTTTTGTGTATTTCTTATTAGTTTTCTATTTCCTGTTTCACAAATGATTTATTGGACAATAAAGTTTCCTAAATATATTCAAGACATTAACATCCTTAAAATTAATCTAAATACTTTATATTTAGTAGGCTTGGCAAGCGTAGTTTTAGTATTTATATCTTTATTTATTAACTACGGTAGCAGAATTTCTAAAAGTAGAATTTTAAATTATTTAACCAATTTTTCTATTTCTGGATATGCTATTCCAGGTGTTATCTTAGCAGTAGCATTTATAACTTTTTTTTCAAATATAAGTGATTTAATTAATGAAAATACTAATATTGGTAGCACTAAAAAAATATTTATTGGTTCTATATTTGGTTTGATCCTTGCTTACTTTATAAGATTTTTTTCACTTTCTTTTAATGGTATTAAATCAAGTTATGAAAAAATAAATAATTCAATTGATGAAAGCGCATATCTACTTGGATACTCTAAAATTAAAACCTTTTCAAAAATTCATATTCCGTATCTTAAAAATAATATTATTTTGATTATTCTTCTTATATCTTTAGAAATCATTAAAGAACTGCCAATAACAATGATACTTAGACCATTCAATTTTGAGACTTTTGCTACCCAAGCTTATGTTTATGCTTCTCAAGATTTAATAGAAGCTGCAGCTTTACCTTCTTTATTTTTGATTAGCTGGGCTACAATTTTAATTTTATTTTCTTCAAAATATATACTTTCGCCAAAAAACTAATATAATCTATAAAATGTCAAATCAATTTTTTGAGATTAAAAATGGTAACTTTGTTGCTAGTGAAAAAAATAAAGTCAATGACGTTAATCTCAAGATTCAAAATCAAGGAGAAATAGTTTCTTTATTAGGCCCCTCAGGAGTTGGCAAAACAACCGTATTAAGAACTATTGCGGGACTTCAAAAACTTAGTTCAGGTGAAATTTTTCTTAAAAAAAGATTAATTTCTTCAAATAAAACTCATATTGAGCCAGAAAAAAGAAACATAGCTTTGTCGTTTCAAGACAACTCTTTATTCCCTAATTACAAAGTAATAGACAACATAAACTTTGGTAAAAAAAGATTAAATGGAAATGCCTCAACTATAAACGCTGATGAGATTATAAGACTTTTGCATATAGAACCAATTTTAGAAAAATTTCCACATCAAATCAGCGCTGGTGAAGCTCAAAGAGTTTCTTTAGCAAGATCTTTAGTGTCTAAACCCGATTTATTGTTATTAGATGAACCTTTTTCAAATATAGATCAAAGTTTAAAAGATGAAATTCAAGTTTCAGTAAAGAAACTCTTAAAGAGAATAAATCTAACAACTATCATCGTAACTCACGACTCATATGAAGCTTTTTCTATGGCTGATAAATGTGGAATTATTTTAAATCAGAAATTAAAGCAATATGATGTTCCATACAATGTTCACCATGAGCCTAATTCAATTGAAATAGCTAAATTTTTAAACAAGGGAGTATTTATTGATGTAACAGTAGTAGACAGTGAATGCGCAGTCCATAGATTAAACCATGAAGTATTAGGTGAAATTAGAGGAAAATTATCAAATAATTTTCCTTCTGGAGCAAAAGTAAAATTACTTTTACAACCCGAAGATTTAATTCATGACGACCAAAGCAAATTAAAATTAGAAGTTGTAGATAGAAAATTTAGAGGAACTAATTTTATTTATACCTTAAAAACAAAAAACGATGAACATTTGCCTGTTTTTGTTCATTCCCATCATATTCATCAACATGAAAAATCTGAAAAATTTGGAATTAAATCTCCGATTTATATTGACCACTTGGTATGTTTTTAAGTAAATATACTTAATGATTTAATTGCGCCCTTAGCTCAGTTGGATAGAGCATCGGTTTTCTAAACCGAGGGTCGTAGGTTCGAATCCTTCAGGGCGCGCCAATTCGATAGATGTAATTATGGTTGTCATATTGCATATATATACTAAATAAAAAAATACTTTCTAGATATAGTGTATACTTATAGTTCTAACCAAACTTTATCATATTGATCACCAAGATGGATTAATCCATAATGAAAATGTTTTGAAATTCGTTTTTCAAAAATATTGTTAACAATAAAAGAGGAAATCATAATTATGATGAAATCAATTAAAACTTGGATTTTAGTTGTACTAGCATCTTCGTTACTTGTGGCTTGCGGCCAAGGTGGTGGAGGTTCTGGATCAAAAAAATCTAAAACTTTAGACAACACTAAGAAAGCCGGTTTTGTAAAATGTGGAGTTTCACAAGGACTCCCTGGATTTTCAAATGCTGATGCATCTGGAAATTGGACTGGTATTGACGTTGATGTATGTAGAGCTGTTGCAGCCGCTGTATTAGGTGATGCTGACAAAGTTAAATATACTCCGTTAAGTGCAAAAGAAAGATTCACTGCTTTAACATCTGGTGAAATCGATGTACTTTCACGAAACACTACTTGGACATTATCAAGAGATGCTGACATTGGTTTAACATTTGTTGGCGTTAACTTTTATGATGGTCAAGGATTCATGGTTAGAAAAAATTCTGGAATCAATTCAGTAAATGATTTCAAAGATGGTATATCTGCATGTACAAACACAGGTACTACTACAGAGCTAAACATGAGAGACTTCTTTAATTCCAAAAATATTAAGTACGAACCAATCGCTTTTGAAAAAGCAGATGAAGTAGTTCAAGCTTATGATGCTGGAAGATGTGATACTTATACTACTGATAAATCTGGTTTAGCAGCTCAAAGAACTAAATTGAGTGCTCCAGATGACCATAAAGTATTACCAGAAACAATTTCTAAAGAACCACTAGGACCTGTTGTAAGACAAGGTGACTCAGTATGGGAAGATATTGTTAGATGGTCTCTAAACGTTATGATCGAAGCAGAGGAGTATGGTGTTAATTCATCAAACGCTTCAAGCTTAAAAGACTCTGAAAACCCAGCTATTAAGAGATTAGTTGGAGCTGAAGGAGAATTAGGAGCTGCTTTTGGTTTAGATAACGAGTGGAGCTTAAGAATTATCGAGCAAGTTGGAAATTATGGTGAAATCTATAAAAAACATATAGCTGACACTAATATTTTACCAAATAGAGGGCCAAATCAACTTTGGACTAAAGGCGGTATTCTTTACGTACCACCTGCGAGATAATCGCTAATTAATTAAAAAGGGCTGGATTTATCCAGCCCTTTTTTTTAATCTCATTAGGAATGAACTTTAAAAATTTCAAAATCGATTTAAGCAACAAGAATAAAGATTTAATTCCACAAATTCTTACAGTACTTTTTATAGTTTTAGTTATCATATATTTTACCATTAACGCACAAAACAATATGGGAAATAGAGGAATCTCATTTGGATTTGGATTCTTAACCCAAGAGTCCTCTTTTGATATTACTTTTTCTTTAATTGACTACGATGGATCTCATTCTTATGCAAAAGCATTTTTAGTTGGTTTGTTAAATACAATCTTAGTTTCAGTTATAGGTATTTTCTTTGCAACAATATTAGGAGTAACAGTAGGAATTTCAAGATTGTCACAAAACTATTTAATATCAAAAGCTGCAGAATGGTACGTTGAGATATTTAGAAATATACCTCTTATATTACAAATATTTTTTTGGTATTTTGCTGCATTAAGAGCTTTACCTCTCACCATAGACTCAATCAATTTTTATGATATCAGTTTCTTAAATGTAAAAGGATGGTACGTACCCAGATTTGTATGGACAAATTTTTCTTTATTTGCGTATTCTTTGATTGTAGCAATTGTTTTAATAATTTTTACCTCTAAATATGCAAAAAAACAAAGAGATGAATTTGGTAAACAAATTCCAGTTTTATATATTTCTCTTGGAATTTTGTTTGGCTTACCTTTTTTGACTTTCCTAATCGGAGGAGTAAGTCTATCCTTCCAAATTCCAGAATTAACGCAACTATCTAAGACTATTTATGTTTATCAGGGAGGAGTTACTATTATCCCAGAATTAATTTCTTTAGCATTAGCACTATCTATGTATACAGCCACATTTATAGCAGAAAATGTAAGAGCTGGAATACTGGGTGTCAATAAAGGCCAAAAAGAAGCGGCCGCATCAATTGGTTTAACAAAAGGGCAAATTTTGAAACTCGTTGTTATGCCCCAGGCATTGAGAATAATAATTCCTCCAACAACTAATCAATATTTGAATCTGACAAAAAATTCATCTCTAGCGGCAGCTATAGCTTACCCAGATATTGTTTTAGTTTTTGCAGGTACTGCATTAATGCAAACTGGACGAGCGATTGAAATTATTTCAATTACTATGCTTACATACTTATCGTTAAGCTTATCAATCTCTGTTTTTATGAATTGGTACAATAAAAAAATGGCGATTAAGGAAAAATAATGAAAATAAACCTAATCAAACCAAATAAGGAAAATCTCAATACTTTTGTTACTATAGGTAGCATCATTATTTTAGTGGGTTTTTTTGATTTTTTAGCTAACACTTTCTTAGGTGTAAATTTTACTGGATTCCTTCCTGCTGGACTGAGTTATTTTACGCCTATAATTCTTGGTGTTGTAGGACTTCATTTAATTAGAATTGAATTTAGCGGAAATAGATTGCTTGATAAAATAAACACTAATTTTAATTCAAGTAATTTTAATGCATTTTTAAGTTTGTTGGTCATTTTTGTACTTATCAAATATATTCCTGCTCTATTAAATTGGTTTATTTTTGACGCTGATTTTGCAGGTAATACAAAACAAGATTGTACTAGTGGCGGTGCTTGTTGGGTTTTTGTAAAAGTTTGGCTTAATAGATTTGTTTATGGGATGTATCCAGATACAGAACAATGGCGAATTAATACAGCATTTTTAATGTTGTTTGCACTTGTAGGTGCATCATTTTTTGCTTCAGTAAAGGTTAAAAAATATCTTCTTATATTTTTGCTTTTTGTTTATCCTATCATTGGATTAAAATTGATTTCTGGTGGAGATTTTGGATTAGAGTATATTGAAACGGGAGCCTGGGGAGGTTTATCATTAACTTTTATAGTATCTGCCTTTGCTCTAATATTGTGCTTTCCAATCGGAATGTTTCTTGCTTTAGGTCGAAGATCAAATTTACCTGCAATTAGATATTCTTCTATTGGTTTTATTGAATTATGGAGAGGTGTTCCATTAATAACAGTTTTATTTATGTCAGCAGTTATGTTCCCTATGTTTTTACCAGACGGAACTTATGTAGATAAATTAATTAGAGTATTGGTTGCTATAACACTTTTTGAAGCAGCTTATATGGCAGAGGTTATAAGAGGGGGCCTTCAAGCTTTACCTAAAGGTCAGTATGAGGCTGCTAAATCTCTTGGTATGGGATATTGGAGAATGCATTTTCTTATAGTTTTACCTCAGGCTTTAAAATTAGTTATTCCAGGAATTGCAAATACTTTTTTAGCTTTAGTTAAAGATACTCCTTTAATATTTGTTGTAGGACTGCTAGAACTTGCGGGTATGGTAAATTTAGCTAAAACAAATCCAGAATGGCTTGGTATGGCAATGGAAGGATATGTTTTTGCTGGTTTAGTTTTTTGGGTAGTTTGCTATGCTATGAGTAGATATAGTCAAAATCTTGAAAAAAAATTAAGTACTGAAAGATAAATGAGTAAAATTATAGAGCTTAAAAACGTTAATAAATGGTTTGACAAATTTCAAGCATTAAAAGATGTAAATCTTGAAGTGAACCAGCAAGAAAAAATTGTTATCTGTGGTCCTTCAGGATCAGGTAAATCTACTTTAATCAGATGTATTAATAGACTAGAGGAACATCAAGACGGCCAAATAATAGTAGATGGAAAAGAAATATCAGAAAATACAAAAGATATTGAAAAAATACGTGCCGAGGTTGGAATGGTGTTTCAACAATTTAATCTATTTCCACATTTATCAATTTTAGATAATTGCACACTTGCTCCTATATGGGTTAAAAAATTACCAAAAAAGCAAGCAGAGGAAATTGCAATGGAAAATTTAAAAAGAGTTCAAATAGCAGATCAAGCTACAAAATTTCCAGGTCAATTATCAGGTGGTCAACAACAACGATGTGCTTTAGCTCGTGCATTATGTATGAAGCCTAAAATTATGTTATTTGACGAACCAACATCAGCCCTTGATCCAGAAATGATCAAAGAAGTACTAGATGCAATGGTAGACTTAGCTAGAGCAGGAATGACTATGATAGTAGTTACCCATGAGATGGGATTTGCTAAAGAAGTTGCTGATAATATGATTTTTATGGACGAGGGTCGAATTGTCGAAAAAGCAAAAACAAAAGATTTTTTTAACAATCCAAAATCTGATCGAACTAAACTTTTCTTAAGTCAAATATTATAACAAGTTAAACTAGACTTGTTTTAATCTTACTAATGGTGTATTTGCAATTTAAGATAAAAGAATGTTATTTACTTTAATCTAAAACATATGAAACAAATTATCATTTCAATTATAATTCTATTTTCATTTAATTTTCATGCAATCGGCCATGTAAATCATTATGAAAAACTAAACTATTTGGAATATGAATTATTTAGAAACAATCAATCTATAGGCTACCATAAATTTAACTTCATAAGAGACGGAGATAGTTTGTCAATTGTTAGTGAAGTGAGTTTTAAAATTACAAAACTTGGGGTGGATTTATATAAATATTTTGCAAAAAGTGAAGAAAATTACGAAAAAGGGATATTTAAAAGCTATTCTTCTAAAACTAAACAGAATAAAAAAGATAGATATGTTAACATTACTACTGATACTGCCGACAAAAATTTAATAATAAATGGATCTTCATACAAAGGAAAAGCAGATAAAGAATTTATAGTTGGAACCTGGTGGAATCATGATATTGTAAAAGCAAAAGCACAAATAAGCGGTATTTCTGGTAGAATAATAGACCAAACAGTTACATTTATAGGCAAAGAAGAAATACAAATTGGAAACAAAACTTATAAAACACTACGTTTTAACTTTAAATCTTCTGACGTGACACTTCCTGATAGTAAAAAACTTAATACAGATATTTGGTATGAAGAAAACTCATACCTTTGGGTAAAAGCAACTTTTGAAAAGACTGGTTATTGGGAGTATAGAATAAAGACTTATAAATAATTTATATTTTAGTCTCTTTTTTTTTCCCTGAGTCAACAGTTATTATTAATTATTTGTACTTTTTTACGCTAAAACACATTAAAATTTTCTTACCCAAAATGAACTTTTACTGTTGCCAAAATCTCAAAATTAGGGTTGTATAAATAAAAAAAGGGAGTTCTATGGAAGAGAGTTTTAACGTTCATTTAGGTAAAAAATTAAGATTGCGTAGATTATCACTTGGACTTACGCAAACAAAAGTCGCCCAAGCAATTAATGTTACATTTCAACAAATACAAAAATATGAAAAAGGAACTAATGGAGTGAGCTCCAATAGATTAATGCAACTTTCTCAATTTTTAAAAGTTCCAATTATATATTTTTTTGAAGATTATAAAGATTTTAAAAACACAAATTCTAGCGAAACAATGAACGAAGATCTTAATTATTCATTTTTAAGCAGAACCTTTTCTTCATTATCTAGAACACAAAAAGACAAAATTTTTCAAATATTAAGCAATACTTCAAAATTTGAAAAAACTGGTTAATTATAATTGATTGGCTCCTCGGGCAGGACTCGAACCTGCGACCAATTGATTAACAGTCAACTGCTCTACCAACTGAGCTACCGAGGAATAGAAATGAACATACTTTTTTTAAAAAAATAAAACAACCAATTTTTTTGGAGGCCACGCCCAGAATCGAACTGGGATAAAAGGATTTGCAATCCTCTGCGTAACCATTCCGCCACGTGGCCAAGTAGCTTTACGAGGACTGGAAGCCCAAGTAAGTTTAAACTTTTACACTTTTCATTCTTGTTTCTCAAGTATGAAAAGAAAGCAACAGACTACTCAAATGGGACTAGGAGGGGACTAGAGATTGATCTGTAGCATTGAATAACATTGAAACTTTGTTAAATTCGAAAATGAATAAAAAAATTAACAAATAGTAACTTAAAAAAATTTGAATAATATTAATTTAAATGGATGAAAAAAAAAATATTAATTATGGGTTTGCCTGGAGCAGGAAAATCATATCTCGCTAAAAAATTGTATCCATATTTAAAAGCTGTTTGGTTAAATAACGATGAAGTACGAAAAGAAGCTAAAGATTGGGATTTTAGTTATGAAGGCAGAGAAAGACAGTGTAAAAGAATGACATATTTAGCCCAAAAAGCTTTAAATAAAGGAAAACATGTGATTGCAGATTTCGTCTGCCCAACATCAAAAACTAGGAAAGCTTTTAATGCTGACATTGTAATATGGTTAGATACCATTAAAAAAGGAAGGTTCGAGGATACTAACAAAATGTTTGTAAAACCTAAGAAATTTGATTTTAGAGTAACTGAAAAAAATGCAAAAAAATGGTCCTTGCAAATTTTTAAAGATTTGAAAAAGAAAGGTTTAATTTAAAAATTAGTGATGACAATCATTAGTTATAATAAAAATTTTATATTTGTAAAATCAAGGAAGACTGGTGGAACTTCAATGGAAATAGCTCTTTCAAAATTTTGTGGCGCAGAAGATATTATTGCCCCCATAGGGCCGTTTGGCGAGGATGAGAGAAAGTCAAGAAAATTTCTAAGCCCTCAAAATTACATAAATAAAAAAAAACCAAAAAAATTAAATACCGCTTTGTTTAAAAATTTGATTGCCAGCTTAATAAAATTATTACCACTAACAAAAAAAATTTTTAAATTTAATTATCCTCCAAAATTTTTTTTTAGGCCACTTTTCCTCGAGAATCGAATAGCTGGTGAGCATACTTCATTAAAAATATTAAAAAAAACACTTAGCAATCATTTTTATGATAACTCTTTTAAATTTACCATTGTAAGAAATCCTTATGATCAGTTTTTAAGCTTTTATCATTGGGAAATATTTAGAAAAAGAGTTGATCCTAGTAAAGGCATTTATGATTTTACAAAAAAACAAGCTTATTATTTTTTTAATCTGGAAAAATCTATTTTACTAGATGAGAATGGCAAACTAGATTTTGATCTGATTATAAAGTATGAGAATTTAGAAAAAGATTTAAAAATACTTGATAAAAGGCTGGGTCTTAACGAAGGAATCTATGAAACTTTTAAAAGTATTAAAGCTAAAGCTAATTTAAGAAAAAAAGATGTAAAATTAGATGAAAAATCCCGAGAGCTTATTTATAAAGATGCTAAGTTTTTCTTTAAAGAATTTGGATATGAATATTAAGGGTAATCAAAAATGGAATTTAAAAAATACAATCATTTAAAAGAAGAGAAAAAAATCTCAGACTTTTGGATTAAAAAAGGGTGTTTTAAACCGCGAAAAGGAAAACTCAAAAGCACATTCTCAATTGTTATTCCACCTCCAAATGTTACAGGAAGGCTTCATATGGGACATGCTTTAAACAATAGTCTCCAAGACGTACTTGTTCGATTTAATAGAATGAAAGGAAACGAAACTTTGTGGCAGCCTGGAACTGACCATGCGGGAATAGCCACTCAAGCAGTCGTAGAAAAAAATTTAGAAAAAAAGGGAATTAAAAAACATGATTTAGGAAGAGAAAAATTCATTAAAAAAGTTTGGAAATGGAAAGAAGAGTCAGGTGGAATAATTTTAGATCAGCTGAAAAAATTAGGCTGTTCTTGCGATTGGTCAAGAACGAGATTTACTATGGATAAAGATCTATCTCAAGCCGTTATTAAAGTATTTGTAAAACTTTATAATAACAAGTTAATTTATAAAGATAAAAAACTTGTGAATTGGGATACACAACTTCAAACAGCCATTTCAGATTTAGAAGTAATACAAAAAGATGCACAATCTCAATTATATTACATCGATTATCAAATTGAGAATTCAGATAACAAAATTACAATTGCCACTACTAGGCCAGAAACTATGATGGGCGATACTGCAGTTGCTGTAAACCCTAAAGATGAACGATATATGCATTTAATTGGTAAAAATGTAGAAATTCCATTGGTGAATAGAAAGGTAAAAATTATAGCTGACCACTACGCAGATCCCGATCAAGGATCAGGAGCAGTAAAAATAACACCAGCGCATGATTTCAATGATTATGAGGTAGGAAAAAGAAATAAATTAGAACTAATAAATATTTTCGAAAAAAATGGAAAAATTAACAAAAATGGAATTAAAAAATTCGTTGGTTTAGATAGATTTGAAGCAAGAAAACTTTTTGTAAAACAACTTAAAGAAACTGGAAATCTTCTTAAAATTGAAACTATTAAAAATAAAATTCCTTACGGAGATAGATCTAATACTATAATCGAACCACTTTTAACTGAACAATGGTTTGTTGATGCAAAAAAATTATCCGAGAAACCAATTAGTATAATTAATGAGAGGAAAACTACTTTTTTTCCTATCAATTGGACTAAGACATTTTTTCAATGGATGAAAAATATTGAACCTTGGTGTATATCTCGTCAAATTTGGTGGGGTCATAGAATTCCTGCTTGGTATGATGAAGACAATAATATTTTTGTTGCTGAAAATGAAAATGATGCATTAATTTTAGCAAAGAAAAAAAATATAAACAAAAAAGTAAAGCTTAAACAAGAAACGGATGTTTTAGACACTTGGTTCTCATCTGCATTATGGCCATTCGCCACATTAGGCTGGCCAGCTAAAACAAAAGAACTCTCAAAATTCTATCCTACTTCAGTACTCGTAACAGGTTTCGATATAATCTTTTTTTGGGTAGCCAGGATGTTAATGATGGGTAATTATTTTAACAAACATACTCCATTTCATAAGATTTATGTTCATGCATTAGTACGAGACGAAAAAGGACAAAAAATGTCTAAATCCAAAGGAAACGTAATTGATCCATTAGAACTTATTAATGAGTTTGGAGCTGATAGTTTAAGGTTTACTTTAATTTCAATGGCCTCTCCAGGAAGAGATGTAAAATTATCAAAAGATAGAGTTATAGGAAATAGAAATTTCATTACAAAAATCTGGAGTGCCAACAATTTTTTAAAACTCAATAATTGTAAATTAAATAAAAAAGTAAATATTAAATCGATAAAACTTCCAATAAATCAATGGATATTTAATGAGTACATTAAGACACAAAACTTAGTATCAAAAAATATTGAAATTTTTAGATTTGATGAATCAGCAAAACATGCTTACCAATTTGTATGGCATTCTTATTGTGATTGGTATTTAGAGTTTTTAAAGCCAATTTTTAATTCAAAAAACAAGTCCGAAATTAGAGAAGCAAAATTATTTTCATCATTTATGATGGGCAATATTTTAAGACTTCTCCATCCTTTTATACCCTTTTTTACAGAGTCAGTTTGGTCAAAAAATAGATATAAAACAATTTATAAGGAAGATTTAATATTATCTTCTTGGCCAAACTATAAAAATCTTAATAAATTTAATAAAAATCAAATTGATATTAATAATATAATTGAATTAATTTCTAATATCAGATCGACAAAAGCTGAACTAAAAATTACACCAAAGTTATTTTGCGATATATCATTCTCTGAGAAAACTGGAAAACTTAAAAAATTAATAAACAATTATTTTGATTTAATTAAACAAGTAGGCAGGGTAAATAAGATTATAGTAAATAAATATAATAATAAAAATTTTATTGATATTTTGGTTTTAAAAGAAAAACTTTCACTAGGATTTAGTACTGATATTGATTTAGCTTCTCAAAAAGTAAACATACTAAAAAAAATGGAAAAAATAAAAAAACAAGTTGATGATCTAAATAATAAGCTGAAAAATAAGGCTTATATTAAGAACGCCCCTAAAGAAATTGTTCAAAATGATAAAAAACTAGTCAAAGAATTAACTGTTGAAGATGAAAAATTAAGAAGTATTGTATCGAGTATAAGTTAAATATGTCTAAAATTAATAAGAATAAATTACCCAGTCGTCACACATCTTTAGGACCTGATAGAGCTCCCCACCGGTCTTTTTACTATGCGATGGGTGAAACAGAACAAGATGTAGCAAAACCTTTTGTAGGTGTTGTTTCAACTTGGAATGAAGCAGCTCCTTGTAATACAGCTTTAATGAGACAGGCACAGTCAGTTAAAAAAGGTGTCAGAAAATCTGGCGGGACACCAAGAGAATTTTGCACTATTACTGTTACTGATGGTATAGCTATGGGCCACGAAGGAATGAAATCATCGTTAATTTCAAGAGAAGTTATAGCTGACTCAGCAGAATTAACAGTTAGAGGACATTGTTATGATGCTTTAGTTGGTATTGCAGGATGCGATAAATCATTACCAGGATTAATGATGTCTATGTTGAGATTAAATGTTCCAAGCGTTTTTATTTATGGCGGTTCTATTTTACCTGGTAGATATAAAGGTAAAGATGTAACAGTAGTTGATGTATTTGAAGCTGTTGGAAAACATTCTGCAGGTTCAATGACCTCTGAAGAACTTAGAGAATTAGAATTAGTTGCTTGCCCTAGCGCTGGTGCTTGTGGTGGTCAATTTACGGCTAACACTATGGCATGTGTTTCTGAAGCTATAGGATTAGCATTACCTTATTCTGCAGGCACGCCAGCTCCATATGAAGAAAGAGATAAGTACGCTTTTGAAAGTGGCCAAACAGTAATGAATTTATTAGAAAAAAATATAAAACCAAGAGATATAGTAACAAAAAAATCTTTAGAAAATGCAGCAACGATTGTAGCAGCTACAGGTGGATCAACTAACGCAGCTCTTCATTTACCTGCTTTAGCTAATGAAATTGGAGTTAAATTTGATTTAATGGATGTAGCAAAAATATTTAAAAAAACACCTTATCTTGCAGATTTAAAACCTGGAGGAAAATATGTAGCAAAAGATATGTGGGAAGCAGGTGGAGTTCCTATGTTATTAAAAACCTTAAACGATGGTGGTTTTATTCATGGTGATTGCATCACTGTTACTGGCAAAACAATGAAAGAAAATTTAAAAAATATTAAGTTTAATTCTAATCAGAAAGTTTTAAGAAAATATAATAATCCTTTATCTCCAGACGGTGGAGTTGTTGGATTAAAAGGAAATTTAGCTCCAGATGGAGCTATTGTAAAAATAGCTGGTTTAAAAAAACTACAATTTACTGGTAAAGCAAGATGCTTTGACAATGAGGAAGATGCAATGGAAGCAGTTCAGACGAAGCAATACAAAGATGGAGATGTAATTATAATAAGATATGAAGGGCCAAGAGGTGGCCCCGGTATGAGAGAAATGTTATCAACTACTGGAGCGATTTATGGTCAAGGCAAAGGAGAAAAGGTTGCTTTAATAACAGACGGAAGGTTTTCTGGAGCAACCAGAGGTTTCTGTGTTGGACATGTTGGACCTGAAGCAGCATTGGGCGGACCAATTGCGTTACTAAAAAATGGGGACATTATCGACATTAATGCAAAAAAAGGAACTATTAATGTTAGATTAACAAAATCTCAATTAGCCTCTAGAAAGAAAAAATGGAGAGCCAAAAAATCTTCATTTGGTTCAGGTACGCTATGGAAATATGCTCAAACAGTTGGCCCAGCTTATCTTGGCGCTCCAACTCATCCAGGTAAAAAAAAAGAAGTTAAAGAATATTCTAAGATTTAATGAAGATCAGACCAGTTATTTTATGTGGTGGTTCCGGAACTAGATTATGGAGTAATTTAAAACAGCATCAAGCAAAACAGTTTATAGATTTCGGAGGTTGGACTTTGCTTGGAAAAACTTTAGAGAGAATAAAAGGATCTTTATTTGACACCCCTATAATTAGCACCAACTTAAAATATCTCAAAGAAATAAAAAAACATTTAAAAAGACATAAGATTAAAAAATATAAAATTGTACTAGAACCAACCAAAAGAAATACAGGACCAGCTATTCTTTCTACTGCACTCATAAAAGACGTTCCAGATAAACAACCTATGATATTCTTAACAGCAGATCATTTAATAGAAAAAATAGATAAATTTAACAATGAAATAAACAAAAATAAGAAATATTTAAATGATAAAAATATCTTCATTTTTGGTATAAAACCCACTACACCGTCTGATCAATTTGGATATTTAATTACTAAAAAAATTAAAAAAAAATTAAATAAAGTTACCAGATTTCTTGAAAAACCTAGTCAGCTTAATGCAAAAAAAATAATAAACCAAGGAGGTTATTGGAATTCTGGAATGTTTTTCTTAAGGAAAGACTCAATCATTAATAATTTCAAAAAATATCAAAAAAATATGTATCGAAATTCTTTGTTAGCAGTTAATAAAAGTAATTTTAAAAATAATATATATTATTTAAATAAGAATGCATTTACTAAAAATGCTTCAAAATCTTTTGATTATGCAATTTTAGAAAAAACAAAAAATATAAATGCTATAAAGCTAAATATACCTTGGTCAGATTTAGGAAGTTGGAAAGAAATTCTTTTAATGTACTATAGAAACAGAGCTAAATATTTTAGTAAAAAAAACACTTTTTATAGACCGTGGGGTAGATTTACAAATTTATTTAATGGTAATAATTTTCTTATAAAGGAAATACATGTTAATTCAAAAGGTATTTTGAGTTTACAAAAACATTTTCATAGGTCTGAACATTGGCTTGTGACACAAGGTAAGCCCAAAATTACACTGAATAAAAATTTTTTTTCGAAAAAGCCAAACGAAACGATCTTTATTCCTCAAGGCGCGATTCATAGAATTCAAAATAATAATAAAAAACCAGTTAAAATTATGGAGGCTCAAATAGGATTTATTTTAAAAGAAACTGATATAATACGCTACAAAGATGTTTACGGTCGAGCTAATTAATTTCCAATTCAATTGGAGTATGATCTGAAGGTTTTGTTTCAGACCTAGGTTTTTTATTAATATTTATTGATTTTATATTTTCTAACAAATTATTAGAAACTAAAAAATGATCTATTCTCATCCCATAATCTTTCTGCCAAGAGCCTGCAAAATAATCCCAAAAAGTATACTCTTGTTTAGATTTATTAAAATACCTATAGATGTCATTAAATCCTAAATTTATTAGTTCTCTGTATTTTTTTCTTATTTCTAGTCTAAAAAGAGCATCATTTACATATCTTTTGCTGTCATAAACATCAATATCTTCAGGTATAATGTTAAAATCTCCAGAAATAATTAAATTAGAATTTATAGCTAATTCTTTTTTTGCTTTTTTGACAAAAGAGTCAAGCCATTTTTTTTTGTATTCATATTTTTCTGTATTTACGGGATTACCATTAGGAACATAAATATTAATAAGTTTTGTTTTTTTTTTAAATAAAGAAATTTCACCAGTAATTATTCTTGATTGATTTAGTTTATCCTTTATAAAATCATTTCTCACATTTTCTATTTTAGATTTAGCTAAAAAAGCTACACCATTATAACTTTTTTGACCAAATACATAAGAATTGTATCCAATTTCCTTAAACGTCTCATAAGGAAAATTTTCATTTTGTGTTTTTATTTCTTGTAAAAATAAAAGATCAGGTTGTGAGTCTTTTATATAATTAAGTATATTTTCAATTCTTGCTCGAACTGAGTTTACATTCCACGATATAATTTTCATTAGACAGAGAACGATAGTCCGCAACCGCAAGATGATGATGCCTTTGGATTATTAATTACAAAAGACTCACCAATCATTTCCTTTTTAAAATCTACAGTGGATCCTGAAATTATATCAAGTGAGACTTTATCAATTATTACTTTACCAAAAACAATATCTTTATTATCAACTTTATTATCAAAACTAAAATTGTATTTGAAACCAGAACAACCACCACCTTTTACTGAAATTCTAAAAAATTTTTTTAATTGATCTTCATTAATAATCTTTTCAATTTGTTCTTTAGCTCGATTTGTAAATTCTATTTTCTTTGTCATAATTTGTTAATTTGTAGTATATATTTTAATAGACAATTATGCAAAAAAATAGGCTCTCTAAATTATCAATTTCTATTAAATCCAAAGGAAGATTTAACGTTGAAAAGAAAAGTGATTTAAGGTCTCCTTACCAAAGAGATAGAGATAGAATTATTCATTCAACCGCATTTAGAAGACTAAAACATAAAACGCAAGTTTTTGTTAACACAACAGGCGATCATTATAGAACTAGAATTACACACTCATTAGAAGTTGCTCAAATTGCAAGAACACTAGCTAAATATTTTAAACTAAACGAAGATTTATGCGAAACTTTAAGTTTAGCTCATGATCTAGGGCACACTCCATTTGGTCATGCTGGCGAAGAAGCTCTAAACGATTGCATGAAAGAAAGTGGAGGATTTGATCATAATATTCAAACAATTAGAATAGTAACACATTTAGAAAATAAATATTATAACTTTAGAGGTCTTAATTTAACTTTTGAAACATTAGATGGTTTAATAAAACACAATGGACCTATTTATAATTTAAATAAATTTAATAATATTTTAGGAAAAAATTTTTTTAAAAAGAAGATAGATTTTCAAAAAAGCCCTTCTTTAGAATCTCAAATAGCATCTATATCTGATGATATAGCTTATAATAGTCATGATCTTGAGGATGGTTTAAGAGCCCAGCTTTTTAAATTTGGAGATCTTAAGAATTTACCAATTCTAAGTTATCTTTTAAAAAAACATAAAAAGAAATTTAAAAGATTTTCTCAAGATTTAGTTTTAAGACAAATTATTAGAGAGACAATTAATGAAATGGTAAAAGATATAATAGTTAATACACAGAATAATATCAGAAAAAATAATATTAAGAATATTATGGATGTTTATAAATCTGAATATCCTATTGTGTGTTTTTCAAAAAAAATGAATTTATTTGATATTAGTATAAAAAAATTTTTAAAAGAAAAAATGTATTATCATAAAAGTGTAGTACAAAAAACTAGCTATGGAAAAAAAGTCATAAAGAGTCTATTTCTAAAGATTAAAAATAACCCTAAAAAATATATAAATATAAATAAAATTAAAAAATCTAATATAGATAGATCTATCTGCGATTTTATAGCTGGAATGACTGATAGATTTGCAATAAATCTATACAATAAATCAAAATGAATATATTTGAAGAATATATAAATAAGATTACTGCTTTAATACTAAAAAATCAGAAATTTCTTAAATTAGAGAACTTAAATAAATTCAAAGGTATTGTTGTGGAAAGTCCTCCATCCGAGTTTAATTTTGATTTATCTTGTAATGCTGGTCTAGTACTGGGAAAAATGAATAAGATTAATCCCATAGCTCTTGCTAACAAAATAAAAGATTTAATTTTAAAGAATTTAAAAGATTTTGAAAATATTGAAATTGCTGGACCGGGGTTTTTAAACTTAAAATTAACTAATCAATCCTTAATTTTAAATATTAATAAAATTTTAGAGTCAAAAGAAACGTATGGTAAGAAAAATTCCAATAGCACTTATAATATAGAGTTTGTTTCAGCTAATCCCACTGGACCAATGCATGTTGGCCATTGTAGAGGTGCAATTTATGGGGATGTTTTGGCAAATTTATTAAAATTTAACGGTAATAAAGTCACTAAAGAATATTATATCAATGATTTTGGAAACCAAATTAATAATTTTGCTAAATCAGTTTTTTTAAGAATAAGAGAGATTAAATATAATGAAAAATTTATTTCCAAAGAAAATCTTTATCCTGGAGAATATATAATTGAAATTGCAAAAAAAATTATTGATTCATACAAAAGTGAAAATTTTAATAATTTTGATCAATCACTTAAATTAGTTAAAACAGAGTCTTTAAAACATTCAATGAATTTAATTAAATTAGATTTAAAAAGATTAGGTATTGAGCATGATAATTTTTTTTCAGAAACAAAATTGATTGAAAATAAATTAGTAGATAAAGCGATGAGTTATTTAAAGAAAAATAATTATGTTGAAGAAGGTTTTTTAGAACCACCTAAAGGAGAGATAGATAAAAATTGGAAAAAAACAAAGAGATTAATTTTTAAATCCACTTTATTTGGAGATGACACTGATCGTGCTATGCAAAAAAATGATGGATCTTGGACTTATTTTGCGAATGATGTTGGTTATCATATGGATAAAGTTAATAGAAATTATAAATATTTGATCAACGTTCTTGGCGCTGACCACACTGGGTACGTCAAAAGAATAACAGCTGCAGTTAGCGCTCTCTCTAAAAATAAAACTAAATTAAATTGTAAGGTTTGCCAGTTAGTAAAATTATATAAAAATGGAAAACCTTTTAAAATGTCAAAGAGAGCTGGAGATTTTATTTCAGCTCAGGATCTTCTTAATGAAGTTAATAAAGACTCTATAAGATTTATGATGTTGAATAGAAGTAATGATGTTGAACTTGATTTTGATTTTGATAAAGTTTTAGAAAAAAGTAAAGACAATCCAGTTTTTTATGTTCAATATTCTTTTGCAAGAATTAATTCATTATTTAAAACATTAAATAAAAAATTAAATGATGAGATAATTTTAGACTCTAAATCTTTTATGTTGAATGATAATGAAATTAATATTTTAAGAAAAGTATTTGAATGGCCAAAAATTATAGAAACAGCTTCTTCAAAATATGAACCACACAAAATACCTTATTATCTATATGAACTAGCAACTTTATTTCATTCATATTGGAGCAAAGGAAATGAAGATCAAAGTTTTAAATTTATTGAAAATGGTAAAATAAAAAGGATAGAGACATTAGCAATTATCGTTCTTGTGGCTACAGTTATACAAAGAGGGATGAATATCTTAGGTGTTTCACTTCCTGAAAAAATGTAATGTATAAAATTATTAATCTAATTTTTATAATTGTTTTTTTATTATTTTTTTTTAGTATTTATAATTACTATTCTTCAAATAAAAATATTAAAAAGATAAATCTTACAAGATCAAATATTGAAGAAATTTTAAAAGAAAAAACTTCGAATTTAACAGTTTTAGTAAATGATACTGATAATGTTATAGAATTTAACACTACATTTTCTGAGGAAATAGAAAGTAATGAGAAGAGAAGTTTTTGGAATTTATTAAAGATTAAATGAAAAAAAAGGCAATTATAATTAGTATAAAAGGTTATAATTTAACTACTAAAGAAAGAATTCTGATAAAAAATGAAAAACCTTGGGGTTTAATCCTCTTTAAGAGAAATATAAAATCCTTAAAACAAGTAAAAAAATTGATTAAAGAAATTAGAAAATCTGCCAAAGACTCTAAATTTCCTGTAATGATTGATGAAGAAGGTCAATCTGTATCAAGATTAAGTAAAATTATTAATCATAATCTTTCTCAAAAATTATTTGGAGACATTTACAAACATAATCCAAAAATTGCTTTAGTTATCTATAAAAATTATATCAATAATTTAACTACTCTTTTAAAAAAGATTGGGATAAATATTAATACGGTTCCTGTGCTTGATGTAATTAGAAAAAAAACACATAAAATAATTGGAAATAGAAGTTTTTCAAATAATCCTAGTATTGTAAAAGAATTAGGTCAAGTGTGTGTTAAACAATATAAATTAAATAAATTGGGAACAGTGATCAAACATATTCCTGGTCACGGATGTACTGATTTTGATAGTCATTTAAAGACACCGAATGTAAAGCTAACTTATAAGAATTTAAATAAAATTGATTTTTTTCCTTTTAAATCGAATTCATCACAATTTGCTATGACAGCGCATATAATATATTCAAAAATAGATAAAAATAATGTTGCTACTTTTTCTAATAAAATAATCTCTCAAATAATAAGAAAAAAGATTCGTTTTAAGGGAATTTTAATTTCAGACGATATTTCAATGAAGGCTTTAAAACACGATTTAGTGACGAATGCAAAAAAATCACTTACCGCAGGTTGCAATATTGTTTTATACTGCGCTGGAAATTATAAAGATTCTTCTAAATTGTTAAAAGAACTTCCATTTATTGACAATTTCACTACTAAAAAAACATCAGAATTTTATAAGTTTTTAAGATAAAATTATTAAATGGAATCAAAAGGATTAAACCAAATATCAATCAACATTCCAAATTATAGTGGCCCACTGGAAGTTTTGCTTGATCTAGCTAAAACACAAAAAGTTAATTTAGCTGAGATATCTATAACTAAATTGGCAGATCAATTTTTAGATTTTATCAAAAATAATGAAAATTTAAATTTAGAGACCGCATCTGAACATTTGCTAATGGCCACTTGGCTAGCATATTTAAAATCTAAATTATTATTACCTGAAGATGAAAGTGATGATTTTAAAGCTCTGGAAGTTGCTGAAAAAACTCAAATTACAGTTAAAAAAATTAGAATTAATTAGAATACTTTCTGACCTAATGTTGCAAAAAAAAAGATTAGGTGTTCATATTTTTACCAGAGGAATGAAAGGCGGAATAAGATCGATCAATACTCCTATTTACGATATTTCTTTATACGAATTATTAAAAACATACTCAAATCTTCAAATGCAAAAGTCTTTTCAAACTATAAATATTCCTAAACTACCTGTTTTTACAACTGAAGAAGCTATCAAGCAAATTAAAGATAATTTCAATCAAATTAATGATTGGAAAGATATTAATGAATTAATACCAAAATTTTATTTTAATAAAAATATGCAAAGAACAGGTATAACAGGAATATTTGCAGCTAGTTTAGAATTAACAAAAGAAGGGGAAATTAAAATTTTACAAAAAGAATTATTTGAAAAAATAATGATTAAAAAAGTTTCTAACCAATGAAAAATAAAAATAAAAATAAAAATAACATAATTACTTTTCCATCAAATGTTTCAAAAATTGAGCGTCAAGTGGAAGCAATTCTTTTTTCTGCATCCGAACCCCTAGATATAGAAACTATTGAAAAAAGAGTTCAATCAAGTTCAGACATAACAAAAATATTAGAAAAAATTAAAGATACTTATAAAAATAGAGGTATTAATTTGGTTTGCATAAGAAACAGATGGTCTTTTAGAACAGCAGAGGATTTATCAAAATTAATGGCTCTTCAAAAGTCTACTCAAAGAAAATTATCTAAAGCAACGATCGAAACATTAGCAATTATTGTTTATCATCAGCCAGTTACAAGATCAGAAATAGAGGAAATTCGTGGAGTATCATTTGCAACAAATACATTGGAAATTTTATTAGAACTAGATTGGGTACGACCTGCTGGCAGAAAAGACTTGCCTGGAAAGCCGATTCAATATGCAACTACTGAAAATTTTTTAAATCACTTTAATATTCAAAAGTTATCTGATTTACCAACCGTTGATGAATTAGGTTCTGCTGGCTTAATTGATACTTCAAGTATAGATAAATCAATCTTTGGAACTGGAAAGTTTTTTAAAGAACAATCTATAAATGAAAAAGAGAATATTTACGAAAATATTGAGGATGCAATTAAGAAAGCTCCTGAAACAGATAAATAAAGATATTTATTTAATTAAAATTATTGTATATAATTATTAATTATGGGAATTAGTTTTTGGCAAATAGCTATAGTTGTTGTAATTGTTGTTTTGCTTTTTGGAAGAGGCAAAATATCAAGCTTGATGGGAGATGTTGCTAAAGGCATTAAAAGTTTTAAGAAGGGTATGTCTGATGACTCTTCATTAAACAATGATGACAATAAAAATAATTCAGACAATTCTGATTCCGAAAACAAATAATCAAAATGCCTCAAATTGGTTGGTTAGAGATTTTAGCAGTAGTCATAATTGCTATTTTAGTTTTAGGTCCAAAAGAATTTCCAATTGCTTTAAAAAAAATAGGGTCTTACATCGGGAAATTAAAAAATACATTTAGCAGTTTTCAGAGAGAAATATCATCCGTAACTAGTGAAATAGACTCTGATAAAGACATAGCCAAAGATGAAGATTTAAAAAAAAAAGATAATCTAGATGACTAATTCAAATTCTTTTACTAGTCATTTTGTTGAACTTAGATCAAGACTTTTAAAATCAATAATATTTATTTTAGTTATTTTTATTGTTTCATATATTTTTGCTGAACAAATTTATAATTTTTTAGTAGATCCTTATGCTAAAGCTGTAAAAGATGATCAAATTTCTAGAAGACTTATTTTCACTGCTTTACATGAAACATTTATTACTTATTTAAAAGTCGCATTTTTTTCTGCAATCTTTTTAGGGAGTCCATTATTGTTAATTCAAATTTATAAATTTATTGCACCAGGATTATATAAAAATGAAAAAAAAGCTCTTTTACCATATTTAATATTTACTCCTATCCTGTTTTTATTTGGAGGATTGCTAGTTTATTATTTGATT
The DNA here is from genome assembly GCA_902569785.1 of uncultured Pelagibacteraceae bacterium. GTDB lineage: Bacteria > Pseudomonadota > Alphaproteobacteria > Pelagibacterales > Pelagibacteraceae > Pelagilacustribacter. Next base: position 131,083 of record CACFVO010000002.1, read on the forward strand.
ATGCCACTTGCTATTAAGTTTTTTTTATCTTTTGAATCAATAGGTTCAAATACTAGTTTGCCGATACAACTGGAAGCGAAAGTAAATGAATATTTATCTTTAATAATGAGACTAATATTTGCTTTTGGTATTAGCTTTCAACTCCCAATACTTCTAAATTTATTAGCAAAAATAGGTGTAGTTAACTCCAAATATTTAAAAAAAACTAGAAGATATGTAATAGTTATTATTTTTACTGTTGCAGCTATATTAACACCTCCAGATCCAATTACACAAATTGGTCTAGCTATACCTTTATTATTACTTTATGAATTGTCTATATTTACGGTGAAGTTTACTGAAAAAAAAGATAAAGAATTAGAAGATGCATAATCTTAAAGATTTAAGAAAAAATATAGAAATATTTAAAAAGAAATTTAAAGATAGAAATTTAGATTTTAATACAGATGAATTTGATAAAGCAGATAAAAATAATAGAGAATTAATTAATAAAAAAGAATTATTAGAACAAGAAAAAAGAAAATTATCGAAATCAAAAGAGCAATCTAATTTTGAAAAATCCAAAGATATTTCAAAACAAATTGATAAGATTTTGTCGGAACAAAAAAAAACTCAAGAAAAAATAGATCAAATTGTTTCTAATTTACCCAATATTCCAAATGAAGATGTTCCAGTAGGTAAAGATGAAAAATATAATAAATTAATCAAAAAAAACGGTAAATTAAAAAATTTTAGTTTTAAAATTAAATCGCATGTTGATTTAGGTTCAAAAGATAAAGGTATTGATTTTGATACGTCAATTAAGTTGTCAGGATCACGATTTGTGGTACTCAGAGATAAATTTGCCAAGCTTGAGAGAGCACTAATTAATTTTATGATAGATATACATACAAATGATTTTAAATACACTGAAATCTCACCTCCTTTGATAGTAAATGAAGAAGTGATGTTTGGTACAGGTCAACTTCCAAAGTTTGAAGAGGATCAATTTGAGATAAAATATGACAGTTCCAAAGAAAGAAAGTTTTTAATACCAACGGCTGAAGTTGTACTTACAAATTTAGTTAGACAATCAAATTTAAATGCTAACGAACTTCCTTTAAGATTTGTTGCAGCTACTCCATGTTTTAGAAGAGAAGCAGGAAGTTATGGTAAGGACACCAAAGGAATGATGAGACAACATCAATTTTATAAAGTCGAACTTGTTAGTATAGTTGAACCAAAAAATTGTATCAGTGAATTAGATCGAATGCTTAATTGTGCAGAAGAAATTTTAAAAAAATTGGAAATTCCTTACCAAGTGGTGCTTTTGTCTTCAGGAGATATGGGATTTAGCGCTGAAAAGACTTTTGATATTGAAGTTTGGATACCATCAGAAAAAAGATATAGAGAAATTTCAAGTTGTTCATCCTGCGGATCGTTTCAAGCTAGAAGGATGGGTGCAAAATATAAAACATCTAACGGCAATGAGTATGTTGGAACTTTGAATGGATCTGGCTTAGCAGTGGGAAGGTTAATGATAGCTTTATTAGAAAATAATCAAAATGAAGATGGATCAATTACCATTCCAAATATTTTAAAAAAATATATGAATAATTTAGATAAAATTTGATTATTATTCTCTTGTTTAACTAAGTCTTTTATTATAATTATCCTTTAATGAACGGTTCAGGAATAGCACAATTCATACCACTAATTTTAATATTTGTAATTTTTTACTTTTTTTTAATTAGACCCCAACAAAAAAGAGTTAAAGATCATAAGGCAATGGTTGCATCTTTAAAAAGAGGGGATGAAATAATAACATCTGGGGGAATTATAGGTACTATTGAGAGAATTATGGAAGATGATCGTATCGAAGTTGTTATTGGGGAAAATACAAAAGTACAAATTATAAGATCAACAATAACTAGTCTGCTAAAAAAAGAAGAAGTAAAAAAATAGTTCTTTTTTGTGTTAAATTTTTCTAAAATAAATATTTTTTTAATTTATATTATTTTTATATTAGTATCCTTTTTTTCATTATTAAATTTTCAGAATGAGCAAGAGCCCTTGATAGACAAAAAGGTTAATCTAGGGTTAGATTTACAAGGAGGTTCTTACCTTCTTCTAGAAATTAATTCAGACCCATTAGTTAAAGAAAAAATTCAGTCGAAAGTAATTCCATTAAAAAAGTTATTGAAGGATAATAATTTAAATTATTCTAATTTTAAAATTAGTGAAAAAAGTTTGAATTTATCGATAGACAACATTGAAAAATTTAAATTACTACTCTTTTCTACAAAAGATAATTTTTTAAATCCCTATATTGATAAATATAATTCATTTGAATTAGATTTGAAAATTCTAGAAAATAATGATGTACAAGTTCTATTTTCAAAATACGGTTTATTAACGATAAATAATTCAGCTTTAAAACAATCTATTGAAATTGTTAGACGTAGAATAGATGATGTTGGTACAAAAGAGCCAACAATTTTACAAAGAGGGGAGAAAAGAATTTTGGTTGAACTTCCAGGATTAAAAGACCCAGAAAGAATTAAAAATCTTTTGGGAAAAACAGCTCAACTAAACTTTAGACTTGTTAAAGATAATGATGAATTTGGTATTGACAAATTAATCACTGAAAATGGCGAGAACCTTAATATTAGCAAAAGAATTGTTATGAGTGGTGAAAATTTGATTGATGCTCAACCTAATTTTAATAATCAGTCTAATCAACCCACAGTATCTTTTACTTTAGATAGACTAGGGGCACAAAAATTTGGAAGGACAACTACGGATAATGTAGGAAAAAGATTAGCTATTATTTTAGACGGAAAAATTATCAGCGCTCCCTCAATAAATGAACCGATAATTTCTGGTAGTGGAATAATTTCTGGTAATTTTACATTTCAAGAAGCAACTGATTTAGCATTATTATTGAGATCAGGTGCACTTCCAACTCCTTTAGATATTGTAGAAGAGAGGACAGTAGGCCCCGATTTAGGAGAAGATTCTATAAAGTCTGGAGTCACATCATTAATAATAGGATTTATTTTAGTGATCTTTTTTATGCTTTTTAAATATAAGATTTTTGGTTTAGTGGCGAATGTAGCTTTAATTTCAAATCTAGTAATGTTAGTTGGGGTTTTGACTATTTTAGAAGCAACTTTAACATTACCTGGCATAGCAGGAATAATTTTAACTGTGGGCATGGCTGTCGATGCAAATGTTTTAATATTTGAGCGAATAAAAGAAGAGTTAAAAACTGAGAAATCCATAGTACATGCTTTTGATATTGGGTATTCAAAAGCAAAAATCACAGTTCTAGATGCCAATATTACAACTTTAATAGCGGCAATAATTCTTTTTGCTTTTGGTTCTGGTCCGGTTAAAGGATTTGCAATTACTCTTGGTATAGGAATTATAACGACTTTATTTACAGCATATTTTTTAGCTAGACATCTAACTTCGATAATTGTTTTGAACAAAAAAGAAGGCCAGGTAAATTTATAATGCAGAGGAATATTGATTTTTCATCAAAATTTAAAATAGCTAATATATTATCTTTATCTATTTTTATAGTAAGTGTTTTGTTTATTTTATTTAAAGGACTTAATTATGGTATTGATTTTAAAGGGGGCACATTAATAGAATTAAGAGCCGATAGTAAAAATGTTAATATATCAGAAATAAGATCTTCTTTAAATTCAATGAATTTAGGGGATGTTAATATTAAAGAATTTGGAAAAAAAGGTGATTATCTCATTAAGGTAGAACAAAAAACTGGTAATAACAACGAACTTATCTCTCAAATTAAAAAAACTCTAATCAATAATTTAAATGCTGAAATAAGTTTTAGAAGAGTTGAAAATGTTGGTCCAAAAGTAAGTTCCGAACTTTTACAATCAGGAATAATTGCTATTTCTTTATCTTTAGCTGCTATGCTTTTTTATATTTGGATTAGATTTGAGTGGCAGTTTAGTGTTGGGTCTATTGTTGCATTATTTCACGATGTTATAATTACTATAGGAATATTTTCAATTTTATCTTTAGAAATCAATCTTTCAATTATTGCAGCGGTTTTAACAATTGTAGGGTATTCTATGAACGATACTGTTGTTATATATGATCGTATAAGAGAAAATTTAAACAAATATACAAAACTTAATATTAGTGAGTTATCTAATCTTTCTATTAATGAAACTTTATCTAGAACAATTATAACTTCCTTAACTACTTTGTTGGCTCTATTATCCATCTTTATTATGGGTGGAGAAATTTTACGAGGTTTTTCTTTTGCAATGATATTAGGAGTATTAATAGGTACATACTCTTCGATTTTTGTAGCTACTCCAGTTCTAAAGTTTTTTAAAGTTAGTTATAAAACTTTGGAAAAAAAAGAAGAAAAGATTGTTCCTTAATTAATATAGATTTTGAGCTGCTACCATTGAAAGAAGCATTGGAAAAGAGAGTAAAGTGTTAGTTCTCGAAATTAACATTGCAGTTTTAGCGGATTTTGCTTTTTCTTCTTGTGAACAATCAATAATTCCTAGAGCTTTCTTTTGGTTTGGCCAAATGACAAACCATACATTGTAAGCCATAATTATACCTAGCCACATCCCTATACCTATGGCTGTACTTTTCGGATCAGAAGCACCAATTCCTAAAATCATTGCTTGGTGAACATAACCTTGTAAGTAAGCAACTACTAAACCAGATACAATTGTTACTAAAGCTGCCCATCTAAACCAGAATAAAGCTTTTGGGGCTATCACTTTACCTATAGCTGGCTTTTGTTCATCAGGGATGTTAGGCATTGATGGTATTTGAACAAAATTAAAATACCATAATAAACCAATCCACATTATCCCACTTAAAACATGTAAATATCTAAACAACCAACTATAGAAACTTCGATCAAAAGCAAAACCATCTCCCCCAAAATGTAATCCTAAAAAAAGAATCAAAGCGATTGCCAAAGAGTAGTGAACAGTTCTTGATAGAGATTGCAGGATACTTATCATGATTCTACTATACCATAATTTAATTTTTTAAGCAGTTTTTTTCATCTTAGAATTACCCAATAATTCTCTAATAAATCTCCCAGTATAACTTTTTTCGATTTGCGACACTTTTTCAGGAGTTCCTTCAGCTATAATTTCTCCTCCATGTATTCCTCCTTCAGGACCCATATCTATTATATGGTCTGCAGTTTTTATAACATCTAAATTATGTTCTATGACCACTACAGTATTACCAGTATTTGCAAAAGCTTGTAAAATTTCTAATAGTTTTTTTATATCATGTGAATGAAGACCAGTTGTAGGTTCGTCTAGTATATATAATGTTCTTCCAGTCGGTCTCTTTGATAACTCTTTAGCCAATTTAATTCTTTGCGCCTCTCCACCAGAAAGCGTAGTCGCCTGTTGTCCTATTTTCATATATCCCAAACCAACATGTTTAAGAGTGATTAATTTAGATTTTATACTTTGGATGTTTTCAAAAAAAACACATCCTTCATCAACTGTCATATCTAAAACATCTGCTATGTTTTTATTCTTAAATCGAATTTCTAGAGTTTCTCTATTATATCTAGCTCCTTTGCATGTATCACAAGGGATAAACACGTCTGGGAGAAAGTGCATTTCATAAGTAATAACTCCATCTCCTTCACAAGTTTCACATCTACCTCCTTTTACATTAAATGAATATCTCCCAACTTTATAACCCCTAGCTTTCGACTCTGGTAAAGATGCAAACCACTCTCTAATTGGTCCAAAGGCCCCTGTGTATGTGGCTGGATTCGATCTAGGAGTTCTTCCTATAGGTGATTGATCAATATCTATTATCTTATCAATCAATTCAGTTCCTTTGAATCCAGTAAAAGCCTTAGGAACTTTTCTACTCTTATTTTTATTAAGTATTAAATTAAAAGCGTTATATAAAGTCTGTAAAATCAAAGTCGATTTACCACTTCCTGAAACACCCGTTACACAGGTAAATGTACCAACAGGTATTTTTAAATTAACTTTTTTTAAGTTATTTCCACTAGCGCCACTTATTTCAATAAATCTTCCATTTTTTGGAGTTCTTCGTTTTCTAGGTATTGAAATAAATTTTTTACCTGACAAATAATCACCCGTAATGCTTTTTACATTTTCTATAATTTGATTTACACTTCCCTCAGCAATAATTTCCCCTCCATTTAAACCAGCTTCTGGACCTATATCAATAATATGATCTGAGCTTTCCATTGTTTCAATATCATGCTCAACTACAATTACAGTGTTACCCAAATCTCTTAATTTTTTTAAAGCAGTAATTAATTTTTTATTATCTCTTTGATGTAAACCAATAGAAGGTTCATCTAAAACATACAAAACTCCAGTCAAACCTGAGCCTATCTGTGAGGCTAGTCTTATTCTTTGTGACTCTCCCCCTGAAAGGGTTCCTGACTCTCTTGATAGAGTTAGATAATTTAATCCAACATTTAGTAAAAAATTTAATCTTTCATTTATTTCTTTCAATATATGTTGAGCAATTTTGTTTTCTCTATCAGATAACACTGTAACTAAATTGGCAAACCATTTTTGTGCTTCATCAATTGATTTCTCAGTTATTTCGCTTATATTTAATTTGTTAATTTTAATACATAAAGCCTCATCTTTTAGCCTCATACCTTTACATTTTTCACAATTGCTTTCACTTTGATATTGAGAAATTTCTTCTCTTTTCCATTCACTATCTGTTTCCAAATAACGTCTTTCTAGATTATTAATCACACCCTCAAATGTTTTTTTTGTGTTATACGACTCATATCCATCATCATAAGAAAATTTTATTTCTTCTTCATCTGACCCGTATAATATTATATCCTGAATTTTTTTTGGTATTTTTCTCCATTGGTCAGATAGAGAAAATTTATAATGTTTAGCTAATGATGATAAAGTTTGTGCATAATACATTGAAGTTGATTTTGACCATGGTTCAATAGCTCCATCTTGAAGAGATTTTTTAGGATCAGCTACAACCAAATTTGGGTCAACATTTAAGTTATGACCAATGCCCTCACATTCTTCACAGGCACCAAATGGTGAATTAAATGAAAACAACCTTGGTTCAATTTCTTCTATAGTGAAACCACTGTCTGGACATGAAAATTTTGATGAAAATGTAATACTTTCAAGTTTTCTAAATTTTTTAGGCAGTGCTTCATTTTCATATTCTACAACTAGCAATCCATTAGATAGGTTTACAGCAGTTTCAACACTATCTGCAAGTCTATTTCCTAATTTAGAATTTAGTATAATTCTGTCTACTACAACTGAAATATCATGTTTAATTTTTTTATTTAAGTTTGGAAAATCATCAATGTTTATATATTTACCGTCAACTTTTAGTCTAGAAAAACCTCTTTTTTTAAAATTAAGAATTTCCTTTTTATATTCTCCTTTTCTTCCTCTAACTATCGGAGATAATAAATATATAGTACTATTTTTTGGCAATTCTTTTATTTTATCAACCATCTCACTTATTGGCTGAGAAACTATTGGTTTACCAGTGAATGGAGAGTAGGGTATACCAACTCTTGCAAATAAAACTCGCATATAATCATAAATTTCAGTAACGGTAGCTACAGTTGATCTTGGATTTTTTGAGGTATTTTTTTGTTCAATAGAAATTGCAGGACTTAATCCTTCAATTAAATCTACTTTTGGTTTTTTCATCTTGTCTAAAAACTGTCTTGCGTAAGATGATAAGCTTTCAACGTAACGTCTTTGTCCTTCAGCATAAATTGTATCAAAAGCTAAAGACGATTTTCCGGAGCCAGACAGCCCTGTAATGACCACCAATTTCTCTTTTGGTATTTCAAGAGAAACATTTTTTAGATTGTGTTCTTTAGCCCCTTTTACAACGATTTTTTTCAACATATTTTTTTATCAAATAATAATGATGTTATATTTATTAATCAATTATGATATAATTATTTAATTTTTAATAAATAAAATCACAAATTTAGTTAAAGTAATATGGCAGGTAGTTTAAATAAAGTTCAATTAATAGGTCGTTTAGGCGCAGATCCAGATATTAAGCAAATGGTTAATGGTAAAAATGTAGCCAGATTAAGCATAGCAACGAGCCAATCATGGAAAGATAAATCTAGTGGAGAGCGAAAAGAGAAAACCGAGTGGCATAGAGTTGTAATTTTTAATGAAGGACTAGTTAATGTTGTTCAACAGTATTTAAAAAAAGGAGCCAACGTCTATGTTGAAGGTCAGTTAAGCACTAGGAAATGGAAAGATGAGTCTTCTGGGCAAGATAAATATTCTACCGAAATAGTTTTGCAGGGCTATAATTCTAGCTTGACTATGTTAGATAGCAGGAATAACAAAAATGACTCAGGAAACTTAGTAAAAGAAAACAAAAGTTCTTTACCACAAGACAATCTAAATCAAGATAGTTCTGATTTAGATGATGAAATTCCCTTTTAAATTTAATGGAAAAAACCACCATAGAGAAAAACAAATCTTTTAAACCTATCTTCGTGCAAGATGAAATGAGTTCATCTTACTTATCTTATGCTATGAGCGTAATAATAAGTAGAGCACTTCCAGATGTTAGAGATGGTCTAAAACCTGTTCATAGAAGAATTATATATGCAATGTATAAAGGCGGATATGATTGGTCTAAACCATTTAGAAAATCGGCAAGAATAGTTGGAGACGTAATTGGTAAGTATCATCCTCATGGAGATCAATCTGTTTACGATGCCTTAGTTCGATTGGTTCAAGATTTTTCTATGAGTTTGCCTTTAATATCAGGGCAAGGAAATTTTGGATCAATAGACGGAGATCCTCCAGCAGCAATGCGTTACACCGAGACTAAACTTGCTAAAATTGCACAATTCTTAACGGAAGATTTGGAAAAAAATACTGTTACTTATAGAAACAACTATGATGAAACTGAAAAAGAACCTGAAGTTTTACCATCCCAATATCCCAATATATTAGTTAACGGTGCTGGAGGTATAGCAGTAGGAATGGCTACTAGCATTCCCCCACACAATCTAGGGGAGATTATAAATGGCACAATTGCTTATATTGAAAATAAAGAGATAACTATTGGTCAACTAATGAAACATGTACCTGGTCCAGATTTTCCAACAGGAGGAATAATTATTGGAAAAGATATTTTAAAACAGGGCTATAACAAAGGGAGAGGATCATTCAAAATAAGAGGTGAAATTGATTTAGAGGAAAAAAAAGGTGGTAGAGAATGTTTGATTATTAAATCTATCCCTTATCAAGTCAACAAATCAGTATTAATTGAAAAAATAGCACAATTGGTTAGAGATAAAAAAATAGAAGGAATAAGAGACATAAGAGATGAGTCTAATAGAGAAGGAATAAGAGTTGTTATAGAACTTAGAAAAGCTGTTGAACCTGAAACTGTTAGAAGACAATTATATAAATTAACAAATATTGAAAGTTCTTTTGGCTTTAATACACTCGCTATAGTTAACAATAAACCTAAAATTCTTAATTTAAAAGAATTTATTTCTGAATTTTTAAAATTTAGAGAAGACACAGTTCTTAAAAGAGTTAAATATGATTTAAAAAAAGCTGAAGAAAAAGCTCATATCTTAATTGGTCTAGCTACAGCAGTGGAAAATATCGATGAAACAATTAAAATAATAAAGAATTCAAAGGACACAGAAACTGCTAAAAAAAATCTTTTATCAAAAAGATGGAAAGTACGAAAAAGCATTAAATTAATTACTTTAATTGAAAAAAAGAAAAATATTTCAAGTTATCAATTATCTAAAGAACAAGTAATTGCTATTCTTGAATTAAGACTTCAAAAACTAACTGCATACGGAATTGGTGAAATTGAAACAGAAATAAATAAATTGTCAGATTTAATTATTGAATACAATAAAATCATAAACTCTAAAAAAGAACTTAATAAACTTATAGTTAAAGAGCTTGAAAATATTAAAGAAAAATTTAGCTCTCCTAGGAGAACAAAAATTATAGATGCAGTTTTAAACTACAATATTGAAGAAACCATTCAAAAAGAGTCTGTCGTTATAAGTATTACAAATCAAGGTTATATTAAGAGAAGTCCATTAAGTTCACTTAAAGCTCAAAAAAGAGGAGGTAAAGGAAAGACTGGCATTTCCACAAGAGAAGAAGATTTTGTAGTCCAAATATTTACTGCTAATACTCATACGCCGGTTTTATTTTTTTCTACACAAGGATTAGTATATAAAATTAAAGCCCATAAAATACCAGAAGGTACAGCCGCTTCTAAAGGAAAATCTATATTTAATTTACTACCCTTAAAAAGCCATCATTCTATAAGCTCTATTATGCCTTTACCTGAAGATGAGTCCGAGTGGAAAAATCTAATGGTTATCTTTGCAACTTCTAAAGGCAATGTAAGAAAAAATACTTTGGAAGATTTTGTCAACATAAATAATAATGGAAAAATTGCTATGAAGTTAGATCAAGATGATAAAATTATTGGGGTTAAAATATGCAAAGATGATCAGGATATATTATTAAGCACTCAATTTGGCAAATGTATAAGATTCAAATCTAAAAAATTAAGATTATTTAAAGGAAGATCCTCTAAAGGGATAAAAGGGGTTAAATTGAATGAAAAAGACAAAGTTATTTCTCTTTCAATTTTAAGCAATACAAATATTAATGCAAAAACTATTAGTAAGGATAAAAAATTAAAAAATGCTATTGATAGATTTATTTTATCAGTTTCTGAAAATGGATATGGAAAAAGATCTTCTTGCTTAGACTATAGAGTCACCAATAGAGGAGGCAAAGGTATAATTGGTATAATCAATTCTCCAAGAAATGGAAATATAGCAGCTTCTTTAGTAGTTAGTGATTCAGATGAAATTATACTATCTACAGGAAAAGGCAGTATTATGAGATGTGCGGTGAAAGAAATAAGAGTTGCAGGCAGAAATACTCAAGGTGTTAGAATAAAAAAATTGTCTGGAAATGAAAAAGTTGTCTCAGTTATAAAAATAGAGGATAATATCCAATAGATATGAACACTGCGATTTACCCAGGAACTTTTGATCCAATTACTTTCGGTCATATCGATGTTATAAAAAAATCATTAAAAATTTTCGATAGATTGATTGTTGGTACAACTGATAATATTAACAAGGACTATTGTTTTTCAATAGATGAAAGATTGTCGATTATAAAAGATTCTTTATTTAAAGATTTGAAGTTAAATAAAAAAAGAATCTTAATAATTCCATTCGATACACTCACTATTGATTTGTGTAAAAAATACAATGCTACAGTTATAATAAGAGGCCTAAGAGCCGTTTCAGATTTTGAGTATGAGTTTCAACTAGCTGGGATGAATAAAAAGCTTAATTCAAATATAGAAACAATGTTCTTAATGTCTGATATAGAGAATCAAATAATTTCATCAAAATTTGTTAAAGAAATTTCAAAATTGAGTGGAGATATTAATAAGTTTGTCACTAAATCAACGGTTAAAATGCTTAAGAATAAATTTTAATGAAAAAATTTATCTATTTATTTATATTGTTTTTTAGTTTACTAAATACACAATCACTAGCTAAAGAAATTAAAATGATTTTAAAATTAAAGTATGGCGAAGTTGAAATAGAGCTTTATCCTGATAAAGCTCCAAATCATGTTAAGAGATTCATAGAATTTTCTGATGAGGGTAGATATGATAATGTTGTTTTTCATCGTGTTATCGATGGATTTATGGCTCAAACAGGAGATGTAAAATTTGGAAACACCAGTAATTCAGATTTTAACTTACGTTTAGCCGGAACAGGTGGCTCAGAATTACCAGACTTAAATGCAGAATTTTCTGATGTAGCTCATGTTAGAGGAACTTTATCTGCTGCAAGATCATCAGATCCCAATAGTGCTAATAGTCAATTTTTTATATGTTTTGATTCTGCTCCTCACCTAGATAGACAATATTCAGCCTTTGGTAAAGTAATCAAAGGAATGGAATTTGTTGATATGATAAAAAAAGGTGACCCTAACAGCGGATCTGTTAATGATCCTGATAAAATAATTAGCCTAAGATCAAAATAAGCTAAATGAAGAATAATGAATTCTCTTTTGAGCTGATAACTCAAAATGATAAGGCTAGATTGGGAAGAATATCTACTCCAAAAGGAAAAATAGATACCCCGGCATTTATGCCTGTGGGGACTCAAGGAGCTGTAAAAGGAATTTATACAGATGATATATTAAAGACCGGAACTCAAATTATTTTAGGAAACACTTATCATCTGTTATTACGCCCAGGAATAGAAATATTAGATAAATTTAATGGCCTTCACAGTTTCATGAATTGGGATAAACCAATTCTTACAGATTCAGGTGGTTATCAGATTATGTCTTTATCAAAGTTAAATAAAATAGATAGAAGTATTGGAGCAGTATTTAATTCTCATATTGATGGCAAAAAAATTATTTTAAGTCCAGAAAAAAGCATCCAAGTTCAAAAAGCTATAAATTCTGATATAATTATGGTTTTAGATGAATGTCCGAAATTAACAGATGATAAAAAAATTTTATCAAAAGCAATAGATGTGTCATCCCATTGGGCACAACGTTGCAAAATAGAATTTGGTCAAGACAAAACAAAAGCTTTATTTGGCATTGCTCAGGGTGGCTTACATAAAGATTTACGTGAAGAAAGTATTAGTAAATTAATAGAAATAGGCTTTGATGGTTATGCGATGGGTGGTCTTGCAGTAGGTGAGTCCCAATTAGAAATGTTTAAAATATTAAACAAAACAATAGATTTATTACCGAAAAATAAACCTAGGTATTTAATGGGAGTGGGAACACCCTCAGATATTTTAGGTGCTGTAAATGAAGGAATTGACATGTTTGACTGTGTTTTGCCTACTAGATCAGGTAGAACTGGATTAGCTTTTACATGGGAGGGAAAATTAAATATAAAAAATTCTAAATATCAAACAGACACCTCACCATTAGATTCAAATTGTGATTTAAGAGGGTTGAATAAATACTCCAAAAGCTACTTAAACCATTTAATCAAATCTAATGAAATGATGGCTTCCATGTTAATTTCACTGCATAACATCTACTTTTATCAACAATTTATGAGTGAAATTAGAAAAAATATTAAGAATGGCACTTTTGTCACTTTTTATAAAAAATATATCAATTATTTTAATTAATAATTATTTGAAATTTTTGTTATATATCTATAAAAGAGAATTTCTTTAAGGGCCCTTAGCTCAGTTGGTAGAGCACCTCCCTTTTAAGGAGGGTGTCGATGGTTCGAGTCCATCAGGGCTCACCAATAGTTAATTCAAGCTTTTATTGGTGGATACTTAATAATTACTTCGTTTATCCAGTTTTTGAGATTTCCAATTCTTTTTTGGCTTGAGGGATGCGTGCTTAAGAAAGCTGGAGGTTCTTTACCTTTTTTTTTTGCTGCCATTCTTTCCCAAAGCTTTACAGACTCTCTTATATCGTATCCAGCTAAAGAAGAGAAAATTAACCCTAAATAATCTGCTTCAGTTTCTTGTTTTCTTCCGAAAGGATTAAATATTCCTATTTGAAATATATCCATACCTGTATTTCGACCGATTGTATTCCGAGTTCTATTGATTGCTCCGCCTAAAAAAATATCTGCAACTGTAGTCCCTAAATTTATTGTCATAGCTTGACTTGCTCTTTCCACCGAATGCTTTGCAACGGCATGAGCTATTTCATGACCCATAACAATTGATAATGCGTCAGTATTTTTAGTTATTTTTAACAAACCCGTATAAACTGCAATTTTACCTCCCGGCATACACCATGCATTAACCATTTTATCATTATCGACTAAAACATAATCCCAATCAAAATTTTTTGTAGGATCAGTTTTATTTTCCATATTAAAAAAAGCGCTTACTGCAATTTCAATTTTTTTTCCTATTTCGCGAATTTCTTTTAGTTGTGAACCTTCATTTATTAGTTTTGCTTTATTTCTAAATTGTTCATATGCAACAGCAGCTTGCTGATTAATCTTTGACTCAGGAATTATAGTTAGCTGTTTTCTTTCAGTTATTGGTACTGTAGAACAAGACGGAAGTATTAATGAGCAACAAGTGCATCCAAATAAGCCAAGAAATTTTCTTCTATTTATGTTATACATATTTAAGACTCATGATTTTAAATAATAAATTATTAATTGCAATTTTTATCTTAACGATAGTATTTATTATTTTTTCAAACTACTTCATAAAAAATGCCTAAAAACTCTATTAATAAATCTATTTTTACTAGGCTTAGAAATAATTTTATTGCTGGAGTGGTTGTTTTAATACCTATTGGAATAACTTTATACCTAACTTTGTTTATTATTAAATTATCAACAAATTTAATCCCAAAAGAGATTAATCCAAATAATTATTTGCCATTTGACATACCAGGTTTAGAAATATTTATCGCTTTAATCATTATTACTTTAGTTGGATGGGTATCACTATCTTTTATAGGAAAAAAATTTTTTGAATTATTAAATAATATCTTAAAAAAAATTCCTATATTAAGAACTATTTATTCAGCAATAGGTCAAATGACCGAAAGTTTTACAAATAACCAAAAAAATAAAAGCAGTGTAGTTCTCATAGAATATCCAAGAAAAGGTATATGGGCAGTAGGATTTGCAACAAAAGAAAATACAGGGATTATATCATCTAAAGTAAATGAAGAACTAATGAATGTTTTTCTTCCGACTACACCTAATCCCACTAGTGGCTTTTTACTCATGGTTCCTAAAAAAGAGTTAATTTACTTAGACGTTTCATTTGAACAAGCTTCAAAATTTATTGTTTCAGCAGGAACTTCAAATATAAGTTAATCAATTTTTTGATTAATTATTTCAGCTTTATCAAATAATTTTAATAAAAAAGTATATTTACTTTCATTTACATCAATATTTCTTTTCTTAATATACTCTTCAGCAAGCAAGAATAAATCTTCATGAATAACTGGATCGGCAAATTTAAAATTTTTAACACCACTTTGTTGGTAACCAATTATATCTCCAAATCCTCTTAACTTCATGTCTTCTTCAGCTATATAAAAACCATCATCTGAATTTTTTAAAAGTTTAATTCTTTTTATTGCATTTTTACTTAATCCTTCTTTAAACAATAAAATACATATTCCTTGTTTGTTTCCTCTACCAACTCTTCCTCTAAGTTGATGTAACTGTGCAAGTCCAAATTTATTAGCATTTTCGATTATAATGAGATTAGCATTAGGAAAATCAATACCAACTTCTATTACTGTTGTCGAAACTAAAATAAAAATTTCTTTTTTTAAAAACTTATTAAGAACTTTTTCTTTTTCAATTTTATTTAGACCCCCATGAATTAAACCAACTTTATTTGGAAATTTTTTATTAATGAGATCAAATTTTTTTTTAGCTGAAGAATAATCTAAAAAAGCAGATTCTTGTATCAACGGACAAACCCAAAATACTTGATTATCCAAATCTAGTTGTTTTTTAATAAATGACCAAAGTTCGTTTATTTTTTTTTCCGGTTTACTTAAAGTAATTATTTTTTTTCTTTTATCTGGTTTTTCCATTATTTTTGAAATATCCATATCTCCGTATAGTGACATCATCATAGTTCTAGGTATTGGCGTAGCAGACATTAAAAGAACATCACAATTATTCCCTCCTTTATTAGCCAGGTCTGATCTTTGTTTAACACCAAATTTATGTTGTTCATCTATTATAACTAAACCTAAATTTTTATAATCAATTTTTTTTTGAAACAATGAATGAGTTCCTATAATAATATCAATTTTTCCATCTTTTAAATTATTCAATATTTCTTTTCTTTTTCTTAAATCTGTTTTAGCTGTTAAAAATTCTATTTGTATATTTCTATTAAAAAATATTTTTTTGACTAAATAAAAATGCTGTCTAGCTAAAATTTCAGTAGGAGCCATTAAAGCACATTGGTGTTTGCTTTCTACAACATTTGCAATTGCAAGCAATGAAACAATTGTTTTTCCGGACCCAACATCGCCTTGTATAACTCTAAACATTCTAGTATCGGATTTAAGATCTTCATTAATTTCATTTAAAACTTTTTCTTGACTTTTAGTTAATTTGAACGGCAAATTTTGTAATATCTTACTAGATAAAAAGGATTTAAAAAATTTATTCTTTTTCTTTTTTTTTATTTTTTTTCGATTCTCAGATAAAACTAAAAAATTTGCACAGATTTCATCGAAGGCTAATCTTTTGTATGATCTCGATAAATTATCTTGACCTTCTTTAGTCTTATGTAAAGTTATGATATTTTCTTTCCAACTTAAAAAATTATTTTTTTTTAGAAAATCTTTCTCATACCATTCTTTAACATTAGGCAAGTCTTTTATGACTTGTTCAGATATAAGTCGATATTTCTTTTCATTTATTCCTTTTGTTAAAGAGTATTTAGGAATAACTTGCTTTACATATTTTTCTTTATCTAAAGTTGTCACGTAATCAGGATTAGTTATTTGATATTTTTTATTAAAAAAGGTAATTTTTCCACTTATTATAATCCATTTATTAATTGGAAAAATTTTCCTTAAATAACCTTCTCTACTATTGAAATATGCTATCTCTATTTTTCCAGTTTTATCTTCGCAAAGGATTTTATTGGGTAAATTTCTTATTCTTGGAAAGTTTAACTTTTTAACTAAGACTCGTATTGTTTGAATTTTTCCTATCTCTAAATTGTTTAAATTAATTATTTTTGATCTATCTGTTTCAGAATAAGGCAAATTTAACAATATGTCTTTTACTTTCTCTATTTTTCTATTTTTTAAATATTTTGATAATTGTTTTCCCACACCCTTTAATTTGCTTACATCACTAAAAATGATATTTTTTTTTAATAAATTCATTAATTTATGTATAATATATTCTCGTTATGAATGAATTAGAAATATTTAAGAAAAAATTAATATACAGATCAACTTATAGAGGAACCAAAGAAATGGACACACTTTTAAGTAAATTTGTAAAAAAATATATTAATGATTTTGATAAAATACAACTTAGTGAACTGGACAAATTTTTGGATTTTGAAGATAATGTAATTTTAGATTATTACAATTATGGTATTGTAAAAAAAAATATAGATAAAAACAAAATTTCGAAATTATTTAAAAATCATTCAGTTTAATGGCGGAGAGGGTGGGATTCGAACCCACGAACGAGTTGCCCCGTTGCTAGTTTTCAAGACTAGTGCTTTCAACCGCTCAGCCACCTCTCCTAAAACAAAATTGACTATCTTTATTACTATCAAAGTAGTTAAATAACAATATTCATGTAGATTATTTCAAATACTAGTTAATATTCATCATTTATGATATTCAAAAAAATGCTAAAAAACTTAATAACTATTAATTCTTTATTGTTTTTAATAGTTTTATCTTCTTCTTCATTATCAGCTAATAATCTTGAGTTTAACTTATGGATAGATAATTTTAAAAAAAAAGCAATTAACTCTGGTATTTCCAAAAATGTTGTTGATGATGTTATGTCTAATGCTAAATTTTTACCTAAAGTTATTGAATATGATAGATTTCAACCTGAATTCTACGAGGATACTTTTACATACATAAAAAAAAGAACGAGTTCTAAAAAGGTAAAAAAAGGTTTAGCTTTATATAAAAAAGAAAAATTAATTATAGATAAAATAGATAACACTTTTTTAGTAGAAAAAGAATTACTATTAGCTCTTATGGGGATAGAAACTAATTTTGGTAATTATTTAGGCAAAATGGATATCGTTTCTTCATTAGCTACCTTAAGCTTTGATAAAAGGCGAAGTGAGTTTTTTACAAAAGAATTGTTAATTTTGTTAAAACTTATAGACAGTAATATTATTAAAAAAGATATATTATTTGGATCTTGGGCTGGAGCATTTGGGAATTTTCAATTTATGCCTAGAACAATCAAAAATTATGCAATTGATTATAACAATAATAAGACTATAGAATTAAAAAATATAGAAGACTCTTTTGCTTCGGCTGCAAACTATCTAAATAAAATTGGATGGAAAAAAAATACACCTTGTTATATAAAAATTAGTTTAAAAAGTGATATTCCTGAAAAATATCTAAATTCATCCGCTAAACAAATTAAGAATAAAAAAAAAGTTAAATTTTTTAAAAGATATATTCAAAATCCTGATAAATTAAAAATTAGTGATAATTTATTATCAGCAATTATTACACCTGATAAGGATATAATACCCGGATCTAATACTTATACACCTGCATATTTAGTTTTTAACAATTATGAAAAAGTTTTAAAATGGAACAGATCATTAAGATTTGCTCTTGCAGTTTGCACATTGAAAGATAAATTTAAAAATGAAATATAAATTAATTATATTGATTTTTTTATTAACTTCGTGTGCTCAAAATTATAGCAATTTAAAACCAAATAAATCTTACATTTCAAAAGGATTTGCTTATATTTATAATGAACAAGATTTTATAGATAAGATTATTAAAAAAAAACTAGATAATAATTCTCTTCAAATTGCACACAATAAAATCAGACCAGGTTCTTTAATTAAAATTACAAACATTAAAACTAATGACTCTATAATTTTAAAAAATAGTAAAAGATTTGAATATCCTGATTTTTATAAAATATTGATAACGAAGCCTGTAGCAGAAGAAATTAATCTTGAAATAAATCTACCCATTGTAGAAATTATTGAAGTTAAAAAAAACAAATCTTTTGTTGCCGAGAAAACCAAAATTTTTAAAGAAGAAGAAAAAATACATAGTAATGCACCGGTAGAAACTGTTACAATTAATAATATTTCTAAAAAACAGAAAGACAAAAATAAAGTTATCAAAGATGAATTTTATATAATAATAGCAGAGTTTTACTCTAAGAATTCAGCAAATCTTTTAAAAAAAAGAATCACTCAAGAATTGATAAATTTTAATACTAAAAAATTGTATATTAATTCGAAAAAATCAAATAAAATAACTCTTTTATCAGGGCCTTATAACTCTATTAATTTAATGAAAAATGATTACATTCAACTTAAAAATTTTGGTTTTGAAGAATTGGATATAAGTATTAATGAATAAATTTATAACTATATTACTTTTAGTTTTTTTTAATCTTTCTTCTTTTGCTTCAGCGGAGTCTATAGCAAATGCAAGAACTGCAATAGTCGTGGATTATCATTCAGATAAAATTTTATATGAATATGAACCAGATATTCAAATATATCCTGCTTCTATGACAAAGATTATGACTACTATTATTGCTTTTGATTTAATTAAAAAAAATAAGCTTTCTTTAGATGACAAATTCCTTGTTTCAGAAAATGCTTGGAGATTATCTGAAAGCGGATATTCCTCAATGTTCATTATGGTAAACGATGAAGTTTCCGTAGAAAATTTGTTAAAGGGAATAATAGTTGCTTCAGGTAATGATGCATGTGTTGCTCTAGCTGAAGGTATCGCTGGTTCTGAGGAAATTTTTGCAGAAATGATGAATGAAAAAGCTGCTGAAATAGGCATGTCATCTACTAATTTTTCAAATTCATCTGGAATTAATGATCCAGATAATTATTCCACTGTAAGAGATATTGCTTTAATGTCGAAATATCTAATTGCAAATTATCCTGAATTTTACAAGTGGTATGCTGAAAAAAATTTTACTTGGGATAGAACTGGAGGCGATCCAATTAAACAAGGTAATAGAAACCCTTTGCTATATAAGAAAGTTGGAGTAGATGGTATTAAGACAGGTTACTTAGCTGTAGAAAAATATTCTTTAGCTAGCTCAATGCAAAAAGATAAAAGAAGAGTGATTGCAGTTGGATCCGGATTTCCTACAAAAAATTTAAGAAGCTCTCAATCATTAAAATTGTTAAACTGGGCTTTTAGAAACACAAATACTTATGAAATTTCTAAAAGTGGAGAGACATTATTTGAATTAGATACTTGGCTTGGCAAGAAAAATAAAATCAAAGCAATCAGTAAAGAAGATTATTATATAACACTTGATAAAAAAGACATTCGACATTTAAAAGTCTATTTAAAATATGACGGTCCTATTGAGGCACCAATTCATAAAGATGAAAAAATTGCAAATTTGATAATTTTAAATAAAGATGATGTTATTAAGACTTTGCCACTATATGCTTCTGAAAAAATCCCAAAAGTTAATTTTTTTAAAAGTTTAATAACGTCTATAAACTTTTTGATTTGGGGAGATGTATAAAAAAAAGCCTTTTTTTATAATCTTTGAGGGTGTTGAAGGTTGTGGTAAATCCTATCAGAGTCAAAAACTTAAAAAAAATTTAAAAAAAAAAGGAGTAAACTCACTTCTTACAAGAGAACCAGGTGGAACAAGGAGCGCTGAGTCTATAAGGAGATTAATTCTTAAAGATTATTTCAATAAAGGAAATAATGAAAAATTTGATAAATATACTGATACATTATTATATTTAGCGGCAAGAAATGAACATGTAAAAAATAAAATTAAACCTGCTCTTAAAAAAAAAAGAGTTGTTATCTGTGATAGATTTGTAGATTCAACATTAGCTTATCAGGTATATGGGAAAAAAGTTAATAGATATTTCATTAACAATATACATAAATTTATTTTACAAGGAATTAAACCTAATATAACTTTTATTTTAAAAGTTTCTTCAAAAGCTTCAAAATTAAGGTTAAAAAAAAGAAGAACAAAAAATAGATATGATAATTTTCATCAATCATTTTATACAAAAGCCCAAAAATCATTTTTAAAGATTGCCAAAAATAAAAAAAATTATTTTATATTAGACTCCTCTTCAAATGATTCAAAATTAGAAAAAAAAATATTTAAAATAGTTTGTAACTATCTTAAAATTAAATGAGTATAAATGAACACAATGATCCAAAAAATTCTTTAGTTCTCTTTGAACTAGGTAATAAATTAGATTTTCTGATAAAATTATATGATTCAAACAAACTACCTAGAGTTTTAATGATTAGTGGAAAAAAGGGTATTGGAAAATTTACTCTCATCAACCATTTTTTAAGTTATATTTATGATAAAGATAATTACGATTTAAAAAATAGATCTATTAATAATCAAACTCAATTTTATAATAAATATTTGAATAATGTTTTTTCTAATATTATCTATCTTTCAGGTGATAATTTTAAAAATATTAAAATTGAAGACATACGTGATTTGAAATCAAAAATACTTAAGAGAACTATGTATAAAAAAGAAAGATTTATTATTTTGGATGATATCGAACTTTTTAATATCAATAGTTTAAATGCACTTTTAAAGATTATCGAAGAACCCTTAACAAATAATTATTTTATTTTAATAAATAGTAAAACCAAACCTTTGATCGAAACTATTTATTCGAGATCTTTAGAAATAAAATTATTACTAACAAATGAAATAAGAATTAAGATAATCGAATCTCTAATTAAAAAAAAAAATTTAGAGGTTTTTATTGATTACAATTCTTCTAATATAACACCAGGAAATTTTTTATTATTTAATAAGATATTTGAAGAAAACAAAATAAATAATAGCGAAGCATTTGAAGAAAATTTAGAAAAATTACTTAATTTATATAAAAAAAATAAAAATATAAATTTAATAAATGTAATTTTATTTTTAACAGATAATTATTTTTATGATCTTCAAAAAAAAAAAATTCATAATATTGAAAAAATTATTGAAAATAAGTCTTTCGTAGTTAATAATATAAATAAATTTATAACTTACAATTTAAATCAAAATTCTGTAATTAATGCTATAAACAATAAATTATTAAATGGATAAAAATTTTTATATTACAACACCAATATACTATCCTTCTGGTAAACCTCATATGGGACATGCTTACTCAAGTATAATAGCTGATATTTTTGCAAGATTTAAAAGGTTAGAGGGTTATAATGTTTTATTCTTAACAGGAACTGATGAGCATGGTCTTAAAATTCAGAGAGAGGCAGAAAAAAATAAAAAAGATCCTAAAGTTTTTTGTGATGAATTATCTAGAAAATTTAAAGATTTAACTAAGATCTTAAATTTATCCAACAATGATTTTATTAGAACTACTGAAAAAAGACATTATAAATCGGTAGAAGAAATGTGGAATAGATTAGTTGAGTCGGGAGATATATATTTAGACAAATACACTGGATGGTATTCGGTTTCAGATGAAGCTTACTACGATGAAGATGAAATAGAAGAATTTAATGGAAAAAAAATTTCAAGTGTTTCAGGCTCCTCCGTTGACTGGGTAGAAGAAGAGTCGTATTTTTTTAAATTATCATCTTGGTCAGGGAAATTATTAAAGCATTATAAAGATAATAAGGACTTTATATTACCACTATCTAGAAGAAATGAAGTAATTAATTTTGTTGAAAAAGGTTTAAAAGATTTGTCAGTGAGTCGTACATCCTTTTCTTGGGGAGTGCCCGTTCCCAAAAACAAGAAACACGTAATTTATGTTTGGCTAGATGCACTTACTAATTATATAAGTGCATTAAATTTTCCAGACATAAAAGATAATAATTATAAAGAATTTTGGCCAGCTGATGTGCATATTATAGGTAAAGACATCTTAAGATTTCATGCAATATATTGGCCAGCTTTTTTATTAGCTGCAAAACTTCCTCTCCCAAAAAAAGTTTTTGGCCACGGATGGATTCTTTCTGATGACAAAAAGATGTCTAAGTCTCTAGGAAATATTTTAGATCCAATCGAAATCGTTAATAATTATGGAATAGATCAATTAAGATATTATTTGGTTAAAGAAGTTTCTTTAGGAAATGATGGCAGTATTTCTATGAATAATCTTAAAAATTGTATTAACAATGATTTAGCAAACAACTATGGAAATCTATGTCAAAGAGTTTTTTCATTCATTAAAAAAAATTGTTCAAATAAAATTCCTGATGCTAAAAATTTTACTGACGTAGATAAAAAATTATTAAATCAATTAAAAAACAATATTCCCAATTTAATAGAATTAATGAACAAACAAAACTTGAATGAATTTATAAAACTAGTTGTTAATTATTCATTTGATGCTAATAAATATTTTAATGATTTAGAACCTTGGTCAGTTAAAAAAAAAGATCCAACAAGGATGAAAGTTATATTATTCACAATTTGTGAACAAATAAAAAATATAAGCATTCTATTAAATTCAATAATTCCTGAAGCAACTAATAAAGTGTTAAAAACAATGAATATTAAAAAAGAAAATATATCAATCAAACAAATCAACAATTTGGAATGTTTCGACCATGATAAAGAATTAAAAGAGTTAAAAATTTTATTTAACAAAATTGAAAATGATCATTGATTCTCATTGCCATTTAACTTACGAGCCAATGTCTTCATCATTAGATGATACAATTAAAAGAGCTAATAATGATGGAGTAGAATATTTATTAACAATATCAACAGAAGACAAAAGTTTTAAAAATATCTTAGATATAATAGAAAAATATAAATCTGTTTATGGAACTTATGGTATCCATCCCCATGAAGCAAAAAAACATAAAGATGTTAGATCAAACCATATAATTGATAATGTTAGAAAAAGTAAAAAAATTATTGGAATAGGTGAAAGCGGTTTAGATTTTTATTATAATCACTCAGAAAAAAAAGATCAGATTTCGTCTTTCTTAGAACATATTGATGCATCCCAGAAAACAAATTTACCTTTGATTGTTCACACAAGATCTGCAGAAGAAGAAACCTTAAAAATTTTAAAAGAATCAGTGCAAAAGAATGATTTAAAGATTTTAATTCACTGTTTCACTGGAACAAAAAAATTTGCTTTCAAATTACTTGATTTAGGTGCATACATATCAGCGAGTGGAGTTGTTACATTCAAAAAATCAAAAGAATTGGCAGAAACTTTTAAGGAAATACCTTCAGATAGAATCTTGGTTGAAACGGATTCTCCTTATTTAGCTCCTGAACCTTTACGAGGCAAACCTAACGAACCTAGTTACATAACTCATACAGTTAGATTTCTCTCAACTTTAAAAAATGTTTCTTATGAAAATTTTTCAGATTCTACTACTAAAAATTTTTTCAATTTATTTGGTAAGTTAAATTGAAAAATAAATTTACTATTTTAGGATGTGGAAGTTCACTAGGTTCACCCTGGATTACAAATTATAAAGGTAAACTAAAAAATAATTCTAAAAATATTAGAACAAGATGCTGTGCTCACATACAATATGGAAATTTATCTATATTAATTGACACCTCTCCTGACATAAAAAGTCAATTTTTAAAAAATAAGATAAAATCACTAGACGCTATAATCTATACTCACGAACATGCTGATCAAACTTCAGGAATATTTGAAATGAGACCTTTCTTTTGGAAAAATAAAAATAAAATTCCGGTTTATGGAAGCAAAAGGACTATCAAAGCTTTAAAATCCAAATATACATTTTGTTTTACTCCTAGGTATGGGTACCAACCAATAATGAAAGCTAATATTATAAATAAAAAATTTAATATTAAGAACAATAATCAAACCCTATCTATTAAAGCTTTCGATGTTATTCATGGAATGATTAAAGCAACAGGATACCTTTTTAAAAAGATTGCATATATAAGTGATTGCAACAAAATTCCAAGAGAGTCTTTAAAAAATCTCTATGGTCTTGAATACTTGATTATAGATTGTTTGAAAAAGAGCAAACATCCCTCACATTTTAATTATGATGACGCTATAGAATTAATTAAACTTGTTAAACCAAAAAAAGCTATATTAACAAATCTTCATACTGATTTGGATTATAGTTATCTGAGGAAAAAACTTCCTTCTAATATATTACCTGCTTATGATGGATTAAGTTTTAATTTTTAATTTCTTTTTCTATAAGATTTAAAAATTTTTTTGAAGTTGGTTTAGTAAATGATGCAAAAGTATCAACTACTTTTCCATTTTTTCCAATCACAATTTTATGAAAATTCCATTTAGGTATAGCACTTATTCCATGATTTTTTTTTGCCCATTTATAAAAAGGATGTGCGTTGCTACCTATAACATCAATTTTTTCTGTCATAGGAAAATTTATTCCAAAATTTGTCTCACAGAAATCTTTAATTTCTTTGTTAGTTCCTGGTTCTTGTTTAAAGTTATTCGTTGGAACTCCAATTACAATTAAGTTTTTATCTTTATAATTTGACCAAAGTGTTTGTAAATCTTCATATTGTGGAGTATAGCCACATCTACTTGCTACATTAACGACCACCAGCACCTTATTTTTAAAATCACTTAATATTATCTTATCTCCATCTATGCTATTAAATTCAAAATCGTAAGCTAATTTCGAGTAGCTAGCTGATGTATTTTCTATTATTCCAAACATAAGTAAACAAATAATCAAAATTTTTTTCATAAATTTATTTTAAATGCTTTTAATAAAGCTTCCATGGGCAATATGACACAATTTATACGTTTTACAGTTTTTTTGTTTAATAGCTGTTTTAATTCTTTAAATTTTAAAGAAATATTTAAATCATTATTTTTTTTTATTTCTTTAATAGCAAGTAAATCTTTTTTAAGATCTTTTAGGTGAAAATTTTTAATTTTATTTGCAAGCAAACTAGCAGATGCTTCACACAGTATACATGACTCAGTTTCATATCTCATTGATTTTATTTTTGATTTACTAGCTATAAATTCAACTTTAATAAAATCTCCACATAAAGAATTTTTTAGAGAGGATTTATGCGTACAATGATTTTTTAGACCTGCATATTTCGTATTTGAAGCTATTTTAATAATTTTAGTATCAATCATTTTTTACTAAAAAATAATAATAAAAAATATCCAAAAAGAGTAGAAAGTAAAGATCCTGTTAAAACACCAATTTTTACACCATCCATGTATTGAAGGTCGTTTGCAAAAGCCAAATTTCCAACAAATAAACTCATTGTAAATCCTATTCCTGTAAGTATTGATACAGCATAAAATGCTGGCCAAGTTGAATTATTAGGCTTGTCTGCTAATTTTAGTTTTACTGCAACATAAGAAAGTAAAAAAACTCCAATTTGTTTTCCAAAAAATAAACCCAGCACAATACCTAGAGGAACTGGATTTAAAAGACTTCCAAATGTTAAGCCTTCTAATGACACCCCAGCATTAGCGAATGCAAAGAGTGGCATTATTCCAAAAGCGACATATGGAGAGAGCCCGTGTTCTAACTTTAATAGCAACGATTCTTTATTATTTTTCGTATCATGAGGAATTGTAAGTGCTAATATTACTCCTGCTATAGTAGCATGAATCCCAGATTGATGAGTAAAATCCCATAAAAAAATACCGATAATTAAATATGGTAAAAAATTTTTAATTTTGTATTTATTTAATCCTATTAAAATAATTACTGAAACTAACATTAAAATTAAATATTTTATTTCTATATTCCCAGAATAAAAGAAAGCAATAATAATAATTGCTCCTAAGTCATCAATTATAGCCAATGCTGTTAAAAAGACCTTTAAAGAAACCGGAACCCTTTTTCCTAATAATGACAAAACACCTAGAGAAAAAGCAATATCTGTAGCAGAAGGTATAGCCCAACCATTTAGTGTGGTGCTATCAGAATAATTTACTACAATATAAAAAAGGGCAGGCACAGCCATACCCCCAACAGCACCTATGATAGGTAATAAAGCTTGTTTTGGGTTTGATAGTTCACCTTGTAAAAATTCTCTTTTAATTTCTAATGATACAAAAAAGAAAAATATTGCCATCAAAACATCATTTATCCAATGAAGGACGCTTAGTTTTAATCCAAATTCTTTAGTTCCAAGTGTAATGTATTTATCTAATGTTGAAAAATATAAATCACTTAAACTACCATTGCTAATTATTAAAGCCAGAATAGCAGCAAAGAGCAATATTAATCCTGAGGCCGCCTCTAATTTAAAAAAATATTTAAAAGGTTTTGTAATGTGTTGGATCATAGCTATTATTTACTTCTATAGAGACTATCTTTCAATTGCCAAAAAGGCATAATTAACCTATAAAAACAGTCGTTCGGGGCGTAGCGCAGCCTGGTAGCGCATCTGGTTTGGGACCAGAGGGTCGCAGGTTCAAATCCTGCCGCCCCGACCATTCATTATGAATATTAACAAAGTAGTTGTTATAGGTTCTGGAACAATGGGTAGTGGAATCGCTGCCCATTTATGTAATGCTGATATACCCGTAGTATTATTGGATTTAAAAACTGAAATCGCTGAAAAAGCAAAGGAAAGAATTTTAAAGTCTAGACCACCTTTACTGTTTGAAAAAGATAAAATTAAAAGTTTGAAGGTGGGCAACATTACCGATGATTTTGATAATGTTTCCGATGCTGATTGGATAATAGAAGCAGTTGTAGAACGAATTGATATTAAGCATGATATTTATAAAAAGATTTTTAGTATAAGAAAAAAAAATTCAATAGTTTCATCTAATACATCTACAATTCCTTTAAAAGTTTTATCAGAAAAATCTACTCTAGAAGATAAAAAAGATTTTTGTATAACACATTTTTTTAATCCTGTAAGATATATGGGGTTACTCGAAATAGTTAGAGATAATACAAATGACTCAAATAAAATAAATTCTTTAAAAAATTTTTGTGAAGAAAAGTTAGGTAAAGGTGTAATAATTTGTGGTGATACACCTGGTTTTTTAGGAAATAGAATTGGAGTCTTTGCTATGCAGGTAGCAATGACGGAAGCTGTAAATATGGATCTATCAGTAGAAGAAGCTGACTCAATATTTGGTAGACCTATGGGCATACCTAAGACCGGTGTTTTTGCTTTATATGATTTAATAGGGATTGATTTAATGTCAGATGTTCTTAAAAGTTTTCAAAAAGAATTATCAAAAGAAGATGAATTTCAGAAAGTTGTTTCTGGTTTACCTATTATAAAAAAGTTAATTGAGACAGGATACACAGGCAGAAAAGGGAAAGGTGGATTCTACAGAATGAACAAATTAGAAAATAAAAAAATTCTTGAAGCTCTTGATTTAAAAAAGAATGAGTATTTTCCTGTAAAGAAGATAGATTTAAAAATTGATAAAATAAACCTTTTAGAATTAATAAATAGAAATGATAAGTATGGTAAATATGCATGGTCAGTAATATCTAAAATCATCTTGTACTCATCCTCTTTAGTGCCAGCAATTACTGATGAATATAATGACATAGATGAAGCTTTGAGATTGGGGTTCAATTGGTCTATGGGTCCATTTGAAATGCTCGAGTCTATAGGATTACAAAATTTTTTCTTAAAAATTGGAGATATTAATAACAATAAATTTTTAAAGACTCTGAAAGAAAAAAAAATAAAAAATTTTTACGATGAAAGACAAAAATATACAGATTTACAAACTCTTGGAAAGATTAAAAAAACAGTTATTAAACTAGACAAGAATGAATCTGCAGAAATATTTAGATTTAAAGACTTTAACATTGTTGAATTTAATACAAAAGCTAATGCCTTGAACAAAGATTCTATGGACGCTTTAAAAAAAGCCACTGATAAACCTTTAATTATTATAAATGAAAGTATGCAATTTTCTGCAGGTGTTAACCTTAATTATGTTATGGAATTTATAAAGAATAATGATCTAAAATCTGTTGAAAAATTCATCAAATTTTTTCAAGAAACTTGTAAACATCTTAAATATTGTAAACATCCAGTAATATCTGCTCCATCAGGTCTTGCTTTAGGAGGAGGAGAAGAAGTCCTATTACAAAGTAATTATGTAGTCACACACACTAATATCGTAATGGGTTTGGTTGAAACAATTGTCGGTCTAGTTCCTGCTGGTGGTGGTTGTAAAGAATTACTTTGGAGATGGTCCCAATCAGATGAGTCTAAAACAGATCTAGATTATGCTCCATTAAAAGTATTTGATATAATTGGTTATGCTAAAACTGCATCTTCACCTCAAGAAGCAAAACCTTTGTTATTTTTAGATGAAAATCATAATGTTATAATCAATAGAAACGAATTGTTGCCTGCTGCAAGAAGATTGCTTGATAAAAACGTAGATATGTCTCCCTCTAAAGAATGTAAATTTAAACTATCAGGTAAAAATGTTAGAGAAAAAATGCACAAAATACTTGAAGCATTATATAATGATAAAAAGATTCTAGATCACGGTATGGAAGTTGGTAAGGAATTAGCATATGTTTTAAGTGGTGGAGATACAGATTTAAATAAAGAAGTGACAGAAGATCAAATGTATAAATTAGAATTGAATAGTTTTATGAAATTAGTTGAAAATAAAAAAACCCAAGAAAGAATTGCATATACATTAAAAACAGGAAAACCATTAGTTAATTAGATGACTATTTATAATGCACCAGTTGAAGATATGATGTTTCTTTTTGATAATCTTAAAGATAATAAAAATTATAAAGAAATAGATAAATTCAAAGAAATTAATTCAGATTTAGTAAAAGATATTTTGGATCAAGCGGCTAAAATTAATCAAGAAATCGTTCATCCTTTAGCTAAAATTGGAGATGATAGTCCATGTGTCTATGAAAATGGTATTGTAAGATCTCCTCCGGGCTACAAAGAAGCTTATAAAAAATTTATAACTGATGGGTGGACATCACTTTCTTGTGACCCAAAATATGGTGGCCAGGGTATGCCAAAAACTGTAAGTACTTTTTTTGAAGAGATGTTATCCTCAGCTAGCTTATCTTTTAAACTATATAGTGAATTAAGTATTGGCGCTTATAATTGTATTCTACATCACGCTGATCAAAAAATTAAAGATAGATTCCTTCCTAAAATTGTAGAGGGTAAATGGAGTGGAACAATGTGTTTAACTGAATCACAATGCGGTACTGACTTAGGATTAATTAAAACAAAAGCTGTTAAAAATAAAGATGAATCTTTTTCTCTAACCGGCCAAAAAATATTTATTACATCCGGTGATCACGATTTAACAGAAAATATAATTCATTTAGTTTTAGCTAAAATACCTGGTGCACCTGCAGGCACAAAAGGCATTAGTTTATTTTTAGTACCAAAATTTAATGTTAATGATAATGGCTCTATAGGTTCAAGAAATGGAGTTAACACTTTGTCTATTGAAACTAAAATGGGTATTAAAGGTTCACCAACTTGTGTTTTAAATTTTGATAATGCTAAAGGTTATTTAATTGGAAAAGAAAATAAGGGCTTAAGTTCAATGTTTACCATGATGAACCTAGAAAGAATTATTGTTGGTATACAAGGTTTAGGCATAGCAGAAACCGCTTATCAAAATTCTTTAGCTTATTCAAAAGAGAGAAAACAAGGAAAATCTAATGATAACAAAAATAATGAAACTGATTTAATAATAAAACATGCAGATATAAGAAGAAGTTTGATGAACATGAAATCAATAATAGAAGGTCAACGATCTTTGGCTTTTTGGTTATCTCAACAAGTAGATGTAAGTTTAAATCATTCTAACGAAGAAATTAGAAATGAAGCAGATGAAATGGTCTCTTTAATGACACCTGTAGTGAAATCATTTTTTTCTGACATGGGAATGGAAATTACAAACGAAGCTATCCAGGTTTTTGGCGGATATGGTTATACAAGAGATCAAGGCATTGAACAATTATATCGTGATAACAGAATTACACCTATTTACGAGGGTACAAATTCAGTTCAAGCAATAGACTTAGTTTTTAGAAAAGTTTTAACAAATAAGATTTTAGATAAATTTGTTAGTTTAATACGAAATGAAACTAAAAATAATTATGATAACCCTGAGTTAAAAAAACTTATTGATATACTTGAAAAAAAAATAATTATTTTACTGAATTTTGCGAAATGGTTAGAAGAAAAAATAAAAGTTAAAAAAGACGATGTAAGTGCCGCTTGTAATGATTTTTTAAAAGTTCTTGGTTATGTTTCTTTAGGCTTTTCGTGGTTAAAAATGACAAAAATTAGCTTAGAAAATTCAAATAAAAACAAAGATTTTTATTATGAAAAGATTAATACAGCAAATTACTTCTTCGAAAAGATATTACCAAGAGTTGATAGTCACTATCAATCTGCTATTGCTGGAAGTGATAATATTATGAAAGCTAAATTTCATTAATAATGAGCGTATACGAAAAAAACTTAGATAAAAATAAAGCTAATTTTGTTCCTTTAACTCCACTTACATTTTTAAAAAGAGCAAAAGATATATATCCAAATTATGAAGCTGTTATTTATGAAGATCGTAAATATACTTGGACAGACGTATATAAAAGATGTGTAAAATTTGCTAGTGCTTTAACAAAAATTGGAATAAAAAAAGGTGATACAGTTTCTTTTTTAGCGTTCAATACTCCTGAAATCTTTGAAGCTCATTATTCAGTTCCAATGACTGGTGCAGTTTTAAATACTATTAATATTCGATTAGATGCAAAAACTATTTCTTATATTTTGGATCATGGAGAAGCTAAAGTTTTAGTAGTCGACCGGCAACTTCACGTCGAAGTTAAAAAAGCATTAAATTCTATAAAAAGAAAAATTACTATCATAGATATAAATGACAAATT
Source organism: uncultured Pelagibacteraceae bacterium (assembly GCA_902569785.1). GTDB lineage: Bacteria > Pseudomonadota > Alphaproteobacteria > Pelagibacterales > Pelagibacteraceae > Pelagilacustribacter. The sequence goes on from CACFVO010000002.1 coordinate 162,726, forward strand.
TGCTGATCAATCTAAATTAGAAAAAATAGGGGATTTAGAATATGAAAAATTTTTAAATACTGGTGATGAAAATTATGATTGGAAAATGCCTGATGATGAATGGCAAGCACTATCTTTAAGCTATACTTCTGGAACAACGGGAAACCCTAAAGGTGTTGTATATCATCATAGGGGATCTTACTTAATGTCGACAGGAAGTGCTGCCGCATGGAACATGCCTAATAGACTAAATTTTTTAACTATTGTACCAATGTTTCACTGTAATGGTTGGGGATACCCTTGGACTGTTCCTATGTTAATAGGACGTACAATTTGTTTGAGAAATATAGATATTAAAAAAATTTTTGAATTAATAGAGAAATATGAAATAACACATTTTGGTGGGGCACCAATAGTTTTAAATATGATAACAGGCGCACCTGAAGAAGAAAGAAAAAAATTAAAACACAAAGTTTTTGTTTTAACAGCTGGAGCACCTCCACCAAGTATAATTTTTAAAAAGATGAAAAGTCTTGGTTTTGAAGTAATGCATGTTTATGGATTAACTGAAACATATGGTCATGTTACACAATGTGCGTGGAATGAGTCTTGGAACAAACTTAATGAAGAAAAACAAAATGAGATCAAAGCTCGTCAAGGTGTTAGATATCCTAATACAGAAGGGGTAGCTATTATGGACCCTAAATCTATGAAAGAAGTTCCAAGAGACGGAAAAACAATTGGTGAGATAATGATAAGAGGGAATATAGTAATGAAAGGTTATTTCAAAGATAAAGATGCAACAGAAAAAGCTATGAGCGGCGGTTGGTTTCATACTGGAGATTTAGCTGTTATGCATCCCGACGGTTATGTTAAAATACAAGATAGATCAAAAGACATAATAATATCTGGAGGGGAAAATATATCCTCAATAGAAATTGAAAATACTCTTTCAAAACATCCTTCTGTATCTATTGCAGCTGTAGTAGCTAAACCAGATGAAAAGTGGGGTGAAGTACCATGTGCATTTATAGAAATGGTGAAAGATAAACCTGTAACCGAAAAAGAACTTATTGATTTTTGTAAAGAGACATTGGCAGGATTTAAAATACCAAAAAAAGTTGAATTTTGTGATCTTCCAAAAACTTCAACAGGAAAAATTCAGAAGTTTGAACTAAGAAAAAAAGCAAAAAATTTAAATTAATTATATGTCAGAAATATCGATAGGTTTAACATGGAAATTAGGTGATGGTAAAATGACTCCCGAAAATTATTCTAATGTTCATGAAATTACTTTTACACCTAAAATTAAAATTACTGCTGACTCAGCACCAGATTGGCGAGGAAATGCCATAAATAGTAACCCAGAACAAACTTTAGCAGCCTCATTAAGTAGTTGTCATATGATGACTTTTTTAGCTTTAGCTGCAAAAATGAAGTGGCCAGTAATTAGCTATAAAGATAAAGCGATAGCCACTTTAGGTAAAAATTCAAAAGGACAAATGTCAGTGACCAAGTTAGAATTAAATCCTAGAATTGAATTTTCTAATAAATTTACTGTCGATGCAAATGAAATGAAAAAAGTTCAAGATAGAGCTCACCGATACTGCTTCATTGCAAATTCTTTATCAGATGAGGTAAAAGTTTTAATTAGTTGATTTTTTATGAATATTGCAAGAAATAATGAAATTTTAAAAACTACAATAGATCAAGATGGAATTTTACGCCTAACTCTTAATAATCAACATAATCATAATGCGTTATCTGAAGAAATGATGTCAAAAATTAAAACAGCCTTAGACGAATCTATCAGTAATAAAAAAATAAGAGTAGTCATTATTTCTGCTGAAGGCCCAACATTTTCAGCCGGACATGATTTAAAAGAATTAACACATCGACGTCAAGATCCTGATAAAGGAAGAGATTACTTTAAAACTGTGATGAACAAATGCTCTAAGTTAATGCAAACAATCGTAAACAGTCCAAAGCCTGTAATTGCAGAAGTTAATGGCACTGCCACTGCTGCAGGGTGTCAATTAGTTGCTAGTTGCGACCTAGCCTACGCAAGTAAAGCTGCTACATTTGCTACACCGGGTGTGAATATTGGTTTATTTTGTTCGACTCCAATGGTAGCTGTATCAAGAAATATATCTAACAAAGAATCAATGGAAATGCTTTTAACTGGCGATTTGATATCTGCAGACAAAGCTGAAAAAATTGGTTTAATCAATAAATCCATCGAGAATTCTTTGTTAAAAAAAGAAACATTAGTAATAGCTAAAAAAATATCAAAGAAATCAGCTATGACTTTAAAGATTGGCAAAGAAGCATTTTACAAGCAAATTGATATGAGTTTATCAGAAGCATATGATTATGCTTCAAGTGTTATGGTGAAAAATATGTTACAACTTGACGCTGAAGAAGGAATAGACGCTTTCATTGAAAAACGTAAACCCAATTGGCAAGACAAATAACAATCAATATATTTATAGATGAGGATCAATATTGAATTTTTTAATTGATAATAATGAAGTTTTCTCAGTTGATACTGGAAAAAACTTTGATCCAAAAAAACACTCAATAATACTACTACATGGAAGTGGTCAATCACATGTGGTCTGGTCTCTAACAACTCAATTTTTGTCAGACCAAAACTATAATGTATTCACTTTAGATTTTCCTGGACATGGCAATTCTGAGGGAGATAGCTTAAAAACAATTGAAGAAATGGCAGAATGGTTAGAAAAAGTAATTATAAAAATTGGCATAAATAATTTAACTTTAGCAGGTCATTCTCAAGGTTGTTTAGTTGCTTTAGAATATGCAAACAAGTTTCCTGAAAAAATAAAGAATATAATATTTATTGCAGGGTCTTACGAAATTCCAGTAAATGAAAGTTTGATTAATTTAGCACACTCTGGAGACATGGAGTCCTTAAATTTGATGATGAAATGGGGTTACGGTAATTCGAAACAGTTTATTGGAGGAAATCCACTTCAAAAAATATTAAATTCGTCTAGAGAAGTAATAGAAGTTTTATCAGTAGATTTAAAAGCGTGTAATAACTATAAAAATGGACTTAATGCCGTAAAAAAAATCAAATGTCCAACATTTTTTATATTTGGAGAATCAGATAAAATGATCAAACTTGAAAAAGGAAAAAAATTTTCAGGATTACTACCTGGGTCAAAAGTACACGTAATAAAAGATTGCGGTCATATGATAATACTAGAGAAGGCTTTTGAGATGAGGGAAAAAATTGTTGAATTTTTGAAAAAATGAAAACTTTTATAACTAGATCGCGAAGATTAAGAGGCACTCCTTTTACCTCAAGGTTAGAAAAACAAGGAGTAAAAAGTTTTACTGTGTATAATCATATGTTGTTACCAACAACTTTTTCAAAACCAGAAGAAGAATATAATCATTTAAAAAATCATGTTCAAATTTGGGATGTATCAGTACAAAGAGAGATTGAGGTTATTGGAAAAGATTCTTCAGAGTTAGTCCAACTAATGACGTGTAGAAATTTGTCTAAATCCAAAATAGGAAGCTGCTATTATGCTCCCTTAGTTGATTCTGATGGTGGATTAATAAATGATCCCTTAATTTACAAACTTGAGGAAAATAGATGGAGAATTTGCATAGCTGACTCCGACGTATTGTTATTTGCAAAAGGAATTGCATCAGTTAAGAATTTTAAAGTTAATATATTTGAAGCAAAAGTTGACACCTTAGCTGTACAAGGTCCTAAATCTGGAAAAATAATGGAAAAAATATTTGGAAAAGAAATTAATAATTTAAAATTTTTTAAATTTGATTATTTCAATTTTAATAAAAAAAAATATCTAATTTCTAGATCAGGATTTTCTAAACAAGGAGGCTTTGAGATTCATACAGATGATATAAAAGGTGCCTTAAAACTATATGACTATTTTTTTGAGATCGGTAAAGATTTTAATTTAAAACCAGGCACACCTAATCATCCTGAGAGAATAGAAGGAGGATTATTGTCATATGGAAGTGATATGGATATTTTCGATAATCCTTTTGAATGTGGATTTGATAAATATGTGGATTTAAATTCTGATATAGTTTTCTTAGGAAAAGAAAATTTAAAAAAAATAAAAAATGAAGGAATTAAAAAAAAAATAATGGGAGTAAAAATTAACTCTAAATTTATTGATGTATCCCAAGGTATTCCATTACTAGATTTAGAAAATTATGAGATAGGTCAACTTAGATCAGCAGCTTATTCACCAAAATTTGATAAAGTAGTTGGTATTGCTATGGTAAAAAAAGATTTTTGTAAAGTATCACAAAAATTTAAAATTAAATTGAATAATAATTCTATTTCTGGAGAAATTTGTAATTTACCTATTTTATAAATATGAAAAAAGCAAAAATATATATACCAACTAAAACAGCCATGCAGTCGGGTAGGGGCAAGCTTAAAAAATGGGTTTTAGAATTTACAACTAAAGATACCTCAATTAATCCTTTAATGGGTTGGGAAAGTTCCACAGATACTCTTGACGAAGTAATTTTGAAATTTTCATCTAAAGAAAAAGCGATTCAATATGCTAAATCAAATGATATTTCTTATTCTGTTATAGAACCCAAAAAAAAAGAATTTGTAATCAAATCATATGCAGACAACTTTCTTAAAGATTAATTATGTGGCGTAGTTTTTTTAATGATAAAAAGTGGTTTTATTGGTCTTACGGTGGTGGTTTTTTTATTTTACTTTTATTAGTAAGCCAGACTTATTTGGATGTACTATTTAATAGTTGGTATAAGGATTTTTACGATATTCTTCAAACTGCAGAAAAAAGAAATATTTCAGAATTTTGGGATTCTATTAAAAAGTTTCTTTATATAGCTTTACCTTACGTAACGTTATTTGCCTTTACAAATTGGTTTACAAGACTCTGGGCCTTTAGATGGCGTGAAGCAATGACTTTTTCTTATATGCCCTATTGGAGAGCTACAGAGGCAAAAGTAGAGGGTTCTTCTCAAAGAATACAAGAAGATTGTATGGCATTTGCAAAAATAGTCGAGTCAATTGGATTACAAGTGGTTAAAGCAATAATGACATTAATTGCATTTATACCTATATTATGGGTATTATCATCTAACGTAACTGTTTCTTTTCTGAATAATGTTTCAGGTTCATTAGTTTGGGTTGCTTTAGTCTTAAGTATTGGAGGTATTTTAATTAGCTGGTTTGTTGGAATTAAGCTTCCAGGATTAGAATATAACAATCAAAAAGTCGAAGCAGCTTTTAGAAAAGAATTAGTTTACGGAGAAGACGATAGAAAGAATTATGTTCAAGCTCCTACAATTTTACAACTATTTACAGGGATAAAATATAATTATCATAAACTATTTTTACACTATGGATATTTCGATCTTTGGGCGATATGGTATCGACAGTTATTTGTTATAGTGCCTTTTTTGATTATGGCTCCAGGTTTATTTACAGCCGCCTTTACGCTTGGTATTATGATGCAAGTAGTTAATGCTTTTGGCGAAGTAAAAGATGCTTTTTCTGTATTTTTATATAATTGGACCAGAATTACAGAACTAAGATCTATTTATAGACGTCTTATGGAATTTGAGACTGCTATAAATTTTAAAAAGAAGTTGAGGAAACCAAGAAAATCTGATGTAAGAGCTTAATGGAGCTCTATCTCAAACTTATCGATGTATTATTCCCTGTTTTTTTTGTTATAGGAGTTGGATATTATCTTGGAAAAAAAGATTCAAATTTTGATACAACATTTATAACAAATTTTGCTGGTAATATTGGGACACCAGCAATGATTTTTTACACAATTACTACTACCGGAATAACACTAGATATATTTATTGAATATTTTATTTATGCCTTGATCATAATTGGAGGTTTTTCTTTAGTAGGATTGTTTTTTCTTTTTATACTTAAAAAAGACGTCATTAGTGAATTGCCACCTTTAATATTGCCTAACACTGGAAACATGGGTGTTCCAATATGTCTATTTGCTTACGGAACAGCTGGGCTGGGAATTGCTTCAGCTATTGCCTCAGTGATAATACTTCTTCATTTTACATTGGGAGTTCTTCTAGCTAAAAAAAGTTTTTCACTAGAAATTCTCATTAAAAATGTTCCAATTTATGCTATTTTGGCATCTATTATCTTTTTGTACTTTAGATGGGATGTTCCAGGGTACATTGAAAATACCACTTTTCTTTTGACGTATACAACTATCTTTTTAGTTTTGATGTCTCTAGGAATTGCCTTATCTAGATTTGAAGTAGTTTCTTGGACTAAGGCTTCAATTTTAGGAGCCGTTAGAGTTATAATAGGTCCTATTATAGGTTTTAGTTTAATAAAATATTTAGATTTAGACGGATTTGCTGCTGGAGTTTTATTAATTCAATCAGCAATGCCTAGTGCAGTTTTAACTTATTTAGTTGGTTCGATGTATTCAGATAAAAAAGTCGTCGATAGTGTTGCAAGTGTTATTGTAACTTCAACAGTCATGTCATTAATTACAGTCCCTATAGTTGTTTTTTATAGTTTAAAATATTTCCAATAAATACAATTACTTACATATCTTTATTAATGTAATTTATTATTATATAAGTCAATAACATTTACTTATTAAGGACAAAAGTGAAATAAACGTTGATAAATAATGCTAATTTAGAGACTAATTTGAATTAAAAAAAAAAATAATGAGGCATGAAATTATAAAATTGGCATATATAAAAACAAATTATAAATAAGGGGGGTAAAAAAGTTAATAATAGCAACATTTTTGGTGGACTTAAAACCCACAAATACCAATATTTCTAGTAGCTTTGCAATACTGGAATATGCCGTTTAAACGGCCATAGAGTAGCTATTTTTTTGAATTCTTTAATACGAAGTACAACTAACCGGTGAATCAAAGAAAATAGTAAATGTAGTAGGGTAAATCGACTAAAACGCACGTCAAATAACAATTCTAGACGATTATACCTTCATTTTTTAGTAGTTTTTTCTTAGTTTTAATACCACCTTTACCTGAATATCCTCCTATGGAACCGTCTGATCTTATTACTCTATGACAAGGTATTTTTGGAGGTAAGGGGTTTTTTCCCACTGCATTTGCAACAGCTCTTGCTGATTTAGGTCTATTTATAGCTATAGCTACTTGTTTATAGGTTTTTACAGAACCTTTTTTGATAGTTATAAGGTAATTCCATACCTTTTTTTGAAATTTCGTACCTCTAAAACCCTTATTTAACGGGTGATTTAGCTTCATTTAGAGTATTTTGCAAACTGTTTAGAACCCTTATTTGGCCCTGCTAATAGCAGTGTCCAAGCAGGTTTATCTTTAGGAATCTTCAAACTATGCCTATCTGAGGCCTTTCTAAAGCCTATATAGCCTGGACCTCTCCAGAAAGTGCCATTTTCATTGGTTTCCCAGTATCCACCTTTGAGGATAATCGTTATGTAAGACCAATAATGATCATGCAAATCACCTAGATCACTCTTTAAGATCTTATGAAGCAGTATATTGAATGGGAACCACTTAGGTCTTTTACGAAAAAGCAAATAGTACCTTATCATGAACGGCTCTGCCTTGTCGTAATCGGGCCAGCTCGGTCCACGATCCAAAAGTAATCTTTTTCGACTCTCAAACATGCTCTTAATTTAAACACTTGACACTAGAAATCATCTATTATATTACTAACGATAATTAATGGTTATCAATAGTAATATATAGAAAATTATGAAAGATCTAGTAACTGACATTAAAGCTTTAAAAGAAGAAACATTAAAAAATTTACAGAACTCTAAGGCTAGCAATACTGTAAGAGCGTACAAATCTGATTTCAAAGACTTTGGATTATTCTGTGTGCAGAATGGATTTAAAAACCTGCCCACCGATCCAAAAATAGTATCTTTGTATTTAACACATCTTTCTACAAAGGAAGTAAAATTAAGCACAATTAGGCGTAGATTAGTATCCATTGGAGTGATCCATAAGATGAAAGGTCATTATTTAGATACTAAGCATCCAGTAATTGTTGAAAATTTAATGGGTATAAAACGAAGAAAAGGGACAGTACAGAAAGGAAAAAAACCTATATTAATCAATGAGTTAAAAAAAATACTTAAAGCTATTGATGAACAAAATATTCAAGATATAAAAAAATTAAGAGATAAATCAATAATATTAATAGGATTTTCGGGAGGCTTTAGAAGAAACGAAATAGTCTCACTGGACTATGAAGATCTTGATTTTGTTCATGAGGGGCTTAAAATTACAATAAAAAAGTCTAAAACCGACCAATTCGGAGAAGGTTCTATAAAAGCTCTACCCTACTTTGAGGAAAGTGTTTATTGCCCAGTTGTAATTTTAAAAAGATGGCTAAATATATCAAAAATATCAAAAGGACCATTATTTAGAAGATTCACAAAAGGATCAAAATTGACAAATTATAGACTAACAGATCAAACAGTGGCTTTAATAATTAAAGATTATTTAAACATAGCTGGAATTGATAGCAAAAACTATTCTGGACATAGTTTAAGATCTGGTTTTGCAACTTCTGCCGCTGAGTCTGGGGCTGAAGAAAGGAGCATAATGGCAATGACAGGCCATAAATCTTCAGAGATGGTTAGAAGGTATATCAAAGAAGCTAATTTATTCAAAAACAATGCCTTAAGTAAGATCAAAATATGAGTAAAATATTAAATGAAATCTCGATAGTTTTAGTTTGTTATAATAGTTCATTTAAACTAAAAAAATTTGTACAAAAAATACCGAATGAAACAAATATTTTTATTATTGATAATTCTAGAGATTACTCTTTAAAAAAAATATTTAGACATAAAAAGAATATAAAAATTTATTTTAAAAAAAATGATGGATATGGATCTTCAATAAATTTTGCCGCCAAAAAAATTAAAACACCTTACTTTTTAGTTGTACAACCTGATGTAACAGGTATTAAAAAAAGCTCTTTAATAAAATTCTATAAATATGCAAAAAAAATAAAAGACAAATTTTCAGTTATTGGCCCCCACTTTCTTAATGCTTCAAAAAGCGGTCATTTTCAAACAAGTTTAAAATATAAAATAAAAGAGATTCATAATGTTCATGGATCAACAATGTTTTTTAACAAAAAAATATTTAATAAAAATAAAGGTTTTGATAAAAATATTTTTCTATATTGGGAAGAGACAGACTATAACAAAAGAGCTAGCAACAATGGTTATCAAGCATATCAATTAAATATAGTCAAAGTTAAGCACGAAAAAGGTAAAGCAGTTAAAACTAGTAATCCGAATGATGTAAAAAAATTAGAAAATCTTTATACATGGCACTTTATATGGTCAAAATATTACTATTTTGATAAACATTATGGAAAATTCTTGTCACTAATTTATTTTACTCCGATTTTAATAAGAATTTTATTTAGAATGTTTATTTATAAATTGATTAAAAGTAATAAATTTACAAAGTATTATTGTAGATGGGATGGTTTAAAGAGTTCGATTTTAAACAAAAAATCCTCAATGAGATTATATAAGATACCTTCAAACTTATAACATTTTACTAAGTAACAGCTGATTTTCTGTTTCTGCTAATATTTTAAAACCAGCTTTAACAAAATAGTCCTTTGAATATAGAGTTTTAGCCCCTTTATCATCTAATAAAATTAAAGAATTATTTTTTAACTTACCAATAACTGCCTTAGCTTCATTTAGCTGATGTTTTGAGGCAAGTTCCACATCATGTCCATCAAATGAGTCAAGATACAAAAGATCTATTTGCTTAGTAAATTTTTTTAAAAAATTAATACTATCATCAATATAAAAGTTTACATTATCCATGTATTTTCTTGTGAATTTTTTTGCACTATTAATATTATCTTCAGAAATGTCACAGCTATGTAACTCACCCTTTACTAAGTGTGCAAATTCTGAAAAAATAAGTGTACTCATGCCGTCTTTCCAATTAAACTTATTAAAAAAAAAGAATTTTTTTTTGCCTCGTGATGTCCCAGTTTCAACAATAATTTTTAAACTCCTGTTTTGAGCAATTTCTAATGTCTTTCTAAATAAATCAAATCTAATGTTTTTTTCATTATTGTACTTATCTAAAAATTTCATGAGTATTTGATAATATCTTTAGATAATGTTTCGAAATTATCTCTATATAAACTTTTGTAGTTTTTCATACTATTAGTAATTTTCCCATAATGAATAAATTTGCTTTTTTCAATAACATCTAAAATTTTAATCTTATAATTCGAAGCAATATGAGTAAATGCACCATGACAGGATATAAATTGTGAACTTTTTGATATGAGGTGCGATATTGAGTAAAAATCTTCGTTTGTAAACAGGTATCCTTTTAAGCCCTGTAAATCTAATTCATACAAAGACTCATTTATTTTTTTAGAAGAGTTTTGAATTTCATTAATAAGATTTGTTTGAATTGCGCCTGTTGTAACAATAATATTTTTCGATGTTTTTTTTGATAAATCAATCAAAAAATTTTTAAAAACATTTTTATTTATACTTATATTTGTAAAGTTTGAAGCTTTTTTAAATAATTTCGAGTAACTCTTAGTTTCCCATTTTTCATCATAATGAAAGATTAAGAATTTTAAGTTATCTAAATCTAAAAAATTACTATGAGTATAGTTACCCTTAAATTGATCTTCATTTAAATAATGAAAATCTTCTTCTTTTAAAGTTATATCCAAAGATTTACAATTTATTGATAAAATATCTTTAACAGATTGGTTTTTTATTTTGTCATTATCTATAAAAACATTCTTATAAAAAATATTTAGAAATTTTTTTTGTGAGTATTTAGATACGTTGAAAATTTTATTTTTTGATTTTAATAATAATGTTAGAATTATTGATCTATTTTTCTTGTCTGATACTATAATATTGTCAAATTTATACTTTCTTAATTCCAAAAGTAATTTTACTCTATCCAATATTTTTTTAGATCTTAGTAAAAAAACTTTATCTACTAGGTGGTTTCTTTTTATGAATTCTTCATTTTTTTTTGAAGCTACTATAAATATCTTTGATTTTGGATCATTTCTCTTAATTGACTTTATAAGAGTAGATATAATTAAAAAATCACCTATGCGATCTGTTCTAAAAATAAGATAATTCATTGAAATAAATTTTATTTTGAATTTTTTTTAATAAAATCTAAAAAAGTTCTTTTAATATATTCTAAGTCTTTAACTTTTAATCCATGATGACATCCTATTAAAATTCCATTTTTCATCACATTGTTGCTATTCACTTCAGCATTTTTCACTTTCTTATACTTCCTTTTTTTCATTATTGGCTGTCTTAATATATTTCCTGTAAAAATAGTTCTTGTTTGAATACCTTTTCTTTCTAGGAAAATTTGTAATTTTTGTCTATTTATTTTTGATTTTGATTTAATTATTACAGGGTAAGCTAACCAAGGAGTTATCAATCCTTTTAATTGTTCAGGTAATTCATATAGTTCAGGAAATCTAGAAAAAAAAGATCTCAATTTTTCAAAGTTAGAAACTCTTTGTTTAATATTTCTTGGCAACTTTTTTAATTGCTCTAAAGCAAAGGCAGCCGATATTTCAGAAGGTAAAAAATTATAGCCAACATCGTGAAAAATATATTTTCCATCATAAGGAATACCATCAACTTTAATATTAAATCTTTTTTTAATTCCTTCTGACTCATTAAAAACTGCTGAGGATCTTCCCCAACCTCTCAATAACTTTGCTTTATCATATAGTTGTTTATCATTAAAACAAACCATACCACCAAAACCAGCTCCTGTAATAATATGTGACGCATACATACTATTAGTTGTTATGTCGGAATATTTTCCTAAATTTTTTTTATTTAATTTATATCCAATAGTATCTGCTGAATCTTCTATAATTTTAAGTTTTTTTCTTTTAGCTAGTTTAAAAATATTCTTCCAATCAGGGACATTACCTAATAAATTTGGAATCATAATTGCTTTTGTGTTTTTATTTATAGCCATTTTAATTTGATCAATGTTTGCAACAAAAGTATTTTTACCAACATCTATAAAATGAGGTTTTAAACCTAGCTGATATATAGGCGCTACAGTTGTAGAAAATGTTAAAGTTGTTGTAATGATTTCACTTCCTTTTTCTAAATTTAATGACGCTAAAGCTAAAAGATTTGCCGAAGATCCAGAATTAACCATAAGACCATATTTTTTTCCAAAAGATTTAGCTATTTTATTTTCTAAATCTTTTACTGCTGGCCCATCTATTAAAGTTAACGATTTATTTTTAAGAACTTTTAAAGATGCATTAATTTCCTTTCGATCATATACAGCTTTACCATAATAAATTTTCATATTATTTATCCCAAAAGAACTTTTTATTATTATTAGAACCTAGAGTTTTGTTAATAATATATTCAGCAACTAAAGTTGAGTTAAAATACTTCATATATTTGTCTTTACCTTTTTTACCAAGAGACTTTCTTAATTTTTCATCATTCGAGACTCTTAATATTTTTTCTGAAAGATCACTAATATTCTTATAAAAAACCATTTCTTGATCAGTAAAAAAATCTCTATATTGAGTTTTTTCATCAATTAAACATACTAAACCGTTACCCACTATTTGAGTAATTCTATCACTACTGTAATACTTGATAGCATCTCCCCTACTTAGATTTAATCCCATTTTTGCATTTTCTATTGTTTTAAAATAGTGATCTGCCCAAATGGGTTGGATATTATTTATTCCGTAAACGTCAAATTTAGCGTTTGGTGTAATATGAATCAATTTATTAACAAAATTAACTCTATCATCTGTTTTACCTGATTTTAAAACACCTCTATGAACACCATGACTTAAAGCAAAAAAAACGTCAACATTGCATGATTTGTGAAAGTTATTTAATGTTTCAAAAGACTTATCAGAGGGATTTGGAATATAAAAACACTTATCTTTTGGGATGAAATTAAGGGCTGAAGGGCTTGTTGTTAAAAAAGTAGCATCAACACTATTAATTTTATCTAAAATACGATCTTTATTACGTTCAAAATCAGGACCTTTTTTGTTTAAAGGATCAAGAAACCATTGACCAATTCTTACATTCGGATAATCACTTCTAAGTTCGTTTATTTGTTCAGGAGATATAAGATCTGCATGTCCAAGCATTATTATATCAGGTTTGTAATTATAACAAGTTTTTTTAAGTTTATCATTTAATGTTTTAGCTCCTTTAAAATCTTGTAATGACTTATAATATTTTTGAATATCTCTGTCACTAAAACCTAAAACACTATGACCTAATCGAATAAAACCATTGTTAATTCTACGACCAGTATTAAAAAAAAGCCTACCATCTAATCTTTCATTAAAATTAGTTATATGTAGAATTCTTAAATTTTCTAACTTTTTCTTTGTAAAAAAATGAGAAATTTTTTTAATCTTTTCAGACCTATAATCATCTATTAAATTTGAGATGAACTTGTGAGTTAAATAAAAATTCCTTATAGATAGATGTTGTAACTTTTTTCTTAATTTATCTTTATAAATTAATTCATTTAAAGAGTCTTCTAAATTTTTAATTGATAAAGTTTTCAAAATTTTTGCATTAGTTACTGTTTCAGGTAGCCCACCTCGATTAGTAATAATTACTGCACATCCATTAGCAGAAGCTTCTAAACTAGTTCTTCCAAATGGCTCTTCCCATCTAGAACAAGCAACTGCAATACTAGATTTTTTAAAAATCTTAATTACTTCTTCATGTTTTTTAAATCCCAGTATATCTGCATTTTTATGTGAAAGCTTAATTTTTTCTCTTTTTTCATCTCCAATAATTTTAGCTCGCCATTGAGGATTTTTATTTAAGATTTTGACAATTGTTTTGGAAAAAATATCATATCCTTTTGCTTTATTCAGTTTTCCTACAAATGTAATCCATTTTTTTTTATGTGGAATTAATTTTACAGATCCTCTCTCAGCAGATTGATAAAAAACAGCTAGTTTATTACTGTTTACAAATTTATTCTCTAATCCTTCCAAAAATCTTTTTTTTGACCAATTACTATTAAAAATTATCTTATAACAAGTTTTAAGCAAAAATTTTCTATCATTGATGGATTTAGATCCATCCATAGAGAGTGGATCATTGTGAAAGTATAGTGATATTACTCTATCTTTAATTTGAGATGAGATTATTTTAACATAACTGGGCCTGTTATGTATTTCGATAATTGAAGAATTATTTTTTTTTTCTAGTTTGACAAATTTATTTACATAATTTCTCGTTTGACTAGTTAATGGTAAATTTAATAAAGTTATATTTGTATATTTAATTGGAAATTTTTTTTTTAGTTTAGTGCTTCCATAAACTGTTATATTTTTTTTAAAATTACTTTTTTTGCTTGTTTCAAATACAAACAATGATACCGCTCCAGGATACTGGGGTGAAAAGTTTTCTTTATATGGAAGTAAAATAGAAATTTTCATTTATATTTTTTTTTAATTTTATTTCTTAATGTTCTATTTTTCTTTATATATAATTCTCTAGAAATTGCTTTACTTTTTGAATTAAAAATCTCTTTGTAGATCAATTTCCAAGTTCTTCCTCTTGTAAATTTAGCTCCTTTTCCTGAGTTATGTAAAGCAAGTCTTTTTTTTATATCTTTACTATAACCAACGTATGTGACCGATTTAAGTCCATGAGATTTGAGCATATAAACGTAGTAGCTCATCAATTTTATTGAATGCCTAAATGCGTATATTTAATATTTAAATAATCTTTTATTGCCATGGAGCCACCCTCTCTGCCATATCCAGTTTGTTTAATCCCTCCAAAAGGAGCCTCTGGGAGGGCTACAACAGGTGTATTTACTGCCACAGTACCCGTTTCCATTAACTCTGAAGCTTTATGAGCTTTTTTAAGATTATTCGTATAGATATAACTAGCTAAACCTAAGTCATTATCATTAGCTCTTTTTATAACTTCATCGAAATCTTTAAAGGAAAGAATAGGAACTAACGGTCCAAAAGGCTCTTGTTTCATGATAGTAAAATTATCTTTAACATTATCAAAGATTGTAGGTTCATAAAAATATCCTTTATTAAAGCCAGCTGGTTTTTTTCCACCACAAAGAATTTTAGCCCCTTCTTTTTTAGTAGTTTCAACTAAAGATTCTACTTCTTCTAATCTCTTTTTGGTTGTTAATGGACCTAAAATTATATTTTTGTCCATTCCATTTCCTATTTTTAATTTTTTGGTTTTTTCGACCATTAATTTTGCAAAATCATTTTTTTTACTTTCATGAATATAAAAACGACTAGGTGAAATACAAACTTGTCCATTATTTCTAAATTTTGCAAAAATAGCCATATCCGTGACTTTATTTAAATCCACGTCATCGAAGACTATAAAAGGAGAATGACCACTTAATTCCATTGTTACCCTTTGAACCTTATCAGCTGCTTTTTTTAAAATTAGCTTTCCAACACGTGTTGATCCAGTTATTGAAACTTTTTTGACTATATCAGAAGACAATAATTCATTTGAAATGTAAGGCGGGTCACCAGATAAAAGATTTACAACACCTGGAGGAACACCTGCCTCTTTACAAATATTTACTAATTCCATAACTGAACCTGGAGTAATAATATCTGGTTTAACAATTACTGAGCACCCAGCGGAAAGAGCTGTAGAAATTTTTCTTGACGCTAGAGTAATTGGAAAGTTCCAAGGAACAAGAGCAGCCACCACTCCCACGGGCTGATAATAAACATGTATTTTGGTATCAGGTGTTCTACCTTGTAAGGTTTCTCCATAAATTCTTTTTGCCTCTTCAGCACTCCATTCAAAAATATCCGCTGCACCATTGGCCTCACCTATTGACTCTGCAAGAGGTTTTCCTACTTCTAAAGTCAACCATTTAGACAAAACCTCAACTTTTTTTCTAATCAAATCAGAGATTTTTCTTATAATTTTTGATCTTTCCCAAGGGGAAGTATTTTTCCAAATTTCAAAACCCTTTTCTGCAGATTTAAGAGCTAAATCGATATCACTTTTGTTAGCTTTCGAAGCTTTGCCAATTATATCTTCAGTAGCAGGATTAATCACATCATAAGTTTCTTCACCTGATGAATTTTGCCATTTACCGTTTATAAATTGACCAAACTTTTTATACATAATTTCTTTATTATAAACTAACAATCTTTGATTTATCGATTTTTTTTTCAAAAAAATCGATGATGTTATTAACCGTTTCTATGCTCATATTTTCTAAACACTCTCTGGTAAATGTAGCAGCATGAGGGCTTAATAAGACTCTTTTATTAGATAATAGAGGATTATTTTTTTCTGGAGGTTCTTTTTCAAATACATCTATACCAGCATAAGAAATTATCTTATTATCTAGAGCAAAGTTTAAATCTTTTTCATTAATGATGCCACCTCTAGATACATTTATAATTATAGAATTCTTTTTCATTAATTTCATTTCTTTTAAAGAAATTAAATTGTAAGTATCTTTATTTTTTGGGAGACTTAAAGATAATATATCTGTTGTTTTTAAAGACTCAGACAAACTCGAAACTTTATTTCCTCCAAATGATTTTATTATCTTTTCGTCTACAAATGGATCAAAGACATTAACAATCAAATCAAATCCTAAACATTTTTTTATCAATTTTTTTCCAATTCTTCCAAAACCAACAATTAATATATTTTTTTTATATAATTCAAAATTTTCTTTGATATCAAGATTAATAGCATCTGCAAATTTTCCATTCCTAACTATAGAGTCAAACATGTTAACTCCTTTATAAATAGATAATATCATATACATTATATGTTCTGCTGGAGAAGTAGACGTAGAAGAGTCCGTAACTAACAGTTTAATATTGTTTTGTTTAATATAATCAACATCTACATTATCATAACCAACACCGTGTCTGGATATCACTTTTAACTTTTTGCAATTTGATAATATTTTAGAGTCAATTTTTCCTCTTCTAAGTGTTATTCCATCAAATTCAGGCAATTTTTTTAAAAGATTTTCTGTCGATAAATCTGTAATAATTTCATATTTAAAATTATCTTTATTATCTAAAATTTCTAGACCCTTGGGATTTATTTTGTCTATAATGCCTATATTATACATGCTTGAGTCTCATGGCGGTCCCACGGGGAATCGAACCCCGATTAGATGATTGAAAACCATCTGTCCTAACCGTTAGACGATGGGACCTAATTTTTTATGTTCTTATTAACAGAAATATCATCGATAATAAACTCTACATTTTTTTCACCTCTCCATTCATTTAGTGACAATTTTCCAGCAATATTAAATTTATTATTCTTTCTAAGTAAATAAGCTCCCAATTCATTATCAACCGCATTAAAAGCTATAGTTTTGATGTTTGTACCTTCTGGACCAATCAAAACTGACTTAATATGTTTTTCTCCAACTATACGATTATTAACTGACTTTAAATTTTCCACAATAAATTTTGGTTCCGGATTTCCAGATCCAAAGGGCGACAAAATATCTACTTTGTCGTAAAATTCTAAATTAATTGCAGACGGAGCAATTTTACTATCTATCAAAAGAGGTTTTTGTTTAGTCAGATCTTCATTAATATTTTCAAATTTGCGAAATATAAAATCTTTAAATTTTTCTATATTAGAAATATTTATCGAAAATCCTCCTGCCATTTTATGTCCGCCACCTTTAAGTAAAATTTTTTCTTGTGTAGCAGCTATAATTACAGATCCAATATCAAAACCAACAATCGATCTTGCTGATGCTTTGCCTATGTCTCCATTTATTGAAATAACAATAGTTGGTTTATTATATTTATCTTTTAATCTTGCTGCAACAATACCAATAACACCCTCATGCCAATTTGACCCCTGTAGAATTAACACAGGATCATTTAGTTTGTTTTTAGTTTCAGCTAAAATCTTATTTATAAGATCTTTTTCTAACATTTGTCTTTCTTTGTTGTACTGATCTAATTCTGTAGCTAATTTAAAAACTTCTTTAGGATTTGAATTTAATAATAAATTTGCTCCATGAGAACATTTTCCAACTCTTCCTCCAGCATTAATTCTTGGCCCTAAAATATATCCTAAATGATAAATAGATGGATTTGTTTGAATCTTGCATATATCTAACAAAGTTTTTAATCCAAGATTTTTTTTTGCTTTTAAAATTTTTAAACCTTGTTTAACTATAGCTCTATTTAAACCAACTAAAGGAACTACATCACAAACGGTGCCTAGAGAAACTAAGTCCAAAAAATTTATAAGATTTGGTTCCTGAATTGAATTCTTTTTAAACCAATCAATTAATCTTAATTCTCTATTTAAAGACACTAAAAACATAAATGAAACCCCTGCTGCACATAAATATTGGAGGTCAGATTTGTCATCTAGTCTATTTGGGTTAACAACAGAGTAGGCTTTTGGTAAATTAATTTCAGATTGATGATGGTCTAAGATAATAACATCTATGTTTTTACTTTTAGCATAATTAATAGACTCAAATGATAGAGTTCCGCAATCAACTGTAAAAATGATTTTAACATCTTTTTCAATCAATTCTTTAAATCCTTTTATTGAAGGTCCGTACCCTTCAGTTTTTCTATCAGGAATATAAAATTCATAAGATAATTTAAGTTCATCAAAATATTTTCCAAGCAAAGCTGTTGATGTTGCCCCATCAACGTCATAGTCACCAAAGACTCCAATTTTTTCCTCATTTTTAATTGCTTCTAAGGTTCTTAAAGAAGATTTTTTCATATCTAATAAAATATCAGGATTTGGTAAAAAATTTTTAATTGAAGGATTTAAAAAACTATTAATATCTTCATTTTTGATATTTCTTAAAACAAGTAATTTAGCTGTTATCTCATCAAGAGAAAAATTATCTTTTAAATAAACTATCTTTTCTTGATCAAATTTTTTTAAAATCCAATTTTTTCCAGTAATAGATACTGAATTCATTTTTTATGTTTATTCTTAAATAAGGTATTAACTTTGCCATTTTTATGTAAAGCTATAGTTGATGTTTCATAAAATTCTTTATGATCTTTGATACCCTCGGCTAAATTTCCATCAGTTATAGCTGTAGCACAAAACATAACATCGCCTTTTATCATATCTTCAATGTTATATTTTCTTTTTAAATCAGTAATCCCCATTTTTTTTGCTCTCTCAGACTCATTTTTATTTAAAACTAATCGTGTCTGCATTTGAGCTCCGTAACAGCTTAATGCCGCTGCAGCTAAAACACCCTCAGGTCCACCACCAATACCTATATACATGTCAACCGGAGAATTTTGATCAACTATATAAATTACTCCAGAGACATCACCATCACTAATTAGCTTTAAATTTACATTCATTTTTTTAAGAGATGATATAATTTTGTTGTGCCTTGGTCTTTCTAAAATACAAACAGTTAGTTTGTCCGGAGTTGTATTTTTAGCTTCTGCCAAAAGAGATATGTTTTTTTCAACACTATTATCTAAATCAATCAAATTTTTAGGTAAATTAGATCCTATTGCAATTTTTTCCATATAAGTATCTGGAGCAAAGAATAAATTATTTTGTTCAGAGGCAGCCAATACTGAAAATGCGTTTGGTAAATTTTTTGCTACAAAGTTTGTTCCTTCTAAGGGGTCAACGGCTAAATCTATCTTTTGCCCTTTTTTTGTACCTACTCTTTCACCAATAAAAAGCATTGGTGCTTCGTCCATTTCTCCTTCACCAATTACAATTTTACCATCCATTTCAATCTTATTAAATTCATTTCTCATATTATCGACTGCTGCTTGATCAGCAGCAATCTTGTCATTTTTTCCAACAAACTTAAATGCACCGTAAGCAGCCCTTTCTGTAGCATTAACAAATAATTTTAAATATTCAGATTTAATTGTCATTAATTAGCACCAATTCTAATTAATTTAGGTTTTTTAATTATATAAGGTTTTTTTTTAGTTTGTTTTATAATTTGATTCAAAAATCTATCTTTAGAACCGTGTGTTATTATTATTATTGAAGAAAATTTTTTTGATTTATTTGGATTTTGAATTAATCTTTTAATTGAAACTTTATTTTTAGAAAATATATTTGTTATATTTGATAAAACTCCTGGTTTATCCAAAACTTCAAATCGCAAATAGGCTGAAAAAAATCTCTCTGATATACCTTTATAGCTTAATTTTTTTCTTTCTTTGCTTGATATAGAGAAAGGAAACTTAACATTACCTCTTAAAATTGAAGAAATGTCAGAAATTAATGCAGAAGTAGTGGCTTCGGGTCCCGCACCTTCTCCTTGAATAACATTTTGGCCAACAGGCTTTCCATCAACTATAACAGCGTTTAAAACACCATCAATACTTGCTATATAAGAACTTTTCTTTATTAAAGTTGGATGTACTCGTTGATAAACACGATTGTTAATTATTTCTGAAACTCCTAATAATTTTATTTTATATCCAAGTTTATTAGCATTATCTATATCCACCTTGTCGATGAAATTAATTCCTTCCACATGGATGTTGTGATCAATAAATGAATTAAAACACAAAGAGGATAATATCTTTAATTTTGAAGCAACATCATCACCATTTAAATCTGATAAAGGATTTGTTTCTGCGTAACCTAATTTCTTTGCATCTGTTAAAACATCATTAAAATTTTTATTTTTTTTGTCCATAGTTGAAAGAATATAATTTGATGTTCCATTAAATATTCCATAAACTCTACTGATTTTATTTGCTATTAATCCTTCTTTTAAAGATCTTATAATTGGGACACCGCCACAAACTGCTGCTTCAAATTCTAAATTAACATTATTTTGCTCGGCAATTTTAGACAATTGATCACCATATTTTGCTATTAAAGCCTTATTTGCTGTTACAACATGTTTTTTATTTTTTAATGCATTAAAAACCAATTTTTTTGCTGGCCCTTCTGCCCCTCCAATTAATTCTATGATTATATCTACGTTTTTTGACTTTGTTGAATCTAAATAATTATTAAGCCATTTTTTCTTGTTTATTTTTATATTTCTTTTTCTATTTTTATTTTTTGCAGAAACAAAAATTATATTTGGAACGCAATTATTTTTTTTTGATAATATTTTTTTATTAGTTTGTAAATATTTGTACAAATAACTTCCAATATTACCTAAACCTACTATAGCTATGTTTAATATTTTATTTTTTTTCATTTATTTTCCCTAACTGTAATATCAGGAAATTTTTTTTCTGAACCTTGTTTAACCAAGTATTTAGATATTTCATCAATACTACACTTTTCAAGTATAGTACAAATATCAGTTATTTTTTTGCCACTTTTATTAACATTTTCTTTTGGTTTTATTACAGTATCTGATGGTTTTCGTTTTTTTTTTGTTTTTTTTACTTTAGTTTTTTTTACTATTTTTTTATCTTCAATTTTTTTGTTCTTATTTTTTTTTATCTTTATTTAACAAAGTAATTTCTTTTTTTCCCTCAATATTTGTCTTTAAATTCAGTTCAACTAGATCAATGTTTTTTTTGATCTTTTTATCTATAACTTTTACTTCCAATGTTAGATTATCCTCAAAATACTGTTCTGCCTCTGCTTTATTTACACAAACATGGTCACCACAAATAAGAACAGTTTTTGTTTTATTACACCCATAGAACGCTATTATAATTAAAAAAAGTAATATTTTTTTCATTTTAAACCAATAGATTCAGGAATTTTATATATTAGATTCATATTCTGAATCGCTTGGCCAGATGCTCCTTTAATTAGATTGTCAATTGCGGAAAAAATAACAATCTTATTTTTTAATCTAGTTTCACAAACTGAAATTTCACAATAATTTGTATTCAATACATTGCCTGAACCGAGTTCTGAATTTAATTTTGCTATTTTTATAAAACTGTCATTTTTATAATATCTAATTAATTCATTTCTTAATTTATTTGAGGATGAGTTTTTCTTTAGCTCAATATAAATAGAAGTTAGAATGCCTCTAAAAGTAGGAAGTATATGAGGATTAAAAGTAAATTTAATATTTTTTTTGGTACTTTTTTTAAATTCCTGATCAATCTCAGAAATATGTCTATGTTGTTTAGTGCTGTATGCAAAAGTAGATTGATATAAATTCTTATGTTTAAATTTTTTTTCTAAGTTCTTCCCAGCACCTGAATAACCAGATTTTGAGTCTATAGTTAGATTGTGGATATTTATTAAATTTTTTTTAATTAATGGGATCAATGGGATTTGTATTGATGTCGGGTAACAACCTGGATTTGCTATAATCCT
>CACFVO010000003.1 GCA_902569785.1 uncultured Pelagibacteraceae bacterium
GCACATCATAAATTATCTTGTAAAGAAAGATTTGAAACTTTTTTTGATAACAAACAATATGAATTAGTCAAAACGCCATTACCAAAAGATGACCCTTTGAAATTTGAGGATAATAAGAAATATACAGATAGATTAAAATCGGCAAGAAAAGTTACTCAGCAGGATGATGCCGTTGCAATAGCTAAAGGTAAAGTTAGAAATATTAACGTTATAGTAGGTGCTCAAGATTTTAGATTCATTGGTGGATCTTTTGGTGCTGCCTCTGGAGAGGCGTTCATTGCAGGCATTCAACATTCTATAGAAAACAATATGCCATTTATTTTTTTTAGTTGCAGTGGTGGCCAAAGGATGATGGAGTCATCCATTGCTTTAATGCAAATGTCTAGAACAACATTGGCAGTGAACGAATTAAAGAAAAAAAATATTCCTTATATAGTTGTTTTAACAAATCCTACAACTGGAGGGGTAACAGCTTCTTGGGCTATGTTAGGAGACATTTTAATTGCAGAACCTAAAGCGACTATTGGTTTTGCTGGAAGACGAGTAATTCAGGACACAGTAAGAGAAACTTTACCAGAAGAATTTCAGACAGCAGAATATGTAAAAGATCATGGCGGTATTGACCTTGTGGTTGAAAGAAAATATTTAAACTCAACCATAGGAACTTTACTAAATGTATTGTTGAAAAAAGCAGAGGCTCAGGATAAAAATGAGTCATCTAATGTCACAATCGATCAATCTTTACAATCAGCTAGCTAATCATAAGCTTTTTAATAAAACAGTTAATTTCGATCTCAAAAGAATTAAATTAGCCTTAAAAAAATTAGACCACCCTGAGAAAAAACTAACTAATGTTATCCAAATAATAGGAAGTGACGGAAAATTTAGTGTACTCACTGCGTTGAAGTTTTTTATAGAAGGTAACAAACAAACTGTCTCTACACATGTTTCGCCAAGTCTAAGAGATATTAGAGAAAGATTCTGGATGGGTAAAGATTACTTAACTCATGCTGAAATCAAAAAAACAATCAAGATTATTGAAAAATTAAGAATACCATTAACTGTCTATGAAGTTCTTACATTAATTTTCATAATTAATGCCTCTCAAAAGAAGAATGACTATTGCATACAAGAAGCGGGGGCTTTATGGAGACTAGACTCAAATAATGTAATTGATTTTCCCCTGAAACAAATAGTAGTTAATATAAATAAACAACACTTAAATTTCCTTAGAAGAAAAACTTTAGATGAAGTTATCAAACAGAAAGTTGGTTTTTTAAGTCAATTTACTGATATTCATATTGGAAAACAAAAACCGAATGTTTTGAAGAAAATAAAACGATTATTAAAAAATAATAACAGCCAAATCAAATACTCGAGTTCTTGGAAGCTCATAAAGTTAAGAAATCATTTCTTTTACAAAGATAATAAAATAAAGATAAAATTAAATACAAAATATATACATTCAAAAGGTCTATTAGAGAATTTATGTTTGGCTATAAACATTGCTTTAGATCTAAAAATTAATAAGGAAGTAATAGTTAAAGTGATTCCTAAAATTAGGTATCCAGCAAGGATTGACTATCTGAATAATGGTAAACTAAGTAAAAAGATATTTAAAAATGAAAGAATCTTAATAGACGGGTGTCACTCAGAAACTAGTGGTCAAAATCTATATAACTACCTTAAAACTCTTAAAGTTCCAATTTATGGTATTTGGGCGATGACAAAAAATAAAGATCCAGATAGGTTTATAAAACAATTCAAAGGAATATTTAAAAAGATTATAACTATACCTATAGAAAATGAATCTGCTACCTTATCAAATAAATTATTATTAAAAATAGCAAAAAAAAATAATTATGATTCAGAAACTTCTAAAAGTTTTGAAGAGTCGTTGAAAAAAATTACCTCAAAAGAAGAAAAAGTAATTTGTTGTTTTGGTAGTTTGTATTTTGCAGGAAATATTCTTAATAAAAATTAAATTTTATTTTTCTTAAGAAAGTCAACAAGGTCAGCTTTATTTGTAGCACCAACTTTAATAGCTTTTTGTTCACCATTAACAAAAAGAATCATAGTTGGAATTCCTTTCACAGAAAATTGCGTTGGAACATTTGGTTCTTCGTCAATATTATGCTTTGCTATTGTAACATCTTTCATCTCGTTAGAAATTTCTTCTAGAATCGGAGAAATCTGAACACAAGGTCCGCACCATGGTGCCCAAAAATCTAAATATAAATTCTTATGTTCTTTTTTAAGTTTTTCAAAAGTTTCATCTGTTGATTTAATAGTTGCCATACATCTTTAATAAATAATTTTAATTTAAAGTCAACTAAACAGAAGAGTAAAATTTTTCTAAATCTTCAACGTATGCGTTAATTTCATTGAGGATGACTAGCTTTTCAGGTTGTTCTTCTTTTTCGAATTTAGCTCTAAGAGTATCTATTTCCGAATAAGTTCTTGGAATTGTATTCCATTTTTCATTATTTGTGCTTAGCAGTTTTTTAGCTATGTCCTTATGAATTAAATTATACTCTGTCTTACTCAAAATTTCAGGCTTTTCAATATAAAGAAGTTTTTTTCCAAAATGTTGAAGTCTTTCGTCTTTAAATTTAGTTAGAACTGATAATTTTTTGTTCCAATCTGCCCTATGAAATTCAGGCATTATCTTATTGTCTTCATTAGAAGTAAACTTAGTATAAATGCTTTCTTCGCTATATAAATCCTCCTGGGATTTAGATTGTTCTTTTTCTTCAATTTCAAAACGCTTTATAGATGCAATTTTTTCTGCAAATTCTTTATTATCTTTCACAAGTTTAGCTCTTGATTCCAATTTGGCTGTTCCAATCATTTTATATTCATCAAATTTATCACCGTAAGATGGGTTCATTATAACAGGATGCTTATTGTGTCTTACAGTTCTTATAAATTTCGGTTGTTTTTTCATAGCTACTGTAAGTTCTTGAATTGGCATTTTTAAATAAATGTTGGGATCATGTCTTAAATCGAAGCATAATGGCCATTGGTATTGAGGATGTTGGCAAATAAAAGTTTGAACATAAGGTCTGCTTTTTCCGTAAAAATATTCATTAGTACAAAATAGTAACTCTTTCTGGATCAATTTTAATGTTTGGTTTTTATCCAAAGTTAACAAACTAGCTTTCCAAACATTGGGTGCTTTATTAGCGATTAACTTAGCTATACCAACTGTAGCCATGACATCTCCTATTGCACTGTGGGCATCTCCATGATCAATTCCATTTAAAGGCGCCATTTGATCCAATTTGTAAACATCATTGCCTTTCTCATTTACTGAATTTTTAAGTGTATTTGGGTAATAGAGATTTGCAGCACGGGCAAGACTTAAGACGTCTCCCCTTGTATTGCCGTTAGTACTAGTAATGTATGGATATTCTAAAGTTTGAAAAAGAGTAGACCTTAAAAATTCTTCGTCAAATTCAATGCTGTTGAATCCAATATAAGTAGCTTTTCCCCAACGTTGTAGAGTTTCAACAAAACTTCTTATCATTTGATAGTGTGAGAGATTAGAGTTCTTTAACATTTTCGGTGAAGTTTTGTTTACTATCAAAGCCATTGCTTCAGGAATAATTCCTGGATTTAATCTACATCTTGCATCAAAACGATCTAATTCCTCTAAATTATCATTTGTTAGCACTGCCCCGATTTGGATGATCTGACCCCAAAATTTATTAGATGAGCTGGTCTCAAAATCATAAAAGACAAAATTTGACATATTGATTTACTTTAAAACTTTTATCTTTTCAGGATTTTCTTTCAGCGAGTCTTTTATTTGTTCAGGATCTTTTATGTTTCCAAGCGTATTCATTATTGATCTAGCATCTCTACCAAAACCATCGGTGGCAGTCATAGCTTGTTCTAACTTCTTTCTAAGATCTTTAATTCCATCGAAATGCTTTTCAAATCTCGAACTAATATTTCTCAAATCACTATAAATTTGTGTTGCATGTTGCTGAACTTTTAATGTTTGAAATCCTAAATGATAAGATTGTAACAAGGCAGATAAAGTATTAGGGCCTGAAACCGTAACCTTATATTTTATTCTAAGTTCTTGTAATAATAATTCTTTTGTTTTTGGATCTCTATAGCTTGAGAGTTCAGAGAACAGTCCTTCAGTTGGAACATAAACAATTGCAAAATCAGTGCTTTTAGGTGGAGCTATATATTTTGCTTGAACTGTTTTAGCTTTTAGTCTGAAAGCTGCTGCCAAATCTTTTCTTGCTTCTGCTTGAGCCTCTTTATCATTAGCATTATAGGCATCATCAATCGCTTTATATTTTTCGACAGGCCAATGACTATCAATAGGTAATAAAACATCTTGAAGCTTTATAGCAAATTCAACTGTCTCAGATGTATCATCTTTCATTTTTGCATTAGCTATAAATTGTGATGCGGGTAATAAGTCTTTTAGAAGAGCACCTAATCCAAATTCTGCAAGTGTTCCATATGTTTTTACACCACTTAAAATTCTACTAAAATTATCTTGGCTTTTATTTAATTCACTGACTTGTTGATTAAATATAGAAACTTTTTCATCAACTTTGGTTAGAGCTCCAGTCATATCTTTTGCAATCTCTTTGCTCATAGAACCAAAAGATTGGCTGAAAGAATTTTTTAAAGAATTTACTTCGTCTTTAAATATTTGCTCATTATTTTTTTCTTCAGGCTGTTTACGTTTTAATAATATTATTAAAACAAATAAATTGACGCCTAACAGAAGCAATATAACTACACTTACTATCGAATCCATAATACATTATATAACATTTAATTATTTAATGCTTTTTTATTTGCTAAAGAACCACATGACGCATTAATATCTCTGCCTCTGCTTCTTCTAAACAAAGAGAGAAATCCTGCATCTTGTATAGTCTTTGAAAATTTATCAATACTCTCTTGAGTTGCTGCCTTAAAATTTTTGTTTGATAGAGGATTAAACTCAATCAAATTCAATTTTGAGGGAACTTTTTTCATAATCTTTATTAATTCTTTAGCGTGTTCATTTGTTAAGTTTTCATCTAAACATATCCACTCAATAAAAATTGGCAATTTTGTTTTTTCATAATATTTTTTCAACTGAGGTATTAATGAATTAATCGAATACTTATCATTAATAGGCATTAACTCTGATCTATGTTTTGATATTGAGCTATGTAAACTCCATGCTAGATAAACATCTAATTCATTAGCTGCCCATTCAATAGCATCTATATTATCCTTTTTAATTCCAACACCTACAGTGCTAACTGTTATTCTTGTTCTTCCATATTCTAAACCATCCTTATTTTTTGAATTATCTATAGCAATTTTAACATTGTCTAAATTTAAAAAAGGAGATCCTTCGCCCATTAAAACTTGATTTGTAATCTTTTTTTGAGTGGACCAATCGTCAATATAATCCTTACATAAAATAATTTGAGAAATAATTTCCCCAGGAGATAAGTTTCTAACCAATTTTTTAGAAATTTGAGCGGTTGCACAAAATTCACAAGACAGGTAGCATCCCACTGAAACTGATAAGCAAATCGTATATCTGCTTTGTGCTTTATCTGGAATTAAAACTGTTTCAACATTTCTTTTGTCTTGAAGTTCTAGAAGAAATTTGATTGTTCCATCTCTAGATTTTTGAATATCTATAATTTTTGGTTTATCCAAACTAATCAAATTTTTAATTTTATTTCTTAACTCAATTCCAAATGTTGTTAGTTCATCAAAACTTTTTATATTTTTCTTGTAAACAGCATTAAAAAGCTGTTGGGATCTCATTTTAGCTTTACCCGGCTCAACTTCTGCACATTCTACCAAAAATGCCTTAAGCTGATCAAAGTTTAAGTCATAGAAATTTTGTTTTTCCATTTTAAAAATTATAAATCTTGAGAGGGGTTTTTAAACCCCTCTCTATATAAAAGTTAAATATTCTCTGGTGATTTTTTTAAATGCTTAAGAACTTTACCGGCATTAATGCCCTCTTTAATTCTATATCCAGAAGTTCCATTAGCGTTAGCTTCTACTGCTTTTCTGGACTTTTGCATTTTGTTAAGAAATTCAGCCTGAGATTTGCTTCGGCTGAATTCATTTAACAATTTAGTGTGTCTACCCATTACACTCTCCTTGTTTTATATTATTCAACCTACTTTTAACTCATGTAGATGAGCCACTTTCTTACCATGTGGATGGTAAGTGAATTATAATATATAAGTATTAAACTATCAATAGTTGTAAAATGAATAATAAAACCTTAGGAATAATTGCAATAGTATTTGGAAGTCTAGTCCTATACAGCGAACAGGAATATGCTTGGATAATATCGGCAATATTTATTGGAATAGGAACTGGTATTTGGTTTTGGAAAGATAAAAAAAGCGATACAGAAAAATAATATGTCTAAACGAATTTTTGTTGTTTACGGTCATCATAATACAAAAAAATGTTTCAACCAGAAAATTAGAGACACTTTTATTTCTGAAGCTAAAAAATTAGGTCATGAAATTGATTTAATAAATTTACATGATGAAAAACCTATACCTTTTTACGATGGTTCAGAACCTAGTGAACAGATTTTAAATTATAGAAAAAGATTAGAAAATAGTGATGTGCTATTTATGATCTCACCATGCTACAATTTAAGGGCAACAGCTATTTTAGAAAATTGGATAGACCTTGTTCTCGCTCCTAAATGGTTTTTTGCTTTTAAAAGACTTGTTGGAAATTGGGGGTATCCTGTTGCTGGTGCGATGAAAGGCCGTCAGGCGATTATGTCGATGAGTTATGGAGGTAACTGGTTTAGTATTCAAACCTGGTTTCAAAATATTCCTTTTAGAAGAATAAAAGCAGGAGTTCTTAAGCTTGGAGGCATGAAGACAACTTATATAAGATTTTATGAAGTTTTACCTGGAATGACTGAGAAAAAATTTACAAATCATATGGAAAGAGTAAGAAAATTAGTAAAAAAATTATAAATTCAATGAATGTCTAAAAGGTATAGTGGTAAAAGCAACAAAGATAGAAGCTTTATGAAAAAAGCTAAACTCACTCTTAAAGAAAAAAGAAAACTTAAGAGAGAAAAGAAAAAGAAATAATGTGTGGAAGGTACGTAATCTCTAAACCTGTTAGTAAAACAATTGATCTTGTTAAAACTAATATTAAAGTTGAGGATACAGACAATTATAATGCTCATCCTTCACAAAAACTACCTATTATAAAATCATATACAAACGGAAAAGCACTTGAATTATGTGAGTGGGGGCTGGTGCCTGCTTGGTCTAAAAAACTTGATAAATTTTCTCCACTTATTAATGCAAGAAAAGAAACTCTTATGGAAAAAGTTACCTTTAAAAATTTAATACAGAATTCAAGATGTGTGGTGCCGGCTGATGGTTATTATGAGTGGAAACGAGAAGATAAAAATAAAATTCCTTATTATTTTACCAAAGAGGATGATAACATGATGTTTTTTGCAGCTATTCACCAAAACAATCAATTTTGCATAATAACAAGAGAAGCTACAGAAAAAATTAACACCATTCATCATAGAGAGCCTTTGATTATTAATCAAAGTCAGATTAATAATTATTTAAATGTTAAAAAAGAAGCTATGGAAATCTTGAATTCTATTAAACCACCTAATTTAAAATTTCATGAAATATCAAAAGATGTAAATAATCCTATCAATAATGACCCTGCTTTAATTAAACCCATAAATTAAATGAGCGCTCTATCTATTACCCCAGGAAAAAACAATGTTGGTGCTTACATTAATAATATTGATTTAAAAAAATTAGATCAAAATCAAAAAAAAGAAATAAAAGATACATTAGTAAGCTTTGGAGTTGTTTTTATAAAAAAACAAAATTTAGATCCTGCCTCTTATCAAAACTTTGCAAAATGTATTGGACAACCAGTTGTCTACCCTAGATTAAGAGGATTAGATAAAAAATTTCCCTTCATCAATGTAATTGAGAGAAAACCTAACGATAAAAATTTAAGTTTTGGTTCTAGTTGGCTACACCAGGATACAAGTTATTTAGCTAGTGATAGGCCTCGTTTCACCATGCTGATGGGAATAGAAATTCCTATCGGTCAGGGCAATACTATTTTTTCGTCTGGTTTTAACGCTTATGAAAAATTACCTTCCGAAATCAAAAATAAGATTAAAAATGCTACTGGCATTTTTTCTTCAGCAGGCCCAATAGCAGTAACGAGAATCGAAAGAGAAAAAGAAATGGGAATTAAGTCTTCTGACAGTATGGAAGCTGAACATCCAATTGTAAAAATAGTGAACGGTAAAAAAACTTTATATGTTTCGCCAGGTCATTTAATGAAAATCAAAAATGTTGATGAAAAGGACTCAGATTACTTAAAAAAATATTTAATTGAACATGTCAACAAACAAGAATTTATTTTTTCTTACGAATGGTCAAAAGGTGATATTTGTCTTTGGGACAACTTAAGCATATTACATATGGCTAGTGAAATTAAAAACTGTAGAAGACTAATGCATCGTATTACAATTAAATAACTACTTTTTTAAAATAGTAAGGTGGCCCATTTTTCTTTTTTCTTTAATTTCTTTCTTGCCATAATCAAAGAAAAATTCATTTTCATTAAAAGTCTTTAATCTATACTCTTTGATCTCTTTTCCTAAAATATTTACCATTTCAGCGGACTTGCAGATTATACTAGGTGGTATAATTTCTAGATTGCACACTGCTCTAATATGACCTTCAAAGGAACTTACATTAAAAGCATTTATAGTAAGGTGAGCTGAATTATGCGGACGTGGTGCAATTTCATTAACTAAAAGAACATTATTTTTATTAATAAAATACTCAATTGCGATCGTTCCTACATAATCCAATTGCTCGGCTATTTTTTGTGCATTTTGTAAAGCCTCATCCGTAATTTTATCATTTATCTCTGCAGGAATTTTTGAATATTTTAAAATTTGATTCTCGTGAACGTTTTCAATAGGTGCATAAATCGACATGGCTCCATTTTGAAATCTTGTGAGAATTACTGAAATTTCTTTTTTTAAATCAACTTTTTTTTCTAAAATATAGTCAGCCGTAAAGCACCAATCTTTTTTAATATCATCTAAAGAATTCAAAACAAATTGACCATGCCCGTCATAGCCAAGAGTGTTTGTTTTCAAAATTCCAGGTAATAACTTTTTATTTCTTGAAACATCTTCTGCTTTTTCTATGAAAGCCCATTCTGTTGTTTTAATACCAAGATCATTCACAAAAGCTTTCTCTAATTTTCTGTTTTGAATAATCTTATTTATATCGGGTTTAGGATAAACTTTTTTTTCTTTATCTATACTCTTTAATATATCTACAGGGATATTTTCAAACTCAAAAGTAACAATATCTACCTTCTTTATAAATTCTTTTATCTTTATTTGATCGTCATATTTAGAAAATATAAATTGATTGCAATATTTTTGTGCAGGTCCATGTTCGTCGTCAGATATAACTACAGTTTTTACATTTAATTTTTTTGCAGCTTGGCACATCATTGAGCCTAATTGACCTGAGCCTATAATTCCTAAGGTAATGTCTGACATTAATTATTTAGGTTTTTTTTTGATGGATTGAGTTTGAGTTCGTCTCCACTTTTCTAAATTTGATTTTACTTTTAAGTCTATATTGCCAATGATAGATGCTGCAAGTAATCCTGCATTAAAAGATCCATCAATTGCTAAGCAACCTATAGGAACTGCTTTGGGCATTTGTACCATTGAAAGCAAACTATCAAGTCCTTTCAATTTTTTACTCTCTATTGGCACTCCTAGAACAGGTAATGTTGTTAAAGATGCCACCATACCTGGTAGATGAGCAGCGCCGCCAGCGCCAGCGACTATCACTGCAAAACCATTTTTTTCAGCAGTTTCAGCAAATTCAAACATGCGTTTAGGAGTCCTATGAGCGCTGACAATTAAAACCTCATATTTTACTTTGAGAATTTTAAGAATTTTTTCGCACTCCTGCATTACGTGGTAGTCAGATTGTGACCCCATTATGATTGCTACTTTATTATTTTTTTTCTTGAGATTCACAGAGTAATTTAACAATTTTAGATATAAAAACAATAGAGTTTTAATTTCTTTTTTTGGACTAATTTATGCCAATCAAAGCACAGATTTTTTTATCATGTTAGGGATATGAAAATATTATCTATTTTATCTTTATTGTTTTTGTTAACCAATTGCGCAGGTAGCAACATGGCCAAAATCAAATTTGGTGAGCGTTGTACTGCTTCTGATGCAAAACAACTGCAGGAAAAATCTTATGTGTGGTTTGTTAGTAAAGATGCCGCAGAGGATTTTGACAAAAGAATAAATAAATCAAACTGTTTAGATAGCTAAATTAATTATTAATTTTTGTTATTTATGTTAATAAGGGGTTTATGTATAAACCTTTACCCCTTATTATATCTTGTATAATCTATATTTTTTTCAACTTAAATTTAATGGCTATGGATCAAAAACCCTATCATCACATTTACAAGGACGGCAAGCTATTTGCTTTTAGAAATTTAGAAGGTGGTCCAAAAAGAGATCCTAATTTTAAATGGAATTGGAAGCTTTTTAGGGAAGAAAAAAAGAAACTTAAAATTGATTATCCTCCTGAGCATGTCATTGATAGACAAATAGTTTTAAAAAATCTTAAGAAACATAAATCAGACTCATATGTAATGTGGCTTGACCATGCTAGCTTTATTATTAAACTTGGGAATACCACAATTATTACTGATCCGGTTTTTGAAAATTATTATGGATATTTTGGTTTCGGTACCAAAAAATATATCAAGCCTCCTTTAAAATTAAAAGAACTTCCAGAGATAAATTTATTTTTGTTAAGCCACAACCATCTAGATCACATGTCTCAAAAAACGATAAATAACTTTCCTTATAAAAATACAAAAGTTCTTGTACCTTTAAAGCTTGGAAAATATTTTACAAGAAATGGATTCAAAAAAGATAAAGTAAAAGAGATGGACTGGTTTGATAAAGTTAAAATTAACGACGAAATCACAATAACGATGTTGCCAGCACAACATTGGAGTAAACGTTGGATTTGGGGTGATGGAAATACTAATAGAAGTCTTTGGGGGAGTTTTTTAATTGAATACAAAGATAAGAAAATCTTTTTTGCCTGCGATACTGGACTGGCACCTTTTTATAAAGATTTAGGAGAAAAATTTGGTCCAATTGATTTAGGTTTTGGAAACATTGGTGCTTATAATTTCTTTCCAATAATAAATGTTAAAGATAAATCTACTGCTCATGCAAATCCTGAAGAACTATTGTCACTAATGAAAGATCTTAAAGTTAAAAAAGTAGTTGGGATGCATTGGGGTACAGCGATCTTAAGTTTGGAACCAATTTGGGAACCTCCGGTAAGGTTTAAAGCTAACGCTGAAAAGTTTGGATATAAAAAAGAAGACACAATTATATTTAAAATTGGAGAAATTAAAAAATTAGATCAATTAATTAACTAGCTTTTCTTTTATTTCTCTCTTTATCAAGAAGCTTTGTTAAAGCATCTACCATCACATCTGAAGCTTTGAATATTTCATTAGATTTAAACTCATGCGAAACGTTTTTTTCTGGATCAGTTTTGTCTTCAATTATTATTCCCTGATCTGGGGAATTATTTTTAAGATAAATTAATATTAACCATTCTTCATCTGGGGCATCATCCCATTTGATAAAAATCTCACTTGTTTCAAAACGTCTATCGATTAATCTTAGAATGCTTAAATATTTTGGAATATACCTTTTGTTAATTTGAAAACACAAACTATGTGCAGATCTGTAAAAGCTTTCTAAAGCAAATTCTATTTTTTGTCTTTCTAAATTATAAATTCTTTCTTTTTCGAGCAATGACTCTCTATCATCACCCTCTTCAACTTTTACCCCGAGTTGTTCAACTCTTTCTCTTATTTTTTGATCTCTTAATGCTTGATACTTTTGTTTTATCTTATCTATACGTTCTTGAACATCGGCATATGACTCTCGTTGCGCGCTCAATACAAATTTCTCAAGATTCTTTATTTCTAAAGCTTCACGTTTTCTAAAGTTTTCAATTTTTTTCTCTAATTTAATTTGTTCTAAAAATTTCCTTTGCTTTTCCGCTTGCTCTCTTCTTACTTCAGCTTGTTCTAGTTTAATAAATTTTTGTAACTCTTGTTTTCTCTCTTTTCCAAGTTTAATCTCCTCTTTTAATTCCTGTTCTTTAGCTTTAAGCTCATTTTCCAGTTCGATCTTCGATTTATTCTGAGTCTCTTTTTTCTCTCTTTCCATTGCTTGAAGTTTGAGACGTTTTTGTTTTTCTCTTTCTTCTTGAATAACTTTTTTAATTTCTGAAATTCTATTGGATATTCCTTGAAAGAAATTTTGAAGCGATTGATCTAAATTGAAATTAAATCGAAAGACTGATTTTAACTTCTCATTAGCTTTTAGTAGACTAAGTATTACTGTTCTAGTTTTTTTTCTGGATTTTAATCTCTTTTTTAACCTGCTTTTCTTTGCTTTGTTTTTTTTTCTTTTTTTTGAAATCTTTTTGTTCTTTTTTTTTGTAGAAACTTTTCTAACCTTTTTCTTTAGGTATCTTTTTTTAAATTTTCTTTTCTTTTTTTTCATACCTGATTTAATTAAATATCAGGTTTTATGAATATATATAGTCTCTTGTTCTGTGTGCTGATTGAAAATTTTTCACAATTTGTAATTGAAAAACAGCCAAGTCCCTATATCTGAAAGCTGCAGCACAACTCGCTAAATAAAACTCCCACATTTTTACAAATTTATCATCAAAAAGGTCTTTCACTTCTTTTCTTTTTGATAAAAATCTTTCAAGCCAACTTTCTAATGTCTTGTCATAATGCCTAATAAGTGTCTCAGTGTCTGAGACAATTAACCCGGTTTTCTCAATAGGTTCTATAATTTGACTGAATGACGGACAGACACCGCCAGGAAAAATATATTTATTTATAAATTTGTTTGGTGGAGATGGTTTATCAACCACCCCTATAGTATGTAGGAGAAATATACCGTCGCTCTTAAGTAATTTGTTTATTGATTCAAAAAAAGCTTTATAAAATTTTTTTCCTACATGTTCAAACATCCCAACTGAATAAATTCTATCGTATTGACCTTTAATTTCCCTATAATCAGCTAATTCAAAACTTACTTGATTATCTAGACCGAGTTCTTTAGCCTTCTTTTTGCAATAATTAATTTGGTTTTTGCTCAAAGAAATACCTTTAACCTCGCAACTTTTTTGTTTTGCAATCTCAAAAGCCATTCCTCCCCATCCACAACCAACTTCTAAAACTCTTTGTCCTTTTTTAATGTCTAATTTTTTTACAATGTGATTTATTTTATTTTTTTGTGCTTCCTCTAAAGTTTTTGTATCATCTTTCCAGTAAGCACATGAGTATAATCTATGATCTCTATCTAAAAATATGTCGTAAAGTTTTTCACCTTTCTCACCTCCAATATCATAATGATGCTCTACATTTTTTCTAGACTTTCCTGGCAAATTAAAGTTCGATAAATATCTCCACAATTGAAAAATCCTTTTAGAAATATAGCTTGCAGAATTTACTTCTCTTCTTCCTAAATTTTTCACTAAATCCATTAAAAATTCTTTCAATGATGCATTCTCTATGATTATTTCATTTCTCATATAAGCTTCGGGAAATTCTAATTCAGGATCCAAAATAAGTTTCCAATTAAGACTCTCTTTTAATAGTTTAACAGTAATAGGATTTTCTTTTCTTGGGTTACCACAAATATATTTTTGACCTTTGGAATCAACTAATATAATTCCGCCTTCTTTATAAATATTTGAAAATACTCTGGCTAAAATCATATCTAAGCTGCTAAATTATCCTTAATTACAAACTTCAAATTATCTAATTTATCAATTAATTCTTTTTTTTGTGTGGGGTTTAAAAGAGCTAAGGGAGGTAATAAATTCTTAAAACTATTGTCTTTAATAGACATATAGCTATGTAGAGCTGATATCAAATTATATCCATCAAACACTTCCCTAACTGCAATTAATTTATCATTTTGCGTTTGTTTTTTCTTTTTTTCAAAATCATCAAAAACTTTTCTAGCAAGTGGAGCGGTCACGTTGCAAATTGCTGAGATGATTCCACTATTCCCCAACTCTAGTCCGCTTAGTAATTTTTTTTCAGTTCCTGGAAACATTAAAAAGTTAGGTAGTTTTAAATTTTTGAATAAGTTAGAAGTTGAGTCTTTGCATCCAATTATATTATCTGGAAAGGCCTTAACAAGTTTAGTAACGGCTTCAACAGAAAATTTATATCCACTTAGTAATTCAAAGTTATATAAAATGATTTTAATTTTAGGAACTTTAGAAATGATTAATGAGTAAAAATTAAATACACCTTCATCAGTATTGCCTTTATAATATGCTGGTGGCATAATTAGGAAATCTTTGAAACCATATTCAAATCCATATTTTATTAAATCTATTGTTTCTTTTAAAGAATTGCATCCAGTCCCTAAAAAGAATTTTTTTTTTAATTTATGGTTTGCAATTTTAGCAATTAGTTCCTTTTTTTCTGAAGTTGAAATTAATTGACTCTGGCCAGTAGAGCCGAAAAATATAGCCCCATGTAAACCATTATTAATTGTAGATGCTGCATGATCAATCGTAGCATCTACATTTAATGAATAATCATCCTTTAAAATACTGCATGTAGCAGAATATACGCCTCTAGTTATCATAATCTTACCTAATTTATTTTATCTAAGTTATATAGTTAGAATCAAGTATGAAAATTCTTTGTATTAACGCTAGAAAAGGAATTGGGGATCAAGTGTTATTCATTCCCTACATTCACGCTATATCAAAAAAATTTAAAACACCAGTTTCTTTACTAGCTAAAAACAATTCTAAGGCGAAAGATCTTTTTGCTGAGGATAATCACATAAATGAAATAATCACTCTTGAAAAAGAAATGGATGGTATAAGTGGAATTTTAAAATT
Source organism: uncultured Pelagibacteraceae bacterium (assembly GCA_902569785.1). Taxonomy (GTDB): domain Bacteria; phylum Pseudomonadota; class Alphaproteobacteria; order Pelagibacterales; family Pelagibacteraceae; genus Pelagilacustribacter. The sequence continues at coordinate 15,066 of CACFVO010000003.1, forward strand.
ATCTAATGATTTAAAAAAAAGAAATTTTGATAAAATTTTCATTTTTAATTCATCCTTGAGATATAACTTAATTGCAAGATTAGCAGGTATTAAATCAATTAACCAATATCCATTATTTAAAAATAAAGATAATATTGTGCTTACTGCAAAAATTTTTACTGAAAATGTAATTAATCAGGTCGTTTCCACTGAACCTAATTTAATAATTAAAAAAAATGATAATATTTTAGATAAAAATTTTAAACATCTTTGTTTAGGAGTAAGTGCTTCAGGTCCAACGAAAAGGTGGGACATTGAAAATTATATAAAATTAGCAGAAAAAATTAGTGAAAAAATAAAATGTAAATTTTATTTAGCTGGAGGAGAAAATGACATTGATCTTATAAATAAATTTAAAAACTCAAGTGTAGGAAAAGATTCTTTTTCTTTTGAAAAGATGAGTATTAAAGAAACTTTACAATTTATCTCAGGTTGTGATTTATATATAGGAAATGACACAGGATGGGCGCACATATCTGTGGCTTTAAAAGTAAAAGCACTCACAATTTTCTGTGATAGTCCTGTTGCTGCTTATGGTTCATACAGTTCAAAAATGATTACTGTCGAGCCTGAAGGAATGGCAATAGGCACTACTACTCATGACACTCTTGGGAAAGATAAAGTTTCGTTTGATAAAGTTTATAACAAATCAATTCAAATGCTTAACTAAAATCAGTTTTGATTATTTTATCTGCTGCTTGATTTACAAGTTTACTTAATTCTTCAGTTTTAACGTCAGTATTCTTATCTGGATGAATTTTCTGTTGTAGTTTTTTTGCTACTTTTAATACTTCTTCTTTAGAACAACCTTTTTTTAATCCTAACAACTTATAAGCCTCGTCTAATGATACACTTGATGACCCTTGAGATTGATTAAACTGTCCTTGAGAAAATCTGCCTGAATTTTTTAGAAATTGAATGAGTCTCCATAATTGAAGCATTTGTAAAGCGGTAAGACCTTTAATTTTCAACCCGCTTAAAATTACAAATAAAAAAGGTAAGGAAAATAAAAACTTTCCACCTATGGTAAATAAAGTTGCGAGAATTAGAGATAAATATACCGCAATTTTTTTAAGAGTAAGAGCAATTTTTTTTGAACTTGCCCTAGCAAATGCATTTAATAAAAGATAAATAATGACAAAGATGATAGTTCCAATCAAAAACAAATTCATATAACTTTTTACCATGAAAACTCCAAAATTGAAAAAAATAGAATCTGTAAAAAAACATCATGGCATATCGCTAGAAGACGATTATGCTTGGGTAGATCAACCTAATATTTTAGAAGTTTTGAAAGACCCAAGTAAATTATTACCAGATGTAAGGAACTATATTGAAGAAAATAATTCTATTACGAAAGATTATTTTAAAGATGTAAAAAATTTACAAAAAAAACTTTTTAATGAAATTAAATCTAAAATAAAGCTAGATGATACTTCATTAAAATTTAAAGACAAAAAATATTATTATTGGTCTAAAACCGAAACTAAAGGAAATTACGGAAAAAATATAAGACAACTTATAGATGGCTCTAAGCCAGAAGAAATTTACTTTGATGGCGATCTTGAAAAGAAAAAATGTGGATCAGAATATTTTGGTTTAGGAAGCATAAGCGTTTCTCATTGTGATAAATTTATGGCTTATTCTTTAGACCTCAAAGGATCAGAGTATTTTACAATTTATCTTAGAGATCTTAATAGCTATAAAAATGAAAAGGATATTATAGAAAATACTAGTGGGAGTATAACTTGGTCTTTAGATAGTAAAAGCTTCTTTTATTCAAAGCTAGATAAGTTTCATAGACCTAGACAAATTTATAAACATGAAATTGGATCACCTATAAATAGTGATGAATTAATATTTGAAGAAAAAGATGAGACTTTTACTTGTGGTATCAGTTTAAGCTCAGATGAAAAATTTTTCATAATTTCTACTTCAGACCATATCACTACTGAAGAATATTTTTTTCCGTCAAATTCGAATTCTATTAACCCAGTTTTATTCCAAAAAAGAGAAAAGGATGTTCGTTACTCAATAGACTCATGGAAAGAGTATTTTTATATCCAAACAAATAAGAACGCGAGAGATTATAAAATTCTTAGATGTAAAATAGATAATATTAATGAACTAGAGGAATTCATTCCTTCAAAAAAAGAGACAATTATTGGATCTTTAGAGTTTTTAGATAACTTTATAATTCGAGGTGAAAAAACAGATGCTATCCCTAAACTATTTATAAGAAATATAAAAACTAATGAAGAAGAAGAAATAAAAATTTCAGATGAGGAAATAGGTTGTCCTACGGCTTCTTTAATGGAAAAAAATAGAAACACTACCAAAATTAGAGTTGGATGGGAAAGCATGAAAACCCAAAGTAAAATTTATGAATATGATATTTTAACAAAAGAAAAAAAACTTGTTAAAGAAACTGAAATACCTTCGGGTCATAATCCAGATAAATACATCGTTGAGCGAATAAAAGCTAAATCTCATGATGGTAGAATGATCCCCATTAGCTTAGTGCGTTTGAAAAATTCTAAACAAGATGGAAAATCTAAAATCTTACTTTATGCCTATGGAGCTTACAAGCATAGTGTATCTCCATCGTTTAGTGTCTCAAGGTTTAGTTTAGTAGATCGAGGAATTACTTTTGCAATTGCACATGTTAGAGGAGGGGGTGATCTTGGAGATGTTTGGCATGAAGAAGGAAAAAAGAAATTAAAAAAAAATACCTTCTTAGATTATATTGCATGTGCAAACCATTTGATTGATAAAAAATATACTTACAAAGGTGGGATTTGTTTCTACGGAGGTTCAGCGGGAGGCCTAACTGGAGGAGCGCTAGCTAACATGGCGCCTGAATTATTTTTTTCTATGCTTCTACTTGTGCCTTTTGTTGACACCATGACTACCATGCTTAATGAAAAACTTCCACTTACTCCAGCTGAATGGGAGTTATGGGGAAACCCAATTGAGAGCAAAGAATACTTTGAATATATTTATTCTTACTCTCCTTATAATAATCTTAATAATAAATTTTATCCTTCAATGCTGATTACCACATCTCTCTTTGATAATCGTGTCTTATACAGTGAACCTGTAAAATATATTGCTAAGCTAAGGGATGTTAAAAAAGATAATAATACTCAATTATTAAAGTGCAAGATGGAAGCTGCTGGTCATGGAGGCATGAGCGGACGAGATAATGCAATTACAGAGTTAGCTGAAGAATATAGTTTTATCTTAAAAACTGCTAAAATTAATAATTAAAATTTTAAAAACAATTTTTACTAGTAAAACCTATCACTATATTGTTTTGATTTATTTCAAATTTTCTCTCGCACTTAATTTTGAATTTTTTAGTAATATAAATGTAATTTCTATTTCTAGTTTCTAAAAACTCTATTTTGTCAGGTTGACCATAAGCAATTTTAAGTTCTGACTCTGGCTTATTTAACCACTTGCTCAACTCTTTTTCCTCTTGAATTGTTTTTTCATCTATTTTTTTGTAAACAGATTGACAGGCGTTAAGAAGCATAAATGAACTAAATATTATAAAAAAAAATTTAATTTTGCTCATAATGATCAATTCATTTTATACCTTAAACTTATAAACAGAAATATTACCTATAGGTTGTAAAATGTGTCAAAACCTAATTTTAAAAGGATTTTTTCATCGAATCGGAGTAATTAGCATTAAACGGAGGTTGGATTATTATGATGAATAAATATTTTGAGTACAGAAAGCATAAAACTAATTTTAAAACTGAAGTAATTGCTGGAGTAACTACATTTCTTACTATGGCGTATATTATGTTTTTAAATCCTTTTATTCTTTCTGGAGAGTTTGCAGGACCAGAAAAAGGTTTCTTTGACTTTGGGGCAGTATTTACTGCAACGATAGTAGCGACTGCGCTGGCTTGTTTTATAATGGCATTTTACGGTAAGACTTGGCCAATAGGCTTAGCGCCTGGAATGGGAATAAATGCATTTGTTGCGTTTGGAGTAGTTGGAGGTATGGGATATACGCCTCAAGCAGCTCTTGGTGCAGTCTTAGTTGCAGGTGTATTGTTCTTAATTATATCCTTAACACCAATTAGAGCATGGTTAATCAATTCAATTCCAAGAAGTTTAAAACTCGGGATAGGAGCTGGTATTGGATTGTTCTTAGCAATTATAGGGTTGGAGATTATGGGAGTTGTTGGGGATCATCCAGTAACACTTGTTACTATTGGAGATATTAAAAACCCATTAGTACTTCTAGGATGTCTAGCTTTTGTTGCGATGGTTGTTTTAGAAAAAATGAAAGTTAAAGGTAACATAATAATAGGTATACTTGTTTTTAGTGTTATAGCTTGGGGAACAGGGTTAGCTAAGTTTAATGGTGTCGTAGGATCTATTCCACCAATGACTTATCTTTTTGATTTTGATCTAAAAGCTGCTCTAACAGCAGGAATGTCTACAGTAGTATTTACTTTATTATTTATCGACTTCTTTGATACAGCTGGAACATTAACTTCAGTAGCAAATGTTGCAGGCAAAGTTGATAGAAATGGAAAAGTTCAAGATATTAATAAAGCAATGCTATCTGATAGTGTTGGTACTGTTGCTGGAGCGATGATGGGAACTACAACGGTAACAAGTTATGTTGAGTCTGGTGCTGGAGTTAAAGCAGGTGGTAGAACTGGAATGACTTCTTTAGTTATTGGAGTTCTTTTTTTAGCTTGTTTATTTTTTTCACCATTAGCAACTAGCTTACCAAAAGAGATTGATGGTGCTGCGTTACTATATGTTGCTGTTCTTTTTGTCAGAAATATAACTGACATTGAGTGGGATGATATAGCAGAATCTGCACCAGCAGTTGTGGCTATGATTACAATGCCGCTCACGTACAGCATTAGTAACGGAATCGCTTTAGCGTTTATTGCTTATGCGTTAATCAAATTACTGACTGGAAAGTTCGGAAAAACATCTCCAGCTATTTGGGTTATTGCAGCAGTAAGTGTATTAAGTTTTTACGTAGCTTAATAAATTCAAGGGCCAGCTTATTCTGGCCCTTAATTCTTGTGTTTTTTAATTAAATCTTCAATTCTGATCTCTTCGTAACGCTCAAAAGGTTGAACAATCCAAGGATTACTATCTAATTTTTGAGCACAATAGTCCGGTTCAAAAGTGGAGTCTTTCTTTTTCCAAAGCACTGCCGTCTTAATTTTTTTAATATTGCCTTTTAATGGAGGATAATTTTTTAACCATTGAATACTTTTATTTAATGTTACGCCAGTATCAGATAAATCATCACATAAAAGTATATTGCCCTTCATATCTTGAACGGTTGAGCTCATTTCTCGAGAAAATACCAGTTCTCCCTGTTGGTCTTCAATTCCTTTTCCAGAATAAGACTCGACAGCTAAATAAGCACACTTCAATTTAAAAATTCTGCTAAGAACATCTATGATAGGTGCTCCACCTCTCATAATTCCTATTAAAATATCAGGTTGAAATCCACTTTGATAAATTTGAATTGCTAATTTTTCTGTAGTTAGATTATATTCTTTCCAATCTATAATAAGTTTCTCTGCCATAGAAAAAACTAAAATATTTTAAAGGAGTTGTAAATGAAATAGTAGAAGGTTTTTAATACTGTATAGGTTCATTGTCTATTGATCTCCAAAGATACCAGGTGGCTACTGAACAATAAGGGCTAAATTTCTTATGAAGTCTATCTAAAAAACTTTTTGGAGGAAAATATTTCTTATTATAATTATTAGATATAGCTCTTAAAAGACCAATATCCTGTAGAGGCCAAATATTTGATCTATTAAAGGTAAATAATAAAATCATTTCAGCTGACCATCTTCCTATTTGTCTTAGTTCAGATAAATACAAAATTGCTTCTTCATCGTTCATTTTTTTAATTAAATGAGGCTTAAATTCATTATTGATTATTTTTTTTGCTAAATCTTTAATACCCTTTACTTTTTGCCTACTCAAACCACATCTTTTTAATGTATGAGTCGATAATTTATTTACATTTTTAGCATTAATTTTTCCTTTGCAACTTTTTTCAAATTTAGAAAAGACGGATTTAGCTGCTGCAACGCTTATTTGTTGACCAATTATACTTTTACAAAGCGAAAAAAAAACATCATTCCTTGTTACCAAAGACTCATCTTTATAATTATTAATTAATTTCCTCATTACCTTATCTTTTTTTGATAAAATTTTTTTAGCTCTGTTCCAATATTTTGGTTTATTACTCATGACCTAGGAGTAATAATTTGTTTTTTTAATTGAGACTCTCTAATAAAAATAATCAAAGAACTTAAAATAACTAGCATCGCACCAGTTAAGGTTAAAACTTTGGGAATTTCATTCCATATTAAAAAACCGAAGACTATTGCAAAAACTAGACTGAGGTACTTTATTGGCGTAACAAGTGATGCTTCGGCCAACCTATAGCTTTGGGTTAACATTAAATTCGCAATACTCCCACAAAGAGCCATAATGACAAATATTAAAAAATCTATTTTAGTTGGCATAACCCATTCAACAAAAAATATAGAAACTAAACCCAAGATAGTACATAACAAAGTAAAATAAAATGCTATAGTATAATTGGCTTCAGTTTTAGAAAGAGATCTCACACTAATCGCTACACAAGCAAAAAAAATACAAAAAATGATTGGAGAAATATAATAATAATTTACATCAACGAATGCTGGCTGAACGATTAATAACATTCCTATAAATCCAAGGAACACAGCAAACCATCTTTTAATTCCAACTTTTTCAGATAAAAAGAAAATTGAAGCTATAGTTACGAATATAGGTCCAGCAAAAGTTAGCGAAACGACATCGGCTAATGGTAATTCTCTTAAACCAAAAAATAATGCGATGATTGCTAAAGCACCAGCAATTGCTCTAAACGCATGAAGTCCGGGACGAGACGTTTTATAAAAGGTTAAAAGTTTATCTCTTGGAATAATAAAAAATATTGGAATAAAGCCAATAAAAAATCTAAAAAATAAAACCTGTCCTACTGGGTAATAATCTAGCCATTTAACGCAGATATCCATGATAGAAAAGCAAATCACACTTCCGACCATGTACAATACGCCTATTTGATTTTGTGTTAACAATTTAATATCCTCATTAATTCTAACATATTAAATAACTTATGAAGAAATGTACACTTGGACTTGGCTGTTTTTGGAAACCTGAGGAAAACTTTAAAAACAAACCTGGAATTATTAAAACAGAAGTAGGTTATGCAGGAGGAATAAATCCCAAAGTTACTTATGAAGAAGTATGTAGAGGTAACACTGGACACGTAGAGGTAGTTCAACTTTCATTTGATGAAAAAATAATTTCTTTTAGAAAAATATTAGATCTTTTTTTTAAAATGCATGATCCCACTCAAAAAGATATGCAATTTCCTGATGTTGGAACTCAATATAGAAGTGAGATATTTTATGAAAATGACGAACAAAAAAAAGAGGCTGAGGAAGTTTTGAACGAAAAAAATAAAGAATTTAACGGAAAAATTCAAACCAATATTTCAAAAATTAAAAATTATTGTAAAGCAGAACAATATCATCAAAAATATATAGAAAAAAACAAACGATGAAAAATTTAGTCTCTACAGATTGGCTTGAAAAAAATTTAGATAATGTAAGAATATTTGATGGAAGTTGGCATTTGCCCAGTTCTAAGCGAAATGCTTTAAATGAATTTCAATTAGCTCATATTAAAAACTCAAATTTTTTTGACATAGACAAATATTCTAATCAGGAGTCTAATTTACCCCACATGTTGCCCAAAAAAGATCATTGGGAAGAAATAATGTCGAATTTAGGAGTCAAAAACTCTGATCATATTGTCATTTATGATAATTCTGATGTTATTAGCTCATGCCGTGTCTGGTATACTTTTTTATATTTTAATCATGATCCAAATTTAGTTTCTGTCTTAGATGGAGGTTTTAAAAAATGGTTAAAAGAAAAAAAAGAAACTACAAGAAATATTAAAAAGTTTAAAAACAGTTCTTATTCAGCTAATGAAAATACTTCATTAGTATTAAATAAAAATCAGGTAATTGCTAATATCGAAAATAATTCTTTTGAACTTATAGATGCAAGAAGTAAAAATAGATTTTTAGGACTTCAGCCAGAACCAAGAGAAGGGCTTAAAAGCGGAAATATTAAAGGTTCCAAAAATATTCCTTTCACTGAATTAATTAATAGCGATAATACTTTTAAAAATAAAAAAGAATTAATAGATATATTTCAAAAAAATAAAGTTGATCCAAATAAAAAAGTTGCTTTTACGTGCGGATCAGGATTAACGGCATGTATTTTGGGGTTAACTAATTCTATCATAAGTGATAGAAAACCCGTTGTCTATGATGGTTCTTGGTCAGAATACGGAATTAAATAAAAAATGAAAAAAGCTTCAAAGTTAAAAACATTTTTAATAATTTTTTTTATAGCAATTTTTGCCATAATAATTGCAAGACATTTTATTGGGTTACATTTTAAAAAGAAATTTAGTGCAAGACCAGCGCCTGGAGTAATTGTTAGCAAAGTAGAAAAATCACTATTTTATAAAAGCATAGAAACATTTGGAACAGCGATTGCTCAAAACTCAAAGGTTTACAGAGTCCAGAAAGATCAAATAGTTGGAAATTTAAATATTGAAAACCGATTTGTAAAAAAAGGAGAAATAATAATCGCCTTGAAAGATAATAAAAATATTGTTGCTGATTTCGATGGCAAGATTGGAAAAAGAGAAATTGCTCAAGGTGTCCTAGGGTCAAATAGTTTAATTGTAACGCTTGATGATTTAAAAAAGATTATAATAGATATTAAAATTCCAGAAAATTATGTTGGTGTTTTAAAACCTGGTTTAAAGGCAGAAATAAAAAATTCGGCATTTAATAAAACCTTTACAGGAAAAGTAGAGTCTATTAGTTCAAGAATAGATCCATCTACCAGATCGATCTTGGCAAGAATTATTGCCGACAATTCAAATTTTAAAATAATACCCGGACAGTTAATGACTGTTAAAGTAATTTACGATGAAATAAATCAGATTGGTGTTCCAGAAAGTGCTGTAACTATTCAAGGTAATACAGCCTTCGTTTATATTGTAAATTCTGACACGGTTGAAAAGAAAAATATTAAAATGGGTAAAAGAAACTTTGGAAAAGTGTCTATTCTTTCTGGTTTAAATGAAGGCGATATAGTTATTAGCGAAGGTGTTTCTAAAGTTAGAAATAAAGCTAAAGTTAAAATTATAAATCCATAAAATAAATATGTTTTTAACAGACCTATCAATTAAAAGACCAGTTGTGGCCTCTGTAATGAGTTTAATACTCGTTATTTTTGGACTCGTAACTTTTCAGGAAATACCCACCGATGAATTACCCGATGTTCAACCTCCTGTAGTTACAATCCAAACTGAATATAGAGGAGCATCAGCTGAAATTGTGGATACACAAATAACACAAAAGATAGAAGATTTTGTAGCTGGGACACCTGGTTTAGAAACAGTTGACTCATTTAGTGAAGATGAAAGTTCAAGAATAACTCTTACATTTGAGACTGATCTAGATCTTGACGATGTTGCAAATGACGTGAGAAGTTCGGTCTCAAGGGTAGTGGATAATTTACCTGATGGAGCAGGACAGCCAGAAATATTTAAACAGAGTGCAGGAATGAGAACTACTATGTGGCTCTCCTTTAACTCAGAAATAATGACAGATTTGGAGTTAACTGATTATGCTGACAGGTATTTAACTGACGTTTTTTCTACTGTTAAAGGTGTAGGTAGAGTGCGTTTAGGAGGAGAAAGAGAACTTTCTTTAAGAGTTTGGTTGGATCCTATAGCTTTAGCCGCAAGAGACTTAACTACACAAGAAGTAGAGCAGGTCTTAAAAAAAGAAAATGTAGAATTTCCTGCTGGAAGAATTGAATCTAAAGATATAGATCTAACTATTAAATTAGATAAAGCTTATAAAAATTTAGAAAATTATAAAAAATTACCTCTTAAAAGGGCTAATGATGGATCAATCATTACTCTTGATGATGTTGCTCGAGTAGAATTGGGTGCTGAGTCCACTAGAACCTTATTCAAAGGCAATGGTAAACAAGTTGTTGGAATTGGGATCTATCAACAATCTGATGCAAATACCATTGCTGTAGCGAATGGTATTAAGAAAAAAATTGAAGAAATAAAACCAACTTTGCCACCAGATACAACGCTTGAAGTTTCGTTTGATAGAAGTAATTATATTAAAGCTGCTATTTATGAGGTGTATAAAACTTTGATTATAGCTTTAATTTTAGTAACGATAATAATTTATTTATTCTTAGGAAATATAAGGGCCCTAGTTGTTCCATTAATTGCCTTGCCCGTTTCTTTGATCTCAACTTTTTTATCTATTTATATATTTGGTTTTTCCATAAATCTCTTTACTCTTATGGCCCTAGTCTTGGCTATTGGAATTGTAGTAGACGATGCAATTGTGATGCTAGAAAACATTGTCAGAAGAATAGAGTTAGGCGATAGTCCTCTAGTGGCTGCTTATAAAGGTGCAAAACAAGTGTCTTTTGCAATTATAGCTACAACAGTAGTTCTGGTGGCTGTATTTATTCCTCTAATCTTTATCAAAGGTATAACGGGTGTTTTATTTACCCAAACTGCAGTGACTCTTGCCTCTGCAGTAGTAATTTCTAGTTTTGTAGCTCTTTCTTTAAGCCCTATGCTTGGAAGTAAGTTTTTAAGAAAAAATATGAACAAATCAAAAATTGTAATAAGATTTGAAAAATTTTTAAAAGATTTAACATATTTTTATAAATTATCTCTTCTAGGTTGGATAAAAAAAAAGAAGATAATTACATCCTTTTTAGTTGGTACGCTTGCGTTGACTATTTTCTTATTTAATTTTGCTCCAAAAGAATTGATAGCACCAGAGGATCGTGGAGCTTTCTTTGTAATTGTTAAAGCCCCTCAAGGTTCAGGTTTTAATTTTACAAAGACTAAAGCAGAAGAAATTGAAAAACTTTTATTACCTAACGTAGGAAAAGGCGAATATAGAAAACTTATAATGAGGGTTCCAGGATTTGGAAGATCGGCAAAACAAGTTAATAGTGGTTTTATTATTGTCCTTTTAGAGCCTTGGTCAAAAAGAGATCGTCATGGAGTTAAAATCATGAGGGAGTCTTTTGGAAAAATAGGAAGAGTTCCTGGCGTGCTCGCATTTCCTATAATGCCCCAAGGAATTCGAACTGGAGGAGTCGAAAGTCCAGTTCAATTTGTTATATTAGGCAATACTTATGATCAACTAATTAAGTGGAAAGAGATCATAAAAAAAGAAGCAAGAAAAAATCCTGGGCTTGTATCAATACAGGATGACTTTGACCTGAACAAACCTCAACTGAATGTTCAAATTAATCAAAAAAAAGCAGCTGATCTAGGGGTATCTACAGAAGATATAGGAAGAACAATAGAAACTATTTTTGGTTCAAAAAAAGTTACTAATTTTACTCAAGATGGAAAAGAATATTCAATTATTCTTCAAGGAGATATCAAAGATAGACAGGAGCCTGATAGTATCAGTAAGGTATTTGTTAGATCAAAAAATAATGGAAAACTTGTTTCTATTTCTAATTTAGTTGAATACTATGAAGAAGGCCAATCACCTTTTTTAGCAAGATATAATAGACAAAAAGCAGTTACTATTTCAGCAAGACTTGTTGGGGACTATTCATTAGATGAAGCATTAAAATTTTTGGTTAATGTTGTAGAAGAAAATATTCCTCAAGCTAAAATTGCTTATAAAGGAGAGAGCGAAGAATATAAAAAAACAAATACTGAATTATATATTATTTTTGCTTTAGCCCTAATTACTGCCTATCTTGCTATGTGTGCTCAATTTGAAAGCTGGAAACATCCGCTTACAATTATGTTAACCGTTCCTATGGCCATCCTAGGAGGATTGCTTGGTCTTTTAGTGGTTGGGTCTTCCTTGAACGTTTATAGTCAAATTGCATTAATAATACTGATAGGATTATCTGCCAAAAATGGAATTTTAATTGTTGAATTTGCAAACCAATTAAGAAAAGAGGGAAAAAATTTAGAAGTTGCTGTTTTTGAAGCAGCTGCTATTAGGTTGAGACCAATTTTAATGACAAGTTTATCTACCATTATAGGTGTGTTGCCATTAATCATAAGCTTTGGACCTGGTGCTGCGAGTAGACTTACAGTGGGAATTACAATATTTGCTGGAATGATTTTTTCTACTTTTTTTACTCTTTATGTAATACCTACCATCTATACAGTGATAGGGAAAAACACCAAAAGAATTGATGCTGTTGAGATTGAGTTGAATAAACAACTTAAAAAATAATAAATTTATTTTTATCTAGATTTTTTTTACAGAGTGTAAGTTGTTTTCTGTATTTACTTGCCATATCTCTTACTGACTTAGCATAAATTATAGCTTTTTTATCTTTTGAATAATTTTTATAATCTCCCCAGCCTTTATAATAAGCTAGATATTGTCTGTAGGCATCTTTCTTAGAGATTTTTAATATCTTAGAAGTTTTATTTATATACCAGCCTATAAAATCAACTGAGTCTTTGAAACGAGCACGCGTTGCTAATGGGTTGTCAGTTTCTCTCTTATATTGTTCCCAAGTACCTTTTACTGCCTGAGAATAACCAAAAGAACTAGATGGTCTTTTAAAAGGAATAACTTTAAATAATTTTCTCCTAGGAGGTTTAGCTAACCAATTAAAGTCACTCTCTTTTTTTACAAAAGCAAGCTGTAAATGTATAGGCGCTCCCCATTTTTCATATGAAGCTCTAGCATGTTTGTACCAAAGATATCTTTCTTCAAAGATCGCACAACTATTTTGAGTATTTTTTGGAATAGAAGAACAGGCAGTAACAAAGAATAATAAAATTAATAAATAAAAATTTGTTTTACGAATCACTTAATGATTATAGATCATTTATATTTTCTTCTCCAATCCCAAGGCATATCAAATTCTCCCTGCCAAATTCCTAACTCTCTTTTTTTTGCCTGATTTTCAAATTCTACATATTTTTTAGAATATTTTTTATAAGCTACTGCATGTCCAAAAAACACCATCACAGAATTAAGAATAATTCGAGATCCTTCTACATTATCTGGAGTACTACAAATTGCTATAGGTCTGCCATAAATATCCAGATCCTTCCAATAACAGGTAACTCTTTTACTCATTGATGGAATTAGTTTTTTTGTTGTTAACTTTTTTAAAAACTCAGTTGAGGTGTGTCCACAATTATAAGCACGACGATAATTATTTTTACAAATTTGATTTTTTTCAGGTGCATCAATACCAAATAATCTAATTCTTATGTTATTTATTATAAGAGTATCTCCATCGACAATTTTTGCTTCTCCTTGAACATAAGAAGGCCACTCATTGCCAAAATTTGATGGTTCTTTTGAATAGACGTTATTTAATAATAAAAATAATGATGAAAATAAAATCAAATTTATCTTTTTCATAAAATTTTTTTATATTTTTTATAAAATATGATTATAAATATTGCTAGTAAAGTTCCAAGCAAATTGCCAAAAAGATCTAAAAATTCAAAAGATCTATTTGGTATAAAATAATGAGATAATTCTAAAATTATTGATAAGGATATTAAAAAAATTAAAATTTGATTGAAACTTTTATCTCTCATGTAACTAATTGAACCAAGTATCGATAAATAGAAAAAAGCTAATGCATGATTAATAGATGTTCCAATGGGATTTGGAATAAGATCTGGTTGTTTTCCAAAATCTCCATATAACAAATATCCTATAAGACTACCTGGGAATAAATATATAATGAGCAAGACTATTAAAGAGAAATAGTAAAGATACTTAATCATCTTTAAGACATTATTTTCCATTATAAGTTTAATATTACATAATATCTGATATTTATCTATTATGAGCAAATTAATCCTAACAAGACACGGCCAAAGTGTATGGAATGCTGAAAATAGATTTACAGGATGGGTAGATATTGATTTATCGGAAAAAGGAATTTTAGAGGCTGAAAAATCTGGTCAATTAATTAAAAATCTTAATATTAACATAGATGTTTCCTACACATCCTTTTTAAAAAGAGCCATTAAAACGCTCACCACTATACTTAAAGAAAATGGCCTAGAGCTTAAATTTAATACTTCTTGGGAATTAAATGAAAGACATTACGGATCTTTAACTGGTTTAAATAAAGAGGAAACTAAAAAGAAAATTGGTGAGGAGCAGTTTAAAAAATATAGAAGATCTTGGGATATACCACCACCACCAATGATTGAGAATGACAAAAACCAATCTTTATTTAGTCCTTTAAATGCAAGTATACCTGTGGGGATGATACCTTTTACAGAATCCTTAAAAGATACTTATAAACGAGTTATTCCTTATTATGAAAAAGAAATTCAAAAACATATTAAGGAAAGTAAAAACGTTTTAATATCAGCTCATGGAAATTCGCTAAGAGCACTATGCAAATATCTATTTAAAATTTCTGATCAAAAAATAAATGAATTAGAAATTCCAACAGGAAATCCTTTAATAATTGAGTTTGATAATAATCTTAAAATTCAAAAATATTATTATTTAGATGAAAGTAGAGTCAAAACTATTATCTTTAATCAGTAATCTTTAAATTCAATATTTTATCGTAACTTTCTTTTGTGTTTAAGTGATAAAATTTTTGTTTACTTGCATTTCCAATTAATGAATTTTCCTTAATTAAGAAGTCCCAGATTTTGTTCATAGAAAATTTTTTATCTTTTATAGAACTAAAAACACTTTGGTCTAAAATTTGAAGACCAGTAAAAATAAATTCATTACTACTGTCCCTGGTAATCATCCCATCATTGAGATTAAAATCTCCCTTAAAAGAAGTATCAAAACTTAAATTTTTATTAACTAGTAACAAACAAGGTTTTTTCTTTTGAAAATATAAATCTTCCAAATCTTTCAATTCGTTATAATAAGCCTTGCTCCATAGAGTATCCGGATTAATTGCTATAAAAGGTTTTTTGAAAGATCTAGTAGCTTGATGGATGCCTCCCCCAGTATCAAGTAACATGTCTTTTTCATGAGAAATCGTAATTCTAATTTTATATTTTTTTTTATTAATAAAATCTTTTATTTGACCAGGTAGATGATGAACGTTAACAGCTATTTCTTCTACACCATGACTTATTAACAATTCTATAGCTCTTTCTAACAAATTCTTATTGCCTATTTGGATTAATGGCTTTGGAATTTTAAAAGTAATGGGTTGCATTCTTTTTCCTAATCCAGCCGCTAGAATCATCCCATGTTTAATTTTCATATTTTTACCTTTTTTAATTTTTTTAATGGCAGATGTTTTTTAAATAGTATATTTAATTTATCAAAAATAGGATTTTTCATTCTTCTTTCAATAAGCAACCAAGTATGAGGTAAATATTTTAGATAATTTGATTTTCTGTCCCTTTTATAAAGACGTACAAAAATTCCAAGTATTTTTAAATTTCTTTGAACAGATAAAATATCAAAATCATTTTTTAGTTTAGATTGATCTTTAGATTTAAATTTTGATTTTTGTAAATAGTATTTGAATAAATTATCTTGTAAATTTTTTGGTATTTTTATCCTCACATCATCAATCAATGAAGCAACATCATACAAGGGATTTCCAATTATTGCATCTTGACTATCTATGAGACTTAATCTTTTTTTAGTCATCATAATATTTGATGCATGAAAATCTCTATGGGTGAAACAATTGTTTTTTAAATAAAGTTTTTTATAAATATTATTTAGCTCCTTCTTTAATATCTTTTTAATTTTTGCAAGCTTTAAATTTTTAAAATAATACTTGAGATACCAGTCAAAAAACAAATCTGACTCTTTGTGTAGATAGTTAAGAGAGTATTTAGTAAATTTGATTTTTTTTCCACTAAAAAAATATTGTTTTTTAAGTTTAATCTTTTGTAACTTGATAATTAATTCAATTAATTTTTTATAATCTTTAAGCTTATTTCTTTTATCTTTAATATAATCATAGAAAGATTTGTCACCTAAATCTGTAATTTCTATCATATTGTCTTTGTAATAATTTTTTATAAGTTTAGGCGATAAAATATTATGGCTACTTAAAATTTTATTAACAACGGAATAGACAATTAAATTTTTGTACTGTTCTTTTTTTGCAAAGACTATGATTGAAGTTTTATTGTTCTTTTTTACTCTATAAAATTCTCTAAAAGACGCATCCCCAGAAATTTTTTTTAATTTATAATTCATTTTTATTAATTTTTTTCCATTTTCCTTGTCCTATAAGGCTTAATTCTCTTTCGTTTTCTTTATTAGAATATTTTAAATGTAACTCTAATCTATTTACTAAATTTATATTAACTAATTCTGGCCATTCAATTATTTTTATAGATTCTAGATCTTCTTGAAAAATACCAAGATGATCTAATTCTTTGGTACTTTTAATTCTATAAAGATCATAGTGCTTCACTTTTAAATTTTTAATATCGTATTCATATAATAAGTTAAATGTAGGGCTTAAAACTTCTGTTTCTTTAACCCCTTCTCTTTTTTGTAAATAATTAATAAAATTTCTTGTAAAAGTTGTTTTTCCTACGCCAATTTCACCAATTAAAAGAATACAGTCTCTCTCAGAGACTTTGTCTGCAATTTTATGTGAGATTAATCTAAGGTGATCTAAAGATTTAATAATCATTAGCTACTATCTAGTAGCGATAAGTATCTGGTTTAAATGGCCCTGATGGTTTAACGCTAATATAGTCTGCTTGTTCTTTTGACATTTTAGTCAATTTTGCACCAACTTTCTCTAAATGTAACGTAGCTACTTTTTCATCTAAATGTTTTGGTAAAACATAAACTTTCTTTTCATACTTGTCTGAATTATTCCACAATTCAATTTGTGCGATCACCTGATTAGTAAAAGAGGCACTCATTACAAAACTTGGATGTCCTGTTGCACAACCTAAGTTTACTAATCTTCCTTCGGCTAATAAAATAATTCTTTTTTTGCTTGGCAATTCAATTTCGTGAACTTGAGGTTTTATTTCATCCCATTTATAATTTTTTAAAGCTTCAACTTGAATTTCATTATCAAAGTGACCAATATTACACAATATTGCTCTATCTTTCATATCTCTCATATGATCTGCTGTTACAATATCTTTGTTTCCTGTAGCAGTTACTACGATATCTGCATCTTTAATAGCTTCATCCATTAATACAACTTCATATCCTTCCATCGCTGCTTGTAGAGCACAAATTGGATCCGTTTCGGTTACCATAACTCTAGCGCCTGCTTGTCTCAGTGATGCTGCGCTTCCTTTTCCAACGTCGCCATATCCTGCAACAATAGCTACTTTCCCTGACATCATAACATCTGTCGCTCTCTTTATTCCATCTACTAAACTTTCTCTGCAACCATATAAATTATCGAATTTCGATTTTGTAACTGAGTCATTTACGTTAATTGCGGGTATTAAAAGTTCTTTTTTTGCTTCCATTTTCTTTAACGCCAAAACACCTGTAGTTGTTTCTTCTGAAACTCCCTTGATACTTTTAAGCAAATCTTTGTAATCTTTATGCATTAAAGCCGTAAGATCTCCACCATCATCTAGAATCATATTTGGCTTCCAATCTTTCTTTCCTTCTATAGTTTGTTTAACACACCACCAGTATTCTTTCTCTGTTTCGCCTTTCCAAGCAAATACGGGTATACCAGCTTTAGCAATCGCTGCTGCTGCATGATCTTGTGTAGAAAAGATATTACAAGAAGACCATCTAACTTCAGCTCCTAACTCTACTAACGTTTCAATTAAAACAGCTGTCTGGATTGTCATGTGTAGACATCCGAGTATATGAGCTCCCTTTAAAGGTTTTTTACTTTTGTATTCTTTTCTTAACGCCATTAATCCAGGCATTTCTGTTTCTGCTAGAGAAATTTCTTTTCTGCCAAATTCAGCTAGATTAATATCTTTTACTTTAAAATCTTGAGACATATTTTAGAGTTATTTAACAACATAAATGAACGTTATCAAGAAAGATTGCTAAGAAAATTTTGGTAGCAATACTTCAACCTGCGCGCCTCCTTTATTCAGTCTATTTGAAGCAGATATTGTTCCTTCATGCAATTCAACAATATTCTTGACGATGTTAAGTCCTAAACCTGAGTGTTTTCCAAAGCTTTTAGGTCTATTGCTATAAAATCTTTTAAATATTTTTTGGGGAGAAGTTTCAGAAAAGCCTGGTCCTTCGTCTTTGATTAATATCACTAAATTATTTGAAGTTTCTTCAACTTCAATTTCTATCTTCTTATTATCATCGCTAAATGAAATAGAATTGTCTAATAAATTAGCTATTACTTGTTCTAATCTGTTTTCAATACCTAAAATATAATGACCATTTTTAGAAACTATTTTCTTTTTAACATTTATTTGAATTTTTTTATTTTGATTTTTTAAATCTTGTCTAAAATCATCTGCAACATTCGTAATAATATCAATCAAATTTACTTTGCTCATTTGTTCTCTAGACCATGAAGCTTCATCTTTTAACATTTGAGAATAATCAGTTATTAACCTTTCAATTCTTTCTACATCATGATTAATAATTGTTAATAATTTTTCACTTTCCATTTTTTGTGTAGTTTTATCTAATAATTCCGAAGCACTTTTCAATGAAGCCAATGGATTCCTAATTTCGTGTGCAAGATCATTAGAAAATGTTTCTGCTCTAGCAGTTCTTTTTTGAAGTTCCTTTGTCATCTCATCAATAGATTTTGTCAGCTTTCCAATTTCATCTTCTCTAACAAAAAAGTTTTTTATATCGATATTTTTGTTAGATTTTTTTTTAATTGCTTCGCTAAATCTGACTAACAAACCAATTGGCTTTAAAATATATTTGTTTAAAAAAAGAGAAAAAATTAAAATTACCAATGCTACAGCTAACACTGTTCTAATTATAAAAGCTTTCCTCTCTTTAACTGCATTTAGGATATCATTAGCTTCTTCCGAAACAACTATATAACCCACATCTTGTTCTTTAAGTTTAATTCTGCTCAAAGTACTAACAAAAAAATTATTTTGAATATTTTCTGAAATTGTTATTGGCTCATTTTGATATTTATTTAACAGCGTTTCTTTAATTAAATTTGTATTTTGTTCTTTAATTAATTGTTTTGCATTACTTTTTTCTTTAATTTTTCCATCAATAGTTTCTTCTATAATTACTTCTGATCTTGTAAAAACATTCTGATCTAAATCTAAAATATTAGTATCTCCAATGAGGTCACCATTCATACTATAAAACTGTACTCTATCTAAACTCTGAAATAAAAACCGTGTCGACAATAAAAAAGTTTTAATGTCTTTTGCGTTAAAATTAATCTTTAGTCTTTGCAGATGATCGACGGTATTGTTGATTATAATATAATGATCGGCTGCTCTTTTTTTAACCAGATTAGGCTGGATGGCTTTTAGGTAAACTATGGTGAGAAGCCCTAATATAGAAAAAACACCTAGATTAAATAATAGAAATTTTTTTAGTATAGATGCTGATTTTTTTTGTCTCATTAACTAACATTCCATCTATACCCACTTCCATATCTAGTTTCAATTGCAGAAAACTTTTCATCTACTTTTTTAAACTTTTTTCTTATTCTTTTAACATGACTATCAATAGTTCTATCCTCGATCTCCGTATTTTCCTTATACGCGATATCCATTAAATGAGCTCTCTCTTTTATCACACCAGGCCTCTTTGCTAATTCTTTAACAATTAGAAATTCAGTTGTTGTGAGTTTATCAGGTAAAGATTTTCCACCCCATTCGCACTCTAATT
The DNA here is from genome assembly GCA_902569785.1 of uncultured Pelagibacteraceae bacterium. GTDB lineage: Bacteria > Pseudomonadota > Alphaproteobacteria > Pelagibacterales > Pelagibacteraceae > Pelagilacustribacter. The sequence continues at coordinate 35,047 of CACFVO010000003.1, forward strand.
GTGAGGGATCTAATTTTAATTTTCCATGACTTATAATATTTTTAGTATCATCAACTACGTTGTTTTTCTTTCTTAATTGAACTCTTATTCTTTCAATTAAAACTTTAGTTGAAAAACCACCAGATTTTTTTACAAAATCATCAGCGCCTAATTTTAAACCCAGTAATTCATCGACTTCCTCATCTTTTGAAGTCAAAAAAATGATAGGGATTGACATTTTTTTCCTTAATTTTTTTAATAATTCTTCTCCATCCATTCTTGGCATTTTGATATCTAAAACTGCCAAATCAGGAGGATTTCTAGTTAATCCTATTAATGCCGACTCTCCGTCTATATAAGTTTGAACTTTAAAGCCTTCCCTCTCAAGAGCAATGCTTATTCCCGTTAAAATATTTCTATCGTCGTCTACTAATGCAATTGTTTGTGCCATATAATCATTCTCAAGATATTGATGTCAAAATTTAGGCGTCTAATGAGCTTCACCCCAGTTATTACCTGAATTAATACTTACCTCCAAAGGAATTGAAAACATATGATGTTCTGAGCTAGAAATTGAAGTCATGGCATCTTTTATGATTTTCTTAATTTCTTTTTCATCTTTTTGCAAACATTCAAATATTAATTCGTCATGTATTTGAAGAAGCATTTTAGCTTTATTTTTTTTATCTTCTAAAATTTTATCTATTTTTATCATGGCAAGTCTTATAATATCCGCTGCAGAACCTTGGATAGGAGCATTTATTGCCGCTCTTTCTTGAAAAGATCTTACACTAAAATTTTTATCATTAATGCCTCGAAGATGAATTCTCCTACCAAATATATTTGTAACATAGCCTTGCTTCCTACAAGTTTTAATCGTTGAGTTCATATATTCTTTGATCTCAGGAAATTTTTTAAAGTAAGAATTTATAAAATCTAGCGCCTCCTGATTGGATACAGCTATTTGTTTAGCTAAACCATATTGTGTTATTCCATAAATAATTCCAAAATTTATTGCTTTTGCTTTTCTTCTAAAATCATCAGTGACTTTGTTTGTTGATAACCCAAAAACTTGACTAGCAGTTAAAACATGAATGTCTTGATTATTTTTAAAAGCTTTTTTTAACTCCTTTACATCTGCCATGTCAGCAAGAATCCTCATTTCTATTTGATCGTAATCAGCTGAGATAAGAATATTATTTTTTTCAGCAATAAATGCTTTCCTAATTTCTTTTCCATCTAAAGTTTTGATTGGAATATTTTGTAAATTAGGATCGCTAGATGCAAGTCGGCCTGTATTAGTCGCAGCTAAAAGAAATGAAGTGTGAACTCTTTTTGTTTTATTGTTAATGTGAGCTTGCAAAGCATCGGTATAAGTGCTTTTTAATTTTGATACTTGTCTCCATTCTAAAACTAGATTAGGAAATTTATGCCCTGTTAATGCTAAATCTTCTAAAATTTTAGCACTTGTTGCTAGACTACCTTTTTTAGTTTTTTTTAATTTTGCAATTTTCAATTCATTATAAATTATTTCTCCAAGTTGTTTTGGTGAACCAATGTTGAACTCTTTACCAGAAACTTTATAAATTTCTTTTTCTATTTTTCTTAATCTTTCCTCAAATTTTTTTGACAATTGTTTTAAATAGATATCATCAACTTTAACTCCATTTATCTCTAATTTTGCAAGCAACTTAATCATTGGCTTTTCAAAGACTTCATAAATTTTTTTTAATTTTTCATTATTAACTCTATCTATTAAAAGATTATGAAGTCTTAATGTTACATCTGCATCCTCAGCGGCATACTTGGTAGCCTCTTCTAAGTTTACGTCTGAAAAGTTTAATTGCTTTTTTCCTGTGCCAACAACATCTTTATAAGAAATGGTTTTGTGACCTAGATGAATCTCTGAAAGCACATCCATATTGTGCCTATTATTACCCGCATCCAAAACATAAGATAACAACATAGTATCCTCCATGGGATCAACTTGGATTCCATTATTTTTTAGAACTATAAAATCGTACTTAATATTTTGGCCAACTTTTTTAATACTTGGGTCTTCAAGTAAAGGTTTAATTTTTTTTAAAACTAACTTTTTGTCTAGACTTGTAATATTTTTATGCCCTAGCGGGATATAATACGCTTCATTAGGAGCATAACTAAAAGAGACTCCAATTAGTTCTGCTTCTAAAGGGTTTAAAGATGATGTTTCTGTGTCTATAGAAATCAAAGATTTTTTATTTAAAGTATCTAATAATTTGTCTAAATCTTTTTCCTTAAGTATGCTTTTGTAAAGCTTGGAGTCTATTTTAGAGGCTTTAGTTGTTTTAATATTAGAACTAGTATCACTTATATTATCTTCACCATAAAAACTTATAGCTTGACTTAATAATCTATTAAACTCCATTTCTCTTAAAAAATTATAAAGATTATCTTTTTTTACATCTTTAATTATAAAGCTACTTGGATCATCTTCAACGGGCACATCTTTTTTTAATGTGACTAATTTTCGGCTTAGCAACGCTTTATCTTTATTGTCAAGCAATGTTTGCCGTCTTTTATTTTGGGGAATTTCAGAAGCTTTTTTTAATAAGTTTTCTAAATTATTATATTTATTAATTAATTCAGCAGCGGTTTTAATGCCTATACCTGGCACACCAGGAATATTATCTGATGAGTCGCCTGCTAATGATTGTACATCTATAACTTGATTAGGTTTTACTCCAAATTTTTCCAAAACTTCTTTTTCACCAATAACTTTGCTTTTCATTGGATCGTATAATCTAATTTTATTTGATACTAGTTGCATTAAGTCTTTATCAGATGAAATCACTGTAACTTTTGCTCCAGCTTCAGTAATTTTTTTTGCATAAGTAGCTATAAGGTCATCTGCTTCGTAATTCAAAAGTTCTATTGATGGTAAATTAAATGCTTTTACTGATTTTCTTATATATTCAAATTGGGGAATTAAATCATCTGGTGCTTCAGTTCTATTAGATTTGTATTCACTGTAAATATCATTTCTAAAATTCTTTCTAGCTGAGTCAAAAATAACTGCAAAATGAGTTGGTTTATTAATAGAGTCATCTGATCTCGAATCTTCCAATAGTTTAAAAAGCATAGAACAAAAACCACTTACAGCTCCTGTAGGAAGTCCATCACTTTTTCGAGATAACGGAGGTAAAGCATAATAAGCTCGAAAAATATAACCAGATCCATCTATAAGATAATAATGATCTGTTTTTTTTATTGAACTCATATATATATATTACATTAATTTTTAACCTATATTTAATCAAACTATGGATAAATATGCTTTAACTGTTGAAAATCTTACAAAGATTTACTCGGATTCCAAAAACAAAAAAGAAAATAAAGCTCTTAATGATTTAAATTTTCAAGTGAAACAAGGGGAAATATTTGGTTTGCTTGGGCCTAATGGAGCTGGCAAAACTACTTTTTTAAGTATTCTAGGAGGGACCGTTTCAAAAACAAATGGTAGCGTTAATGTTTGGGGTTTTGATATTGATAAAAATCCTAGGCAAGTAAAAGCTTCTATAGGCATTGTGCCTCAAGAAGTTAATCTAGATGCTTTCTTTAGCCCGAGAAAATTACTGGAATTGCAAGCAGGTTTATACGGTATTACTAAAAAAGATAGAATTACAGATTTAATTTTGAAAATGGTGGCGTTGGAAAATAAAGCCAACGCTTATTCTAGAAGTTTGTCTGGTGGTATGAAAAGGAGATTGCTTATTGCAAAAGCAATGGTTCATCAACCTCCTATACTAATTTTAGATGAGCCAACTGCTGGAGTTGATGTTGAGCTAAGGAAAAATCTTTGGAACAATGTAAAAGAACTTAATAAAGAAGGTGTTACAATTATTCTTACAACACATTATTTATTTGAAGCTCAAGAAATGTGTGACCGAATAGCAATTATAGATAAAGGTAATTTAGTTGCTCTTGATACAACTCAAAGGCTTTTAGATAGAATTCAAACAAAAAGAATAAATCTTAAAGTCAAAAATATTGATAAAAATAAAGTTTTAAAAATGGATGGGATTCATTTTAAGATCGATTCAAATGAGTCAATTTCAATTACCTACGAGAAAAATTCACTTAATTTTGAAGAAATTATTAATTATCTTAGTCAAAACAACATAAAAATACTAGATATTGTTACAGAAGACGGGAATTTAGAGGATGTATTTATACAACTAACAAATAGGTAGATTTAATTTAAAAAAAAGATAAATATACATATATGGAAATTGTTAAAAATTTTTCACAGTCAAAATTAGTAAAAAATTTGTTTGTAATTTTAATCGGATCTATTCTTCTCGCTATTTCATCAAAAATAAAAATTCCTTTTTACCCTGTGCCTATGACAATGCAAACTTTAGTTGTCCTAATTATTGGTATTGGTTTTGGATGGAAACTTGGTATAGCAACTATAATGCTATATCTATTTGAAGGAATAATAGGTTTACCAGTTTTTTCAGGAACTCCAGAAAAAGGGGTTGGTTTAATTTATTTTACTGGACCAACTATGGGTTATTTGATTGGTTTTCTAGTTGCTGTATTTTTTGCTGGAAAATTTAACTATGATAATAATTTATTTAAGAACTTCCTTAAATTGACTTTTGCAACGAGCTTTATTTATATCTTGGGAATGCTATGGCTAGGAGGATTAATAGGCTGGGACAAGCCAATATTTAAATTAGGTGCTCAACCATTTTTATTAGCAGAATTATTTAAGATTCTCTTAGCAACCTTTGCTATAAACCAAATAAAAAAGATTAAAAAAAAATTTTAAGTTATCTTGGGGATCTTTTAGATAAGATTCTTTGTAGAGTCCTTCTATGCATTTTTAGTCTTCTAGCTGTTTCAGAAACGTTTCGATTACATAATTCAAATACTCTGTGAATATGTTCCCACTTTACTCTATCAGCAGACATTGGGTTTTCTGGAGGTTTTGCTTTCGACTCAGGTGAAGCTAATAGTGCTGCCTCTACGTCGTCTGCATCTACAGGTTTAGCCATATAATCTATGGCGCCTGCTTTAACTGCTGCTACAGCCGTAGGCAAATTCCCGTATCCCGTTAACATTACAATCCTGCAGTCTTTTTTGTTCTTAGATAGTTCTTTAACCACATCTAGCCCATTGCCATCTTCTAGTCTTAAATCCACTAAAGCAAAACTAGGAGGTGGACTGTTTTTAACTATCTGAAGCCCCTCAGACACCGTTTTAGCTTCTTTTACAACAAAACCCTTCTTCTCCATGGCTCTTGAAAGCCTTCCTCTTAATGGATCGTCATCATCGAGAATAAGAAGTGTCTTGTCCTGAAAATCGGACAGATTTAGTTGCTTTGGGTAATTTTTAGAAGCTTTCATATGGTAACCATATAGTTACTAAGATCAATTTTACAACTAGTCAAAATAGCATTTTTTTCTTTACATAAAGTCAAAAAAACCTTAAATGCGACTTAATAAGGTTTTTTTTGTACAAATTTTTTAAAAACCTTCTGTGTAAATTAACGAGGGACACATGAGATGCGAAAATTTAAAGACGTTAACGAATTAGTTAACGAGTTGAAACCTGATTATCCCGTATATTGTATACGGCCAGAGTCGATAAAAAAATCTACAAAGTTTTTTAAAGATAACTTTCCAGGCAAAGTTCTTTACGCTGTTAAAACGAATCCTAATGAACAATTAATTAAACAGATTATCTCGAATGGAATAGAAGATTTCGATGTAGCTTCTCTTAATGAAATTAAATTAATAAGTAAGATTAAACCAGAAGCTAATTTATACTTTATGCATACTATAAAAAGTAAAGAAAGTATTGCATCAGCTTATTTTAATTATGGAGTTAGAAACTTTGCATTAGATCATAAAGACGAACTTAGAAAAATTCTTGAAGCCACAAATAAAGCTAAGGATTTAAATTTATTCGTAAGAATAGCTATTTCTAATGAGCATGCTGAAATTGATTTATCAAGAAAATTTGGGGCACTTCCCTCTGAAGCATTAGGTCTTGTAAGATTGTGTAAAGAACATTCAAAAAAACTTGGAATAAGTTTTCATGTTGGTTCTCAATGCATGCATAAGATTTCTTATTCGAAGGGTATTCGTGAAATTGGAAATATAATTAAAAAAACTAAAATTATACCTGAAGTTATTAATGTTGGTGGTGGCTTTCCATCATTGTATCCTGATCTTAATCCTGAACCACTTAATAACTATCTTAATGAAATAAAAAAATCTCTTAAAAATTTAAAATTACCAAAACTACCCCAAATTATTTGCGAACCAGGAAGAGCCATTGTAGCTGAAAGCGGATCAACGATAGTTAAAGTTATATTAAGAAAAAAACAAAATCTCTATATAAACGATGGTACTTATGGCTCATTATTTGATGCTGGAGTTCCAAATTTTGTTTTACCAACTAAAATGATTACTAGTGGAAGAATTCATTCTAAAAAATTAACTTCATTTAGACTCTTCGGACCAACTTGTGATAGTTTAGATTACATGAAAGGACCTTTTTTATTACCGAATAATATAAAAGATGGTGACTACATCGAATTGGGCCAATTAGGTGCATACGGATTGACTTTTAGAACAAAATTTAATGGTTTTTATTCAAATGAAATTTTCGAATTGAATGATAAACCAATCATGTCTTTATATGAGGATTCAAGTAAAGTCGATTACTTGGTTGCTTAATGACAAAAAAAAATGGTCCAAACATCGGACATAATAAAAAATCATTCCTAAATAATCCTGTAGAACATATAGACATAACTTCTTTTGATGCGAGAAAAATAATTGAAGGTATGGGAAAAATGTCATTTACCTCTAGAGACACCGCAAATGCAGCTAAAATTTATAATGAGATGATATCAGACGATAACTGTTCTATTTTTCTTACAATTGCAGGCTCAACCTCTGCGGGTGGTTGTATGAATCTTTATTCAGATTTAATTAAGTATAACATGGTTGACGCAGTAGTAGCCACAGGAGCCTCTATAATTGATATGGATTTTTTTGAGGCTCTAGGGTTCAAGCATTATCAAGGGTCTCAATTCCAAGATGATACCGAACTTAGAAAAAATTATATTGATAGAATTTACGACACATATATTGATGAAGAAGAGCTTCAAGCCTGTGATCAAGCTATTTGTGACGTCGCTAATTCATTAGAACCTAAAGCTTATACCTCAAGAGAGTTTATTAAAGAACTAGGAAAATTTTTGAAAAATAATGGGAAAAAAAAAGGTTCTTTAATAGAAACAGCATTTGACAATAATGTTCCTATTTTTTGTCCAGCATTCACAGATAGTTCTGCTGGATTTGGTTTAGTAATGCATCAAGAACAAAATCCAAATAAGCACATCACAATTGATTCTATAAGAGAGTTAAGAGAATTAACTGAAATTAAAGTAAAATCTAAGCAATCTGGTCTATTAATGGTAGGCGGTGGAGTGCCTAAAAATTTTGTTCAAGACACAGTTGTCTGTGCAGATCTTATAGGTAAAAAAGTCGATATGCATAAATATGCTATTCAAATTACAGTTGCAGATACTAGAGATGGAGCTTGTAGTAGTTCAACTTTAAAAGAAGCTAGCTCATGGGGGAAGGTAGATGTTGCTAAAGAACAGATGGTTTTTGCTGAAGCTACAAGTGTTTTGCCCTTAATTGCTAGTGATGCATATCACCGTGAAAATTGGAAAAATAGAAAAAAAAGAAATTTTTCTCAGTTATTTAAGTCTTAATGAATTATTTAAGTCAAAGAAAAGGTTTCCTTGGTTATGACGCGAGTCAAAAAACTAATCATAAGGTAGTTGTAGTACCATTTGGTTTAGAAAAAACTGTTAGTTACGGAGGTGGAACAAAGAATGGTCCAAAAGAAATAATCAAAGCATCTCATCAAGTTGAATTATTTGATGAAGAGTTAAACAAAGAGCCGTATAAAGAAATTGGAATTAAAACTCTTAAACCATTTTTAATAAAAAAAGAAATTAAGTCTGCGTTAAATCAGTTAACAAAAATTAATAAAAAAATTTTATCAAATAATAAATTTCCTATAGTTTTTGGAGGTGAACATTCTTTAACAGTTGGATCAATCAAACCTTTTGTAGAAAAATACGATGAAATAACTTTACTTCATTTTGATGCTCATGCAGATCTAAGAGAGAGTTATAATGGAGAAAAATACTCACATGCTTCAGCAATAAAAAGATGTTTAGATTTCAAAAATGTAAAAGTTGTTTCCTTTGGGATAAGAAATTTATCTCAATCAGAGATGAACTTTTATAAAAACAATCAACATAGAATCGAGATATTTTGGGGCAAAGACAAAAAAAATTGGAATTTAAGTCGTCTAAAAAGTATTTTTAAAAAAAAAAATGTTTATATTACGTTTGACGTAGATGGTTTTGACGCAAGTATTATGCCAGCAACAGGAACACCTGAGCCAGGAGGTTTGTTATGGGAGGAGGTGCTTCCTATTATAAAAAATGTTTGTCAAATTTCTAATATAGTTGGAGTAGATATTAATGAGTTAGCTCCAATAAAAAATTTTGACTCTTATAATTTTCTAGTAGCAAAATTGGCATACAAAATTTTATCTTATATATTTGAATTTAAACGTTAGACTTTAAATCTATTTGCTTCCAAACAATCTTCACAGAAGCACCGCCTAATTTATTAGATTTTAAAAAAGACAGTCGTGCTGATTTTCTCTCTAAAAGTGTTTTGCCTAGAAAGGTCCCTAATCCTGTTCCAGAGTTTGAATTTACTTCATTTGATTTAGATTTTATATAGGGTTCTCCAAGAAATTCTTTTATATCCTCTGGAAACCCAGGCCCATCATCGTTTATTGAGACTTCTAAATCTTTATCATTGCTTTTTACCTTTATTTCTACTGTGCTTTTGGAAAATTTTACTGCATTTCCAATGAAGTTTCTCAACCCATAAGTTAATTCTGCAGATCTTAGAAATTCAAAATTTTTTTTGTTATCATCTAAATTTAATAATAATTTTTTAGAAGAAGTTTCTTTAAAAGACTCAATAACCTCATTAAGTAAGTTTTCAATTGTAGTTTTAGAAAAAAATTCATCATCTTTTATTTTTTTTTTTGAAATTTGTTTTAGTATTTCTCCACATCTTTTAGTCTGACTGATCAATAAATCTAAGTCTTTTATATGTTCATTTTTTTCTCCTAGTTCTTTTTTAAGTTCAGAGGCAACTACATTTATAGTGGCTAATGGTGTACCTAAAGAATGAGCAGCAGCGGCAGCTTGGCCTCCGAGTGACTCTAACTCATATTCTTTGGCTATCACCTGTTGTACTTTATTGATTGCATCAGATCTTCTTTTGCTTTCACCAGAAAATCTAATTCCAAAATAACTTAAAAATACTAAACCGACGATAATAGCTAAAAAATATCCAGTTAAATATAGTTTTGGAAATGTGATAGATTGATCATGTATACCTGGTAAAGGATAATGAAAGATTGTCAATAAAAACAAAAAAATAATAGTTAAAAATCCCAATATAATAGTTGTTCCCATGCTTAAAAATGTTGAAGAGACTATAGTTGGAATAATCATTAATATTGAAAAAGGATTTGAAATCCCGCCTGTCAAGTATAGGAGAGCTGTTAATTGGACTAGGTCATAAAATAAAAATATACTTGCATAAAAGTCTTTTATAATAGAGGACCTAATACCATAATGTAAATATAAGTTAGTTAAAAAGCCCAAAAATAAGATTGCATGGGCAATTACAAGTGGAAAATCCAACTTTAAATAAAAATAGACTAGATTTATTGCTGCAAACTGCCCTGTTATTGCTATCCATCTTAAAATTACTAAGGTTTTTTTATCTAAGTTAAGATTTTCTCTCAGTCTAAAGAGAGTGGAAAAATTCATTTGAACTTTAAATATCTAGGTTGGTAACATCCAGAGCGTTACTAGTAATAAAATCTTTTCTAGGCGCAACTTCCTCGCCCATTAAAACTTCTATCATTTTTTGATCTTCTTTAGATTTCTCTTTTGTTCCCTTAGTATACTGCACCCTCAACATGGTACGATTTTCTGGGTTTAAGGTAGTTTCCCACAGTTCTTCTGGATTCATTTCTCCTAATCCTTTAAATCTCTGAATTGAGAGTTTTTCTCTTTGTTCTTTCATAAATTTGTTGTATTCCGAAGACCCTTTTTTTATTTTTTTATCAGATTTATCTGAAGATTTAAGTATGTATTCTTCAAGTGTTTTCTCATCTTTGATATAAACACTCTTATTTGATTTTGTTACTTTAAATAAAGGTGGTTGAGCTAAATAAATATGACCATTTTCAATTAGTTGATTAAAAGGATAATTGTTAAAAAATGTTAGTAACAATGTTCTGATATGAGATCCATCAACATCAGCATCGGTCATAATAACGATTTTATCATATCTTAAATTTTCAATATTAAAATCTTTTGAACCAGTTCCTAATGCATTAATTAAAGTTACTATCTCATTAGATGACATCATTTTAGATAGTGCTTTTGTGGCATGATCTTTTCCATTAGATTTACCGTTAACAAAAGTGTTCAAAATTTTACCTCTTAAAGGTAAAACAGCTTGATACTCACGCACTCTTCCTTGTTTTGCTGATCCTCCAGCAGAATCTCCTTCTACTATAAATAATTCCGTTCCCTCTTTCTTCTGTATTTGACAATCAGCTAGTTTGCCAGGTAGGCCCGATAGCTCAAAAGTGCCTTTTCTCCTAACACTGTCTCTTGCTTTTCGCGCAACATCTCTTGCCATTGCTGCCTGAGTAATCTTTTCTATTACAGTCTTAGCTATAGATGGGTTCTGATCAAACCATGTTGAAACTTTATCATTGATTATACTTTCGACAATTAATCTAATCTCAGATGATACTAGTTTATCTTTAGTCTGTGATGAAAATTTAGGATCTGGCATCTTGATCGAGAGTACAGCTGTCAATCCTTCTTTAATATCTTCTCCTGATAGAGTAATTTTATTTCTCTTATTATTTCTATCATTAGAGTATTTATTAATTACTCTTGTTAGTGCACTTCTAAAACCTAGTAAGTGAGTACCACCATCTTTCTGAGGAATATTATTTGTAAAAGGAAGTACTTCTTCAGAATATCCAGCATTCCACTCAAAAGAACACTCTACTACAACATTATTTTTGGTTGAGGTTACATAAACAGGTTTTTTAAACACTTCCTTTTCATTCTTATTAACCAAAATTGGCTTTTTATTATTAATATGTTTTACAAATTCTACAATTCCACCATCATATTTATGTACAAATTCCTTTTCTTTTTTAGATGTTTGGTCAAGTAGCTTTACGCATATTCCCTTATTCAAAAAAGCTAATTCTCTAATTCTTTTTTCTAAAATTGTAGAGCTAAATTTAACTGACGAAAAAACCTCTTTTGAAGGTAAAAAATTTATTCTAGTACCCCTTTTTTTCGTTTTACCAATTTGTTTTAAAGGTTTTATTGTATTGCCATTTTTAAAAATTACTGAATATTCTTTCCCATCTCTGTAGATATTGAGTTCTAATTTTTCTGATAGTGCATTAACAACTGATACACCAACACCATGGAGACCACCTGATACTTTATATGAGTTGTGATCAAATTTTCCTCCTGCATGTAGCTGGGTCATTATAACTTCAGCAGCAGAGATCTTTTCGCTTTTATGCATATCTACTGGTATACCTCTACCATCATCTTCTACTGTAATAGTATTATCATTATTGATTATAACAGTAATATTTTTACAATGACCGGCTAATGCCTCATCAATAGCATTATCTAAAACTTCAAAGACCATATGATGTAAACCAGAACCATCATCGGTGTCACCAATATACATACCAGGTCTTTTTCTTACAGCGTCTAAGCCTTTAAGAACTTTTATGGAATCCGCACCATAAGACACATTGGAATTTAAAGCAGAGTTTTTTGACATTGTTATAAATTAGATAATCTTTTATATCATTTTTTTAAGTTAATATAAAACGGCCAGAGGGCATTACTGCTTAAAATGATTGCATATCAATGCTTTTAGACCAAAATATAAAAAAAATTGTAAATTTAAAGAAAATTAGATTTTCATAGGCATTATAACATAATAACTATTTTTATCAGAGGCATCTAAGATTAATACGGGCGAAACTGAGTCTTTTAAATTCATTTTTAAATTTTTATCTTCAATCTCGGAAGCAATATCTATTAAATATTTTGAGTTAAAACTAATATTAAGATTGTCAGAATTAAAATTTGCTTTTATGATTTCATTTCCTTCCCCTGAGTTGGCGCTATTTACTGAAAATTGAACATTCTCTTTGTTAATAAGTAATTTTACACCTTCTTTTCCATCCAAAGAGACACTTGCCACCCTTTCAATTGAATCTATAAAATCCTTAGAAGGTACAACTAGAGATTTTTCATTATTTGCAGGTACAACTTTTTTATAATCTGGAAATTTTCCATCAATAACTTTAGAAATTAGCTTCATGTTTCCTAAAGAAAATTTAACTTTATTTTCACTTGTTTGCATTGAAAATTTTTCCTTAGTCTCCGTTAAAAGAGAGCAAAGTTGAAAAACAGTTTTTCTGGGTAATATTAAAGATGAAAAATTATCTGCATTTTCAATTTCTAAACTACTAGATGATAATCTATGGCTGTCAGTCGCAACTCCGGTTAAAAAATTTCTACCATGTCCCTCGGTCAAATGTAAAAAAATACCATTTAAATAATGTCTTGTATCATCATTTGAAATTGCAATTTTAGTTTTATTTAGAAGTTTTAAAAATCTACTATTATTAAGCATCATTTCCTGACCTTCAAATTCATCAGTAAATGTAGGAAAGTTATCAGTTGGTAAACAAAGTAAATTAAAATCTGAATTATCACTTTTTAAACTTAGTTTATTTTCTGTTTTAAGATCAAAATTTAAATCTGAATCTGAGGATATTTTTCTAAGTATATCATAAAGAATAGCTGCTGAAGTAGTAGTGCTTCCTTCTTTTAATATTTTAACTTCTTCTATTTCATCATAAAAAACTATATCTAAATCAGTAGCAATTATAGATAATTTATTATCTTTCAATTGTAGTAAAACATTAGAGAGTATGGGAAGAGTATTTTTCTTTTCTACTACACCTTGCACAAAACTTAATGACTTTAATAAGATATCTCTTTTAACAATAAACTGCATTTTTACTATTACTCTTGTAGAAGATTTTTGATCTGATTTATGTTTTTTTTCATCTCATCATCTTGTTCGGATAATCTCGTTATAGTTTTTACTGCATGAATCACTGTAGTATGATCTCTATTAGCAAATCTTCTTCCAATTTCAGGAAGAGATCTTGTTGTCATTTTTTTTGCTAAATACATTGCAAGTTGTCGAGGTCTTGCTAAAGGCCTAGAGCGTCTCTGGGAAAGCATATCATTTAATGAAATATTAAAATAGTTAGATACAACATTTTGTATTTTGTCTACAGTGATAACTTTGATTTGGCTGAATAAATCTTTCAATATATTTTTACAGTCATTAATTGTTAAGTCCTTATTATGAACTCTACTAAATGCTATTACTCGATTTAAAATACCTATAAGCTCTCTAATATTAGTTTTACTTTCGTTTGCTATATAGTTAATTACTTCCTCGCTCAAATTAATATTCTCTTTAAATTGGTTTTGCATTTCTATAATTTTTTTCTTAATAATTTTAACTTTTAATTCTAAATCAGGTATGTCAATATCAACTACTAGTCCACCAGCTAGTCTTGACTTAATTCTTTCTTGTACTCTATCTAGCTTCATGGGCGTTCTATCTGCAGATATAATTATTTGAGATCCTTTGTCTATTAAGCTGTTAAAAGTATGAAAAAATTCTTCCTGTAAGCTTTCTTTGCCTCTTATAAATTGAATATCATCGATAATAAATACTGATGATTTTCTAAAAAAATCCTTAAAGTTTACCATGTCATTTTTTTTTATAGATTTGATAAAATGATACATGAAACGTTCAGCAGAAATAAACATAACATTATTTTCTGACTGAAGTTCTAGACCAATAGCATTTAGTAAGTGAGTTTTGCCTAAACCTACTCCTCCACAAATATACAATGGATTATATCTTGATATATGTTCACATATCTTTTTAGAATAAGATAAAGCAATATCATTACTTTTACCTTGAACAAAATTTTCAAAATTTAAATTTGGATTCAGCCTATTATAATTTAAAATAGAGTCTTTAATAGTTGTAACTTTGTTTATTTCATCTGTTTTGATTATTAAATCTGAATTATTTTTATTATCCTCTATGATCTTAAATTCAATTCTATTTAAACTGAGCTTAAAACCTTTTACTTGCTCTAAGATCTTATCTAAGTATCTAGAAACTATCCAATCTCTAAAGAATCTTGTCGGAACACTAAGAATTAGATAATCGTTGTATTCTTTTACCAAAGAAATTTTTTGTAGCCAACTTGTATAAATTTCCGTTCCAAAAGTTTTTTTAAATGCAGATTGAATTTCCATCCAATCTAACGTTCTTTCTTCTTCAGAAATATAAACGTTTTGTTTTTTTATATTATTTTTGTCCATGAGATTATTGTCTTGAAAGATTACTTTTAACTCTGTTTTTAAAAATTATGCAAGTATCTGGAGGTTGTAATTAAAAAAAAACTTAATTCGGTTGTAGTACTAGCGCAAAGATAGAAAAAAAAATAAAAAAAAATTACAACTCAAGAAAGAAACTATATTTAGTTTAGTGAAACTAAATGTTGAATAATAAGACAACTATCAACTTAAAATTGTTTATTATTTAATTAAATCTTTTTAGAAGTTCTTGAGATTTTTCTCGCAGCTGTTCGCTTACTTATAATGCCAGATTTAGCAACCTGCATTAGAATTGATTGAAATTTTGAAAAATATTTTTTTGCTTTTTCCTTGTTTTTGGATTTGATTAATAAATCCATTTGTTTGATAGCATTCTTATATTTGCTTTTTCTTATTCTATTAACCTGAGTTTGTTTCTTAACCCTTCTAACCCTTCTAATTGCTGATTTTGTGTTTGGCATATTTTTTAAACTGTATATATGCCAGTATTATGTGGGTCAACTTTATTATTTTCAACTTCTGGTAATTCTGGCATATAATTTATTTATGAAAAGTAGTATCCAAGATAAACCAAAGCTAGTTAATTCTGTATTTTCCAAAGTCTACAGAAAATACGATTTCATGAACGATGTTATGTCTCTTGGAATTCATCGTATTTGGAAAAATAAACTAATCGACTGGATGAATCCTCAACCAGATGAAAATCTTATTGATGTTGCTTCTGGCACAGGTGATATCGCAAAACTTTTTTCTAAAAAAAATAATAACTTATCAAACATTGCATGCGTAGAGCCTAATGATCAAATGTTTAGTGTTGGTAAATTAAATTTAGAAAAATTTCAAAATATAAAATGGTATAAAGCTAAAGCAGAAAAGTTACCCTTTAAAAATGATACCTATAATTTCTACACAATTAGTTATGGCATAAGAAATGTTTTAGATATAAATTTATCTTTAAAGGAGGCATTTAGAGTTTTAAAGCCTGGTGGTCGTTTTATGTGCCTAGAATTTTCTAAAATAAACAATGAAATAATTAATCTTTTTTATCAGCAATATTCAAAAGCAATACCTTTTATTGGAAAATATATTGTAGGATCATCAGAGCCCTATGAATATCTAACTAAAAGCATTAAAGAATTCTACACCCAAAAACAATTAGTCGACTTAATAAAAAAAAATGGATTCTCTAATGTAGAATATAGAAATCTTTCCAACGGTATTTCTGCTATACATTCTGGATGGAAAATCTAAATGTTTAAAAGAATTTATCGATTATTTAAAATTGCTAGAAAATTATCAACATCTGGAGCAATAGATACAATTAATCAGATGTATAATTTGCCCTTAATAATAAATTTTTTTTTTGAAGTTATTTCTATCGGGTCTCCAAAAAAAACAATTAATAATCAAAAAAAACCTGGAGAAAAACTTTGTATTGCCCTTCAAGGAATGGGTACTACTTTTATCAAACTTGGTCAGTTCCTAGCTACGAGGCCTGATATCATAGGCGAAGATCTCACAAAAAATTTAGAAAAATTACAAGATAAGGTTCCTGCGTTCGACACATATGAAGCAAAAAAAATTATAAAAAAAGAAGTTGGAGATAGTCAATTTCAAAATATTTTGGAACTTAGTGAACCCATAGCGGCAGCTTCTATTGCTCAAGTTCATTTAGCAAAAATTAAAAATGAAAATAAAGAAGTTGCAATTAAGATCTTAAGACCAAATATAGAAAAATTATTTAACGAGGAGTTAGATGCTTTAATGTTATTTGCCTATATTATTGAAAATACATATTCAAAAGCCAAAAGACTTAAACTTGTAGAGGTCATACATTTATTGCGTGAAATTACAAATATTGAAATGGATTTACGATTTGAAGCGGCAGCTGCAAATGAATTATATGAAAATACAAAAAATGATAAAAGTTTTAACGTTCCTAAAATTTACTGGAATTATACAACTAAAAATATTCTAACTCTAGATAAAGTGGAGGGAATATCTATACGGGAACAAGTAAAACTTAAAGAACTTGGTGTCGATCTAAAAATTCTAGCTGAAAACTTAATACAAAATTTTTTAAAACAAGCTGTAAGAGATGGTTTTTTTCATGGAGATATGCATCAAGGAAATTTGTTTGTTGATCAGCAAGGAAATATTATACCTGTGGATTTTGGTATTATGGGAAGATTAGATAAAAATAATCGAAAATTTTTAGCTGAAATTTTATACGGCTTTATTCAAAGAGATTACGTAAAGGTTGCAGAAGTACATTTTCAGGCAGGTCTTGTTCCGCAAGATGCCTCTAAAGAAAAATTTGCTCAAGCATTAAGATCTGTTGGAGAGCCTATCTTTGGTCAATCAATTAAAGATATATCAGGAGGAAATTTATTAGCGCAACTTTTTGAAATAACTGAAAAATTTAATATGCCAACACAAACACCGTTACTTCTTTTACAAAAAACTATGGTTGTTGTGGAAGGAGTATCAAGAAAACTGTGTCCTGAAACGAATATCTGGCAAGTTTCTAAACCCGTTTTAGAAGATTGGTTAAAAAGTGTTAAAAGTCCACAATCTACATTGGATACTGCGATTAATACTTCAACTGAAATAATAAAAAGAATCCCTGATTTTCCTGATCTGATGGATAAAGCAAATTATGCTCTTCAATTAATGGCCGAAGGAAAATTAAATTTAGGGTCGGGAAACAACAAAAATTTAGAGATAGAGCAAATGAAGTTAAAAAATTTCAAAAAAAATTTGATTATTGGTTTTTTTGGTATTGTAATTGTTGTCCTATTGGTATTTTAATTAAACAATGTCATTAAAAAACAAAAAAATTTTATTAGTCATTGGGGGTGGAATATCTGCCTATAAATCTCTTGATCTTATAAGACTATTAAAAAAAAATAATGTTGATGTAAAAACTATCCTTACTAAAAGTGGTAAAGAATTTGTTACACCACTTTCAATTACAACTTTAACAAAAAATAAAACATATGAAGATATTTTTGACAAAAATAGTGAGGCTGAAATTGACCATATAGCTTTATCTAGATGGGCTGATTTAATTATAGTATTACCTACAACTGCAAACTTTATGACAAAGTTAAGCATAGGCAGGGCTGAAGATTTAGCTACAACAGTTTTACTAGCTTCTAATAAAGATATTCTTTTAGTTCCAGCTATGAATGTTCGAATGTGGTTTCATAAAGCTACGCAACACAATTTAAAAATTTTACAAGATTATGGCTATCATTTTATTGGTCCTGAAAAAGGTGAAATGGCTTGTGGAGAATATGGAGAAGGAAAAATGTCGAGCCCAAGACAAATTTATTTTTATCTAAAAAATTATTTTGATCAAAAAAATTTAGTCAAGAACAAAAATTTTAAAGCTTTAGTTACAACTGGACCAACTAAAGAATATTTAGACCCAGTAAGATATATTTCTAATGAGTCAAGCGGTAAACAAGGATATGAAGTTGCTTTGGCATTACAAAAATTAGGTATAAAAACTAAACTAATAGCAGGGCCTTCTAATCTTATTTTTTCAAAAAATTTGAAAATTAAAAAAATAACTTCTGCAAAAGAAATGATGAATGAAGTAAAAAAATCTTTGCCAGTTGACATAGCTGTTTGTGCTGCTGCTGTTTCGGACTTTAAGCCTATAAGTAAAAGTAAAAATAAAATCAAAAAAAATGCTTCAAAATTTAATGATATAAGTTTAGAAAAAAATCCTGATATTTTAGATTATTTAAGTAAAAATAATAAAGCTAGACCAAAAATAGTAGTTGGATTTTCTGCAGAAACAGAAAATGTTGTTCAAAACTCAAAAACAAAAATTAAAGAAAAGTATTGTGACTTAATTATTGCAAATGATGTTTCAAAAAAAGATTTGGGATTTAATTCAGACTATAATAAAGTTTCAATAATTGATAAAAATGGAAAAGTTAAATCAATTCCAAAAAATAAAAAAAGTTATATTGCTAATATAATTGCAAAAATTATATTAGATAAACTTTTAATGAATGACAAAAATATTAATTAAGAGACTGTCAAAAGAAGTTCCTTTGCCTAAATACGAAACAAGTGGATCGTCTGGTATGGATTTGGCTGCAAATATAAATGCTTACATGGAAATAAATCCTGGCAAAACCGCAATTATTCCTACAGGTTTAGCTTTATCAATACCTAAAGGATTTGAAGTGCAAATCAGACCTAGATCTGGTCTAGCTGCTAATCAAAAAATAAGTGTTTTAAATACTCCAGGTACAATCGATGCTGATTATAGGGGTGAAATCAAAGTAATATTAATCAATCTTGGTCAAGAATCTTTCAAAGTAGAAAAGGGACTTCGTATTGCTCAAATGGTTGTGTGCCCAGTAATCCAAGCTCAGCTTAAAGAGGTAGATGATTTAAATGAAACAGAGCGGGGAAAAGGCGGATTTGGATCGACAGGAATTAAATAATTCTAAAAATGAAAATTAACTTGAGTCAATTTAAAAGATTCGAAAAACAAATAATCTTAAAAAAGATTGGTTTAGCAGGACAAAAAAAAATATTTTCTGCAAACGTCTTAGTTATAGGTTTGGGAGGGTTAGGGTGTCCGTTGATAACTTATCTAGTAGCTTCAGGTGTTGGTAAAATCGGTATTGTTGACTTCGATAAAGTTGAGATTTCAAATTTAAATAGACAAACTCTATTTAATCCCAACGACATAGGTAAACTTAAAGTAAAACAAGTAAAAAAAATAATAAATAAGATAAACAAGAAAATAAAAATTATTTCATTTAAAAGAAGACTTACATCAAAGAATATTAAAAAAATTTTTAATAGTTTTGATATTATATGTGATGGTACTGATAATTATAATACAAGATATTTAATTAATGATTATTGTTTAAAAAGTAAAAAAATATTAATTTCGTCTGCTATAAGTAAGTTTGATGGCCAGCTTATGAAGTTTAATTTTCAAAAAAAAGGACCTTGTTATAGATGTTTTATGCCAAGTCCTCCTGATTTTGAAAATAATTGTCAGACGGAAGGAATATTTTCCCCAGTAGCAGGTATTATGGGATCGTTGCAAGCAAATGAAGTTTTAAAATGTATTTTAAATCATAAAAACAACTTGAGTAACCAAGTACTTATATTTGACTCTCTAAAAACTGAATTTAGAAAATCTAAAATTTCTATTAACCCAAAATGTATTAATAAATGTTAAGAATTATTATTATTATCTCTAGTATTTTTTTTTTTGAAAGTGTTTCTTTTTCTCAAGATGAATATTTTTTAACTTTACGTTATAACAAAGTTAATCTTAGACAAGGTCCATCTCGTGATTATCCAATTAAAATTTTCTATAAAAAAAAATTTTTACCTGTTTTAATACAGGATAAATCTGATAATTTTAGAAAAATTAGAGATCATGAAAATAATACCGGTTGGATTCATGTATCTCAACTTTCAAAAAAGAAAGCTGCAATAGTAATTGATGAAGAATTGATAATGTTCAAAAATCCAACAATTTATTCACAACCAATAGCCATACTTAAGAAAGGACGTCTTACGCAAATTATAAAATGTAAAGAAATTTGGTGTAAGGGTAAGTCTGACAAATACACAGGATGGTTAAAAAAAGATAGTTTATGGGGCCGACTTTAATTTTTTACTTTTGAAGCCCAAAATTTATCTAAAAGAAAGTACCAAATCGCATTAGCTAATGGTTCAACTATAGCATCTGTAAGTGCAATCATGAATGAGACATCTGCTATGGCCATTAAAACAACAATTGCTATTGCAAAATGACCAATCGTATAGATTATTGTTCTAAGTATTGATCCTTTATTATTTTTATAAATATTTTTAGCTGTTGAAAAAATACCCTGTGTTAATTCTGTCATTTAGTTAAATCTCTCCGTGGATCTTTAATTTTTTTTACTTTATCTAAAACTCCAGATATTTTTGCCGTAATATATATAGTATAAACTATTGCAAAGCCTAAGGCCATTGTTGATAGAACAGTATATATTGCTGATAAAATTCTTTCTTCAAACCAATTTTCTACTCCAGAATTTGAATGGTATAAAATATTCCAGAATAAAACAAAAGAGACTTCATAAATTAGTATTAATTTAAACATTAAATAATTTAAGATTAGTTAGGTTTTACCTGTCAGCATTCATTATTTTTGTCCATACGTTAACAAAATCTTTTACAAATTTTTCTTTGTTATCATCTTGGGCATATACTTCGGAATAGGATCTAAGAATTGAATTTGACCCAAAGACCAAATCAACTCTAGTTGCCGTAAATTTGGTTTTTTTTGATTTTCTGTCTATAATTTCATAAAGATTTTTACTTAAAGGTTTCCACATAAATTTCATATCAGTTAAATTCACAAAAAAATCATTTGTCAAAACTCCAGGCTTATTAGTAAATACTCCGTGTTTTGAACCCGCATAGTTTGTATCTAAGACTCTCATTCCTCCAATTAGAGTGGTCATTTCTTTCGCGGATAAGTTCATCAAAGAAGCTCTATCTAACATCATTTCCTCAGGATCAACTGCATATTCCTCCTTTACCCAATTTCTGAAAGCATCATGCAAAGGTTCTAAAACTTTAAATGAATCGATATCAGTTTGATCTTGTGTTGCGTCCCCTCTTCCAGGAATAAAAGGAACGTTAATTTTAAAATCTGCTTTTTTTATAGATTTTTCTAAGCCGACATTTCCTGCTAAAACAATGATATCTGCTAAACTCGCTTTTACTTTTTTAGCTACTTTTTCTAATTTTCCAATGACTTTGTTTAATCTAGCTGGTTCATTGCCTTCCCATTTTTTTTGAGGTAGTAAAGAAATTCTTGCTCCATTTGCTCCACCTCTCTTATCAGTTCTTCTATAAGTCCTTGCGCTATCCCACGCTGTGCTAATTAAATCTGAATTTTTTAAACCAGTAGCTTCAATTAATTTTTTGGCTTTAGCAACACTAAAACTTTTTTTTCCTTGAGGCACTGGATCTTGCCAAATCAAGTCTGCTTTTGGTGCATCAGGACCAATATAATTTCTTCTAGCTCCCATATCTCTGTGAGTTAACTTAAACCATGCTCTAGTAAAAGAATCTTTCATGTACCTATGATCTTTTCTAAACTTTTCTGAAATTTTTCTATAGCTTGGATCCATTTTCATAGCCATATCAGCATCAGTCATAATTGGATTTCTTTTAATTGACGGATCAGCTAAATCAACAGGCTTGTCTTCTTCTTTCATGTTTATTGGTTCCCACTGATTAGCTCCAGCCGGGCTTTTCTTAAGCTCCCATTCATAATCTAATAAAAGTTTTAAATAAGTATCATCCCATTTATTTGGATGTGTTGTCCAAGCACCTTGTATACCACTAGTTACTTGATTAACTCCTAAACCGCCACCTCCTTTTCGATTCCAGCCAAATCCTTGTTCATGAATTTCTCCTGCTTCGGGCTCTGGTCCCAATAAAGATGCATCACCATTTCCATGGGCTCTTCCAACTGAATGGCCACCCACCGTTAATGCGCATGTCTCTACATCGTTCATAGCCATTCGACCAAATGTCTCTCTTACATCATGAGCAGTTCTTAATGGATCTGGTTTTCCATCAACACCTTCTGGATTTACATAAATTAGTCCCATAACAACTGCTGCTAAAGGATTAGCCAATGATTTACGATTACCATTATTTGAATATCTTTTATCTTGAAGCCATTCTTTTTCTGAACCCCAATAAACATCTTTTTCAGGATGCCATATATCTTCTCTTCCAAAAGAGAATCCATACATTTTCAATCCCATTGACTCATAGGCCATATTTCCCGCTAATATCATTAAGTCAGCCCAACTTATTCTATTTCCATATTTTTTTTTAATTGGCCAAAGTAATCTTCTAGCTTTATCTAAATTGGTATTATCCGGCCAGGAATTAAGAGGAGCAAATCTATGGTTGCCTGTTCCACTTCCTCCTCGGCCATCAGCAATTCTGTAAGTCCCAGCAGAATGCCAGGCCATTCTTATAAATAAACCTCCATAGTGACCTAGGTCAGCGGGCCACCACTCTTGGCTGTCTGTCATTAGTTTTAGTAAATCTTTTTTAATCCCTTTAAAGTTTAATTTTTTTACCTCTTTTTTATAGTCAAACTTTTTATCCATTGGATTTGTTTTAGTGTCATGCTGATGCAAAATATCCAAGTTAAGATTTTTTGGCCACCAATGTGTAGGGGTTGTTTGTGCCGTCATACTACCATGCATAACAGGACACTTCCCAGAACCATTTTTTTTGTATTCAACGCTCATAATTTTTTATGTAAGATAATAGTAATCCAGTTTATAATTATTCTAAACTGGAAGTCAATATGAAAGTTATTTCTTTTGTAAACTGATTACAATCTCTAGATCTTTAATCTTTTTTCCTTTAGGTGGATTAGGAATTTTCTTTAAAATAACTTCTTGATAATCAATATCAGTAAGTTTTTTTGTTTGAGGATCATAGAAATGATGGTGCGACTTAATGTTCGTATCATAATAGCTTTTACTATTATTGGTTAAAATTTCTCTTATGTGTCCAGCTTTCTTAAAAGCTTCAACAGTATTGTAAATAGTGGCTAAAGAAATTCTTGTCTGCCCTTTTCTATTAACAACTTTATTTAATGTTTCAGCTGTAAAATGAAAAGTTTCTTTTCTATCAAACAATTTTTTAGCTATTAAAATTCTTTGCTTGGTTGGTCTTAAGTTAGATGATCTTAGTTTATTTATAATTTCTTTTTTTTGGTGCATAAACAATAGCTTTTTACTAAGTATTTAAAGTTTTCTACAATTATTTATATAAAATTGTATATAAATCAAGTAAAAACTATTAACTAAATCTATGCAAAAAAATAGTTTTAATTATGAGGAATTGATTGCTTGTGGCAATGGAGAATTATTTGGAGAAGGTAATGCCAAGCTTCCTTTGCCTCCAATGTTAATGTTTGACAGAATTACTGAAATTAAAAAAGATATAGGTGAGTTTAAAAAAGGTTTTATAAAAGCAGAACTAGATATAAAAGATAATTTATGGTTTTTTGATTGTCATTTTAAAAATGATCCGGTTATGCCAGGTTGTCTAGGATTAGATGCGATGTGGCAATTGGTTGGCTTTTATTTGGGATGGATTGGAGAACCAGGAAAAGGAAGAGCACTAGGTGTCAATACTGTAAAATTTACTGGGGAAGTTCTAAAAAAAGCCAAAATGGCAACTTATGAAATAAATATGAAAAGAATTTTAAAAAAAGAAGGTGCTGTAGTTGGTCTTGCTAATGGTATATTGAGTGCCGATGGAAAGATAATTTACAAAGCTGAAAATTTAAAAGTAGGGTTATTTAAATCATGAAAAGAGTAGTAGTAACAGGTATTGGAATAGTGTCTTGTCTTGGAAATAATCAACAAGAAGTTTATCAATCTCTTCTGAACTCGAAATCAGGAATATCTTTTTCAGAAGAATACAAAGAACATAATTTAAAGAGCCACATTCACGGAAAACCTAATATTAAACTTCAAGATCATGTTGATAGAAAAACAATGAGATTCATGGGATCAGGTTCAGCTTATAATTACATTGCTATGAAAGAAGCGGTTAAAGATTCAGGATTAGAAGAAAAAGATATAAGTAATATCTCAACTGGAATTGTTATGGGTTCAGGTGGTCCTTCAATAGAAAATGTTATCTTAGCAGCAGATAAAACTAGAGCAAAAACTCCAAAATTAATGGGTCCTTTTATTGTGCCTAGAACAATGGCAAGTACAGCTTCTGCAACTTTGGCTGTTCCTTTCAAAATTAAAGGAGTAAATTACACTATGAGTTCTGCTTGTGCTACAAGTGGACACTGTATAGGAAATTCAGTTGAACTTATACAATCTGGTAAACAAAAAATTATGTTTGCGGGTGGAAGTGAAGAACTACATTGGGCTATGACTGCAATGTTTGATGCTATGACAGCTTTATCTTCAAAATATAATGATACTCCTGAAAAAGCTTCAAGAGCATATGATAAAACTAGAGATGGATTTGTTATTGCTGGAGGCGGAGGAGTTTTAGTTCTTGAAGAATATGAGCACGCAAAAGCGAGAGGTGCTAAAATTTATGCTGAGATAACTGGATATGGAGCAACATCAGATGGGTATGATATGGTAGCGCCCTCTGGAGAAGGAGCCGTTAGGTGCATGAAGATTGCATTAAAAACAACTAGAAATAAAATAGATTATATTAACACTCATGGTACATCTACTCCTGTAGGAGATATTACAGAATTAAAAGCCATAGGTGAAACGTTTAAAGATAAAATTCCAAAAATAAGTTCTACTAAATCTTTATCGGGTCATCCTTTGGGTGCTGCATCAGTACATGAAGCTATCTATAGTTTAATAATGATGAAAAATAATTTTATAACTGGATCCGCTAATATCAATGAAATGGATGAAGAAGCAAAAAAATTTCCAATAGTTAGTAAAACTGAAAAAGAAGTAACTTTAAATGCAGTTATGTCTAATAGTTTTGGGTTTGGTGGAACAAATGCAACATTAATTTTTGAAAAGGTATAAATGAGTTTAGCTAAAGGTAAAAAAGGACTGATTATGGGTGTAGCCAACGATCGATCAATTGCTTGGGGCATATCACAAAAACTTGCAGGAGCTGGTGCTGAATTGGCTTTTACATATCTTGGAGATGCATTAAAAAAAAGAGTTGTTCCATTAGCTAAATCTCTAAATTCTGAATTTACATTAAGTTGCAACGTAGAAAATAAGCAAGAGGTAGTAAAACTTTTTGAAGATATCAAAGCAAAATGGGGGCAAATTGATTTTGTTGTTCATGCAGTGGCTTTTTCAGATAAAGCAGAATTATCAGGTGAATATTTAAATACTACAAGAGAAAATTTTTTAAAAAGCATGTTGGTTTCATGTTTTTCTTTTACTGAAGTTGCAAAAGAAGCCTCTAAGATAATGAAAAAAGGTGGAAGCATGCTAACTTTAACTTACGAGTCTACTAAAGCAATTCCTAACTATAACGTAATGGGTGTTTGTAAATCTGCTCTAGAAGCAAGTGTAAAATATTTAGCTAGAGATCTAGGTTCAAAGGGTATTAGGGTTAACGCTATTAGCGCAGGTCCAATTAAAACCCTTGCAGCATCTGCTATAGGAGATGCAAAGTTTCTTTACAAATGGAATGAAGATCACTCTTTTTTGAAAAGAAACGTAGACATAAATGATGTAGGAAATTCAGCTTTATATTTACTAAGTGATTTAGCTTCTGGTGTTACCGGAGAGATTCATTATGTTGATGCTGGATATAATAAAGTAGGTATGCCTAATCCTAAAAATATCTCTTAACCTGCAAAAATTGCATATCTGAAATAAAATCATAACAATTATAAGACAAAAATAAAAACCGTAACTAAACACTAAATGATTAAAAAATTTAACACAAAAGTAAAAGAAAAGTTAAGTAACTTTTTTGATTGGATTAAAGGTGCTGAGTTGGTCGAACTTAACAGTTGTGATGTTAAAGAAGACCCAGTTAGACCAGAACTAGACAATAATTTCAGAACCGAATATGGACGTAAAATCTACGGAGTTAAATATAGAGATGAAATTTGTGCAATTATGTGCTTCGGCTTTACAAATGATATTCCAAAAACAGTTGAAGAACTGGACTTAATGACTAAAGACGCCCATTTACAAAGTGCTTTGAGAGATCAAAAGGTAGGAAGAATAGCTATTGCTTACACAGTTTGGTCTAAAAAAAAGGGTGGAGGAAAACTAATTGTTAAGGAAGTTTTTAAAAAAATAAAAAAATCAAATCATTTAAATAGATTGATTACTTTATCTCCGTTAACAGAAATGGCTAGAAATTTTCATTTACGAAACGGAGCCTTCGAACTTCAAGTAAATGAAAAAACTCAAAACTTTGAATATAAAATTTAAGACTCTAAGCTACGGCTTGCTTAATAGATAATTTTACTTTACCTCTATCAAATCCTACAACTTTTACTGAAACCTCATCACCTTCTTTTACGACATCACCTACTTTTGCAACCCTTTTGGTAGCAAGTTCTGAAATATGCACTAAACCATCTTGTTTTCCTAAAAAGTTTACAAATGCTCCAAACTCCATAATCTTCACCACTTTTCCTTTGTAAATTTTTCCCATTTCAGGTTTAGCTATAAGACTTTTAATAAATTCTATTGCTTTATTTCTTGAATCTTCATCAGGAGCCGCAACGGTGACTTCCCCTGTATCTTTCACATCTACTTTCGCACCTGACATTTCAACTATTTCTCTAATCGTTGCACCACCTTTTCCTATAACTGTAGCAATATCTTTTTTATCTACTTTTATTGTTTCCATTTTAGGTGTATGTTTTGAGAATTCTTTTCTTGATGATTTTATAGTTTTGTTCATCTCCAATAAAATATGTTCTCTTCCAGATTTAGCTTGTTCTAAAGCCTTTTCCATAATTTCAAATGTAATGCCTGTAATTTTAATATCCATTTGAAGAGATGTTATACCATCTTTAGTTCCAGCTACTTTGAAATCCATATCACCTAAATGGTCTTCATCTCCTAAAATATCTGATAGTACAGAAAATTTATCACCTTCCTTAATTAAACCCATGGCTATACCGGCTACTGGTTCCTTTATAGGGACTGCAGCATCCATTAAAGATAAAGAAGTGCCACAAACTGTTGCCATCGAAGAAGAGCCATTTGACTCAGTAATTTCTGAAACAACTCTTAAAGTATAAGGAAAATCCTCTTTTTTTGGCAAAGATGATCTTATAGCTCGCCAAGCTAATTTACCATGTCCGATTTCTCTTCTACCAGTTCCTATTCTTCCACACTCACCTACTGAAAATGGAGGAAAATTATAGTGAAGCATAAAATTGGATCTTTGCATTCCGTCTAGGCTTTCTAATCTTTGCTCATCATCAGACATCCCTAAAGTGGTAACTACTAAAGCTTGGGTCTCACCTCTTGTGAATAGAGCTGAACCATGTGCTCTTGGTAATACACCCACCTCACATTTAATTTGTCTTACATCTGCAAGACCTCTGCCATCAATTCTTTTTTCATCTTTTAAAATTGCTGTTCTAACAATATCTTTTTCTAGCAACTTAAGTTGAGCCATTGCTTGATTTTCTGTTACATTTTCATCTTCTACGAACATCTCTTTACATTTAGCATCTATCTCTGAAATAGCAGTTGATCTTTTCTTTTTATCAACTTCTTTAAATGCTTTTCTTAAATCTTTTTCAAAAGCACTAACGATTTTCTTTTTAACATCAGAGTGATCTATCTCTTCGACTTTCCATTTAGGTTTCCCTGCTTTTTTAGCTAAAGTTTCAATTGCTTTTATAATTGGAATAAAATTTTCATGTCCAAACTTTACAGCATCCAGCATTACTTTTTCTGTTAGACCGGATGTTTCTGACTCTACCATTAAAACTGCCTCTTTTGTTCCAGCAACAACTAAATCTAATTTAGAATCTAGCAATTCTGCTGGTGAGGGATTTAATAAAAATTTTCCATCTTTATATCCAACTCTACTTGCTGCAATTGGGCCTTGAAAAGGAAGTCCTGATATAGCTAAAGCTGCAGAAGAAGCAATTATAGATAAAATATCCGGCTGATTTTCTCCATCATAAGACAGTACAGTAGGTAGTAATTGTACTTCATTCATAAAGCTTGACGGAAATAATGGTCTAATTGGTCTGTCAATTAATCTAGAAATTAAAGTTTCAGCTTCAGTAGGTCTTGCTTCTCTTTTAAAGTATCCTCCAGGTATTTTACCAGCAGCATAATATTTTTCTTGATAATTTACAGATAATGGAAAATAATCTTGCCCGTCCTTTAGATTTTTAGCACCCACTGCAGTTGCTATTATCATTGTTTCACCGCAAGTTGCTATGATCGCACCATCTGCTTGTCTTGCAATTTTTCCTGTTTCTAAAGTTATTTTTTTTCCATTTATTTCGACTTCTTCTTTGTGAGACTTAAACATTATTTCCTTAAATTTAGTTGTTTTATTACTTTTTTATATGAATCTGCATTTTTCTTTTTAAGATAAACTAAAAGTTTTTTTCTTTTATTTACAGACTTTGCTAAACCCATTGAAGAGTGCTTGTCTTTTTTGGCATTCTTAAAGTGTTCTGAAAGTTTAGAGATTTTATCAGTTAATAAACCGATTTGTATTTCTGTAGATCCAACATCTTTACTATGAATAGCTAATGATTTAATTGTATCTTTTTTTTCCTGTGTCATTTATTTTTATTTTTCTTATAATTTTTTCAATCTTTTCAGCATATTCAAATGAGTTATCTTCTACAAATGTAAGTTTAGGAAGAAACTTAATATCTAGCCTTTTAGATAGCGCTTTTCTAACAAGATGAGAGTATTCCGTCAAGGCTCTAACTGTTTCTTTCATGTCTACACCGCCTAAAGGTATTACATACACTCTAGCTGTTTTTAAGTCAGGAGTCATTCTAACCTCAGTTACAGTAATTAGTTTGGAATTAATTGATGGAATTTTAGCTTCATTCCTAATAAATAACTCACCTAAGTTTTGTTTAACCAATTCCCCTACTCTTAATTGTCTTTGACTATAAGTCTTTTGTGATGTTTGGTTTCTCATTATATTGACCTTTGAATTTTGTCAGCCTGATATGACTCGATTACATCCTTTTCTTTAAAATCAATAAAATCCTTAATGCTAATTCCACACTCAAGTCCTGTACCAACCTCCTTCACTTGATTTTTTTCTCTATAAATACTTTGAATCTCGCCACTATATACAACAACTCCATCTCTTATTATTCTTGCCTTAGATCTACTTTTAATTTCTCCATTAATGACTTTTGATCCTGCAATCTTACCTGCATTGGATACTTTAAATATTTTTTGAATCTCGGCAGAACCTAAAACTGTTTCTTTTATATCTGGTTCTAATAAACCTGATAAAGATTTTTCAACATGTTCGAGAGCTTCATAAATTATATTAAAATATTTAATATCAATTTTTTGTTCTTCTGCTAATTTTTTAGCTTCTCTGTTTGGTTTTACATTAAAGCCAATCAATATTGCATTTGATGCCTTAGCTAAAGAAACATCAGTTTCATTTATCATTCCAATATCAGATAAAATAATTTTAGCTTCAACTTCTTCATGTTTTATTTTATTAATTGCCATTTTTAATGCTTCACTTGACCCTTGAACATCAGATTTAATAATAATATTTAATTCGTCTTTTTCTTTCGTTGTATCAAAAAGTGTAGCCTTTTCTTTAGCTAGAACTTTATTTTTAACAAAATGATTTTTTTTATATTCTGCCATTTCTTTGGCTTCATCTTCGTCTTTAGTTACTAAAAATTCTGCTCCAGCGAAGGCTGAACTATTCATTCCTAGTATTTCAACTGGCATAGAAGGTGAGGCTTCATCAATATTTTTTCCTTCGTAATTTATCATCGCTCTAATTTTTCCCCATGTATCTCCACAAATAAAGTAGTCTCCTCTTTTTAATTTTCCATTTCTAATTAAAACTGTAGATACTGGTCCTTTTCCTTTATCTATTTTAGACTCAATAACAATACCCTTAGCTTGCCCAGAGAATGAAGCCTTTAAATCTAAAATCTCAGATTGTAATAAAATGCTTTCTTTAAGTTTATCTAAATTAATTTTTTTTAACGCTGATACTTCTACAAATAGAGTCTCTCCACTCAAATCTTCAGCAATCAACTCATATTGCATCATTTCATTTTTAATTTTACTTATATTTTTTTCAGGTAAATCACATTTATTAATTGCAACTATTATAGGAACCTTTGCTGCTTTGGCATGTTGAATAGCTTCAACTGTTTGTGGTTTAATACCATCATCAGCTGCTACTACTAAGACTACAATATCCGTAATTTTTGATCCACGAGCACGCATCTCAGTAAATGCTGCATGACCAGGCGTATCAATAAAAGTAATAGCTTTATTATTTTCTGTTATAACTTGATAGGCTCCAATATGCTGAGTGATGCCACCATGTTCTCCTGAAACAACGTTTGTATCTCTTAAAGAGTCTAATAAAGATGTTTTCCCATGATCAACGTGTCCCATAATTGTAACTACTGGTGCTCTAGTTTGTATGTCTCCTTCTAATTTTTCTTTAACTTTATTTTTCTCTAATGTCGGTTGATCTTCTAATATAGGTTTGTGTCCAAATTCTTTAACAATATATTCTGCTGTATCTTTATCAATGTTATGATTGATAGTTGCTATTACCTTCATATTAAATAAAAACTTAATGATATCACTAGATTTCTCTGCCATTCGATTTGAAAGCTCTTGTATAGTTATTTGTTCAGGTATTTTTACATCTCTAATTACTTTTTTGAATTCTTTCTTTTCTTCATTCTCTGGTTTATTTTTTTTCTCTTTTAATCTTGCTCTTTTAACTGAAGCTAAACTTCTTTGTTTAATCTCAATTTCTTCAACATTTAAAGCTCTAGAAACTGTTAATTTAAAATCTCTTTTATCTATTGGATTCTTTAATTTTAATTTGCTTTTTCCAGTTGGTTTATCAGTTTTTTTTATAAAAGCTTTGGTAGCTTGTTGCTCAATAAATTTTCTAGCATAATTTTTCTTTTTGATATCTTTTGTATCCGCCTTATTAATCTTTCCAAAAGATTGTTCGCTCCTATTTATATTTTTGTTAACTTTAAAAGGCTTTTTCTTTTCTACCGAGAAAGATTTCTTTCCATCTGAGCCGATGGAGCTTGTATCAATTTTTTTTTTTAAATTTGATGAAATAGTAAGTGTCTTTTTTTTATCTTTTTTTTCCATAGCATTACTTGTAAACAATTTCTCTAGCAGACATAATTAATTGATCGGCTTCTTTTCTAGATAAAGAAAACTCTTCTAAGTATCCTTCAATTCTAATCTTTTTTCCTTTAACTTCATCAAAACCACCTATTAGTTCATCAGAAGACAAATCTGCAAAATCGTTTAATTTTTTTATATTTTTTTGACCTAAAATTACAAGCATTCCTTGTGTCATACCTTTTAGATCTATTAATGAATCTTCCACACCTAGTTCTTTTAATTTTTGAGCAACTTCTTCTTTCTCTTTAATTAATGTTTCTTTTGATCTATTTATTAATTCTTTTGCAGTTTCTTCATCAATTGCTTCTATTTTAGAAATATCCTCTGGAGTTGATTGAGCAATATCTTCAATACTTGTAAATCCTTCTGACACCAAAAGCTGTCCTAGTGTTTCATCAACTTCTAAATTTTTAATTAATGTCTCCGTTTTATCTTTAAATTCTGCTTGTCTTCTTTCTGAATCTTCTTGATCTGTCAGAATATCAATTTCATAATTTGTTAATTTAGATGCAAGTCTAACGTTCTGCCCTCTACGACCAATTGCTTTACTTAAATTTTCTTCGGTTAAAATGATATCTATTCTCTTATTATCTTGATCAATTAAAACTTTTTGTATTTCTGCTGGTGAAAGAGATTCTGAAATTAAAGTTGGTAGATCTTCTGTCCACTTAATAATATCAATTTTTTCACCATGTAATTCATTAACTATTGTTTGAACTCTACTTCCTCTCATTCCTACACATGCTCCCACTGGATCAATAGAAGCATCTTGTGAGTATACGCAAATTTTTGCTCTACTCCCAGGATCTCTTGCAACAGCTTTAATTTCTATTGTTCCTTCATAAATTTCCGGAACTTCTTGAAAAAATAATCTTGCTAAAAATTGTGGGTGTGCTCTTGATAAAAATATTTGATGACCCTTTAATTCTTTTTTAACTTCATAACAATAAGCTTTTACTCTATCTCCATTTTTTAAGATTTCTCTTGGAATGAGCTCATCTTTTTTAATAACACCCTCTGCTTTTCCTAAGTCAATAATAACATTTCCATATTCTAATCGCTTAATAATTCCACTTAATATTTGACCTTGTTTATCTATAAAGTCCTCATATTGCCTGTTTTTTTCAGCTTCTCGTACTCTAGCACTAATAACTTGTTTGGCGCTTTGAGCGGCAATTCTTCCAAAGTCAACTTGTGGCAATTCCTCATAAATTTTATCTCCAATTTTTAAATCATTGTTTTTAGTATCAATCTTTTTTGCATCATTTAAATTAATTTCTTTATAAGGATCTTCGACATTTTCTACTATATCTAACACTTTCTGAATTTTTATATCTCCACTTTCTCTATCAATTGACACCTCAATATTATTATCATTTCCAAATTTAGTTAAAGCAGCTTTCTGAATTGCATTTTCCATTGAGTCAATAACAAGCTCTTTGTCGATTGATTTCTCATTAGCGACAGCGTCTACTATTCTTAAAAGTTCTAGTTTATCTAATCCTCTATTTAACATTTTTTTAACACTCCTAAAAAAAAATGGGCTAAAGCCCATTTTGAATTTATCCGATAATAAACATTATATTAATGAAAATTGTGGTTTTTTCAAGATTACAATTTAAATAAATCTGACTTATCTGTTTTTTCCCAAGTAAATTCACCCGTATTTGATGGTTTTCTACCAAAATGTCCGTAGGCAGAAGTGACCTCATATATTGGATTATTCAATTTTAACATCTCTCTAATTCCTCTTGGAGATAAATCAAAATTTTTGTCGATAATTTTTTTTACTGTACTTACTTTATCTTCGTCACCATTAGAAAGTTTTATAAAAATAGATAAAGGTTTTGAAACTCCTATAGCATAAGCAAGCTGTATCAAACATTTCTCAGAAATACCTGCTGATACAATATTTTTAGATAAGTACCTTGCGGCATAAGCCGCTGATCTATCTACTTTAGTAGGATCTTTTCCAGAAAAGGCTCCTCCTCCGTGCGGGGCCGCACCTCCATAAGTGTCAACAATTATTTTTCTTCCGGTTAAACCTGTATCTCCGTCGGGTCCACCAATTATGAATTGGCCAGTTGGGTTAATATAAATTTCTTTCGAGTCTAAATCTTTAACATATCTTTCTGGTATAGAATTCTTAATGTATGGCAGAACTAAATCTTTAACCTGTTTTTGATTTAAATCTTTTGAATGTTGAGTTGATATTACTACTGAGGTCACTTTAGTTGGTTTATTATTTTGATATAACATCGTAACTTGGCTTTTAGAATCTGGTTCTATTCCTTTTAAAATACCTTTTTTTCTATCTTCGGCCATTAACCTTAAAATTTTATGAGAAAAATGAATTGGAGCTGGCATTAAATCTTCGGTTTCTGTACAAGCGTATCCAAACATAATGCCTTGATCGCCCGCTCCTTCATCTTTATTACCTTTGGAATCAACGCCCAATGCTATATCAGCTGATTGTTCATGTAAAAAAGTTTCAATATTAGCAGTTTTCCAACTAAATCCTTCTTGATCATAACCAATATCTTTAATGCAATCTCTAACATTTTTTATAATCTCTTCCTTGTCAATTTTTGGACCTCTAATTTCTCCAGCTAATACAACTTTATTAGTTGTTGTGAGAGTTTCGCAAGCGACACGAGAGAAAGGATCACGCGACAGATAAGAGTCTACGACCATATCTGAAATTCTATCACAGACTTTATCTGGGTGACCTTCAGAAACAGACTCACTAGTAAATAAATATTTATTATTTTGCATCAGTTTTTATTTCTAAAAATTAAAAAGATAAATAGATATGTAAATAAAAGAACAAAAAATATCAAATCATTTTTATTTTTAAAATTATTGTTAATTAATGGTACATCTAATTCTATATTTCCGGTCTCATCTGGTTCTAATCTTTTTATAATTTTGCCATTATTGTTAATAAAAGCACTTATGCCTTTATTTGCAGATCTAGCCAAATAAGTATTGCTTTCAATAGATCTAAAAATCGCTTTAGTAAAATGCTGATATGGACCAATGGAATTACCAAACCAAGCATCCTCAGAAATATTTACAATCATATTAGTTTTTTTGTCAGAAAATTGGGTGAGCTTTGGAAAAATTATTTCATAACAAATTAAAGGAAGAATATTTAGATGGTTTAAAATGAAGTTTTTTTGTTTATTTCCTTTAGAAAAAGAACCATAGCCCTGAGTAATCTTTTTTAATCCAAATTTTTCAGATAAATCATTAAAAGGGATAAATTCACCAAAAGGAACAAGCTTCTTTTTATTGTATTTATAAATTATCTCAAGATTATTGTTGGTTACTATAAGGCTATTATAAAATTCATTTGAAAAAACATCTTGAGTGTTAATTCCAAAAATTAGCAGGTGCTTTTTAGAAAAACTTTTATTAAAGACATTTGAGAATTTTTTTAAATCCTCAAAATAAATACCAGCAAATATTCCCTCCGGCCATATAAAGAAAGTTTCTTTTTTTGGATTAGGATCACTATATTTTACAATTTTTTCAATTGTTTCCTTTATTTCCTGTTCACTTTGAATGTATCTCATATCAAAATTAGGGGATATTACCTTTACATATGCAGTTTTTTTTATACTTCTGTTCATCTCTTTATCTTTATTTATTTTGTAAGACCCAAAAATATAAAATGAAAAAAATATTAATATAAAAACTGAAAAAACTAAGTATTTATATTTATCATTAAAAAATAATATTGCAGGAGAACAAAAAAAAGCTATTGAAAGTGAATTAAAAGCATAAAGCCCAATAGGATTTAAAACTTGAATTATTTCAATTAGCCATGACCAAGAATAAGACCATAAATTCCAAGGAAAACCAGATAAAATATTTCCTCTTAAATAATCTGTAAAAGAAAAAATCAAACAAAATAAAAAAAAGGAAGAATAATTATTCTTTATAAAAGGTCCTGAAAATAAAGATGCAAAACCAAAAAAAAGGCCCAAAAATAAAGGGATCAATATTATCGAAAAAGGTATTAATATTTTCAAATTTTCATCAAATGTAAGTGAATAAGAAATCCAATATGTTCCCGAAAGAAAAAAACCTATACCAAAAAAGTATCCTACAAAAAAAAGATTTTTTAAATAAGGTTTTTTTCGATATTTATTTTTTGAACGCTTGTTAATGTTACTTAATATAAAAAAAAAAATCGGAATTATTAAAAAGTTGATTAATGTTATATTAAAAGGTTGAAATGATAGAACAGAAAATAACCCAAGAAAAAAAGGCAATACAAAAACTAATATCATTTTACTGTTTAAAATTTGATTAAGCATTTTATTTTATTAAATAAGAAAATTTATTTTCCAACTTTTGCATTTTTAAATATTTTACATTTGATTTGTGATCGTATCCTAATAAATGTAATAAACCGTGTATCCAAAGTTTATTTAATTCTTTTTTAAATTTAGCTTTATTATTCTTGTTTTTTACCTGACCTAAATTGATTATGATATCCCCTAAATAAACCTCTTTTTCTCTCTTAATTTTATTACTCAACTGCTTTTTTTCATAAAAAGGAAAAGAAAGTACATCTGTAGATTTGTCTTTATTTCTAAATTTTTTATTTAAATTCTTTATTTCTTTTGTTCCTGATAAAAGTAAGGAACATATCAAAGTATTTTTTTTATAAAGCTGTTTTTTTTTATTAAGTAATGCTATTTTTTTATCAATATAACTATTAGGATTTCTAAGGTATTTTTTCCAGCTAATGTTATTTAAAATTACATTAATTTTTATCATCAGTGCTTTTCTTTTGATAAGCCCGAATAATTTTTGAAACTAAAGGATGTCTTACAACATCAGTGTGATCAAATTCTATAATTTTAATCTCTTGCAAATCTTTTAAAATATCTTTTGATTTTAAAAGACCAGATTGTGATTTGTTAATTAAATCTATTTGAGATGGATCTCCATTAACAACTAGTTTAGAATTTTCGCCAATTCTAGTTAAAAACATTTTAATTTGAGTTTCAGTTGCATTTTGAGCTTCATCTAATATTGCAAAACAGTTTTTTAAAGTCCTTCCTCTCATAAATGCAAGAGGAGCTATTTCAATTTCTCCAGTTTCAATCCTCTTATCAATTTTATTTGCGCCAAATAATTCATACAAAGCATCGTAAAGTGGTCTAAGGTATGGATCGACTTTCTCTTTCATGTCTCCTGGTAAAAACCCTAATTTTTCTCCCGCTTCAACAGCAGGTCTCGATAAAATTACTCTTTCTATTTTTTTTTCCATTAATAAAGTGACTGCAACAGAAACTGCTAAAAAACTTTTTCCTGTTCCAGCTGGTCCAAGTGACATCACGATATCATTTTCTTTTAGTGCTTTTATATAATCAGACTGCTTTTCTGATCTTGCAATAACTGATTTTCTTGGTGTTTTAATTAATTGTTTAAATGACTTTATGTTTGATTCTTCTGGTTTCATATCTTTTTTAACTGATAACACTATATCGTCTTTTTCAATAAAATTAGTCAAAAGATATTTGCTGATTAAAAATTTAATTGCCTCAGAAAAATCTTTTAAATTAGCCTTTTTTCCTTTGCAAGTAATAGAGTTTCCTCTAAAAAAGATAACTGTATTGGTTAACTTTTCTAATTCCTTTAAATTCTGATCAAACTGACCAACGATTGACATTAGCATTGTATTATCGGTGATTTGAATATTGATTGTTTCTGAATCTATTTTTCTTATAATTAAATTTCGATCTAGTTTACTTATCTCTGACATAGGTTTTATGCTGCGTATTCCTTTGGTTTATTTTCTGAAATAATTTCACCAAATAAAGTGTTTTGATTGCAACTTTTAATTTTTACATTTCTAACTTTACCTGATAAATTTTCTTTGCTGTTAACAATAACCGAGTTGAAATATTCATCTCGCCCGAAATATTTATCTGCATCTTTAGCTTTATTTTCAAATAATACACTAGTAGTCGAATCAACAAGTTTTCTTCTATATTTTGTTTTAATTTCTCCAGCAACTCTTTGAAAAATAGTCAATCTTTCTTTGGCTATTTTTTCATTTATTTTTTTTAAATTAGCAGCTGGCGTTCCTGGTCTTGCACTAAAATTAAATGAATATGAATTGATAAATTCTACTTGTTTCATTAATGATACTGTTTTTTCAAAATCATCTTTTGTCTCACCAGGGTAAGCGATAATAAAATCGCTAGAAAATTTTATAGACGGGTTCTTTTTTTTAAGTTTCTCAATTATTGCAAAATATTCTTCTACTGTATGATTTCTGTTCATGCTTTTTAAAATCTTAGTTGAACCACTCTGAACAGGTAAATGCAAAAGTGGCATCAATTTTTTACATTCTCCATGTGCGTCTATTAAATCATTAGTAAAATCTTTTGGATGAGAAGTAGTGTATCTTATTCGCTTTAAATCTTTAATTTCATTAAGTGAATTTAATAAATCTGAAAGCTTTTTATCTTTAAAGTTATAAGCATTCACATTTTGACCTAACAAAATAATTTCCTGAGATCCATTCTCAATAAGTTGATTTGCTTCGGATATAATCTCTGAAAATGATCTAGAATATTCTGGTCCTCTAGTGTAAGGAACAACACAAAATTTACAAAATTTATCACATCCTTCTTGAATTGTTAAAAAAGATGAAATTTTACTATTAGAATTTTTAATTAAATGAAGCTGATCAAATTTTTCTATAACTTCGAATTCAGTTGAGTTAATTTCTTTATTATTATTTTCTATATTTGAAATTATTTTATTTATTTTATGATAAGATTGAGGCCCGACTACTGCATCTATGAATTTTTCTTTTTTCAGCAATACTTCACCTTCGGCTTGAGCTACACAACCAACAATTAACACAATTGGCTTTTTCTTATTTTTAAACTCTTTCTTAACTCTGCCTACTTCATGATAAACTTTATCTGTGGCTTTTGCTCTTATATGACAAGTATTAAGAATGTAACAATCTGCTTCTTCAATGTTTTTAGTAGAAATATAATTAATATTTTTTGTAAAATCTAAAATACGATTACTATCGTATTCATTCATTTGACATCCTAATGTTTTGATAAATATTTTTTTTGACAATTTATTTTTTAATTTTTGAACAGTACAGTTCTAATTTATGATCAACAAGTTTGTAGCCTAATTTTTTTGCTACTTCATGTTGTAATTTTTCTATTTCTTTGTCTACAAATTCTACTATCTCGCCACTATTAATATCTATTAAGTGATCATGATGTTCGTCTGGTGACTGCTCATATCTTGCTTTACCACCTTTAAAATCATGTTTTTCAACAATTCCCGACTCTTCAAATAATTTTACAGTTCTATAAACTGTAGCAATACTAATCTTATTATCAATTGCACTAACTCTTTTATGTAATTCATCAACATCGGGATGATCTTTTGCACCGTACTTTTCTTTTGAGTCAGCCATAACTTGAGCTATAATCTTCCTTTGGTCTGTAAGCCTCACTCCTTTAGCCTTGCATTTTTTTTCTATGGTGTTCATAATTATTTCAATTTATCTTAAATATAATGGTTTTATCAATTTTTTTTCTATTAAATTTTTATTAATTAAAACTTCAATATTTTCAAGGTTAAATTGAGATAAATCTTTATCCTTAAATCCAAATATTTTAACATTATTTGATATTTTAATTCCTTTAGCGATAGATAAAGCTATTCTTATCCTTGAAAAACTGCCTGGTCCATTATTAACAAGAATTGAAAAATTTTTATCAAGATTTACTTTGTGCTTATTGGTTAAATTTAATATGGTTGAAACTAATGTTTCATTATTTTCAATTTTAGTTTGAAAGTCATGAATAAAAAAATTATTGTTAATTTTTAAACCAATTTTGTCATTTTTGCCTGTGCAATTTATTATTAAAAAATCTTTTATCATCTTTTTATTTATAATTTTTTTGTTTCCTCAAAACAATTCATATTCCACATTATTTGCAAAAACTTTTAACGATTATGGTTTAATATCGATAATGTATCATAGATTTAATGAAAATAAATATCCTTCAACAAATATACAATTAGATATATTTAAAGAACAATTGAAAATAATTGAGAATGAAGGCATAAGATTTATTCACCCTAAAAAATTTAAAGAAAATATTTCAAAAAATAAAGAGGAAAGAAAAATTTTATTAACAATAGATGATGGTCTATTGTCGTTTTATCAAAATGCCTGGCCAATATTGAGAGAAAAGAAAATACCTTTTATTCTTTTTGTAAATACCAGAGAAGTTGGTTCTTTTAATTACATGAATTGGGATCAAATTCTTGAGCTTCACGAAACTGATCAAGTTGAAATTGGAAATCATAGTCACTCACATGAGTATCTTGTTGACGAAGATCCAGAAATAATTAAAAATGATATTTTAAAATCAATCAAAATTTTTAATGAGAAACTTGGAAGAAATTCGAATTTCTTTTCTTATCCATTTGGAGAATATAGTTTAGAATTCAAAAAAATAATTAAAGACCTTGGTTTTGAATATGCATTTGGCCAGCACTCAGGTGTGATAGATGAAACAAAAGATTTGTGGGAGCTACCAAGATTTCCAATTAATGAAAAATATGGGGAACTAAATAGATTTAAAAT
The DNA here is from genome assembly GCA_902569785.1 of uncultured Pelagibacteraceae bacterium. GTDB lineage: Bacteria > Pseudomonadota > Alphaproteobacteria > Pelagibacterales > Pelagibacteraceae > Pelagilacustribacter. The sequence goes on from CACFVO010000003.1 coordinate 75,281, forward strand.
TTTAATGAAAACATTGCCATTTAAATATGAAAAGATCACTCCTGAAGATAAATACTTGTTACAATCTAAAAATCCACCAAATGTTAAAATTTTTTTTAAAGAAAATATAAATAAACTGGAACAAATCACGTGTTTTTCAAATGAAGGAAACAAATGGAGAAATTCTAAAATCTCTTTTATTGAAAAAAATACATTAGAAATAAAGATTAGTGAAAAATTTGTTGGCGAAAGAGGTCGGATAAATTGTTCTTTAAGAGAAAGTGATGGTTATTGGCGTTGGCTTGGGATTCAATTTGTTATTTCTGAAAAGTAATCTCTATAGATTTAGTTCTTTTTTTTCAATTGAATGTTCTAATCTTACTGGCTCAAAATCCATTAATCTATTTTGAACAATAATTTGAGCTAATGTCTTGGTATAATCACTTCCTGCCTCAGCATAATTTCCTAGTGTTTTTGTTAATTCTAATCCTTTAATCTTTTTATTTTTATCTCTCAAATTTCTTCTTAGTTCTCTAAATTTTACATAACCTTTATGAGTATTTAAATTATTTTTATATGCTTTAACTGAAGCTCTCAAAATTGGAAATCTTAAAATTTTATGGTTTTTAGATTTATCTTTTAATAATGGTTCAATTCCTTTTCCATTCCAAGTCCATTGGCCAAATATTGCATTACCTTCCAAAGCAAAACGAGATGTTCCCCATCCACTTTCTTTAGCGGCTTGTGCTAATGCGATAGAAGTTGGAATTATATCCATTCTATTTTTTAGTTCTTCAATACTCCCTTTTTTAACCTTATATTCTAAAAACTTTTGCCTTAACCATTGTTTCTCTTCCTCAGTTGTATTTTTCTTAGAAGTAATTTTATTTAATTTAAGTCTATCATCAAGTATTTTTTCATTCTCGGCAACAATCAATGGAAGAACAATTTTAATAAAAGTCTCTTTTTTTAATTTAACACTTTGAATTTCATCTAAATCTTTAGGAAATTGAGTAAAGTAAATTGGTTTTACTATTTTTTGATATCTTACAGTATTTAAGTCATACTCTACATCCTCAAATAAACTTAAAACTGTCTGCGTTTTTAAATTTAAATCAGGTAAAATAAGTTCTGTAACTTTTTCTTTTTTCTTAGTTTTGATTTTTGGTTTTTTAACTTCTTTCTCAACTTTTTTTTCTACTTTAGCTTCTGGCTTTTTTATTTTTTCTACTGTTTTAACTATTTGTTTTTTTTCTGTTTTTTCAAAATTATTAAATGTAGTAATACCAGAGGCAATTACGGTGATAACTCCAACGATAATAAAAAAAGCTACTACAATTTTACCAGTCTTACCTTTGTTAATTTGTTGATCATAAATTCCATGAAACAAATTAGTTAAAAAATCTCCAACAAAATTATAAATTACTGTTCCAACCTTTGGAAAAGTATTTAAAACACCGAGACCAATACTTCCTGTTGATCTCCATAGGTTTGATAAAAATCTTGAAAAAGATCTAGAGCTATCTTCTTTAAAGTAAACTATTTGTCTTGAAAATTTAGAGGCTTTTTTCGAGCTGTCCTCTTTAAGATCATCTATTTGTCTTGAGACTTTAGATAATGGTTTGGTAAAATTTTCTTTGAAAAAATTTGTTTTAAAATCTTTAGGAATAATAATTTTATTCTTTTTTAAAATTAATTCTAATTGACCTGTTGTCAAATTTTTTCTTCTTTTTACATAATCTTTAATTTCTTTTACATCATAGATATTAGCGAGCTCTATTAATTTATCTCTATAACTTAATTTTTTTTTCATTTTAGTTTGCTTCTACCGAATTTACTTCTTTAACATAATGTTTCAAGAGATTTTGTACACCTTGTTTTAGAGTCATTAGAGAGCTAGGACAACCAGAGCAACTCCCCTGGAGTTCAACTTTTACTACTCCTTTTTCAAAAGATTTAAACTTAATATCACCTCCATCTCTTGCTACTGCGGGGCGAATTTTATTGTCTAACACGTCCATTATTTTTTTTACTGTTTCATCTTTTGCTTGTTCATTATTTTTTTCCCCTAAATCACTTTTTAAAATAGGATCAGTATTATTTTCAAAATAATGGTTCATATGTGAAATAACCATTGGTTTTAGTTCATTCCAAGAAACATCTTGTGTTTTTTTAACTGACAAAAAATTCTTGGAAAGTAAAATCAATTCCACTCCTTTGAAATTTAATAACTCTCTTATAAAAGAATTTTCTATTTTTTTAATATCTTTTTTTTGAAATTCTTCTGTTCCGATTGTAGAAATAATATTTTCTGACAAAAATTTTAAAGAATCTGGGTTTGGTGTTACTTCTGTTTGGATCATGAAGATTTTATATTATATCAGGCCCACTTTTTCACGTATATTCTTTAAGTTTTCCTCAGCTCTAATTCTAGCTTTTTGAGCACCTTTCTCTAATATTTCTAACAAATATCTCTTATCGTCCATTAATTTATTAATTTTCTTTCCAATAGGGCATATTTCGCTGACTAAAAGATCTGCGAGCTTAGCTTTAATAAAAGAATATTCTTTTCCAGACATTTCTTTTAAAACTTTTTCTAAATTAATTTTAGACACTTCGGAATATATATTTAAAAGATTAAGTGCCTCTGGTTTCTTTTCTAAAGATTTTAGATTGTCTGGAATTACTTCAGAGTCTGACTTAGCTTTTTTAATTTTTTTAATTATTTCATCTGCACTATCTTTAAGATTAATTCTTGAGTAATCTGACTCTTCTGACTTGCTCATTTTTTTTGTACCATCTCTTAAGCTCATTACTCTTGAAATATTTTTAAGTATAAGAGGTTCAGGTAAAGGAAAAAAGCCTTCACAATTAAAATCCTTATTAAATTTATTAGCTATATCTCTTGATAATTCTAAATGCTGTTTTTGATCTGCGCCGACTGGAACATGAGTAGCTTTATATAGCAAAATATCCGCGGCCATTAAATTTGGATAAATGTAAAGACCTACGCTTGCTTTTTCTTTATCTGATCCAGCTTTATCTTTAAATTGAGTCATTCTATTTAACCACCCTATTCTAGATACGCAATTAAAAATCCAAGCTAATTCAGAATGACAAGATACCGAAGACTGGTTAAAAATTATGCTTTTATTTGGGTCTAGTCCCGTTGCTATAAAACTTGCAGTAGTTTCTAATATATTATTTTTTAATTCTTTGGGGTTTTGAAAAATAGTTATTGCGTGTAAATCAACAACACAATAAATGCATTCCATGTCTTTTTGCAATGACACAAAATTTTTTAGAGCACCCAAATAATTCCCTAAATGTAAGTTTCCACTAGGCTGAACACCAGAAAATACTAGTTTTTTATTACTCATTTTAATTTGTTCTAAAATTTCTTATTTTTAATACTCCTGTTAAATAACACGATATCAAATAAACACTAGCAACAAAACAAACAATAATCAGTAAATAAACTGATTTATATTTATAAGTATAGTCTAAATAATCTGAATAATAATCTAAAGCGAACGTCAAAAGAAAAGACATCAAAATTGTACTTAAAATTATTTTGAAAATATTTTTTGGTAGATAGCTTTTTAGCAATAAATAATTTTTCTCATTTAGAAAATATATATAAATCATCACGCCAATCCATGTGGAGATAGATGTGGCAATTGGAATTATAATAAAACCAATTTTTTTGAAGAAAGTTATGCTTATTAAAATGTTTAATAGAACTATAAAAGCAGAAATATAAAATGGTGTCTTTGTATTATTTCTTGCAAAAAAGAAGTTTGATAAAATCTTAATAAGAGCAAACGCAGGTATTCCGTAACCAAAATATTTCAAGGCAGAAGATGTCATATTAATATTTTCAATATTAAAAGAACCATATCCAAATAATGCATTCACAATTTGTTCCGAAGCTAAAATTAAACCTAAGCTAGCTGGTATCGATAATAAAAGAGAGAGTTCTATAGATCTGCTCTGAATATTGGAAATTTTTAAAATATTTTTCTGTTTAAAGGCTTTTGATAAAACTGGTAAAGAAACAGTTCCTACAGCTATACCTGCAATAGCTAAATTGATCTGATAAATTCGATCAGCATAATATAGATAAGATACTGCACTCGCTTCAAAAGAAGCTATAATTGTGCCAACTAAAATATTTATCTGTGTAACTCCTGAAGATAAAATACTAGGTAAAAGTTTTTTAAAAAAAAATTTTACTTTACTACTTAATTTAATTTTAAATTCAACAGATGGTTTGTAATATTTTCTTGTAAAGAATGTTAAAAATAATAGTTGAATTATTCCTGATAAAGTAACTCCATAAGATAATTGCTTAGCAAAATCTAAATTAAAAAAATAAGAAATTAATAGAGTTAATATCAAAACAATATTTAGTATTATTGGGGCAGCGGCAGCGGCGGCAAATTTATTATTAGAATTTAAAATTCCCGAAAAAAAAGATGAGATACTTACAAATAATAAAAAAGGAAATGTTATTCTTGTAAATTCTACAGCAAGATTAAATTTTTCACTATTTTCAAAAAATCCTGGTGCAATTAAATAAACTAGATAGGGTGTAAATATCTCAACAAGTAAAATTATTAGAAAAAGTACTAAAATTAAAATATTTAAAACTTCGTCAGCAAATTTTTTTCCATTCATCTGATCTTGAGTTTTTGCAGAAACATAGCTTGGTATAAATGCAGCATTAAATGTTCCCTCTGCAAATAAACGCCTAAATGTGTTTGGTAGTCTAAAGGCGACAAAAAATGCGTCTGCATAAACTGATGCACCTAAAAATATTGCAATTAATATATCTCTAAGATAACCTAAAACCCTACTTAGCAAGGTAAAAAAACTAAAAACATATGTTGATGATAACAAGTTCATATTAATTCTAAATTAAGCCACAAATAATAAATAAATAATTCTATGCTATTAATTATATTACATGCTCATAATTTAAATGACAAAAAAATCCAAGATTGATCATTATTCAGATAAAGAGGCACTTGATTTTCATATAAAAGGAAAGTCAGGCAAAATTGAGATAAGCTCTTCAAAACCATTAACAACTAAAAGAGATTTGTCTTTAGCATATTCTCCAGGTGTTGCGGCTCCAGTTAAAGAAATAGCAAGAAACCCTGAACTTGTTTACGACTATACTAGTAAAGGTAACTTGGTTGCTGTTATCAGTAATGGTTCCGCAATATTAGGTCTTGGTAACCTTGGCTCTCTTGCATCAAAACCTGTCATGGAGGGAAAATCTGTACTATTTAAAAGATTTGCTGATATTGACTCTATTGATATTGAAATTAATAATAACAAAACAGACTCTATAATTGAAACAATTAAAAATATAAGTGGAACTTTTGGTGGTATAAATCTAGAGGATATTGCTGCACCTGATTGTTTTATTATCGAACAAAAACTAAAAGAAGTTTTAGATATACCTATTTTTCACGATGACCAACATGGAACTGCAATTATTACTACTGCAGCTTTGATCAATGCCTTAGATGTTTCTGGAAAAAAAATTAACAATGTAAAAATTGTTGTTAACGGAGCAGGAGCATCTGCCCAAGCATGTACAAATTTATTTAAAAGTTCTGGTGTTAAAAGTGAGAACATTATTATGTGTGACAGTAAAGGAGTGATTTATAAAGGTAGAGAAAATATTGATCAATTTAAATCTGCTTTTGCAATAGACACCAATCTAAGAACCTTGGGCGAAGCAATTAAAAATGCTGACGTTTTTTTAGGTTTATCTGCTAAAGATGTTGTCTCTAAAGAAATGGTAAAGTCTATGGCAAAAAGTCCAATAATATTTGCATGTGCTAATCCTGATCCTGAAATTAAACCAGAAATTATAGAGGAAGTAAGATCTGATGCAATAATAGCAACTGGTAGATCTGATTATCCAAATCAAGTGAATAACTTAATTGGTTTTCCATATATATTTAGAGGAGCTCTAGATGTTAGAGCAAAAGAAATTAATGAAGAAATGAAAGTTGCTGCCGCAAAAGCAATTGCCTTATTAGCAAGAGAAGATGTTCCTGACGAAGTCGTATCTGCTTACGGTGGAGATAGACCTAAATATGGAAAAAATTATATTATACCTTCTACTTTTGATCCAAGATTAATAAGTGTAATTCCCTCTGCTGTAGCTAAGGCTGCTATGGAAAGTGGAGTAGCTAGAAAAAAAATTAAAGACTTTGATGTTTATAAAGATGAATTAATTAATCGGTTAGACCCATCTATGTCCATTATGCAAGGTATCAATGCAAAAGTGAGAAAAAATCCGAAAAAAGTTATATTTGCTGAAGGAGAAGATGAAAATATGCTAAAGGCTGCTATTGAATTTGGAAAAAATAAACTTGGAACGCCTATATTAATTGGAGCTGAAAAAAGGATTAAAGAACAATTAAAAAAAATCGGATTAGATGAAAACTACAAAATTGAAATAGTCAATTCAACTGACAAAGAAAAAAGACAAAAATATGTAAATCATTTATACAAAAGATTACAACGAGAAGGTCAATTGGAGAGAGATGTTGATCGTCTAGTGAGAAATGATCGAATTGCTTGGGGAGCTTCGATGATTGCATGTAATGATGCAGATGCCATGGTCACAGGAAATATTAGGCATTATACGGCTTCAATAGAAAAATTAAAAAAAGTTGTTGATCCAAGACCTGGAGAAGAAATTTTTGGTATGACAATGATAAACTCTAAAGGGAAAACTATTCTAGTAGCAGATACAAATGTGCAAGATTTTCCTTCGGCTCAAAGGCTGGCCAATGTTTCAAAATCTTGTGTGCGAGTAGCTAGATTATTTGGTTTCGATCCTAAAGTTGCATTTCTTTCTCATTCTACTTTTGGTAAACCTGTATCGAAGAATACTAAGCATGTAAGAGATGCTATTGAATTATTGAAAAAAGAAAAAGTAGACTTTGATTTTGACGGAGAAATGCAACCCGATGTTGCTTTAAATCCAGTTTATCAAGAGATTTACCCTTTCTCTAAAATAGTTGGTAAGGCTAATATTTTGATTATGCCAGCATTACATAGTGCAGCTATCTCCACTAAACTAATGAGAGAGTATGGGGGAGCAAAATTAATTGGACCTCTCTTAATTGGGTTAGGTCTTCCAATAGAAGTCGCTCCACTTAGATCAAGTACTTCAGATATTTTAAATTTGGCTTCTGTAGCTGCTTACTCTTCAGACATAATTGACTATTCAAATTAAAGTTTATTCCGACTTAATTCATTAGCTAAGTATATGGATGGAATGATATCCTTAACATCATATATCTTATTAGCTTCATTAATTACTTCTTTTTTTTCTTCCTCATCCATTGCTATACCAAAAATGTAAATATTTTTATTGATAGTTTCTAAAGTATAATTTCTTGCCTTAGTCTTTTTATTAAATATTAAGGCAGATCTTAATTGACTAGTAATTAATATGTCTTTCGCAGTGCTTTTAAAATTACTTTGCCCTTTAATACTAATTGCATTTTTTACTGACCTAACTCCCTTTGTTTCCCAGGCCATTTTTGTTATTTTAATTTTTTCTTCTGGTTCATCTACTTTTCCAGATAAAAATATCCTACCATCAATTACTTCTGATTGAACAGTTAAAAAATATTTTTTGTCAGTCAAAGCAAGCCTTGCATTTAAATTTTTTTGCATGATGGTGTCATCAATTTGCATTCCAATAGTCCTAGGATCAAATGTTATGTCTACACCTGTGCCGAATCTACCAACAGAAGTACAAGAAACTAATAAAAATATTAATAATAAACTAGTTATTTTTTTCATTTTTTTTTATGTTTAAACATATTTGATAAATCTTCTTTTTATTAACTTTTTCTCTCTCAAATAATAATTCAACAATACAATTTAGCTTTCGTAATAATTTTTTTTTCATCAAAAAATTTATCTTTAATATTTTTTTCTGATATTACAATAGTTAACTCACCTTTAATTTGACTTTTAAACATATTAATTTTATCTACATCTTCTCTATAAAATGTCTCATGTAGCTTTGTAATTTCTTTAGCAATAAATAATTTTCGACCTGAAAAAAAATTTTTAAATTTTTTTAAATAAAAATTAATCTTAATAGCAGGTATAAAGAACACTTGAGAAAAACTTAATTGACTAAGAGATGACAAAATTTTTTCCAATTCTTTTTCTGTTTTTGGTAAAAAGCCATAAAAAAGAAATTGATCTTTAAAACCAGAAACACTCATCGAAGCAGTGATAGAAGATACCCCTGGAATTGGAACAATCTGTATATTATTTTTAATACAAGTTTTGATTAGTAATTGTCCTGGGTCTGAAAGCAATGGAGTTCCAGCATCGGAAATCAAAGACAAAATTTTGCCTTCATTTAAATATTTCATGATTTTTTCAAGTTCTTTTTTTTCATTGAATTTGTGATAAGAAATTAATTTTTTTTTAATTTGTAAATGATTTAATAACTTTAGAGAGTGTCTAGTGTCTTCACAAAGAATTATATCTGACTTTTTTAATACATCTATTGCTCTTAAAGTAATATCATCAAGATTTCCAATGGGAGTTGAAACAATATATAATCTTTGTGTAGATAGTTTCATTTTATGAAAAATAAATTTTTAGTAATAGTATCTTATTTATTAATCTTTTTTAATTCTAATTTATTAAGTGAAGAAAATAATAATGCTCTTAAAATAGGTCTTCTTGCACCTTTAAGTGGAGAATATAAAGAGCTAGGAAATTCTTTGTTATACTCTTTGCAGTTAGCGTTAAATGAAATTAACGACAAAAATGTTTATATAATACCTCAAGACTCGGGCTCTAATAATAAAAAAAAATTAAATGAGGCGGTTAAAGAAATTAGATCAAAAGATGTTAATATTGTAATTGGTCCAATTAATAATGAAGACTTTGAAGAAGTCAAAAAGTTTAATGACGTCGTTTTTATTTCACCATCAAACATAGATCCTGAATTTCAACAAAATGTAATTAGCATTGGTATTAGTTTTGAGTCTCAAATGATGACTTTGGTAAAATTTATTAAAAAACAAAAAAAAAGTAAAACTGTAATTCTTATACCAAGAAACAATTATACAAATTTAATTGAAAAAAAATTAGGTAAATTAAACTTAAATGAATATAAAATATTTAAATATAATCCTGATCCGAAAATTCTAACTGGTGAAATTGAAATACTTACAAATTATTCACAAAGAAAAAAAAATCTAGAATTAAGAAAAAAACTTTTTGAAGATAAAGAAGATGAGCAGTCAAAACGTCAATTAAAAAGACTAGAACAAAAATATACTTTAGGGGATGTAAGTTTTGACTCTGTAATTATAATTGATTTTGGAAATAGTTTAAAAAGTGTTTTAACTTCATTAATATTTACAGATGTTGATCAAGAAAAAGTTTTATTTACGACTCTCAATCAATGGTTTGATGAAAGTATTTTTTATGAAAATACTGTAAAGAATTTATATTACCCATCAGTAAATTATAAAGAATTTAAAAAATACAAAGAAAACTATTTTAAAACATTTAATAATTTTCCAAGCGAAATAACAATTTTAGCCTATGATGCTTTAGGTTTGATTTATTATGTTTGGAAAAAGAACGGAAAAATAAACTCAGTAAATGACTTCTCATTTAAAGGAAAAATCAAAGGTAAAATTGGAACTTTCAGTTTTAATAATAAAAAGATAATACAGGATTTAAATATCTATAAGGTTGAAAACAATCAATTTAAAAAATTTTAACCCTTTTTTTTATTTTTTTAAAAGCAATATACCTATGGTCAATTTTAATTTTTTGTGATTTGGGCATTTGACCAAAAGTAATAGATTCTGAATGAGGAATAAATATTGGATCATAACCAAAGCCTTTGTTTCCAAGAATTTTATGGGAAATTGATCCTTTGATTTGACCTGTAACCGTAATTATTTTTCCCTTAGGATATTTTAAGGACAAGCAACATACGAAAGTTGCAGATCTATTTGTTTTCTTTTTCATCTTTTTTAATATAAATCTCATTGCATTGGAAAAACTTCCATATTTTTTTGCCCATCTAGCTGAATAAATTCCTGGCTTTCCCTTTAAAGCATTAATACATAGTCCTGAGTCATCAGAAATAACAGGCAAACTAGTAAATCTGGAAAAATAATTTACCTTTAATTGAGCATTGGCTGAAAAGGTTTTTCCAGTTTCTTTGGGGCTTTTAATCTTAAGTTTTTGAGGTGAGATCTTCTTTATTTTATTAGATATTAAATAACTTATTTCTTTAAATTTACCTTTGTTATGAGTGCCAATTAAAATTTTTTTCATCTATATCTAGTAATTTAAAATTAACTCACTATATAGCAATTATGATGAGTGAAAATAATAAAAAAGACCAAACCGATCTTAAAGAGAATGTTGAAAAAAGCCAAATTCCAAAAGAAGAAAAATCAGTTGAAGAAAAACTTAAGGAATCTGATGATAAATTATTAAGATCATTGGCGGAGATAGAAAATCAAAGACGTAGATTTGAAAAAGAAATTAAAGATGCATTTGAATTTGGATCATTTAACTTTGCAAAAGAAAGTTTGGCAATTTTAGATAATCTACAAAGAGCAAAATTAGCAATCAAAAATGATGAAAATTTAAAAAAAAATAAAGATTTAGATAAATTTTTAGAAAATATAACAATTATAGAAAAAGATTTGATTAATATATTTGAGAAAAATAGAATTAAAAAAATTGATACAAAAAATAAAAAATTTGACCCAAATTTACATCAGGCTATGTCAGAAATTGAAGATGAAAGCAAAGATACAGGAAGTATTCTTCAAGAAATACAATCTGGCTATATGCTAGGTGATAGGCTTCTAAGACCTGCGTTAGTAAATGTTGCAAAGAAAAAAACAACGAAAAAAGAGGAAAAAAATCAAAAAAATGCAGATAAATAGCCTTGTAGAAGTAAAAAAAACACCCATATAAAAAAGTACTAATCAAAGGAATTAAAAAAATATGAGCAAAGTAATTGGAATAGACCTAGGAACAACAAATTCATGTGTAGCCATTATGGATGGGTCACAAGCTAAAGTTCTAGAAAATGCTGAAGGAACAAGAACTACTCCTTCAGTTGTAGCCTTTATAGAAAATGATGAAAAACTTATTGGTCAACCTGCTAAAAGACAAGCTGTGACGAATGCACAAGATACAATATTTGCTACAAAAAGATTAATTGGAAGACCTTTTGAAGATGAAACAGTTAAAAAGGATATTGGAAGAGTTCCTTTTAAAATAATTAAATCAAACAATGGGGAAGCTTGGGTCGAAGGTAAAGGAAAGAAATATTCTCCTTCTCAAATATCAGCTTTCATTCTTCAAAAAATGAAAGAAACTGCAGAAAAATATTTAGGTCAAGCAGTAACTAAAGCTGTGATTACTGTTCCTGCATATTTTAATGATGCTCAAAGACAAGCAACAAAAGATGCTGGAAAAATTGCAGGCTTAGAAGTCTTAAGGATTATTAATGAACCAACAGCTGCTGCTTTAGCTTATGGATTGGATAAAAAAAACGGACAAAAAATAGCGGTGTACGATTTGGGTGGTGGAACATTTGATGTTTCAATACTAGAAATTGGAGATGGTGTCTTCGAGGTCAAATCAACTAATGGTGATACTTTTTTAGGAGGAGAAGATTTTGATGATGCAATAGTTAAATACTTAATAGATGAATTTAAAAAAGATAATGGAATTGATTTAAGAAATGATAAGTTAGCTTTACAAAGACTAAAAGAAGCTGCGGAAAAAGCAAAAATAGAATTATCTTCTGCGGCACAAACAGAAATAAATTTACCATTTATTACAGCTGACAAATCTGGCCCAAAACATGTTAATTTAAAACTTACTAGAGCAAAACTCGAGGCATTGGTGTCTGATCTTGTGGAAAGAACTTTGGAACCATGTAAAGTAGCTCTTAAAGATTCTGGATTCTCAGCAGCTGAAATTAATGAAGTGGTGTTGGTAGGTGGAATGACTAGAATGCCCAAAATTGTTGAGACAGTAAAGAATTTCTTTGGAAAAGAACCAAATAAAAGTGTAAATCCAGATGAAGTAGTTGCTATGGGAGCTGCTATTCAAGCAGGTGTCTTACAAGGTGATGTCAAAGATGTTTTGTTGTTGGACGTAACTCCATTATCTCTAGGAATAGAAACTTTAGGTGGCGTATCAACTAAGTTAATTGAAAAGAACACAACTATACCAACTAAAAAAAGCCAAGTATTTTCTACAGCTGAAGACAATCAGCCTGCTGTTTCAATAAGAGTTTTACAGGGTGAAAGAGAAATGGCTTCAGACAACAAAATTTTAGGAAATTTTGAGTTAGTAGGAATACCGCCAGCTACAAGAGGAACGCCTCAAATTGAAGTTACATTTGATATCGATGCAAATGGAATTGTAAACGTTTCTGCAAAAGATAAAGGAACTGGAAAAGAGCAGAAAATTCAAATTCAAGCTTCAGGTGGTTTATCTGAGGAAGAGATCCAAAAAATGGTTAAAGATGCTGAAGCTAACAAAGAAGCTGATAAAAAGAAAAGAGAGTCGGTCGATGCAAGAAACCAGGCTGATAGTTTAGTTTTTTCAACAGAAAAAAGTCTAAAAGAACATGGTGATAAAATTTCAGCCGAAGAGAAAAAAACCATAGAGAATGGAATTGCAGATCTTAAAAAATCTTTGGAAGGAACTGATTCTGAAGATATTAAAAAGAAAACACAAAGCTTAATCCAAGTTTCAATGAAACTAGGTGAAGCAGTTTACAAAAGTCAGCAAAAACCTGAAACTAAAACAAAAGAAACAAAAGAATCGAAACAAGAAAATAAAGATAATGTTGTAGATGCAGATTTTGAAGACGTAAAAGAAGACAAAGAAAAAAGCGCCTAAGATAATTAATAAGGAGACGTCCTGTGGCTAAAAGAGATTATTATGATGTCTTGGGTGTAACTAAATCAGCTTCTAAAGAAGAAATTAAAAAAGCCTACCGTAAACTAGCCCTAAAATATCATCCAGATAAAACAAAGGGCGATAAAAGTTCTGAAGAAAAATTCAAAGAAGCAAGTGAAGCTTATCACGTGCTTTCTGATGAAAAAAGAAAAACAAATTACGATCAATTCGGTCATGCTGCTTTTGAAGGAGGCGGAGGAGGTGGTCAAGGTTTTGGAGGATTCGATTTCAATTCCTCTTCATTCTCTGACATCTTTGAAGATTTTTTTGGAGACTTTGGTAGTAGTGGAACCTCAAGAAGATCTAGTAACAGAGGAAATGATTTAAGATACGATACCAATATAAGTTTAGAAGAAGCTTATAAAGGATTAGAAAAAAATGTTAAATACACCACGTACAAAAAATGTTCTCCATGCTCGGGTAGTGGAGCAGCAAAAGGATCTAAACCTATAAAATGTAGTTATTGCTCTGGAAGAGGTAAAGTAAGAACTAATCAAGGATTTTTTACTATCCAACAAACTTGCCCACAATGTAGTGGTTATGGAGAAACAATAGGAAATCCCTGTAAAACTTGTAGTGGTAATGGAAAGGTACAAGGAAGTGAAAATGTGACAGTAAAAATTCCTAAAGGTGTTGATGATGGAACTAGAATAAGACTATCTGGTAAGGGTGAAGCTGGTTCTAAAGGTGGTTCTAGCGGAGATCTTTATCTTTTTATTTCTATCGATAACCATAATATTTTTAAAAGATCTGAGGAGAATTTATACTATGAACTTCCAATTTCTTTTTCTGATGCAACTTTAGGAACAACTGTAGAAGTGCCTTCAATCGACGGAGGAAAATCTAAAATTAAAATTCCTGCAGGAACTCAACATGGCAAACAATTTAGATTAAAAGGGAAAGGTATGCCTGTACTAAGAAGAACTGTTTTTGGAGATTTATACATAAGAGTTATTACTCAAGTCCCAACATCTCTCTCAAAAAGACAAAAAGAAATATTAGAAGAATTTAATGAAATAGAGTCTAATAAACCTGACCCAGTAATTAAAAGTTTTTTTGAAAAAGCTAAAAAATTCTGGAAAAGCTCATAAATAAAATGGAAACCGAGCAAATAATGTCTGCAATATTTTTAATTGCAGTGTTAATTTTAATCTTACCTTCATTTTTATCTACAAATAATAAGATAAAACAATTTTTAAAAAATTTATCTATTTGGGCTATAATTGTTCTTGTTATTATTGTAATTATAAATCTTGTATAATGATGAAAAAAATTAATTTAGCAATAACTGGTTGTATGGGAAGAATGGGTCAACAACTCGTGAAAACCTCGAAAGCCAATAAAAACTTTAAGTTAGTATCTCTAACTGAAAATAGAATAATAAATAAATCAATAATGGGGATTAGACCAAGTCTAAACACTGAAAACGCATTCAAAAAAGCAAATGTAATAATAGACTTTACTATACCCAAATGTACCTTAGAAGTTTTAAAAATTGCCTCAAAACTAAAAAAAAAAGTAGTTATAGGAACTACAGGGTTCACTAAAAAGGAAGAAAATATAATAAAAAGATATTCAAGAAAAATTCCTATTCTTAAAGCTGGAAACATGAGTCTGGGGGTAAATTTGCTAATGTATTTGACTGAAATAGCTTCAAAATCACTTGATAGTAATTTCTTAACTAAAGTTTTTGAAGTTCATCATAAAAATAAAAAAGATTACCCTTCAGGAACAGCTTTAATGCTTGGCAAAGGCATTGCCGTAGGAAAAAATAAAGATTTGTATAGAGTAATGGGAAAAAGGTATCTAAATAAAAAATCTTTTCCTTACAGTAAAAAAATTAATTTTAACTCACAGAGAAAAGGATCAGTTATAGGTAAACACGAAGTTTCTTTTTCGAGTGGAAAAGAAATAGTTTCTTTAAATCATGAGGCTTTTGATAGAGCACTTTTTTCAGAAGGCGCTTTAACTGCCGCAAGATGGATTATAGGCAAAAAACCAGGCTTATACTCTATGAGAAACGTTTTGAATTTTAAATAAATTTAAAACAATGAGTGAAAATAGAAGAGCGGCTATAGTATTAAGACTCTTAAACAAATTTTATCCTAGAGTTTCGGTTCCTTTAAAACACAGAAACTTATTTACTTTACTGGTGTCTGTAGCGTTGTCAGCACAAACTACAGATGTAAATGTAAATAAAGCAACAAGTAAAATATATCCAAAATACAACAAACCAGAACATTTTGTAAAACTTGGAAGAAAAAAAATTGAAAAATTAATAAAAAGTACAGGTTTTTTTAAAAGAAAAGCTAAAAGTGTGTATTTGCTCTCAAAACAATTATTAGAGAAACACGGAGGAAAGGTGCCTGGAAATTTTGAAGATTTAGAAAAGTTGCATGGGGTAGGACATAAAACAGCTAGTGTAGTAATGTCTCAAGGTTTTGGATACCCTGCTTTTCCAGTAGATACTCATATACATCGATTGGCCCAAAGATGGGGTTTAACCAGTGGTAAAAATGTTGTTCAGACGGAAAAAGATTTAAAAAGATTATTTCCAAAAAAGTCATGGAATAAACTTCATTTACAGATCATTTGGTATGGAAGAGAATATTGCCAGGCTAGAGAATGTTACGGTATAGCTTGTAAAATTTGTAAAAGCTGTTATCCAAAAAGAAAAAAGTCAATTAAAACTAAAAAAGCTTAATAAAAATGAAGATTATAGGAATTGGAAACGCGATAGTGGATGTTATTTGTAAAGTAGACGAAAACTTTCTTAAAAATAACTCATTAACAAAAAGCACTATGAAACTTGTAGACGAGATTGAATTTAAAAAATTACTCTCAAACCTTAAAATTGAAGAAACAGTTTCTGGAGGTTCAGTTGCTAATTCAATCGTAGGTCTTTCACAGCTTGGAAATAATGTAGGGTTCATTGGTAAAGTGAGTGATGATGAGCTTGGTGCTAAGTATGAAGAAGGACTAAAAAAAGAAAAAGTTAAATATTTTTACTCTAAAAAAAAAGAAGTAATTCCTACTGGTACTTGTTTGATTTTAATTACTCCTGACTCAGAGAGAACTATGTGTACATTCCTTGGAACAGCAGGAAAAATTAATGAGAAAGATATAGATGTTAATTCAGTAAAAAATAGCAATCTTCTATTGCTAGAGGGATATCTTTGGGATGAGGGAGAGCCTAAAAAAGCTTTTGAAAAAGCAATTCAAAACTCAAATAAAGTAGCAATGTCTTTATCAGATTTATTCTGTGTAGAAAGACATAAGTCTCATTTCTTAGACTTAGTCAAAAATAAATTAGACATTACTTTTGCTAATGAGCAAGAAATAATGTCTTTAATAGATACAAAAGATTTTAATAAAGTTATTGAATTTTCAAAAAAAATTAAAAAATTGTTAGTTATTACTAGAGGAGAAAAAGGTGCAATTGCAATTAAAGGAGATGAAATTGTAGAATGCGAAGCTCAAAGAAATCTTAAGATTGTAGACTTAACTGGTGCAGGTGATCTTTTTGCAGCAGGGTTTTTAAATGGTTATATAAATAATCTATCTATCAAAGAAAGCTTAGATAAAGGTACTGAAATGTCCTCAAAAATAATTCAAAAGATTGGTGCTCGGATAAACTAAATTATCTTTTTCTTCTTTTAAAACTACCTTTTCCTTTTTTAGGTTTAACAACGCGTTTACGATATTTTGTAGTAAATAAATCTAAAGCTATTTTATTTCTTTTTTTCATAATAAATAACCTTTTTTATCATTCAAAATAAAATCATTATCCAAAAATTTTGTTTTAATCTTTTTTCTTAATCTATAAATATGAGTTTCAACTGTATGGGTATCAGTATCTTCTGAGTATTTCCAAACTTCGTCTAGTATTTTATTTTTACTTATAGGTTTGTTGTAGCTTAAAAGAAGCTCTAAAAGTTGAATTTCTTTTTCTGTTAATAATACATAACTTTTATCTTTCAATAATTTTTTTTCGTTCTTATCTAAAATATATTTTTTAATTTTGATAGAAGAGTTTTTAGAAAAATTTTTTTTAGCTATTGAATTCTCAATTATATTGTTAATTTCCTCAAATTTTACTGGCAAAAATATTTTATCAGCAAAAAGGTCAAATTTTATTTTGTCTGAACTGTAAGCTAGAATTTTTATACTATTAGATTTTTTAAGTATATCTATTGATGAATTTTTGTTAAAGAAATCTTGATGACAAAATAAGACATCATAGCTATTAAAAGTTTTTGAATCTATGGTTGTGTCAATTGTTGTTAATTTAAAGTTTAAATGATCTTTAAGTTCCTCTAACGAAATGTTAAAATTTTTAGACCCGAAAGATAAAACATTTATTTTATGCATATATTTATAAAAAATAAAAAACTCATCTTAGATAAGTATAGAATAAAATGTGCAATTGGTAAAAGAGGAATTAGAAATAAAAAAAGGGAAGGTGATAAAATAACGCCAAAAGGTAAATTTAAGATCAAAACGATATTGTATCGAAAGGATCGTGTAGCACTCTTTAAGCCCAAAATTAAGAAGCTTCCTATTATAAAAAACATGGGATGGTGTGACGATCCTAAATCTAAGAAATATAATAAGTTGATTAGATTTCCGTTTAAGTATGGTGCTGAAAAACTTTATAGAAAAGACAATACTTACGATATAATTTTAGTTTTAGATTACAATTTAAATCCAATACGTAAAGGTAAAGGAAGTGCCATCTTTATACATGTTGCAAAAAAAAATTATAAGAATACTTTGGGATGCATTGCAGTTAGCAAAAGAAATTTAAAGAAAATAATAAAAAAAATTAATAAATCAACGCTGGTAAATATCAATTAGGATCTCTCTCCAAATATTAAGCTACCAATTCTTAGGTGAGTAGATTTATACTTAATAGCCTTCATATAATCTGATGACATTCCAATGCTTAGATTTTTTAAACCAAGTGAAGCATTAAGTTCTGATATGTTTTTAAAATATTCTTCTGTTTTATCATCGTTTGGGGGTATAGCCATTAAACCTAAAACGTTTAAATTTTTTTCTTTAACACAATAGTTATAAAAAGCATCTACTTCATTATAAGAAATACCGGATTTTTGAGTTTCATTTCCCATATTAACTTGAATAAAATATTTAATAGACTTATTTATGTTTTTTTGACTTTTAGCTAAAACGTCTGCAAGTTTTTGATTATCCAAAGAATGTATATAATCAAATATTTGAACTGCCTTTTTTGCTTTGTTGCTCTGTAACTTGCCAATCATATGAAGTTTTAAATCTTTTTTTTCTTTTTTTATTTGTAACCACTTAGACTCTGCTTCTTGAACTTTGTTTTCACCATAGTGCATGTGACCATAATTAATTAAAGGCATAATATGATCTAAAGAAAATGTTTTGCTTACAGCAACTATTGTTCTTGAATCAGCAATTGAAAATTTTTCAATATTAGATTTTATTTTATCAAATCTTTCAATTATGATGCTCATATGTTTGTCTTTAAAAATAAATATTTTTTTATAATAGAAAGTATCAGAGATATAGATTTAAAAAATATAAAAAATTCAAATAAATTCAGCATAATTTATAGATCAAAAAATATAGCTGAAAATATGGAAAAATTAATACGATTTAGAAAAAACTGTAAAATCAGAAATATAGATTTTTATGTTTCTAACAACGTAAAGTTGACAAATGTTTTAAAAGCAGATGGTATATATATTTCGGCTTATAATAAAAATCTAAAAATTGCTCATTTGAGAAATCTTAATTTTAGAATAATTGGATCAGCACATAATATTAAAGAAATTAACATAAAGAAATTGCAAGGTTGTTCTAGTATTATTTTTTCACGTTTATTTAAAACATCCTATAATTATAAAAAGGGATTTTTAGGAGTAATAAAGTTTAATCTATTTAGTTTGTCTAGAAAAGAAAATCTCATTCCTTTAGGAGGGATAAAATTATCGAATTTAAATAAGCTCGGTACGGTAAAATGTAAGTCTATTGCTTTGTCTTCAGAAATAATAAAAAAACCAATTACTTTCTCAAAACGATGTTTTTGATTAAAGGGACAAAAAAAAAGGGGCGAAAAATCGCCCCTTTTAATTTTATACTCTAAGTGACCTAATTAGAATGCAAAGTTAATTGCTATAATTGTGTCGCTAGCGTCTAAACCATTTGTGTAACTAATGTTATCGTAATCAGCTCTTGCTAATGATAACGTTGCACCACCTAATGAGTAAGCAGCTTGAATAGAGTTCATGTCTATTTCATAAGCTGTTTGAGCACTGTGTGCATAGTTCACTTCTGATTCTTCTGTTGTGTAAGATACTGATAGTTCATCATTTACTGCGAAACCTAGAGAAATACCTGTGTTTTCATACCATTCCGCATCAGTAGTACCTGCACCAACTGCTGTTGAAAGTTCTGGAGCTCTGTAAGATTTACCATAACCAAGAGTAAAGTTACCAGCTGCATAAACTATACCGTAAGCACCACCTTCGTCCATCTGCTGCTCTGTAGTTGTACCATCATCATAGTCATGAGTTTCAAAATAAGATGCAGAAAGAGTTAATCCATCAACCGGCTTAGTCACTAAAGAATAAGCTGTAAGGTTTGTACCGTTTGAACCAGCTTGAGCGTTACCACTTTGACCATCTTTTTTAGTTTGGCCGTAAGCGATTGAAGCTGTTGTTCCAAAAGGTAATTCTGGAGTGTGATACTGTAGTGAAGCGTAAGAAGATGCTGAGATTGGGTATACAATACCTTCACTTAAACCAGTGTCAGTCATAGATGTATAAGCTGACTGGTCAAAAGCATATTCTTTACTATTACCACATGTTGATACACAAATTTTAGCAGTACCCATGTCATTCATAGTTATTACTATTGATGTATCATCATTGATCGCAGAACCTGATGGAGGTACCGTCGTTGACGATGCTGTTCCAGCAGTGCTAGGATCTAAAGCCATGTTGTATGCCCAACCGAAACCGTTGTCCATTTCACCACTAGCTTTAAAGTTTAATTCGTTTGTAATACCGATTGTATTATCTGATTGTGATCCATGCGTTACGTGGTATGTAGCTTTCGCTGTACCAGAAACTGTTAACTCACCTGCGTTAACGGAAAACATTAAAGATAATGAAGCGATAGAAACGAATAAAGTTTTCATTATTGTTTTCATTGTTTATTTCCTTTGTTTTAGTTTTAATAATTAAAACGTGGGAAAAATTAGCATTTTAGACCCTTTTTTAAATTGAAAATTGTTGAAATTCCTATTAAATTCAGGATATGTTGTATATTTACAACACATATCCTCTTGATTTTCTATTATTGCTAGAATCTTTAGATTTAAACAATTTTTTTGTTTTTACTTATCCTTTGGCTTAAACATAATTATGAATATGACAAAATACTTGAGATTTTTTTTAATAGTTCCTCTCACACTTATAATGCTTTCATCTTGCCAAGCTATAAAACCAAAAAAAGTTAATACCAGAGAGGTTCCAATTAAAGGAACTGATAGAGCTGCAAAAAATATTAAAGAAGGTGGAGGCGTTTCATTAAAAGGGGTCCTTAACCGTAGGGGAGGTAACTTTGAGTTTAGTTCTTCTAATCCAATGTGGAGAGCTTCTTTGGAGATTCTAGATTTTCTACCTTTAAATACAGTCGACTATTCTGGAGGAATGATAGTTTCTGATTGGTATACTGGTGATAGTGCAAATGAATCAATTAAAATTTCAATTAGATTTCTTTCTAATGAAGTTCGAAGTGATAGTTTAAAGATAATTGTCCATAAAAAAAAATGTTCTGAAAATCAAGTGTGTCGAACTAAATTATTAAATAATTCAAAAATTAGTCAGGAATTGAGAAGTACGATTTTAACAAAAGCTGCTGAATTAGAAAAAGAAAAAAAGAAAAACTAAATCTTTAATGGAAAGAGTAAATTTTCAAGTAATTGAAAAAAAATGGCAAGAAAAATTTGTTTCTTCCAAACTGTACAATAAAAATGGCAAAAAATTTTATTGTTTAGAAATGTTCCCTTATCCATCAGGTAAAATACATATGGGTCATGTAAGAAACTATACTATTGGAGATGTTATAGCTCGTTATAAATACATGAAAGGTTTTAATGTTTTACATCCTATGGGTTGGGATGCTTTTGGTCTTCCAGCAGAAAATGCTGCAAAAATGAACAATTTAAAACCCAAAGATTGGACTCAGGAAAATATCAAAATAATGAAATCTCAGTTAAAAATGTTAGGATTATCTATCGACTGGGATTTGGAAATATCAACTTGTGATGAAGATTATTATAAACACCAACAAGAATTGTTTATTGATTTCTATAATCAAGGATTAGTATCTCGTAAAGAAACATATGTTAATTGGGACCCTGTCGAAAAAACTGTCTTGGCAAATGAACAAGTTATAAATGGAAAAGGTTGGAGATCTAATGCAACTGTAGAAAGAAAGAAATTATCACAATGGTTTTTTAATATTACTAAGTTCTCAAATGAACTTTTAAAAGATTTGGAAAAATTATCGGGTTGGCCAGACAAAGTAAAATTAATGCAAAAAAATTGGATAGGAAAATCTATTGGTTGCGAATTAAATTTTAATGTCATTGGCCAAGAAAAGAGCTTATCTATTTTTACTACAAGACCTGATACTATATTTGGGGCAAGTTTTATTGCCATTTCAGTTGATCATGAGATTTGTAAAAAGTTTCATAAAAATAAAGATTTTGAAAAATTTAAAGATGAATGCTCTAAGATTGGAACAACAGAAGAAGCTTTGGCTAATGCAGAAAAATTAGGATTTAATACAGAACTTTTTGCAGAACACCCTTTTTTAAAGAATAAAAAAATACCTATATATGTAGCAAACTTTGTCTTAATGGATTATGGAAACGGAGCTATTTTTGGTTGTCCAGCTCACGATCAAAGAGATTTTGATTTTGCAAAAAAATATGAACTCCCGATTATAAGAGTTGTTTCCGATAAAAATAATTCAAATGATGGAGAAAAGATGCAAGAGGCATACGTAGGTAGTGGAACAATGGTTAATTCAGAATTTTTAAATGATCTAACAGTAGATGTAGCTAAACAAAAAATTATTAGTAAAATTGAGGAAAAAAAAATTGGAAAGAAACAGACATTATTTAGATTAAAAGATTGGGGTATTTCTAGACAGAGATATTGGGGATGCCCGATACCTATGATTTATTTAGAAGATGGTTCAGTTGTTCCAGCAGATAAAAGTGAGCTTCCTATAAAACTTCCCTATGACGCTGATCTTACATCCTCAGGCAATCCATTAGACAATCATCCAAATTGGAAAAAAACTATCCATAAAAAAACTGGTAAACCAGCGATAAGAGAAACAGACACTCTTGATACTTTTGTTGACTCATCCTGGTATTTTTTAAGATTTTGTTCGCCTAAAAATAAAGAAGCGCCCTTTGATAATGAAAAGGTAAATTATTGGATGCCAGTTGACCAATATATTGGAGGGATAGAGCATGCAATTTTACATTTGTTATATTCTCGTTTTTTTATGAAAGGAATAAAAAAATGTAATGATAAATTTAAATACACAGAACCTTTTAATAATTTATTTACTCAAGGTATGGTTTGCCATGAAACTTATAAAGATCTAAATGGGAACTGGCTTT
This sequence comes from uncultured Pelagibacteraceae bacterium, assembly GCA_902569785.1. Taxonomy (GTDB): domain Bacteria; phylum Pseudomonadota; class Alphaproteobacteria; order Pelagibacterales; family Pelagibacteraceae; genus Pelagilacustribacter. The sequence goes on from CACFVO010000003.1 coordinate 97,983, forward strand.
ACCCTGATGAAATAAAAAAAACTTCTAATAAAAAAGCTATTAAAATGTCAGACAAATCTGAAGTAAAAATTGGTCCTTCAGAGTCAATGTCTAAATCTAAAAAGAATACTATAGATCCAGAAACTATGATTAAACAATATGGAGCTGATGCTGTAAGATGGTTTATATTATCTGATAGTCCCCCAGAAAAAGATATACAATGGTCCGATACCGGAGTTTTTTCTTCAAATAAATTTTTACAAAAAATATGGAATTTGAATCAAACAATTTTAAATAGAGTTGATGGAAAAAAAAATGATGATGAAAAGAAAATTTTTGAAGAAAAAATTAATTTATATGTTTACAAAATTGATAATGCTATAAATAATTTTCAATTTAATGTGGCTATTGCTCAATTTTACGAAGTTTATAGATATTTTAATGAGTCCATTAAATTAAAAATAAGCACGAAAATCTTGACTGAAAATTTAATTAAAATTATGAAACTAATGATACCTTTTACACCACATCTTGCTTATGAATGCTTATCGAATCTTAACTCTAAAGAAATAGATAAATGGCCAAAAATTGATACAAAAATATTAGAAAACATCAAAATTAACATGGTTGTTCAAGTTAATGGAAAAACTAGAGATGTTTTAAATATAAAGAAAGATGTAAACCAAAAAGAGATAGGAGAATTAATAATTAAATCTTCTAAGGCAAATAAACATTTGATGAATAAGAAAATTATAAAAACTATCTTTATTAAAAATAAAATTATAAAT
>CACFVO010000004.1 GCA_902569785.1 uncultured Pelagibacteraceae bacterium
AAATATTTAAAGGCAAAACCTATCTCACAATTTAAAAATAAAATGATTAGAGAGTTTTATAAAGACTCGAAAAAAGTAAGTAATAAAAATATGAAAAAACAACTTAAAATTAAGTTAAAATTTCCAAACTACAAGTATGGTTTAAGGAATATTTTTGACAATTTTAGTTAATTGATTTTCTATCATTTTGAGCGATCTTGAATCAGAAAGACTATGATCACCTCTTTTAATGATAAATAATTTTTTTTTTGCTTTTTTAAAAATATTTAAAACTTTACTAGAAAATACAGTAGGTACTACTTCATCTTTTTTTCCATGGAACATTGAAACTTGTATTTTAAGTAAAATTTTTTTCGATAAAACTTTATTTTTTTTTCCATCTTTTATTAATTGAAGTGTTATTGGATATTTATACTTTCCACTTTCAATAGTTGAGATACCTTTTTTTAATATTTCTTGCTTAATATTTTTTGGAAATTTATTCCACATTAATTTTGTTAAAAATTCTGGTGCCGAGCCAATTCCTATAAATCCTTTTATCTGATTTTTAAAATATTTAAATTGATTAATAGCTATCCAAGAACCCATACTAGATCCAATTAAAATAAAGTTATTTTTTTTTACTATTTTTTTTATTAAAAATTTTACATTGTTAGTCCAAATACTAATATTCCCTTTAGTAAATTCACCAGAGGACTTACCATGTCCAAAATACTCTAAAGCTAAAAAACCAAGCTTATTTTTAACGGCGTATCGTCTAAACATTTGAGGTTTTTTTCCTTCGATATCAGACATAAATCCTGGAAGAAAAACGAGATAAAGTTTTTTTTTGTAATAATTGTCGATATATCTAAGTTTTTTAGTCTTTGATATTTTTTGGTACTTAAATTTTTTCATATTAGGTTATAAGTTTAATTTGTTAATATATAACAATAAATATGGCTTCAAAAATAAAAGTTCTTCAAGTTATTCCTAAGTTGGGATTTGGAGGCGCAGAGACCGGTTGTTACGATATTGCTCATTATTTAGCTGAGAAAGATTGTGGGTCTTTTATAGCTACTTCTGGAGGAGAATTATTGAAATTTGTTAAAAAAGATAAAGTTAAATTATTTCGTTTACCAGTTCACTCTAAAAATCCTATTTTAATTATTTTTAACTCAATAATTTTATCCATTTTAATATTGATTAATAATATAAATATTGTTCATGCTAGAAGTCGGGCTCCAGCATGGGCATGTTACTTCGCATGCTTAATAACAAGAAGAAATTTTGTTACTACTTTTCATGGAACTTATAATTTTGAGAGTAATCTAAAAAAATTTTATAATAGCATTATGCTAAGATCAAAACTGACAATAGCTGGATCAAATTTTATATTTAATCATATAAATGAAAATTATAATGAGTATTTAAATCGAAAAAAAAAATTAAGAGTTATTTTTAGAGGAATAAATCTTGATTATTATAATCAAAAAAATATTTCAATTTTGAAACAAGAAAAAATTAAAAAAGAATGGGGTCTTCCTCAAAATCAATTTATCATTCTTATGCCTGGAAGGCTTACACACTGGAAAGGTCAAGAAAAATTAATTGAAGCTTTAAACATTTTAATTGAAGACTACAATAATTCAAATTTTCAAGCTGTAGTTCTTGGCTCAGATCAAGGCAGAAAAGTTTACAAAAAGAAACTTATAGATTTGGTTCAAAGGTATAGACTAAACCAAAAGGTAAAATTTATTGATCATTGTAAAGAAATGCCTTTAGCTTATTCATTAGCTGATGTAGTGGTTTCTGCCTCAATTGAGCCCGAAGCATTCGGTCGAGTGTCAGTTGAGTCTCAAGCTATGGGAAAACCAATTATAGCAAGTGATCTTGGAGGATCAAAGGAAACCATTTTAAAAGGAAAATCAGGTTTTTTATATAAACATGATGACCCTCGTTATCTTGCTAAAGCCTTAAATACTGTTATTGAATTAGATCAAGATACACTAATTTCAATAGGAAACGAAGGTAGAAAAAACGTAGCAAAAAAATTTGATGTTGAAGCAATGTGTGATTCAACTTTAAGAGAGTATAAAAAATTGTTAAACATATAATACATGCCTCAAATTCAATTATTAGATGGAAAAAAAATTGCATTTTCAAAATCTATTAGTGGCCTTGAGCTTACAAAAAAAATTAGTAAATCTTTAGAAAAAGCTGCATTAATTATGGAAGTTGATGGTCAGTTAAAAGATCTGAGTTATGAAATTACAAAAGACTCAAAAGTAAGAATCATCACATCAAAAGATAAAGAGGGTTTAGAAGTTATTAGACATGACGCAGCACATATAATGGCTATGGCTGTTCAAGAGTTATTTCCAAAAACCCAAGTAACAATAGGTCCAGTGATTGAAAATGGTTTTTATTATGATTTTGCAAGAAAAGAACCTTTTACAAGTGATGATTTGAAAAAAATAGAAAAAAAAATGTCAGAAATAATTGACAGAGATGTAAAAACAAGAAGGGAAGTTTGGGAAAGAAATAAAGCTATCACTCACTTTAAAAAAATTGGAGAGAAATATAAAGCAGAAATTATTGAGAGCATTCCTAAAAGCGAAGAACTTTCAGTTTATCATCATGGAGATACCTGGCATGATTTGTGTAGAGGTCCTCACTTAACATCTTCAAGTAAAATAGGAAAAGCTTTTAAACTAACAAAAGTATCGGGCGCATATTGGCGAGGAGACTCAAATAATGAAATGTTGCAAAGAATTTACGGAACGTGCTGGAGTTCGAAAAAAGAATTAGATGATTATTTACACAGACTAGAGGAGGCTGAAAAAAGAGATCACAGAAAACTCGGTAAAGAAATGGATTTATTTCATTTTAGAGAAGAAAGTCCAGGATCGGTATTTTGGCATGAGAAAGGGTGGTTATTATTTCAAAGATTAGTTGAATATATGAGAATGAAGCAACGCTTGGCGGGGTATAAAGAGATAAATACACCTGAACTTTTAGATAAAACATTATGGGAAAAATCTGGTCATTGGGAAAAATTTGGAGAGCATATGTTTACTTCTGAAACTCCGGATGAAAAAACTTTTGCAATAAAACCAATGAATTGTCCAGGATGTGTTCAAGTTTTTAATCAAGGTTTAAAAAGTTACAGAGATTTACCTTTAAAATTATCAGAGTTTGGTAAAGTACATAGATATGAACCATCAGGCGCACTACATGGATTATTGAGAGTAAGAGCTTTTACACAAGATGATGCTCATATTTTTTGTACAGAGGATCAAATTACTCAGGAAACTTTAGCTGTTACTAATTTGATTTTAGAAATTTATAAAGCTCTTGGATTTAAAAATGTAATACTGAAATACTCAGACAGACCTGAAAAGAGAGTCGGAGATAATAGTGTTTGGGATAAATCTGAAGCTGCGCTACTATCAGCAATAAAACAATCTAAACTTGAATATACAATTAACAAAGGAGAAGGAGCTTTCTACGGTCCTAAAATAGAATTTGTCTTAAGAGATGCAATTGGTAGAGATTGGCAATGCGGAACATTACAAGTTGATTTAAACTTACCAAATAGATTAGGCGCAACATTTGTTGATAAGGACGGAACAAAAAAGGTTCCAGTAATGTTACATAGAGCTTTATTTGGTTCCCTAGAGAGGTTTATAGGAATCTTAATAGAAAACTATGCAGGAAAATTGCCTTTTTGGCTGTCACCTTCACAAGCAGTAGTGTGTACTATAGCTGAAGAGAACAATGAGTATGTAAAAAAATTATTTGAAGATTTGTTTAAAGAAGGTATAAAATGCGAAGTGGATTTAAGAAGCGAGAAAATAAATTATAAAGTTAGAGAACACTCTATTGCAAAAGTTCCAGTGATTATTGTTTGTGGAAAAGAAGAGGTTTCTAATAATACTGTAACAATTAGAAGATTAGGATCTGAAAAACAAGAGAAGATGAAACGAGAAGATTTGATAAAAAATATGATTCAAGAAAATAAGTTGCCCCTAAACTAAGTGTCAAATTTCAAACCAAACTACTTTCAAAGAAGAAGTAAACCTCGAGGCCCAAAAGCTAATGAGAGAATTAGAGCTTTGGATGTTCAAGTAATCGGAAGTGACGGAGGTAATCTTGGCGCGATGCCATTAAACAAAGCAATTGAAATTGCTAAACAAGAAGGATTAGATTTAATAGAGATATCTCCTAATGCAAACCCGCCAGTTTGCAAAATTATGGATATGGGAAAATACAAATATGATTTGCAAAAAAAAGCTAATCAAGCCAAAAAAAAACAAAAAGTAGTCTCTCTTAAAGAGATTAAATTACGACCAGGAACTGAAGTTCATGATTATAATTTTAAGATAAAAAATGCAAAAAAATTTATAACCAAAGGTGATAAAGTCAAATTTACTGTTAAATTTAAAGGAAGAGAAATGCAACATACTGAACTCGGAAAAGATTTAATGAACAGAATTATTGAAGAAACAAAAGACATTGCTAAAGTTGAAAGCCAACCAAAATTTGAAGGAAGGCAAATGGTGATGATAATTCAACCCATCTAAATAAAAGATAATATCACCTTGTAAAGATTAATTATTGTCTATATAAAACCCAAATATTTATGCCAAAATTAAAAACTAAAAGCTCAGCAAAAAAAAGATTTAGATTTACTGCTTCTGGTAAAATTAAAATGCCTCAAGCGGGAAAAAGACATGGTATGATTAAAAGAACAAATTCACAAATTAGAAAACAAAGAGGCACTACGATAATGACTAAGCAAGATTCAAAAATTGTAAAATCGTATATGCCATATAACTTGAGAGGATAATATGGCTAGAACAAAACGTGGTGTTGTTAGTAGAGCAAAACATAAAAAAATTTTAAAATCTGTTAAAGGTCAGTACGGAAGAAGAAAAAATACTATTCGAATAGCTCGTCAAGCAATGGAGAAAGCAATGCAATATGCTTATCGAGACAGAAAAACAAAAAAGAGAGAATTTAGATCTTTATGGATACAAAGAATTAATGCTGGCGTAAGAATGGAAGGTCTCACATATGCAAAATTTATTAACGGTTTAGCAAAATCTAAGATTAAGCTAGATAGAAAAGTGTTAGCAGAATTGGCTTATAATAATCCAGAAGTCTTTAAATCTATAGTAAAAAAGGTTCAATCATCTCTTAACTAATATAATAAGAGTCTTTGATTTAATCTCAACTTAATATAAAAAATCATAATACCCAATGAGTGATTTAGAAAAAATAAACTCTATTTTTAATGCAAAGATAGACTCTGTAAAAACAAAAGATGAATTACAAAATTTAAAAACAGAGTTTTTTGGTAAAAATGGTCAAATCACAACTCAATTTAAAAATTTAGGATCTTTATCTGCTGAAGATAAAAAAGAATTTGCCTCTCGCTTAAATAAATTAAAGGATAGTTTATCCCAGCAGATTGAGAAAAAGAGTTTAGAACTTGAAACACAAGAAATTAATGAGAAATTAAAAAGTGAAAAAATTGATGTAACTTTGCCTATAAGATCTTACAGAAAAGGAAAAATACATCCAGTGTCACAAGTGATTGATGAAATTTCTTCTATATTTTCAGAGATTGGATTTTCAGTAGCAGAAGGTCCTGATGTTGAAACAGAGTATAATAATTTTACCGCACTTAATACACCCGAAGATCATCCTGCAAGAGACATGCATGATACTTTTTATTTGGATAAAAATAAAAAACTTTTATTAAGAACACATACTTCTCCAGTTCAAATTAGAACTATGTTAAATGAAAAACCACCTTTTAAGATTATAGTTCCTGGAAGAACTTATCGATCTGACAGTGATCAAACTCATGCTCCAATGTTTCATCAATTAGAAGGTCTTCACATAGATAAGAATATAACAATGGGTCATTTAAAAGGATGTTTGAATTATTTTATAAAGGAATTTTTTGAAGTCAAAAATGTTAGGATGAGATTTAGACCAAGTCATTTCCCGTTTACTGAGCCTTCGGCAGAGGTAGATATTGGTTACAGGTTAGAAAACGGAAAAATAGTTATTGGAGAAGGAGATAAATGGCTAGAAGTTTTGGGTTGCGGAATGGTGCACCCTAATGTTTTAAAAAATGTCAAAGTAGATACAAAAAAATATCAAGGTTATGCCTTTGGTATAGGAATTGATAGACTTGCAATGCTAAAATATGGAATTAATGATCTGAGGGCATTTTTTGAAACTGATTATCGATGGTTAAGTCATTTTGGCTTTGATCCATTGGATGTTCCAACAAATTACAGAGGTTTAAGTAAATGATTATTACCATACCTTGGCTAAAGGAACATTTACAAACAAAAGCTAATGAAGCCAAAATAATAGATCAGTTAACTAACATAGGGCTTGAAGTAGAAAATATAAAAGAAAATTTAGGCGAGTTAAGTGAATTTAAAATTGCAAAAATTTTGAAAGTAGAAAAACATCCTAATGCCGATAAGTTAAAAGTTTGTGATGTAAGTTTGGGAGATAATAAAATTATTAAAGTAGTTTGCGGAGCATCCAATGCTAGAGACGGTTTATTAACTATTTATGCTCCTCCTGGTGCAATTATACCTAAAACAAAATTTAAATTAAAAATTGCTAAAATTAGAGGTGTAGAGTCAAGAGGAATGCTTTGCTCAGAAAGTGAATTAAATTTATCTGATGAAAGTGCTGGAATTATAGAACTACAGAAAAAAGAAAAAGAAATTGGCAAAAGTTATTTCAAAACTAATTCAGAAAAGGCTCTAGACATTGCCATTACTCCAAATAGAGCTGATTGTCTTGGAGTAAGAGGAATAGCAAGAGATCTTGCATCATCTGGACTAGGAAGTCTTTTAAAATTAAAGAAAAAATCTTTTAAGCAAACTTTAAAGCAGTCTATAAAAGTATCAATTTCTAAAGAAAAAAATCAAGGATGTTTATCCTTTGGAAGTTGTTACATAAAAAATATTACAAATAAAGAAAGTCCGGTATGGTTAAAAGATAAGATTTTATCTTTAGGGTTAAAGCCTATCTCAGCAGTTGTTGATATTACAAATTACGTAATGTTCGACCTTAATCGACCTTTACATGCCTATGATGCTAACAAAATAGATAAAGAAATTATTGTTAGAAATTCAGTAGAAGGTGAAGAATTTGAGGGATTAGATAATGAAAAATATAAGCTTAAGAAAGGAATGTGTGTTATTACTGATAAAAGTAGCATTCTAGGTCTCGGAGGAGTTATTGGGGGAACAAAAACATCTACCGAATTTGATACAAAAAATATATTGTTAGAATCTGCATATTTTTTACCTTCATCAATTAGAAAAACAGGTCGTGAATTAAACATCAATACTGATGCTAAATATAGATTTGAAAGAGGGATAGATCCTAATTCTATAAAAGAAGGCCTAGAAATAGCCACTGAATTAATTATTAGGATTTGTGGAGGAGAAGCAAGCAAATTTAATATTACTGGTCAAGCTTCTCAAAAAAACAAAGTTATAGACTTTAATATAGAAAAATTTAAAGATTTAATTGGTATCTCTATTTCAATTTCTGAAGCTGACAAAATTCTATCATCTTTAGGTTTTAAGGTTAAAAAAACTAAAAAAATTCTAAAAGTTGTAATTCCTTCTTGGAGACCCGACGTTTCACAAGATGTTGATTTAATTGAAGAGTTAATAAGGATCAAGGGATTTGATAAAATCCAGGTGACAGAACCTGAAAAAAGAAGGGAAAACGAGACTTTAAATTTTCAACAGAAACTTTTTCATCTTTCTCAAAGAGCTTTAGCTTCAAAAGGCTACATGGAAACGGTTACTTGGTCTTTCACAGACTCAAATATTGACAAACAATTTTCAAAAAATGAAAAAGAAATAAATATTTATAATCCTATATCATCTGATTTAGATGTTTTAAGAAGATCAATATTTTCTAATCTTTCTATTCATTTGAAAAAAAACCAAGATAGAGGATATAGCGATCTATCTTTTTTTGAAATAGGACCAACATTTTATGGAAAAAATCCTGGCGAACAACAAATAGTCATTGGAGGAATAAAATCTGGTCAAGTTAATAGAAAAAGCTGGACTGAGAAGGCAAGAAATATTGATGTTTTTGATGTTAAAAGCGACGCTTTAAGAACACTAATCGAATTAGGCATAGATGAAAAAAATCTTTTTATAAGTGACTTAACAAAAAATAGCTATCATCCAGGTCGGTCAGGGTCTATTAATTTAAAATCAGATAAAGGACCCCATCTAGCGTACTTCGGAGAACTGCATCCTGGTATCGTAAAAAAATTGGATTTTAAAGATAAAAATATTTTTGGGTTTGAAATTTTCTTAAAAAATATTCCTCAACCCAATAAAAAAGTAAGACAGACAAAAGCTAATTATGTTGCTTCAGATTTTCAAAAATCAGAAAGAGATTTTGCATTTGTAATTGATAAATCTTTTAAGATTGGTTTGCTTGAGAAATTAATTAAAAAAGTAGATGAAAATATAATTCAACAAGTTATTGTATTTGATGTTTTTGAGGGAGAGAATATACCTAACAATAAAAAATCAGTAGCTATCAATGTAACTCTTCAAGCTTTAGAAAAAACTTTAAGTGAAAAAGATTTAGATCAAGTAAGTCAAAAAATAATCGAAGTTGTTAAAGAAAAAACTGGCGCAACAATCAGGTCCTAATGTCAGAGATAAATAGAATTCGTAATTTCTCAATAATTGCGCATATAGATCACGGTAAATCTACCATCGCAGATCGAATTATTCATAAATGTGGAGGATTAACTGACCGAGAGATGAAAACTCAAGTTTTAGATTCTATGGATATTGAAAGAGAAAGAGGAATTACTATTAAAGCACAAACAGTAAAGCTTAACTATAAAGCGAAAGATGGAAAAGAATATATTTTAAATATTATAGACACACCAGGTCATGTTGATTTTGGTTATGAAGTAAGTCGATCTTTATCTGCCTGCGAAGGTTCATTATTAATAGTGGATAGCACTCAAGGCGTTGAAGCGCAGACACTAGCAAATGTTTATCAAGCTTTAGAAATTAATCATGAAGTTATACCAGTTTTAAATAAGATCGATTTACCAGCATCAGATATTGATAAAACGAAAAAAGAAATCGAAGACGTGGTAGGCATTGATACTTCCAATGCAATTAAATGCTCAGGCAAGACAGGTGAGGGAATCGACGATATTTTGGAGTCGATTATAAAGAACTTACCTGCTCCAAAAGGCACACAAGAAGAAAAACTCAAATCTTTATTAGTTGATAGTTGGTATGATAGCTATCTAGGTGTTGTTATCTTGGTGAGAGTAATAAATGGAAAAATTAAAAGAAATATGAAAATTAAATTAATGTCTAATGGACAAGAACATGTTGTTGAAAAAGTAGGTATATTTACTCCAAAACCAAATGATATAGAGGAATTAAATTCTGGAGAAATTGGTTTTATAATAACTGGAATTAAATCTTTATCAGAAACAAAAGTTGGAGACACAATTTGTGATGCTTCAGATCCAATTGAAACGGCATTGCCAGGATTTAAACCTAGCAAACCAGTTGTTTTTTGCGGTTTATTTCCTGTAGATAGTTCGGAATATCAAAAATTGAAAGATGGTTTAGGAAAACTAAAACTTAATGATGCTAGCTTTTCTTACGAAGCAGAATCTTCGAGCGCTTTAGGCTTAGGTTTTAGATGTGGCTTTCTTGGCTTGTTACACCTCGAAATTATAACAGAAAGATTAGAGAGGGAATTTGATGTAAATCTAATTACCACAACCCCAGGGGTTATTTATAAAGTTCACAAGGTCAAAGGTGAAGTTATAGACTTACAAAACCCTTCTAGTATGCCTGACCCAACACAAATTATAAAAATTGAAGAACCTTGGATTAAAGCTACAATTATAACTCCTGATGAGTATTTGGGTTCAATTATAAAAATTTGCCAAGATAAAAGAGGAATTCAAACTAATTTAACTTATTCTGGCAATAGAGCAGTTTTGTCTTATGACTTACCACTTAATGAAGTTGTTTTTGACTTTAACGATAGATTAAAATCTATTTCAAGCGGGTACGCTAGTTTTGATTACGAAATTACTGGGCATAAAGAAGGTAACTTAGTGAAACTTGGAATATTAGTAAATGGAGAGCCAGTTGATGCTTTAGCAACGATTATTCATAAAGATTTTGCTCAAACTACAGGTAGACAGGTTTGTGAAAAATTAAAAGATTTGATCCCAAGACATAATTTTATGATTCCAATCCAAGCAGCTATTGGAGGAAAAATTGTAGCTAGAGAATCTATCAAGGGATTTTCAAAAGATGTTTTGACTAAAATTCATGGCGGTGGCGCAGCAGACAGAAAGAAAAAATTATTGAAAAAACAAAAAAGAGGAAAAGCAAGATCTAAACAATTTGGTAAAGTTGAAATTCCTCAAGAAGCATTTATAGGTGTTCTTAAAATAAATAAAGAAACTTAAGATTTTAAAAATCTATAATTTTTTGAATTCCATCCTCTAATTTTGTAAAAAAAGATTTTTTTAAATTTAAAAACTTATTCATTTTTTTAAAAGTTCCAGAGGATTTTTTAGGGTCAAATTTATCAAGTTTTCTTTTTTTAAATTTACTTTTTGATCCTAATTTTTTTTTAATCAAACTATATAAATAATTAATTGTTACAGATCTATTAGTACCAACGTTAAAAATTTCATATGTTTTATTATTCTGAATTTTTTGCATAGAAAGAAGCATTATTTTAATTACATCATCTACAAAAATAAAATCTCGAGTTTGGTATCCGCCATTTATTGTAACTGAAATGTTTTTTTTCATTTTGTTTAAAAATATTGGAATTACTGCAGAATAAGGATTATTTGGATTTTGTCCTGGTCCATATACATTGAATAATCTTAAGCCAACTGAAGAAATTTTGAAAACTTCAAAGCACATTTTGGCATAATTTTCTAAAGTTAATTTATCCTGGGCGTATGGAGAAGTAATTGAATATTTTTTTAAATTGTCCTTTCCCTTAGATAAATGACCATAAATTGCAGATGAAGAAGCATAGACCAAGGGTACCGAATATTTTTTTGCCAAATCAAAAACTTTAATAGAGCTGGCAAGATTGTTGGCACTACTTTCATTCAAATTTTTTAAAGAAAAAGGCACTGACGATTGAGCAGCTAAATGAAATATACCTTTAAGCTTTTTGAAGTTTACTTTATGAAGATCTTGAATTTTTTTTTTAATTAATTTTTTTCTATATTTTTTTGGAACAAATTTTAGAGATCCTCTCGAAAGATCATCTACTAAAATAAGATCATATTCATTGGAAATTTTTTTAACTAAGTGAGATCCAATAAACCCAGCACTCCCAGTTATCAAATATTTACCTTTTTTCATTATATATATTTGTAATTTTGAATAATGTTTGAAATTTGTTTTATCTTACTCTTTTTAGTATTAAATTGATATACTGGAGAGGTGGCCGAGTGGTTGAAGGCGCACGCTTGGAAAGCGTGTAAACGGGAAACCGTTTCGAGGGTTCGAATCCCTCTCTCTCCGCCATTATCAAGGATTTTATTAGTTTTTTTAAAATTGAAATTAATTTTATCTTAAATAAATTACACAAAATGTATTTAAAGCTAATTATACTTTTTTCTAGTTTTTTATTATTATCCCAAATTGTCAAAGCCGACAGCGCAACACTCAATAATGGCGGAACAACTACCAGTCAACAAGCTATTGATGGAAACGATGAATTTTTAACAGTTACAAATAATTCAACCTTAAATACTGGTGCAACTAAACCTGCAAACATTACTGGAGACACTGTAAGTGTTACTGTTGACTCTGGTTCCACAATAAAATCAAATACAGTTAGTATTTTCGCAGACGATACTTCCGATTTAACAATTTCAAATTCTGGCACAATCAGTGCAAGCGGAATAGTGGCCATAGATGTAAAAGGAACGACTGATGCAAGCATCACAAATAATTCTGGTGGTCAGATTTCTTCAACCAGAAATACAATAAGAATCAGTAAAACTGCTAGTAACAATACTACAGGCATGACAATTACCAACTCTGGAACAATTGAAGCAACAACAGATGGTTCAGCAATTTTTGGAGCTGGATCGACTGCTACAGCTACAGTAACAAATAATTCAAATGGTATTATGACAAACTCTGACAGCAGTAACGCAACCATAAGAGTTGGCGCAAGTTCTTCAGTTACTAATAGTGGGACAATAAAAAATGATGTTGGAAACGACGCAATCAAATTGTACGGAAACAATTCTACAATTACTTTAAAAGACAGAGGTATAATAGTTGGAAAATTAGACGCTACTTCAAGAACTGGAAGTACGTTAAAAATTAATCATGGAGCTGGTCAATCTTATTTTTATGAAACCGAAGGTGATTTCACATTAAAAGATCTTGATGGCAACCAAGTTGTCAAAGGATCGGCAGGATCAGCAGGCCAAGGAGGAAGCGAGACTTTAGACGAACTTTTAAGTTATAAATCACTAAACATAAGACAATTTTTAAATAGGTACAAAGACTCAGAAAATTTATATGATGGTAATGGTTGGGGCGAAACTTATTCGTCTCTTTTAAATCGAAAAGAACATGCTACAAATTTGGCTTTAGAGTACGATTTATTAAATGTGGGAACTAATTTAATTTCACCTTTAGAAAATTCAGATTTCATTCTTGCCTTTGAAGCTGGAGTTCAAGATTTTGAAGCAGATCATAAAATAACATATCAAAATGTTTCTGCTGGATTGTATCTTCCAAGCAATAAAAATCTTTTAAACTTGGACTCTTTTATTTTGGGTGGAATTACTTTAAAAAATGGAGAGAGAACTATACTAACTAATACTACGTCTTCAGGTAAGCTAGACCTAGACAGTAATTATCAAACTTTTGAGGTGCATTCAGGCGTAACAAAAACTAATTCTAACTTAATTCCAAATATTGGATTAACAGGAAGTTTTTCAATCACACCAAGCTATGATGAAAGCAAATATTATTCTTGGAGAAATAGAAAAGTAGGGAATGTTTCTATATTTTTTAGTGATAAGTATAATATTATAACTTATGATGATAATAATTTTAATCTAGGCTGGTTGTTAGATTTTAGAAATTTGGTAGGAGATAAATCTCAAGTTTATTCAATTAATGGAACAAGTGCTACGTACAAACAAGATAATGCTCTAACAAGAGAGATTTCATTAGTTGCTAATTTAGGTTACGAAAAAAAGATTACAGATAATGGAAAATTTACTGCTGGCATTTCTGCAAAAAATACTAGTCAGGATGTTAAAAACTTAAATGCTAATTTTGGTTTTAAATTAAATTTTTAGTTGATATCCACATACAACTAAAAAGAGTCTTAAGATTTAAGGTAGAATCAAATAATATGTTCTTAAGGGCAGTGGAGGGAGACTGAAGCTGCCTTTGCCTTTTATAATCTTTTAATTCCAATCACTTTTAATTTAGCTGTTCTATCAATTCTTTTTATTGTTTGATTTATTCCCATTATAACTGTTTTTTTCATAGGACCGTATGCATGGATTAATTTTTTTTTTGATAAAGCAATAGCTACGTGGCCTTTCCAAAAAATAACATCATTTTTTTTAATACTTTTTAATTTAACATTTTTTTTGAAGAACTTGACTTGATCCTTTGCATCTCTAGGACAATACCTATTATTAAAATTTAAAAAAACTTGAACTAAAGCAGAGCAATCTATTCCTCTAAATGATTTTCCTCCCCATTTATATTTAATATTTTTGAAAATATGTATCTTTTTGAAGGGATTTTTTTCTTTAAAAGAAATTAGTTTTGCTCCATTTTGGTCAATCCATCCTTTTTCAAATTTTAAAAATTTAGATTTTTTAGCTATTACTCTTATTTTTGATCCATATGAAATAATATTAATTTTTTTTCTTTTATTCGGAAATTTATAAACTTTTGCCTTTAATATATTAATTTTATGAGTTGGTTTTATATAAGTTTTATAATATTTGTTACGAACAAAACCTATATAATTATCCTCTTTAATCTTAATTTTAAGCCATTTATAAGTTTTTTTTTATAATACGAAAACTATCACCATAAATCATCTGAGTCACAATTTCAGACTTAACTGAGGATTTTTTATATAAGTTGATAACTGGGTAAGTATTAGTAAAAAATTTAGTCATTAAGGCTTAACTTGTTCCTGATCATATAGAGAAATATTAATGAAGGTATCACCATAACAGCAGTTATTATAAAGAATATGCCCCAATCTCCATTTAACCAATCTACTAATGCCCCAGAAGATGCCGCTAATGTTGTTCGACCTGCAGTTCCGATCGAAGCAAGTAAAGCATATTGAGTTGCAGTATAAGTTCGGTCTACAAGCATAGAAATAAAAGCCACGAAAGCAACTGTTGCAAAAGCAGCTGCCATGTCGTCAAATATTACTGCAATTGCAAAAAGAAACTCTGATTTTCCTGACCATGCTAGTAAAGAGAATAGTAGATTAGTTGATGCCATCAAGATACCAGACACAAACATTGCTTTAATCACCCCAGACCGAATAGCAAATAGACCTCCGAGTAGAGTAAAAATCACAGTTGTAATCCAACCCAACCCTTTTGAATAGAGAGCAATGTCTGATTTAGTAAAACCTATTTCTTTATAAAATATTACCGACATCCTGCCTAGAAACGCTTCTCCAATTTTAAAAAGAAAAACAAATCCTAAAATAGCTAAAGCAATATTAAAGCCGTTTTTTTTTAAAAAAACTTATTACAGGACCAGCAATTGTACCTGTAATCCATGCTAAAATTTTTGTTACAAAATTAGAGGTTCCTAATTTATCTTCAATTAATTTATCAGTATGAGCTTGAGATTTTTTTCTGTCTGTTGGTTGTGGTTCGTGTACAAACATTAATCCGATATTACAGGCTATAATTACTAAACCTAAAAGTAAAAAAGTAATCTGCCAATAATTTTCAAATCCTGCTAATTCAAAAAACTCTGCAACGTTTAGGGCTATTGCCCCACCTAATTTATATCCGGTCCACCATCCAACTACAGCCATAGCCGCACCAGCCTGCATCGATTTTCCTTCATGCTCTCCAATTTGTTCAATTCTAAGAGCATCAACAGTTATGTCTTGGGTGGCTGAGGCAATTGCAATTATTAAGCCGACACTTATTACCAAAGCTAAATTTGCTGTCGGATTTATTATGCTCCAACAAACTAGACTTAATAAAATTATAGTTTGCATAGCAACAATCCATCCACGTCTGTGACCAATTTTATCAGTTAACCAAGGAATTCTGACTCTATCAATTATCGGTGCCCACAAATAATTAAAAGCATAAACCGCAAATATTAATCCTGCCCAACCAACAGTGCTTCGACTTAAACCATCTTCTTTAAGCCATAGACTTAAACTACTGCCTATCAATACCCATGGAAATCCACTAATAGCCCCAAGCAATAAAATTCTAATCATTCGTCTATCAAAATAAACTGAGAAAGCTTCCGACAATGTTTGTTTTTTATATATTTCCATAATTAATTTTTTTTAATTTCTCCAAAAAGAAGGAAAAAATAATACCAATACTGCAAATAATTCCAATCTTCCAAGCAACATTCCTATTGATAATATCCATTTTGATAAATCAGGTATAGCATTATAGTTTCCGTCCGGTCCAATAATTCCTCCCAACCCAGGTCCAACATTTGATATTGCACTAGCCGCACCAGAAATAGCTGTTAAAAAATCTAATCCAGAGATAGATAACAACATAGCTATAATGAAGAAAATAAATAAGAAAGAAAAAATAAAAACTATAACTGAGTTAATAAATTCGTCAGATATTTTTTGATTATTATATTTATTTATTATTATGCTATTTGGATAAAATAATTTTTTAATTTGATTCTTTAAGAAAATAACAAGCATTTGTAGTCTAAAAATTTTAATACCACATGCTGTAGATCCGGCGCATCCGCCCACAAACATTAAGAATAGGAAGAAGACAAGAGAAAAATTTCCCCATAATCCAAAATCATCAGTAACATAGCCCGTTCCTGAAAAAATAGAGATAACATTAAAAGACGATATTCTAATTTTATCCAATACATTACTCTCATAATTTATAAATAATAAATACAGAAACATAATTAATATTGAGATGATAAGCAGGTAAATAAGACCTTTAATTTGGACATCTTGAAAAAAAATTTTTTTGTTACCTTTAACAAATTTTAAATATGAAATGAAAGGTATGCTTCCTAGTACAATAAAAATACTTGCTATAATTTCAATATTTGGATTTTTAAAAAAACCTATAGAATCGTTATGAGTTGAAAATCCCCCTGTTGCAATAGTTGTCATAGCGTGAGCAATACTGTCAAATATAGACATTCCAAATAACCAGTAAAAAAAGACACACAATAAAGTTAAAGATAAATATGTCGATACAATAATAGTTGCAACTTCAACTGTTCTAGGTAAAATTTTTTCTGTTGAATCTGGTCCTTCCATTTTAAATAACTGCATACCTCCTACTTTTAATAACGGTAAAATTGTAATTGCCATAACAACTATTCCAATTCCCCCAAGCCATTGCATTATTGCTCTCCATAAAAGAATACTTTTTGGAGTGTTATCTAAATTTGTAATAATCGTTGCCCCAGTAGTAGTGATACCTGACATACTTTCAAAAAAAGCTTCACTAAAAGAAAATTTTTCAGGCGACAAAAGGAAAGGTAAACTTCCAAAAATTGCAACCATTAACCATGCTAATGTTGAAAATAAAAAAGTTTGCCTCAGATTAAGTTTAAACTCTTTTTCTAAATTAGCCAGAATGAACAAGATTCCAATAAAAATAGTGATAAATGCAGATGAAATAAAGCTGTGACTATTTTCATTATATACTAACTGCATAACATAGGGAGCTAGCATAGAAATCCCTAGAACAACAAGCAGTACTCCAATCATGAAAAAAACAGTTTTGTTTGTAGCCATAGTTTTTCAGATTATTTAAATAGATATAAAATTCAACTTAATATCGTGTAATTATATCTGTATTTTATACATAAAATTTAATAAACCATAGTTATGCTTGATAACAACTTAATTCAGTCAACCTCTTCTTGGCCTTTTGTAGAAATTAGAAAACTTTTAAAAGATAGAAAAGATATTATTAAGACTAAAAATAAAATTACTTTTCAAACAGGTTACGGCCCCAGTGGTTTACCTCATATAGGGACTTTTGGAGAAGTTGCCAGAACATCTATGATGATTAATGTGCTCAAGCATATTCAAACAATTGATCATGAATTAATTACATTTTCTGATGATATGGATGGACTGAGAAAAGTTCCCGATAATATACCTAATGACGAAGTTTTAAAAAAAAATTTAGATAAACCTTTAACAAGTATTCCTGATCCGTTTGGTAAATACAAAAGCTTTGGTGAACATAACAACGAAATGTTAAAAGAATTCTTGAAAAAATTTAAGTTTGATTTTATTTTTAAAAGTTCAACTTTTAACTACAAAAAAGGTGTCTTTAATAATTCTTTGATGAGAGTATTAGAAAAATATGAGGAAATAATGAATATTATTTTACCCACACTTCGAGATGAGAGAAAAAAAACCTACTGCCCTTTTTTACCAATTTGTCCAGAAACAGGCAAAGTTTTACAAATTCCTTTAATTAGTATGGACCCAAAAAAGGGTACAGTTGTTTTTAAAAATAAAGATAAAAAGCTAGAGACCAATATTTTGGATGGAAATTGCAAACTTCAATGGAAAGTAGATTGGGCAATGAGATGGTTTACATTTGACGTAGATTTTGAAATGTATGGAAAAGATTTGACTGAAAGTGCAATTCTTTCAAATAAAATTTGTAGAACACTAGGAAAAATTCCACCAAACGGATTTGCTTATGAATTATTTTTGGACGAAAAAGGTGAAAAGATATCTAAATCAAAAGGTAATGGTATATCAATTGAACAGTGGCTCAGATATGCATCACCAGAAAGCTTGTCTTTATATATGTATCCCAATCCTAAAAGAGCTAAAAAGCTTTATTCAGAAGTAGTTCCTAAAACAGTAGATGAATACTTGTCTTTAATTGAGAAGTATCCAAATCAGAAAGAAAAGGATCAAATAACTAATCCAGTGTGGCACGTACACAATGGAAATCCTCCAAAAGAAAAAATAGTTATGCCTTTTTCTATGCTTTTAAACTTAGTTGGATCCAGTAATGCTGACAGTAAACAAATATTATGGAAGTTTATTAATAAATTCCATAAAGAAATTCAATCAAAAGATTATCCAATTTTAGATGGCCTTACTGAATATGCAATTAATTATTTTAAAGATAAAGTAGAACCAAATAAAAAATTTAAAACTCCAAATGATAAAGAAAAACAAGCTTTGAAAAATTTAGCTTTAAAATTAGAAGAAGTTGATCAAAAATCAAATCCAGAGGATATTCAAACCGTTGTATACTCTGTTGGAAAAGAAAATGGATATGAAAAAAATCTTCGAGAATGGTTTAAATTAATCTATCAAGTCTTATTTGGTGAAGAAGATGGTCCAAGAATGGGTTTTTTTGTAAGTTTTTTTGGTCTTAAAGAAACAATTGGTCTAATTAATGATAAAATAAAGTAATCATGTTCTCAATTTTAAAACCTTATATTTTTTCATTGGATCCAGAGACAGCACATGATTTAGCAATCAAATCATTAAAAGCAAATTTTTTACCTGAAAGTTTTTTTAGCGTTAAAGAAGAAGAGCTATTAAAAACAAATTTATTTAACAAAGAAATTAAAAACCCAATAGGCTTAGCAGCTGGATTTGATAAAAGTGCAGAAGTTTATAATTCAATTTTTAAACTAGGTTTTGGCTTTGTAGAGGTTGGAACAATTACTCCTAAAAAACAATTAGGTAACCCGAAACCAAGAATTTTTAGATTAGAAAAAGATGAAGCTTTAATTAATAGACTTGGATTTAATAATCATGGTTCAGAAATAGTTGCCCAAAGAATTTCTCAGAACAAACCACTGGGAATTTTAGGGATAAATATTGGCCCTAATAAAGAAACTAGAAACAAAACAGAAGATTTCTATATTTGTTTATCAAAACTATATTCTTACGCTGATTATATAACAATTAATATTTCATCACCTAATACTGAAGGCTTACGAGATTTTCATGAAGAAAATTCAATGATACAGTTATTAGAGGGTTTGAACACATTAAAAAAAGAAAAAAATATTCATAAACCTTTAACAATTAAACTTTCACCAGATATTGATGAAAAAGAAATAAGTAATATTGTAGAAATTATAAAAAGATATAAGGTTGATGGAATAATTATTTCAAATACTACGAATAAAAATAGAGATAAATTATTAGACAGCAATAAAGATGAAGCAGGTGGCTTGTCTGGACAGCCCATAAAAGATATTTCTACAAATTTAATTAAAAAATTTTATAAAGAATTGAATAGAAAAATTACTATTATTGGTGTTGGAGGAATAGATTCAGGAAAAGGTGTATTTGAAAAAATCACAGCAGGAGCAGATGTAATCCAATTATATACAGGTATGGTTTATAGAGGACCAGGGATAGTAAAAGAAATTAAAAAGGAATTAATTTCAATCTTAAAGAATAATAAAATCAAAAATATAAGGGACGCTGTTGGAATTAATGCTTGACCACTGATCCAGCAGGAACTATATAACTTTAGGAAAATATTATGAGTAAAAGATGCGAGCTAACAGGAATTTCACCTTTAAAAGGCCATAACGTAAGTCATGCTAAAAACAAGACTAAGAGAAGATTTTTGCCTAATTTAAAAAAAGTGACTTTTAAGAGCGATATTCTTAAAAAAAATATTAAATTAAATGTAACTAATGCCGCTTTAAGGACTGTAGATTTCAAAGGGGGATTAGATAAATATCTTTTGTCAGCTAAGAAAGAAAAGCTATCAAAAAAAGTTAAGAAACTAAAGTCTACTATCTATTCTAAAGCTTAGTTATTTGAGCAATGAGTCTTTTTTACAAACTATCAATTTTAATGGGTTTGGTAGTAGTTGCCTCAAATTATCTCGTTCAATTTCCTATTCAACACTTTGGCTTAAGTGAAATTTTAACTTATGGAGCTTTTAGTTATCCAATTACATTTTTAATTACAGATTTAGCTAATCGTGCGTATGGAAAAATTGTAGCAAGAAAAATTGTATATATAGGTTTTTTTATTGGTTTACTTTTAACTTTATTTTTTTCTACCAATTTCTCAAATATAATTTCTATTAGAATTGCCATTGGATCAGGAACAGCATTTTTTATTTCTCAGAATATGGATGTAACTATCTTTCATATCTTGCGGAGAAAATCTTGGTATATTGCTCCACTTATCTCGTCTGTTTTTGGATCATTAGTTGATACTTTTTTATTTTTTTCTATTGCTTTTTATGGAACTAGTATTTCTTGGATTTCTCTAGCTTTTGGAGATTTAGCAGTTAAGTTGTTTATTACTTTTTTAATGTTAATACCTTTTAGACTTTTATTATCAAATATCTCAGACATTTCTGATAAGAAAATTTATAAGCCGAGATAAATTTAGTGAAGAGTCTTTTTATTCTTTTCAACAAAAAGATCAGTTAGTTGATTTATCATTACATCACCTAAGTCTTGAACATCTGTGATCTTAATTGCTTGATTATAGTATCGAGTGACATCATGGCCAATTCCAATAGCTAATAATTCTACGTTTGTTTTGTTTTCAATCCATTTAACAGTATTTTTTAAATTAGCCTCCAGATAATCACTGGAATTAGTTGATAATGTTGAGTCATCAACCGGCGCACCATCTGAAATTACCATTAAAATTTTTCTTTCTTCTTTTCTTTTAGACATCTTATTGTAAGCCCATTTTAAAGCTTCGCCATCAATATTTTCTTTTAGCAATCCCTCTTTTAACATCAGGCCCATATTATTTTTTTCTTGTCTCCAAGGCATATCAGCAGATTTGTAAATTATATGTCTTAGATCATTTAATCTTCCTGGCAAGTTTGGTTTGTCATTTTTCATCCATTTTTCCCTAGATGAACCACCCTTCCAATGTTTGGTAGTAAAACCTAAAATTTCTACTTTAACCGAACAACGTTCTAAAGTTCTAGCTAGTATGTCCGCACAAATAGCAGCAACTGAAATGGGCTTGCCCCTCATAGATCCTGAGTTGTCGATTAAAATTGTAACCAAAGTGTCTTTGAATTCGATATCTTTCTCTTTTTTAAAAGATAGTGAATTAAAAGGATCCATTATTATTCTTGGTAGTTTTGAATTGTCTAGCAAACCTTCTTCTAAATCAAAATCCCAAGATCTATTTTGTTTTGCCAAAAGCTTTCTTTGAAGTTTATTTGCAAGTTTGGAAACAAAATTTTTAAGTTGTAATAGTTGTTGATCTAAGTTTTTTCTTAATCTGTTGAGTTCTTCTTCGCTCTCCAAGTCTTTAGCTTTAATTATTTCATCAAATTCTTCTGTATAGGCTTTATATTTAAGATCTCCCAAGCTATTTTTAATTTTTTTTCTAAAATCTGATTTAGACTTATCTTCTATTTCGACCTCTTCTACGTCTTGATCAGATTCTTTTACTTGCTCCTCTAGATCTGGAACACCTGAGTCTATAGACATTTCTTGTTGTTCTTGTTCTCTTTCTTTTGTTTTTTGTTCCTGATTTTTTTGATTTTTTTGCTTTTCATCTTTGTTCTCTTCATGTTTTTCCTCTTTTTCAAGATTTTCATCAAAATTCATGTTTGAAATTAAATCTGAAATCATGGAATTATATTCGGCTTGATCATGAGTTAAGTTGCTTAATTGTTTGATTTTTCCTTTAAATTTTTCATTTAAATCTTTCTGATATGCCTTAAGTTTTTTTTCTAACTCTTTACTATTCTTTGACTCAAAAAATTTAACCCTTAAATAGTTCTCAAAAGACTCTGTTATTTTATCTTCACTATTTTTAAGATCTAAAGAACTAGTTCTTTCTTCATAATATCTTTGTATATTATTTTTTACCCCCCTAAATTGTTCTGAGCCTAGTTTTTCACACCTAAGTTTTTCTGCTATTTTGTATAATTTCTTTGAAATATTTCCATCAGGTTCATAAGATTTAAAAGTTTTTTCATCACTAAATCTTAGTCTTAGAGATTTAGAATCTGCTAATGCTCTAATTTGATTATAATTTATTTTGTCATTTATTCTTTCAATTTCTGGTAATTTAATAGAATTATTTTTTGATTGAGAATTTTGATTCCCAAATGAAACTTCCACATTTTCAGAATTTGATAAAGATTTTACAGTAGAACCGATGGCAGTTTTAAAATTTTCTAGTATTTCAGATTTTTTTTCCACTTTTATAAACTGATATTTATTGAAGACTCTGGAAGATCTTCCCCAAAACATCTTTGGTAATATTCAGATATTATTTTCTTCTCTAATTCATCACATTTATTTAAAAAAGTAACTCTGAAAGCATAACCTTGGTCTTTAAAAATGGATATGTTTTCAGCCCAATGTAATACTGTTCTTGGACTCATTACAGTTGATATGTCTCCATTCATAAAACCCTTTCTTGTTAGATCTGCAACTTTAATCATATTAGATAATATTTCTTTTCCTTCTTTATTATTAAATTTTTTATTTTTGGCTAAAATAATTTCTAATTCTTTTTCAAAAGGCAGATAGTTTAAAGTTGAAACAATATTCCACCTATCCATCTGACCTTGATTAATTTGTTGAGTTCCGTGATACAACCCAGAGGTGTCTCCAAGTCCAACAGTATTAGTAGTAGCAAATATTCTAAAAAAATCATGTTGCTCTAAAACTTTATTTTTATCTAATAAAGTAAATTTACCATCACTTTCTAAAACTCTCTGAATAACAAACATTACGTCAGGTCTTCCTGCATCATATTCATCAAAAACTAATGCCACAGGGTTTTGGATAGACCATGGTAAAATGCCTTCTTTAAATTCTGTGATCTGTTTGCTGTCTTTCAAAACAATGGCATCTTTACCAATTAAATCTATTCTGCTTATGTGGCTATCTAAATTTACTCTAACGCACGGCCAATTTAATCTGGCAGCTACTTGTTCAATATGAGTTGACTTACCAGTTCCATGATAACCTTGTATAAGGACTCTTTTATTAAAAGAAAAACCAGCTAGAATTGCTAAAGTGGTATCTTTGTCAAATTTATAATCTGAGTCTATTTTAGGAACGTATTCATTTTTTTTTGAAAAGGCATCAATCTGCATTTCACTATCAAAACCAAAAGTCTGTTTCACAGAAATTTTCATATCCGGCTTTCCAATAAATTGTTCAGTACTCATTTTTTTCCCAATGTTTTTTTTAGTTGACTATAAGCTAATGTAATTTTTTTAAGCTTTTCTTCAAATTTTTTATTTCCTTTGTTTTTATCAGGATGGTATTTTTTAACAAGGGTTTTAAATTTTGAGTGAATTTCCTCCCATTTTGTCTGATCACTTAGCTCCATAACCTCAAGAGCATCTCTATCAGTTTGAGAAATTTTTGTTTTTTTGAATTCTTTAAAATTTGAGCTTTTAAAAATATTCATCTTGTCATCTAAAGCATTATTCCATAAAATATTAAAAAAATTTTCTGAAGAGCCAAAATTTTTAGTAGACTTATGCCAAGTTAAATCTGACTTTATAAAGAATTCTATTTCTTGATCATTCATATTTTCAAAATAATTCCAATTTTTATTAAAAATTTTTATATGATTCAAACAAAGCAATCTAAACTTTTTACTATTATCTCTTTCAACAGGTGCTCTATACGCACCAATTTCTTTACAATTTATCCAATCACAGATTATTTTCATATTAATTCTAATTTTATATAGTAAATTTATAAAAATGGAAAATTATTTTAAAGAAATTGAAAAAAGATTAAAAGAAAAAATTATTTTTGAAAAATTAGAAATTATTGATAATTCTCAAAAACATAAAGGTCATAAATTTTATTCTGAAGAAAAATACCATTTACATTTAAAGATTAAATCTTTATATCTTAAATCGATATCAAGGTTAAGTGCTCAAAAATTAATTATGAACCTTTTAAAAGAAGATTTAAAAACTAAAATTCACGCTTTGGAAATTAGTATTGAGTAAAGAGTCTTATATGCTTTTTTAATTCTTTAATAGTAATTTTGTGTTTATAAGGCATAGTAGTTTTACCTATCTTGCTTAATAATATAAAATTTATTTTTTCATCATTGTTTTTTTTATCATTTTTCAAATAAGGAATTAGATCTCTGATTTCTTTGATCTTTTTATATTTGTTAAAAGAATAGCTTAAGTTATTTGTTGCGTAAATTTCCATAAGATCTCTCAAAGTTTTTTTATTACAAACTTTTTTTACTACTGAAAGCTTTGTAGCTAAAATCATGCCAGCAAGAACAGCCTCGCCATGTGTAATTTTTTTTGAATAATTATTCTTTACCTCAATAGCATGAGCAAAAGTATGTCCGAAATTAAGAATCATTCTTAAATTTTTCTCCTTCACATCTTTATTGACGAAAAATAATTTGATATTACAACTTTTTTTGATGGCGTAAATTAACTTCTTTGAGTGATGAGAAAAAATATATTTTGTATTTAATTTTAACCAGTTGAAAAATTTTTTATCATTTATAACAGCATGCTTTAATATTTCCGCATAGCCACATACCATCTCTTTTTTAGGTAAACTTTTTAAAATAGATGTATCACTAATTACCAATTTTGGCTGAGAAAAAGATCCAATTAAATTTTTACCATACTTAGAATTAACTCCTGTCTTTCCTCCTACAGCTGCATCTACCTGAGATAACAATGTTGTTGGTACGCTTATAAAATTTATTCCTCTCTTCAAAATGCTTGCAACAAATCCAGTGAAATCAATTGTAATCCCCCCACCAATTCCAATTATTAAATCTGACCTATTAAAATTTTTTAAAAGTAAATTGTCCAAAAAATAAGTTACCGATTTTATTGATTTTACTTTTTCACTTGCATTAAAATTATAAACATAAACCTCGTATTTTTTTAAATTTTTTAATATTTTTTTTCTATATTTTGAAGGAACACCTTTATCAAAAATTAAAGCTATTTTTTTTGTTTGTGGACAAAGAGACTTTACTTTTGATGATAATAGGCTTAAAATATTATTTCCGATTAATATAGAATACCCTTTGTCCAAATTTTTAAATTTTATTTTCTGAGTTTTCATATAGTTTGATAATTTTATTTACAATTTGACTAGCATTCATTAAATTGCATTTAATCTTAAAATTAGACTCATTATAGATTTTCTTTCTTTCAGAGTAAATTTTATTAATAGATTCCTCTAATTTATCTTGATTCAGTAAAGGTCTTTTTTTAACATTTTTTAATCTAGTTAATAAAGACTCTACTCTTAAGTCTAACCAAAAGCTTATCGATAAATTTTTTGCTTCTTTACGAATTGAAGAGTCCATAAACGCCCCACCGCCAAGAGCTATAACTGAATTACACTTTCTAAGCTCTTCAAGACTAATTTTTTTTTCAATCTTTCTAAAATAGCCTTCGCCTTTCTCTTCAAAAATTTCTTTTATTGTCTTTTTTTCTTTTTTTTCAATGATTTTATCAATATCGATAAATTTAAGTTTTAGCTTTTTTGCAAGTCTTTTACCTAGAGTTGATTTACCAACACCCATCATTCCAGTTAATAAAAGGTTTTTTTTCAATTATGTTACCAATTTTAAATTTGATTTATCATAAATATGTCTTATTTTTTGAGTTTAAATATATTTTTTTACTATGCAACTGAAATACAACCGACAACCAAGCATTGGGAGCTCAATAGGAAGAATTTTAATCAAATTAATTTTGGCATTATTTTTTATAATTGTAGCAATTTTTCTAATTGAAAAAATAAATTTTCCTAGTCCTCAACAAAACTATAAAATTGATATTACTGATGAAATTAACAAGCTTAAATAAATATATAAGCTTATTAATTTTAATTATTTCATTTTTGCCTTTGCACGCAGAAGAGGAAATAGATATTTGGAATAAAGAAAATAAAAATAACTCTAATTCGACTCAAAATACTAATAGCACCGATATAACTGAAACTCCCCAGATAATCTTCACAACTCAAACTAATAATAATATTGAAATTGAAAACGAGATATCAAAAGCTTCACAAGATATCAAAATATTTGGTATTTATGATCCAGCTGAAAATGATTTTGATTTAAATATGTGGTCGACAACAGAAGCTGAGGACATTAGATCAAGCATTAAAAGAATTAACAAAATTAATCTTTCAAATACTGCAACTAAATTATTCGAAAATACTATTCTATCTTTCGCATACCCTCCCAAAGGAATGGATGAAAAAGAATTTGTTAATTTAAAAATTGATTGGATGATAGAAAATAAAAAAATAGATTTAATAGAAAAATTTCTAAAACAGAATAATACCTTTCCTAATAAAAAAAAACTTATTCAATATTTAGTTGATAACAATATTGCTGAAGCAAACATTAAGGAAGGCTGTAAAAAAATAAATTTTTTAGATAAAAATGTCAAAGATTCCTATTTAGAAAAGTTTAAAATTTATTGTTTAGTTTTAAATAAAAAGAAAAATGAAGCACAACTTCAACTTGATATTTTAAGAGAAGAAAATCAATCAGATAATTTTTTTGATGATAAAATAAATTTTCTTTTGGGTGTAACCAGCAAAACTTCAAAAAAAATTAAAGAAGATAATTTGCTTAATTTTTATCTTTCAAGTGTCACGATTGAAAATTTTATATATGAACCAAAGAAAAATACTCCAAAAATAATATGGGAATATTTAAATGCTGCTAATTTGATAAAATTAGATGATGCTCAAGATAAAGAAAAATTAAAAAATTTAGAGATCGCAGCAAATAAAGATCAATTTGATAAACAAAAAATATTTGATATTTATTCAAACATTACTTTTGATTTAAATAGCTTAATAAAAGCCGAAGATATTCACCGAACATTTGATAATATTGATGCAAGAGCTTTAATTTATCAAAGATACTTACTTTCAGATAATGAAGAAAATAAAATTAAATTATTGTTTCTGTTAAAAGACTTATTTCAAAAAGATAATTTATCCAATCTTTTTACCCAATTTTTAAGCGATCGTCTAAAAGAAATTAATCTAGAAGACGTTTCAGACTCTTACAAAGAAGTTGTACAAAAAAATATAATTACTGAAGAAGAATTAAAGTTAGGAAAAATTAAATTTGATGACAAAATTTTACATAGATCAAGATTATTAAAATATTTTACAAACGAAATAAATCAGAAAAAAGCTCAAAAAGATTTTATCAAAATATACAAAAAAATTAAAAAGAATAGAAAATATTTTTTTTCAGCAAAAGATTTAGCTATGGTCGAGTCATTAGCTAAAGACGGGTTTAATATACCTAAAGAGTTTAATTATAAAGATATTTCTAAAAAATATAATATCCCATCAAATTTATTGAAACTTGGGGAAAGTAATGAGTCAGCCTTTTTAACTTTAAAATTAGTAGAAATAATCGGAGAAGATGAAGCTTACAATTTAGATCCAGAGACAATCTATTTTATAACGCATCTTTTAAATCAGAATAATTTAAAAAAAATTAGAAATGAAATTTTAATTTCAGCTCTTCCACAAAGAAGTTAATTACAATATAAGTTATATATGTTAAGAAAAATTCTTACAGAACCTGATCCTATTCTAAGGAAAAAATGCGAACCCTTAGAAAAAGTAGATTCTGAAACAAAAAAACTAATGGATGATATGCTAGAGACTATGTATGCAGCTCCAGGAATTGGATTAGCTGCAATACAGGTTGGAATTTTAAAAAGGTTAGTGGTGCTTGATATTTCTAAGGGTGAAGAGGAAAAGAAGCCTATGTTTCTTATTAACCCAAAAATAATACATCAATCTAAAAAAACCTCTGTATATGAAGAGGGCTGTTTATCTTTACCAGGACAATTCGCAGAAATTGAAAGACCTGCAGAATGTATTCTTAAATATATTGATTATAATGGTAAAGAAAAAGAGTTGAAAGCAGATGGTCTTTTAGCTACTTGCGTTCAACATGAAGTTGATCATTTAAATGGAATATTATTTATTGATTACTTATCTAAGCTTAAAAAAGATATGATTATCAAAAAGCTAGTTAAACAGAAAAAGGGAATTGAAAGAGTAATAGTCTAAAATTAATGTCACAAAAAATTGTTTTTATGGGAACTCCAGAGTTCTCAACACCTACTTTAGAGTCTTTAGTAAACTCTAATCATAAAATTTTAGCTGTATACTCTCAGCCTGCTAGCAAAGCAAATCGTGGACAAAAAATAATTCCTTCAAAAGTAGAAATATTAGCAAAAGAACATACTTTGAATTTAAGAACCCCAGATAGTTTAGATAATGATGAAGAATATGATTATTTGAAAAAATTAGAACCAGACATTGTTATTGTAATTGCATATGGAAAAATTATACCAAAAAAATTTTTAAATTTATCAAAATATGGTTTTATAAACGTTCATGCTTCTCTGCTTCCAAAGTGGAGAGGAGCTGCTCCAATTCAGAGATCAATTATGAATTTAGATAATCAAACTGGAATAAGCATTATGAAAATAGTTGAAGAACTAGATGCTGGACCTGTAATGCATCAAGACAAGATACAAATAAATGAGAATGTAGACTCCTTAACTCTGTCAAAAGTCTTATCTAAATTAGGTGCTAAATCTATTATGAAAGCAATAGATAAAATAGAAAAAGGAGAAGCAAGATTTATAGAACAAAATCATGGAGAAGCAACTTACGCAAAAAAAATTTTAAAAAATGAGGGAAAAATTAATTGGAATGAGAATGCAAAAAAAGTCTTAGCCAAGATTAATGGGCTAAATCCAAATCCTGGAGCTTGGTTCGAGCATAAAAATCAAAGATTTAAAGTATGGAAGGCTGAAATAGTAAATCAAAATAATAATCCCGGAAAAATAATAGATGATCGACTTACAATTGCTTGCAAAGAACAATCAATAAAAATTCTTGAAATTCAAAAAGAAGGAAAAAACAGACAGCTAATAGATCATTTTTTGCTTGGTAATAAGATAAAAACTGGTGAAATTATAATTTAATGTTTACTTATCAAATTATAGTTGAGTATATAGGCACCAATTTTGTTGGATGGCAAATTCAAAAAAACGGTCTTTCAGTTCAAGAAGTCTTAGAAAAAATTCTATCAAAGTTTTTAAAAGATAAAATAAGAGTTATAGGATCGGGTCGAACAGATGCAGGGGTTCATGCGAGTGAGCAATCTGCTCATTTTAAAACAAAACACAAAATCATTGATAAAAATACTTTTATAAAATCCATTAATTTTTTTTTAAGAAAGTATCCAATATCTATTTTAAACATAAAAAAAAGGTCAGACAAATTTCATTCGAGACATAGCGCCAAAGAAAGAATCTATAAATATTTTATTATTAATAGACGTTCAACTTTAGTGTTAGATAAAAATAAAGCTTGGCACATTCAAAAAAAGCTTGATGTAAAAGCAATGCGACAAGGAACCAATATTTTAAAAGGCACTCACAATTTTTCAACTTTTAGAGCATCATCTTGCCAAGCAAAGTCCCCAATCAGAACTATGAAAAATGCTACAATAAAAAAAAATAAACATAGAATAACTTTGACTTTTGTGTCCAAGTCTTTTTTACAACAACAGGTAAGATCTATGGTGGGTTCTTTAAAATATTTAGGAGAAGGAAAATGGAATTTAAATGACTTTAAAAAGTCATTTTTCTCAAAGAAAAGAAAAATGTGCGCACCCCCAGCTCCAGCTCATGGATTATATTTAGCTAAAATAAAATATTAATTATTTTAAACCATATTTCTTAACTGAATTAAGAGATATGTAGAATAAAGAATTTAAATTCTGAAAAAAATTTAAATTATTGAATTTATGGTTAATTTTCCAAATCCAATAAAAATTTTTTAGCTTGTTGCTTTGTAAGGAGTCTCTACGTATTCTGTATTTTGTTAAATAATTATTCAAACAATAAGCAAATTTAATTTTTTTTAAGATTTTACATTTAAAATAATAATCTTCACAAATTGCTGTATCAGTAAATTTTATACCTTGGGCTGTTTTTCTTTTAATCATCATTGTACTTGTGGCTATAGATGTATTTTTTATAAAATCATTAAAATTCAATTTAGTGGGTGGGGCTACTTTCTTAAATTTTAGACCAAAAGTTTTATAAAAAGTATAGGTAAAATCATAATTATTTTTTTTCATATATTGAATCTGTAGTCTTAATTTATTTTTTTCCCAGATATCATCCGAATCTATAAATGCTAAGTAATTAGATTTTGATTTACTTATTGCAAAATTTCTACAATAAGCAGCACCTTTATTTTTTTTTAACCAATATATTTTTACTTTTTTTAGTTTTGCATATTTTCTAATTTTTTTTCTAGTTTTGATATCTGAAAAATCATCAACTATAATTAATTTCCAATTTTTAAAATCCTGTTTAAGTACACTTTGAACAGCTTTATCAATGAATTCGTAACTATTAAAATTTGGAAGTATTATATCGATTTCTGTCTTTTTATTCTCCATCTAGAGCCCTCTCGCACTATATACCCAACACAATTCTTTGATCCACATCTGCAGGGAAAATCTTTGTAATATTCATCATACCCAAATCCATAATCATAAGATAATTCCTCACCTTTTTTTATATCTCTGATTGCGTAAACCCAAACTTTTAAACCAACTCCAGCGACTTCACAGTTTGGATTGCAAGAATGATTAATTAATCTAGCAGTGTTATATTTAAAATCACCATCAAGATCATATCTTTTATTTAAATTAAAAAGATATATTGCTTTGTCATTATCAAATTTAGAGTCTTCTTCTACTTTTTTTTTAGTGACAATCTTACCTTTGTATTCAATTATTTTTGTACCATCTTTAATATCTGCGTTAGCATAGAGGCCCCTATTGTCAATATTAGATTTTTTTATTTTGTATAGTTTCACTTAAAATACTCTACTAAAATATTTTTATAAATATCTGTAAGCTTTCTAAGATCAGAAATTGAAACACATTCATCTATTTTATGCATTGTTTTATTTACAAGACCAAACTCAAGACATGGAGCAATTTTTTTAATAAATCGGGCATCTGAAGTTCCACCTGTAGTAGAGAACTTAGGATTATTTTTAGTAATCTTTTTAATTATCTTTTTAGCCATATAGATTGTTTTTTCTGGTTTTGTTAAAAAAGAGTCTCCATTTGAAAGATAATCTATTTTAAAAGCACATTTATTTTTTTTGCATATATTTTTGACAATTTTATTTATCTTTTTTTTTAAAGAATTTGCAGTATGAAAATTATTATATCTAATATTGAATTGTGCTTTGGCTTTAGCAGGAATTACATTATGAGCTTTGTTATCTACATTAACACTCGTAAATTCCAAATTAGAAGGTTGAAAATTTTTGTTACCTTTGTCTAATTTTTTTTCTTTTAATTTTTTACAAATATTAATTAAAGTATTTATAGGATTATTCAAAAGATGTGGGTAAGCCACGTGACCTTGAACACCAGATATCTCTATTTTACCTGTTAAACTTCCTCTTCTTCCTATTTTTATCATTTCACCCAATTTATTCGGATTTGTAGGCTCACCTACAATACAAAAATTAATTTTCTCCTTTTTTCTTTTCAAATATTGAACAACTTTCTTTGTGCCATTAATTGCGAAACCTTCCTCATCTCCAGTTATTAGGAAACTAATAGAGCCATTGAATTTTGGCTTATCTTTTAAAAATTTATTTACAGCACTTACAAAACAAGCAATAGAACTTTTCATATCATTTGCACCTCTTCCAATTAAATGATTTTTTTTAACTGTAGGTTTGAAAGGATTTACTGTCCAGTCATTAATATTCCCGGGCGGAACAACATCTGTATGTCCAGCGTAACAAAGATTAGGCTGTTTAGTTCCCAACCTAGCGTATAAATTTTTTATAGGTTTGCTTTTTTTATCTTTAAATTCTAAAATTTTGCATTTAAATCCCAATGATTTTAATTTTCTACTTAAAAAATTAATTGCTCCAGCATCTTTTGGTGTGATACTTGGAAAAGCAATTAGTTCTTTAGCTAATTTTAATTCGTTGATACTAGGCATTAATCTCTTAATAATTCATTAATTGATGTTTTGCTTCTAGTTTTTTCATCAACTTTTTTAACAATTACAGCACAATATAAAGATGGACCGTCAGGACTTTTTTTATTTGGCATTGAACCTGGCACTACAACTGAGTAAGCTGGAACTTTTCCATACGTAATTTTTCCAGTCTCTCTATCTACAATCTTAGTAGAAGCTCCGATGTATACCCCCATCGAGATTACTGCACCTTCTTCTACTAAAACACCTTCGGCTATCTCCGATCGAGCTCCTATAAAACAATTATTCTCGATAATTACCGGTCCTGCTTGTAATGGTTCAAGAACTCCACCAATACCAGCTCCACCAGAAACATGACAATTTTTTCCAACTTGTGCACAAGATCCAACTGATGCCCAAGTATCAATCATAGTACCTTCATCCACGTATGCTCCAAGATTTACAAAACAAGGCATCAATACCACTCCCTTTGCTATAAAAGATCCTTTTCTAACAACCCCGTTTGGGACATGTCTGTAGCCTGCTTTTTTCCAATCGTCTTCATTCCACGAAACTGATTTACCAGGAACTTTATCGTACCACGTAGTGTAGGGACCTTTTGACATTGTCATTTTGTTAACTCTAAAGCTTAATAAAATGGCTTTCTTTACCCATTGATTTACCATCCATTGTCCATTTTTTTTCTCTGCTACTCTTATGATACCTTTATCAGTAAGCTCAATGGTTTCATTTATTGAATCTAAAATCTTTCTATCTGATTTTTCAGATATATTTTGTTTTTTTTCAAAAGCTTCATTAATTATATTTTCAAGTTCTTCTATTTTCATTTATCTCCTTTAAAAAACTTGCCAGTTTTTCCGTTTTATAGTTTATAAAATCAGCGTCAGAAAACTTAGCTGCCCAAGGTTCGTTGTTTTTGATCCAAACAGTTTTCATTCCTAGTTCATAAGCTGGTTTTAAATTTCTTGCTATATCTTCAAAGAATATACAATATTGTGGCTCAATTTTGTAATCTTCTACTAATTTTTTATACGGTTCTTTTGAAGGCTTAGGTATAAATTCTGAGTCTCTTATATCAAATATTCCATCAAAAAGCTTATCTATACCAATTCTTTTTGTTACATTTTCAGCATGAGCCCTAGACCCATTGGTAAATATAATCTTTTTACCTTTTAATTTTTTTATTTCATTTTCTAGAATTTCGTCTTTGTTTAAGAAGTTAAGATCTACATCATGAACAAACTCTAAAAATTCATCAGCATCAATTTTATGATGCTTAATCATTCCATTTAAGGTAGTGTTGTATTCTTGGAAATAATTTTTTTGAATTTTTCTTGCCTCTTCTTTATCTACATTAAGTTTTTCTGAAATAAATTTGGTCATTTTTTTATCGACTTGTTCAAAAACTTTAGTTGCACCATCATACAAAGTATTATCTAAGTCAAATAACCAATATTTTATGTTATTCAGATTATTCATTTTCTTATTAGTGTTCCTGATCCTGTATCTGAAAATATCTCATGAAGTATTGAGTGAGGCTTTCTTCCATCAAGAATTACAACACCTCTAACCCCGTTTTCTACTGCATCCACACAATTTTCTATTTTAGGAATCATTCCTCCTTCTACTATCTTCCACTTGATCAAATTATCAAGATCAAAAGGTTTAATTTCAGAAATAAGATTTTTTTTATCATCATAAACACCTTCTACGTTTGTCATTAATATTAGTCTTCTAGCTTTAAGTTTTTTAGCTATAGCACTTGCAGCTGTATCACCATTAATATTAAAAGTTTGATTATTTTTACCTAAGCCCAATGGAGCAATAATTGGAATTTTATTCTTATTTAAAGCATCTTCAATTAAATTTATATTAATCTTTTTTGGAATTCCTACAAAACCTAGTTCTTCTCTTTCTGGCTCCACTTCAATTATACTATTATTCTTTGTGTGAAAAGAGGTTCCTTCGGAGCCCAATTTTTTAAGTGAATTTACTATATCGATGTTAAAATCTATTAACACCTCTTCGACAGTATCTATTATATTTTTATCTGTTACCCTTAAGCCATTAATAAATTTCGAAACAATCTTTTTTTTATCTAGCTCTCTTTTAATTCTTGGACCACCTCCGTGAACGACAATAATAGAAAGACCTAATTTGTTGAGTACATCAATGTCAGCAATAAAATTATTAAAAACTTTTCTATCTATTAGTACATTTCCTCCATACTTAATGACAATTTTTTCTTTTTCATATTTTGAGACATATTTTTGAACGATATTAATATCAGGAGCTTTTTCAGGCCAAAATTTTTTTATATCGTCTAAAGAAATTTCTTTTGACATTTAATTTGTTTTTACTTTGGTCTGTTTCATTATTACCCATTGCTGAGCTATTGTTAAAATATTGTTTATAGTCCAGTAGACAACTAAGCCAGAGGGAAAAGATGCTAAAATAATTGTTAAGAACAAAGGAAAAAATGCAAATATTTTTGCTTGAATAGGATCTGCTGGCGCAGGATTTAGTTTTTGTTGAACCCACATCGAAGCACCCATTAATATTGGCCAGATACCAATAATCAAAAAGCTTGGGGGGTCCCAAGGTATTAATCCAAATAGATTAAATATAGAGGTAGGATCTTTGTCAGATAAATCTTTTATCCAACCAAAAAATGGCTGATGTCTCATTTCTAAAGATATGAATAGCATTTTATAAATTGCAAAGAAGAATGGGATTTGTATTAAAACTGGCAAACATCCAGAGGCAGGATTTATTTTTTCTTTTCTATAAAGTGCCATCATTTCTTGCTGAAGCTTTACTTTATCCTCCTTATGTAATTCTTTTAATCTCATCATTTCTGGTTGTACTGCTTTCATTTTGGCCATAGATCTGAATGAGTAATTTGCCAGTGGAAAGAAGATCAATCTTATTCCAACTGTAATAATCACTATCGCTATTCCAAAGTTACCAGAGTACTTAAATAAATAATCGATAATAAAGAAAAGTGGTTTTGTAAAAAAATAAAACCACCCCCAATCTATGACTAAATCAAATTTATTTATATTTTGGTTTGCAGCATATGAGTCAATAGTATCAACTTCTTTAGCCGCAACAAATACTCTTACTTCATTAGAATTGTTTGAGGATGGATTAATAGTAGTAGGATTATTTAAAATATAATTAGCTTTGAAAGATTCTTTATATAAAAAAGTAGATTTAAAATTTTCTCCTTTTTTTGGCACTATGGCTGTCATCCAGTATTTATCTGTAATACCAAGCCAACCTTCATTAGCTTCTCTAACTATTTTATTTTCTTCAATATCATCGTAGTCATCTTCTTTCAGCTCCTCATCAAAAACACCTATAAACCCTTCGTGAGAAATATAAAAATTTTGAATATCATCGGGTATTTTATTTCTTGTTATTTGAGCATAGGGATATAAATCAATAGCTTGTTTCGTATTATTTTGAACTTGCTGAGTAATTTTAAACAAATATTTGTCATCTAATTCAATTTTTTTTTTAAATATGATTCCCTCACCATTATTCCATTCTAAAAGCAATGGTTGACTATTACTTAAAATCTTTTCTCCATTTACTTTCCAAACTGTTTTTTTTGAAGGAACTTTTATTTTATTTCCAATACTTGTCCATCCAGTCTCGACATAAAATCCATCTTCGGTATCAGCTGGATTTAAAAATTCAACATTTAAATTATTTTTTAAATTTTGTTTATGATTTTTGAAAGAAATATCATCTATTAGTCCACCCTCTAACAGCATAGAACCAATTATGTTATTATTTTCTATTTTAATTCGTTTAGAGTTTTTTATGGAGTCTTGTCTAGAAATTTTATTAATCTTTAAAGATTCATTTATATTTGGTGTTATTGTATTTTCATTAGTTTTTTTTTGTTGCGAAATATTATTATTAACAGGTTTGGGAGTTTCAAAGAATGCTGCCCAGAAAAGCAAAACAGACATGGATAAAGCTATTGCTATAAAAACATTTTTATTATCCATTCTTACCTTCTTTTTTATCATCTAATTTCCATCCAGCCTTTTGTAAAACATCTACAATTTTTTTTAATCTTTCTTGCCTATTAGAATTTTTTGGAATTGGAACGAAATCTATACCATGACTACCACCCAGTTTTTTGAATGGGTGGCACTTGAAAATTCTTTTTGTACCCAAATTAAATCCTCTAATAAGACCATGAGATTTGAGAGCTTCAATAAAATATTCTGAGCAACTTGGCATAAATCTACATTTGCTTCCTAACAATGGAGAAATAAAATATTGATAGATTTTAATTATAAAAATTAGAATTTTTGTCATTTTATTTTTTCAATTTACTAAAACTTTTCTCCATTGATGGCAAAAGCACATCATGTTTTTGAGTATAAGCATTAGACTTACCGAAAACTATATAAGTGTAATCTTTATTAATTGCACCCTTTTTTTTTAATAATTTTTGGACAATTGCTTTTAATTTTCTTCTTATTTTGTTTCTTTTGACTGCATTTCCAATTTTTTTTTTCATAACGAAACTTATTAGTAAATTAGATTTATACTTAGGTTTAAAAAAGTTTTTTGTTGCAAATATAGAAAAATAGTCTGTGTGAATCTTCTTTTCTTTAAGAGTTTTTTTGAATTGGTTGCTCTTTTTTAAACTTTCAAGCTTAACCATTTATTTGATTATGTTGATATTGTTTTTCGACCTTTAGCTCTTCTTCTAGCTATTAGTTGTCTTCCAGATTTAGTTCCCATTCTTGCCCTAAAACCGTGTCTTCTTTTTCTTACTAGATTACTTGGTTGATAAGTTCTTTTCATAAATATTTAAAGGTATATATTTTAATTGTTGTCTGTTGTACAGGTAAATTATGAGCAAAAGTCTAAAACTATTTTTAGGAATTTCTTACATTATAATCTTATTAGCTTTCCTCTATTTGATCTTTTCTTACGTTCAAATAAACAGGTTGGACGATTTCTTATATTATAAAGAGATGCAAATAGAATTAGAAAAAACGATAGGTCAAAATCTTTATATAAATCTTTTAATATTCTTTTTATTTTGTCTGATTTGGATAACTTTACTTGGTTTTGGATCTCCTCTTTTGCTTATTTCAGGTATTTTATTTGGGAAATGGATTGGAACTTTTATTTCAGTTCTATCAATTTCTCTAGGTGCTTTAATTCTTTATTCAATAGCTAATTTTTTTTTTAAAGATTTAGTTAAAACTTTATTGGAAAAAAGATTTTTGAAATATATTCATCTTTTCAGAAAAAATGAATTTGTTTATTTTTTAATGTTTAGATTGACAGGAGGGCTAGGTATCCCATTTGGACCTCAAAATATTTTACCTGTTATTTTTAATATTAAGAAATCAAATTATTTTTTTGCAAGTTTTTTAGGTTTTATACCAATATTCTTTATTTGGAATACTATTGGGTCAGGATTAAATAATTATATCAAGCAAGAGGATAATTTTAGTTTTATTAATTTACTTCTCAATAGAGAGATTTATTTACCTATAATTCTTTTTTTAATTGTCATGAGCATATCCGTAGTGATTAAGAAAAAAATATTTGATGTTATAAATTAATAAAATTTTTGGTGAGTTAGGTTGTAAAATATATGATTGAAACATTGAACTGGTTAGTCTGGTTAATTTTAGTGATTTTATGGAATTATGGATTTCCTGAAGCAACACCTTTGCAAGATGTAATAGTTGCCGTAATTTTGTCCCTATTGTTTATAATTATCAAATTAATGCGATTAAGATACTTGCATAAAATCAGTTCAAGAAGTAAAAATAAGATCTAATGGAGGAGCGCTTAATATGGGGATTCACTACGATTACAAATCTACACGTGGGGATAAAGCTATGAAGAAAGAGGCTAAGCGCAAAGCACGAATAGAACAGAGAAGAGCTAAAAGATCTAACAATAGCCCTAAATTGTCAGAAGAAAAAGAAATGCACGATATAGATAAGCCTATAACGCTAGAAGATTTAACTAACCCAGATAAAAATTAGTTTTAATATGAAATCTTTTGTTAAAAAAGATTCTCTATTTAAAATTCGTGAGATTTCATTAAAAAAAAATTTAAAAAAAAGAAAGAAATTTAAAAGCAAAATTAAAAAAAAAGATGACTGTTCTATCAGATAAATGGATTAAAAAAGCAGCTCAAAAAGGAATGATAAAGCCTTTTGTTAATAAACAAGTTAGAAAAGGAAAAATTTCTTTTGGACTTTCGTCTTATGGTTACGATGCAAGAGTTTCTAATGAATTTAAAATATTTACAAATGTAAACTCTGGTATCGTAGACCCAAAAGTTTTTAAGAAAGAGAGTTTTGTAACAAAAATTGGAAAAGAATGTATAATACCTCCTAATTCTTTTGCTTTAGCTAGAACAGTGGAATATTTTAAAATTCCAGACAATGTACTAGTGATATGTCTAGGCAAATCTACATATGCAAGATGTGGAATTATTGTAAACGTAACCCCGTTGGAACCTGGATGGGAAGGTCATGTGACATTAGAATTTTCTAACACCACTCCTTTGCCAGCAAAAATTTATGCTAATGAAGGCGTTTCTCAATTTGTATTTATTAAAGGCAATGAAAAGCCTTCTACTACGTATGCTAAAAGAAAAGGTAAATATATGAAACAAAAAGGCGTTACTCTTCCTAAGATTTAAGATCTTGAATGCAAAAATTATTAATTAACGGAAAAAAAGAATTATCAGGAAGAATTTCAATTTCTGGATCTAAAAATGCTACTTTACCAATTTTGGCAGCTACTATTTTATCCAATGAAGCAAAACTAACGAACATACCTTTAGTTAGAGATATTTTTACAATGGTAGAGTTGTTAAAATTTATAGGATTAAAAACTAACATTTTAAGAAATAAGAATACAATTGAAATAAAAAATATAAACAAGAACATTAAAACTTTGGCTCCTTATAAATTGGTTAAAACCATGAGGGCTGGAGTATTAGTATTAGGACCTCTGTTAGCCAAATATAAGAAAGCAAAAATTTCACTTCCTGGAGGATGCGCAATTGGAACTAGACCAGTTAATTTGCATCTTTTTGCACTAAAAAAATTTGGAGCAAAAATTAAAATAAAAAATGGATACATTATTGCCGAAGCAAAAAATGGATTAAAAGGAACAAATATTACTTTCCCTAACGTTTCTGTAGGAGCCACAGAAAATGCAGTTCTAGCAGCATTTCATGCTAGCGGAAAAACAATACTTGATAATTGTGCAACAGAACCTGAAGTAAAAGATCTTATTAAATTTTTGAATAAACTGGGTGGAAAAATTACAATTCTCGGTCGAAAAATTATAATTACTGGGTGTAAAAAAATTAAAAAAAATATAAATCACGAAGTTATTTTTGATAGAATTGAGCTTGGTACATATATGATAGCTGCAGCTCTTGTAGGTAAAAAAATTATATTCAATAAAATAGACCCAACAGTAATTAAAAACGAGATCAATATTTTAAAAAAAATGGGAGTAAAGTTAAAAACTCAAAAATCTACTATTGAAATTTTTAAAAGTAAAAATATAAAAAAAATAAACATTGAAACAAATCCTTACCCTGGTTTTCCAACTGATTTACAAGCACAATTAATGGTTTTAATGACTCGCGCTCAAGGAAAATCAACAATTAAAGAAAGTATTTTTGAAAATAGATTTATGCACGTTCCAGAACTAAAGCGAATGGGAGCAAATATAGAGATAAAGAATAAGATAGCAATTATTCAAGGACCTTCCAAGTTAACTGGAGCAGAAGTGATGGCAACAGATTTACGAGCATCAGTAAGTTTAGTCTTGGCTGGCCTAGCAGCAGACAATAGAACAATTATTAATAGAATATATCATCTTGATAGAGGTTATGAATTTTTAGAAAAAAAATTGAAAAATTGCAAAGCACGTATTAAAAGAATTTAAAGTGGAAGTTAAAAATTTAAAACTTATAGCTAGAACCAACGAAGATCTTAGAATTATATCGGCCCATCTTCAAGATTCAATAGTAAGCACCAAAGATATCGCAAACTTAAAAAAGAATAAAATTTTTTTAATGCAACTTAATAGATTTATGTGGGAAGATGTTGAAAAAGGAGTTTTTAGAAAAAATAAAAGAATTAGAACAATATTGAAATTTGACAATGTTATAGAAGTTAATTCAAAAAATATAAGTCAAAAGAGCAAAGATAAATTTTTAGATTTTCTTGCCATTGAAAGCATTCAAATGCCTGATAATAACTACGAAATGAAATTGATATTTTCTGGAGACTCGGTGATCAGAGTAGTTGCAGAAGTAATTGAAGTCACTTTAGATGATCAAGGAGAGCCTTGGGACTCAAAAAGTAAGCCAAAACATAAAGTTTTATAATGTCAAAATATTTAAATAGAGATATAGAAATTAGGAAAATAGATATTGAAAGATTAGGTTCTTTAGATATAAATCTAGCAAATTATTTAAAAAAGGATTTTTAATTGGCAAAACAAGAAACTCTAGAATTTAAAGGCAAGGTAACAGAATTGTTACCTAACGCTATGTTTAGGGTTAAGCTTGAAAACAATCATGAAATTTTAGCTCACACAGCTGGAAAATTAAGAAAGAATAGAATAAGAGTTTTAGCGGGTGACAAAGTAATGGTTGAAATGACACCATACGATCTAACTAAAGGTAGAATTACTTTTAGGTTTTAGGCCTTGTAGCTCAGTAGTAGAGCAGTACCCTGAAAAGGTATGTGTCGTAAGTGCGATTCTTACCAAGGCCACCACTAATAAAGGATTTAATGAATAAAACAAAATCCGATATTGAAATAGCAAGAGAAGCTAAAATAAAACCAATCGTAGAAGTTTTAAAAAAATTTAATGTTCCAGACGATCCGTTTGTTTTTAGTCCAATGGGACGTCATATAGCAAAACTTAATTTAGATTTTATTTCTACATTAAAAGAAAAAAAAAATAATTTAATTTTGGTTACTGCTATAACTCCAACTCCTGCTGGTGAAGGAAAAACAACTATTGCTGTTGGTCTTAGCGATGGGCTGAATAAAATTGGAAAAGAATCTATAGTTTGTTTAAGAGAACCAAGTCTAGGACCTGCATTTGGAATGAAAGGCGGAGCTGCTGGAGGCGGTTATGCACAAGTAATCCCAATGGAACAAATCAATTTACACTTTACTGGTGATTTTCATGCCATAACATCTGCTCACAATTTACTTTCAGCTTTAATAGACAATCACATCTATTGGGGAAATAAATTAAACATAGATCCCAAAAATATTGTATGGAAAAGAGTATTAGATTTAAATGATCGAGCACTTAGAAAAATAGAAATTAATCTTGAAAAATTAAAAACTAATACACCTAGAAATGATAGTTTTGATATCACTGTTGCTTCAGAGGTTATGGCAATTTTTTGTTTATCAAACAGCATTCAGGATTTAGAAAAAAAAATAGGAAACATTACAGTAGCCTTTACCAAAGATAAAAAGCCTGTTTATGCAAAAGATTTAAAAGCCCAAGGACCTATGACAGTACTTCTTAAAGAGGCTATTAGGCCTAATGTAGTACAAACTCTTGAAAATAATTTAGCTATTATTCATGGTGGGCCATTTGCAAATATTGCTCACGGCTGTAATTCTATACTTGCAACAAAAACTGCTTTAAAATTATCTGAATACGTTGTTACAGAAGCTGGTTTTGGGGCTGATCTCGGGGCTGAAAAATTTTTAGATATAAAGTGTCGCAAAGGAGAAATCCAACCTAGTTGCATAGTACTAGTAGCAACAATTAGAGCTTTAAAAATGCATGGCGGAGTTGAGAAAGACGATCTTAAAAAAGAAAATTTAGAGGCGCTTAAAAAAGGCCTTCCTAACCTTGAAAGGCATATTGAGAATATTAAAAAATTTGGTTTAGACTTAGTTGTAGCGATTAATCATTTTGTTACAGATACTGATAATGAAGTTAAAATTATCCAGGATCTTTGTTCAAAACTTGGAGTTAAAGTGAGTCTTTGTACGCAGTGGGCAGACGGGGGGAATGGAACTAAAGATTTAGCCAATCAAGTGGTTGAATTAAGCAAGAAGAGTGACAAAAGAAAATTTAAGCACCTGTATTCTGACGAAATCTCAATACTAGAAAAAATAGAAAGAATTGCAAAAGAAATTTATAGAGCAAAAGATATAGAGGTAGATGAAAAAATTAAAGAGCAAATAAAAAAGATAGAGCAAGCTGGATTCGGAAAATTTCCAGTTTGTATAGCAAAAACACAATATAGCTTCACTACAGATTCTAAAGTAAAAGGAGCTCCTTCAGGCCACACATTGTCCATAAGAGAAATTAGATTGTCCAGTGGAGCTGAATTTGTTGTAGTTGTTTGTGGATCTATAATGACTATGCCAGGACTTCCAAGAGTTCCATCTGCTGATAATATCAAATTGAATAAAAAAGGTGAGATAGAAGGTTTATTTTAGATTACTTTTTTTTATATTTTGCTGCTTCTTCTGATCCACCGGTTGCACTTCCTTTACTGTAAGAATGAGCACCCATTCCAGCAAGTTGGCCATTCTGTACGATTAAATAAGGATCTCTAATTGGTTTTTTTTCGAAGAAACATTCTAGAATTTCTCTAACACCAGCTGCATATCTAGCTTGTGCAGATAACGAAGTTCCAGAAGTGTGAGGTGTCATACCGTGATTTGGCATTGATCTCCAAATATGATCATTTGGTGCTGGTTGAGGAAACCATACATCTCCAGCATAACCGCTCAATTGGCCAGACTTAAGAGCTTTAGCAATTGCTTCTCTATTACAAATTTTTCCTCTTGCAGTATTAACTATGTAAGCACCTTTTTTCATTTTACTTATTAGCTTATCATCAAATAAATTTTCAGTTTCGGGATGAAGTGGACAATTAATTGTTACTACATCACAAACTTTAACTAAAGACTCTACTGATTCATGAAATGTAAGATTTAATTCTTTTTCAACTGAGTCTGGCAATTTGTGTCTATCAAAATAATGCAGGTGAACATCAAATGGTTTCATTTTTCTAAGCGCATCAAGACCAATACGTCCAGCAGCTAC
The DNA here is from genome assembly GCA_902569785.1 of uncultured Pelagibacteraceae bacterium. Taxonomy (GTDB): domain Bacteria; phylum Pseudomonadota; class Alphaproteobacteria; order Pelagibacterales; family Pelagibacteraceae; genus Pelagilacustribacter. The sequence goes on from CACFVO010000004.1 coordinate 43,481, forward strand.
AGTTCCTATATGCATACCTTCTACATCATAAGATCTGTAAACAGCATCAGCAATATTCCATCCACCTTGATTAACAATATTGTGTTGGTTGTGATAGTCTCTCACCAAAGACAAAATCATCATTACAATATGTTCAGCTACTGACCTAGAATTGCAATATGTAACCTCAACTACATCTATTTTATTATCCATAGCCGCCTGCAAATCAACGTGATCTGAACCAATACCTGCAGTAATTGCCATTTTTAAATTCTTTGCGGACTCTATTTTTTCTCTTGTTAAGTAATAAGGCCAAAAAGGTTGAGATATTACAATATCAGCGTCCACAAGTTCTTTATCTGCTTTACAACCTTTAGCGTCTTTGTCTGAAGTTACAACTAATGTATGACCGTTTGACTCTAAAAATTTTCTTAAACCCAATTCTCCTGAAACACATCCTAATAATTCCCCGGGATTAAAATCTATTTCTTTAGGAGTTGGTAACGTCATACCATCGGGATATTTATCTAGCTTTGGTAGATTAGGTATGGGGTAGCTTTTTGGCATTCCCCCTTTAGGATCATCGTATAAAACACATAGTATTTTCATTTTCCCTCGGTATTTATTTGACTATTATCAAAGGCCAAAGTCAAACTTTTCTTGCATTGATTTTTCTGGACATCACCTAGGCTTCATTGATATATCCCGAGAAATATGAAATTTTCATTAGAAATTACAATGAAGACAGACCTTACAGTTTTACCTAAGGTTAAAGATGTCTACATAACAATGTTACCTGGCAACGACTTTAGGCATGTGGCTAACAAAGCGAAAGAACTTGTGCAAAATGGGTTTAATCCTGTTCCTCACTTTCCAGCTCGATCAATTAGAAATTTAAATGAATTAAAAGAGTATACCTCAATGTGTAAAGATTTTGGCGTAAAACAAGCCCTGGTAATTGGAGGGGGAGCTGAACCAATTGGTGATTACCACTGCTCGTTGCAATTATTAGAGACAGGTTTATTTAAGGGGATGAAAATAGGAATAGCTGGACACCCTGACGGGTCGCCTGATATATCGGATTCAGATTTAGAAAAAGCAATGAAGGATAAAATGCCATTTGCAGATTACATTGTTACACAATGGTTATTAGACCCTAAACCTATCAATGAATTTATTTCTAAACAAACTTTGCCAGTTCATGTAGGGATTACTGGGCCTTTAAAAATAAGCAGCCTACTTAAGTTTGCTAGTATTGTTGGTGCAAAAAATTCTCTTAACTTTCTTAAGTCAAACGCTACAAAAGCAGTAGACTTATTAAAACCTAAGGATCCAAATGATTTAATTGAAAATCTTAAATCAACTACTGATAATTTTCATATCTATACTTTTGGAGGTTTAAAGGAAACAAACAAATGGTTGGAACAAAATAATTATGCCTAAAAAAGTACCAAATTCTTATAAAGTTGAAAAAGTAAATTACGATAAAGTTAGACACGAAACATCAGTTGATCAATCAGATAGACAGGTTCCTTACAATTTAAGACAAAGTGGTCCAACTAAAGTAGAAATGTTAATTTCTACACGAGTAAGAAAGTCACCTTACTGGCACCTATCCATGAAAGCTGGATGTTATAGAGCTACAGTTTATAACCGTATTTATCATCCTAGAGGATATGTAAAACCTGAAAAAGGTGGAGCAATGGTAGAATACCAAGCGATTAAAAAGCATGTAACAATGTGGAATGTAGCTGTGGAAAGACAAATACGAGTTAAAGGTCCAGACGCAGAAAAATTTACAGATTATGTGATTACAAGAGATGCTACAAAAATTTCAACAATGAGAGGCCGTTACGTTATTCTTTGTAATTATAAAGGTGGAGTTCTTAATGACCCAGTTTTAATGAGAATAGCCGAGGATGAATTTTGGTTTAGTTTATCAGATTCTGATATAGGTTTATATTTACAAGGCGTTAATGCTGACAAAAGATTTAATGTTGAAATAGATGAAATCGACGCGTGCCCAGTTCAAATTCAAGGACCTAAATCGAAAGCGCTAATGAATGATTTAATAGGGGATCAAGTTGATCTTGATAATATGCCATTTTATGGTCTAGCAGAAGCAAAAGTAGGAGGAAGAAGTTGTGTAATTTCGCAATCAGGGTTTTCTGGTGAAGCAGGCTATGAAATTTATCTTCGAAACGCCACTTTGTATGCTGAAGATATGTGGAATGCAGTGCTTAAAGCAGGAAAAAAACATAAGCTGATGGTAATAGCTCCAGCTCACCACAGAAGAATTCAAGCAGGAATTTTATCTTGGGGACAAGATATGGATCACGAACACAATCCATTTCAATGTAATTTAGGATATCAAGTATCATTATCTGGAAAAGGTGAATGGAATAAACAGACAGACTACGTTGGTAAAGAAGCCTTAGAAAATATGAAGCAACAAATCAAAAATGGAGAAAAACCGTATAAACTTCAGCTTGTCGGCATGGAATTAGGCGGAAAACCCATAGAAGATTATGCGAATGATTTTTATTTAATTTCAAATTCAAAAGGAGGAAAACCAGTTGGTTATATAACATCACCATGGTACCACCCAGAGAAAAAAACAAATATCGCTATGGGATACGTTCCTTTTGATGGAAATTTAAATAATAATGGATTTCCAATAGGAAATTTTGGAAAAAAATACAAAGTTCATTTGCCAAATAAATATTCTAGCAAACCCGTAGAAGCTACTGTTGTTCCAATTCCATTTACCGAGTCTTTCAATGCAAATACAAGAGAGACAAAGAAATAGGTTGTATCTAAAAAGAGATATGAATCTATGAAGAATGAAAAGGAATTTTATAAAATATTTAAACCCCAGTTAACTCCAAAAAAAATGTTAGAATTAGGAGTGTTTGGTGGAGCTTATTTTGTTGATGGAAGTATTAAAGAATTTCCAAAATCGTGGTTTGCAAAAGCTAAAATGAGCAAAACTTTTGATGTAGATCTAAATCGTTTTAAGATTAAGTCAGGATTATCAAGACAAGAATGGATTCATAAAGGTTGGATTTTTAAAGAAGATCCCTTGGGCTGGTTCCAATGGTATTGCAGATTTAAAAATGGAAGAAGAATTCCAAGAATTGATGAAATTCAAATTAAAAGATGGAAAGCATTTGGAGATAGACATGGTCCCGCTGTAAAAAAGAATTGTGAAGAGGGAGATTTACAATGCAGAAGAAGACAAAGACAAGCTCTTCTGCAATGGGCTTACAATCCAATTTTTTAGACTGAGCCACAACAATGTTTATATTTTTTCCCTGAACCACAGGGACATTTTTCATTTCTTCCAATCTTTTTATTATTCGTTGGCATTTCCGTTTGTTTTTTTTGTTCTTTTTCTTGGTTTGAGATAACTATGTTGAGATTAAGTAAAAACTTTATAACATCATTTTTTATTTTTTCTAATAGTCCTTCAAAAAGAGCAAAAGCTTCTTTTTTAAATTCAGATAAAGGATCTTTTTGGCCATATGATCTTAAACCTATTACCTGTCTTAATTGCTCTAAATATTGTAAATGTGATCTCCAAGTAAAATCAATGATTTGTAAAAATATCTTTTTTTCAAGATTACTATTTTCCTCAATACCAATCATGTCTATTCTTTTTTTCTTTTTAGATGAATATATATTTTTAATTTTTTGAGAAAATTGTTCTTTGTTTAAAGATGCAATAGATATCAAATCTTCATCATTCATGGCATTTCCAAAAGTATTTTTTAATGAAGTAAGATAAGTTTTCTTATCATTTGATTTTTGATAAATATTTTTTACAGTTTCAAGATTGTTTATAACTTCAATTAAAAAATCGTCTAATATTTCTTCTATATTTCTATTTTTTAAGATTTTCAGTCTTTGTGAGAATATAACTTGCCTTTGATCATTCATTACATCATCAAATTTAATTAATGTTTTTCTGATATCAAAATTTCTTGCTTCAACTTTTTTTTGAGCTCTTTCCATTGCTTTATTAATCCACGGGTGATCTATTGACTCATTTTCTTTAAGTCCTAGTTTTTTTAGCATTCCATCAATGGAATCACCCCCAAAAATTCTCATTAATTCATCTTGAAGACTTATAAAAAAAATTGAACTACCAGGATCTCCCTGTCTTCCGGATCTACCTCTTAACTGATTATCAATTCTTCTACTTTCATGTCTTTCAGTACCAATTATAAACAAACCCCCAAAATCTTTAACTTTTGATTCATCCTTTTTGATTTGATCAAAATTATTAACTTTTCCTTCTTCGACGAAATCTTTATTTCCTCCTAATTTTATATCCGTTCCACGTCCAGCCATATTAGTTGCAATAGTTACAGCATTAATTTTTCCTGCCTCTGCTATAATTTTAGCCTCTTTTTCATGTAGCTTGGCGTTTAAAACGTTATGTTTTATTTTTTTTTTCTTTAAAAAAGCAGAAATTTTTTCTGATTTTTCAACACTTGTAGTCCCAACTAAAACTGGTTGCCCTTTATTATTGCATTCAATAATTTTATTTGTAATGGCGCTATATTTTTCTGGCTCTGTTCTAAAAATCTGATCATTATAATCTTTTCTTTGCATTTTTTTATTTGTGGGTATTGAAACGACATTTAGTTTATAAATATCATAAAACTCTTCAGATTCTGTGGCAGCCGTCCCAGTCATGCCGGATAATTTTTTGTATAATCTAAAATAATTTTGATAAGTGATCGAAGCTAATGTTTGGTTTTCTTCCTCAATTTGAACGTTTTCTTTTGCTTCTAATGCCTGGTGTAATCCGTCAGAAAATCTTCTACCATCTAAAACTCTACCAGTAAATTCGTCAATAATTTGTACTTTTCCATCTCTAATTATATAGTCCTTATCCTTTTGAAAAAGCAAATTAGCTTTTAAAGCTTGATTCATATGATGAACAAGACTTAAATTTTCTGGATCATAAAAATTATTATTTTTAAGAATTTTTTTTTGAATAGATAATTTTTCAATCTTATCTATTCCTTGATCAGTTAAAATTGCATTTTTATTTTTTTCATCTAATTCAAAATCATGTTTTTGCAAATGTTTGGTGAACTCATTAGAAATTGAATAGAGATTAGTTTTATCTTCTAATTTCCCAGAGATGATTAATGGAGTTCTAGACTCATCGATCAAAATACTATCAACTTCATCTACGATACAATAATTATGATCTCTTTGGACCATCTCATGAAGCTCATATTTCATGTTATCTCTAAGGTAGTCAAAACCTAACTCATTGTTAGTAGCATATGTAATATCACATTTATAATTTTTTTGTCTTTGTATGTCGTCTAGATCACCCGTTATACATCCGGTTGAAGTTCCTAAAAAATTAAATATCTTGCCCATCCATTCAGAATCTCTTTTCGCCAAATAATCATTTACCGTAACAATATGAACTCCTTTACCAGTTAATGAATTGAGGTATGCAGGAAGAGTAGAGACTAGTGTTTTTCCTTCACCAGTTTTCATTTCAGCGATCTTACCTTGATGCAAAATTATTCCTCCAGCTAACTGAACATCATAATGCCTTTCTCCCAAGGTTCTTCTTGCAGCCTCTCTAACCAAGGCAAAGCTTTCTGCAATAACACTATCTACCGAGCCTCCTTCTTGAACTGATCGTTTTAGGTTTAATGTTTTTTCTTTAAACTCACCATCAGACAGTGACTTTATTGAATTCTCTTTACTGTTTATGGCTGAAATTAAATTTTTTGTTTTATCTAATTCCGCTTGATTAGAGCTTTTAAATATTTTACTAAATGTTCTTGTAAATACATTCATTATACTTCTATATATGTATTTATAATCTAAATTAAATAGTAATTATGACGATAAACTTAAAAAACTTCCTGAGCGATAAAAATAAAATGTCGAAAATGGGGGAGTTTCAAAACCTAAAACAGTTAGAAGGGCTTGAAATGTCCTCAGTATCTGCTGATCTATATGGGAATGGAAGAGATGATTTATCATTATTTTATTTTAGTAGAGGCGCTAATTACGCAACTGTTACAACTACCAACAGTATAATTTCAGAAACTATAGCTTGGAACAATAGTTCTCACAAGAAATCAATAAAAGGCTTAATGGTAAACACCAAAAACGCAAATACTTTTACAGGAAAGCAAGGAAAAGAAAGTTTAGATATTATAGCAAAAAATTTATCAAGAATTTTAACTTTAAAAGAATCAAAATCAGAAAGAGGCACTTCAGAAACAGTTAGAATAAAAGATTTAATTTTTGCCTCTACGGGAGTGATAGGTGAGGAATTTCCAGTTGATCAAATAAAAGATGCTTTACCAGATCTAGTTGAAAAACTAAAAAAAGAACATAATAAATTATTTTGGCTGAAAGTTGCCTCAGGCATGATGACAACTGACACAAAACCAAAAGTAGCCTATGAAGAAATTATATTTGGAGATGAATTAATCAAAATATGTGGGATCGCAAAAGGCTCAGGGATGATTGCTCCAAATCTAGGAACAATGTTATCATTTGTATTTACTAATGCAGACATAGGTTCAAATTTATTAAGATCACTTTTAAAAAGAGCAGTTGCCAATACATTTAATGCAATAACTGTTGATAGTGATCAATCAACAAATGATATGGTGTCTTTGTTTTCAACAAGAGCGATTAAGTTAGGTCAAAATCTTTCTTTAAATGATAAAATAATTCAGAAATTTGAATTAAGTTTAAAGAAGCTATGTTTAAATCTTGCAAAACAAATTGTAGTTGATGGAGAAGGTGCAAAAAAATTTTTAACAGTAAAAGTTATTAATGCTAAATCATTAGGTAGCGCTAAAAAGATTGCTTTTTCAATTGCAAATTCTCCATTAATTAAAACAGCTGTAGCAGGAGAAGATCCTAATTGGGGAAGAATTATTATGGGAATAGGTAAATCAGGTGAGATGATTGACCCCAAGAAACTAAAAATTAAATTAGGAAATTTTATTGTTGCCGAGAACGGAAAAATTGCAGATAGTTATAATGAAGAAAAGTTAAAAGAGTATATGCAATGGGACTCAATAGTTATTGAAGTAAATTTAAAATTAGGCAGTGATGCATTCGAGTGCTATACTTGTGATTTTACTCACGACTATATAGATATTAATGCAGACTATAGAAATTAGTAAATAAAATGCACAATATATTTTAATGATAAAATATAATCTTAAATGTGATAATAATCATGAATTCGAAAGTTGGTTCTCAGATTCTAATGAATTCAATAAATTAAATAAAAAAAAATTATTAGAATGTATTTATTGTTCTTCTAATAAAATTCAAAAATCAATTATGTCACCAATGGTTTCTGGAACAAAATTAAAAGAAGATAAAATAAATCTTTTAGATCAAAAACTTTTAAATGAGAAAAATCAACTAATAAAACTTAGAAAGCATATCGAAAAAAATTTTGAATTTGTTGGAGACAAGTTTAGCGAAAAAGTAAGAGATGTTTATTATGACAAAGAAACCAAGAAAAGGATTTATGGAACAACCACTCCAGAAGAAAAAAAAGAGTTAGAGGAAGAAGGCATAGATTTATTAAGTATACCTTGGGTTAGCAAAGATAATTAATTTTTAAAACTACAAATAATATAATTTACTGAGAGATTTTCAGATTGTTTCCATTTATTAAAAACAGGATTAAATTCTAAGCCTTTAATATTATTTGTGAAAAAATTTTTATCAGTTAATTTTTTTTGCATTTCTTCTGGTTTAATAAATTTGTTCCAATCATGAGTTCCGATAGGTAGCCATCTTAATATATACTCCGCACCAATTATTGCCTTAATATAAGATGTAAATGTTCTATTAATTGTTGCGGTGAACATTAACCCATTTTTTTTTAATAATTTATAACAAGAGCTAAGATATAGATCTAAATTATCAACATGTTCAACAATTTCAAGATTTAAAATTATATCAAATTTTTCTTTTTCATCTAATTGCTCTGGTGATTTATTTATATATGTAATTTTTAAATTACTTTCTTTACTATGGAGAGAAGCAACTTTTATGTTTTTTTCTGAGGCATCTATACCGGTTACATTGCCACCTAAGCGAGCCATTGGTTCACTTATTAATCCTCCTCCACAACCAATATCAAGAATTTCAAAATTTTTAAGTAAAAGTGTTTTGGTTTTATTTAACTTAAAGTGTTTTGAAATTTCCTCTAAAATATATTCAATTCTTATGGGATTAAACATGTGTAAGGGTTTAAATTTACCATTTACATCCCACCATTGGTCAGCTAATTTTGAAAACTTTTGAATTTCCTCTTTATTTATTGTAGTCATCTATTCTTAATGTATTAATTATACTAAATTAAATTCTATTTATATTATATTAAAATCTAACAATGGCAAAAAAAGTATTAAAATTTGGTGGGACTTCCGTAGGAACTATTGAGCGAATTTTACATGTGGCAAAAATTGTAAAAAAAGAACATGACTCAGGTAATGAAGTTATAGCAGTAGTTTCTGCAATGTCTGGTAAAACCAATGAATTATTAAAACAATCTAAAACTATTTGTGAAAATTTTAATAAAAGAGAACTTGATGTACTTTTAAGCTCTGGAGAACAGGTGACAACTGCTTTATTAGCAGGGGCATTAATTAATTTTGGTGTTAAGTCAAAATCTTGGCTTAACTGGCAAATACCAATTTTGACAGAAGGAGAACATTCAAATTCTAGAATTATAAATATCAATATTAAAGAAATTAATAAATTTTTATCAGAAAAAGGAGTTGCGATAATTCCTGGATTTCAGGGAGTTTCTAAAACTGGAGATGTGACTACAATTGGCAGAGGTGGTTCAGATGCTACTGCTGTGGCAGTTGCTAAAATATTTAACGCAGATACTTGTGAAATATATACTGATGTAGATGGAGTTTATTCTACTGACCCAAAAAAAATACCAGTAGCAAAAAAAATAGATAAAATTTCTTATGATGAAATGCTCGAGCTATCTTCATTGGGAGCAAAAGTTATGCAATCATCAGCTGTGCAAACTGCTATGATGTATAATATTCCTCTTGAAGTGAAATCTACATTTACTAATAGGGAAGGAACAAAAATTTTTGATCAAGAAAATTTAGATTATACTAAAAGTGTTACAGGTGTAGCTTATTCAAAAAATGATGCTAAAATTACTTTGACAGGTGTACAAGATAAGCCTGGAGTTGCAGCAAATATATTTGAGCCACTAGGCAAAAATCAGATAAATGTTGATATGGTTATACAAAATATTTCTTCAGATCAAAAAATTACTGATATTACTTTTACAATTAAAAGAGATGATCTTTTGAAAGCTATAGAGATATTAAAAAAAAATAAAAATATTAAATATGAAAACATGAGCCATAATAACAAGGTTTCCAAAATTTCAATTGTAGGCGCAGGAATGGTCTCTACACCGGGTATAACTTACAAAATGTTTCGAAGTTTGGCTGAGGAAAAAATTAACATATTAGCTATTTCAACTTCAGAGATTAAGTTGTCAGTAATTATTAATGAAGATGATACTTTAAAAGCTGTAAAAAAATTACATACTGCTTTTGATTTAGATTAAAATGGATATTAGACCACATAGAACAATTAATAGAAAAAAAACTAAAAAAATTAAAGTTGGCAATATCTCAGTAGGAGGAGATTCTGAAATTACTGTCCAATCTATGACAAACACACTTACAACAAATATAAAAGAAACTATAAAACAAATTCATTCACTAGAGGAGGCTGGTGCAGATATAGTTAGAGTTTCTTGTCCGGACGAAGACTCTACTAAAGCGCTTAAAGATATAGTCAAAGAAGTAAAAGCTCCAATTGTAGCTGACATACATTTCCATTATAAAAGAGCTATAGAAGCAGCAAAATTGGGCGCAAGTTGTTTGAGAATTAATCCCGGAAATATTGGATCTAGTCACAGAATTTTAGAAGTAGTCAAAGCTGCTAAAGATAATAATTGTTCTATAAGAATTGGTGTAAACGCTGGCTCATTGGATAAAACTTTGCTTGAAAAATATAAAGAGCCTTGCCCAGATGCTCTTGTAGAGAGCGCAATGTATAATGTAAAATTGCTAGAGGATAATAATTTTTTTAACTTTAAAATTAGCGTTAAATCTTCTGATGTTTTCTTAACAGTTAAAGCATATAAAAAATTGTCAAAGGTTTGTAACTATCCTTTACATTTAGGAGTAACAGAGGCAGGAGGACTTCTTACAGGCAGCATAAAATCCTCAATTGGAATTGGTCAGCTTTTAATGGAAGGCATAGGAGACACAATAAGAGTTTCACTTTCTTCAGATCCAGTAGATGAGATAAAAGCTGGCTACGAAATTTTAAAATCGTTGGGCATTAGATCAAGAGGAGTGAATATTATCTCTTGTCCTTCTTGTGCTCGCCAAGCTTTTCCAGTGATTGAAACAGTAAAAGAATTAGAAAAAAAGCTATCTCACATAAAAAAACCAATTACCCTATCCATAATAGGATGTGTAGTTAACGGTCCGGGTGAAGCTTCACAAACAGAAATTGGCTTAACAGGTGGTGGGCAAGATAATAATCTTCTATATTTATCAGGCATACCACACACCAAAGTTGCAAGCTCAGAGATAATAAATAAAGTTGTTCAGCTAGTTGAAGAAAAAGTTAAAGAAAAAAATCATTAAATAATGATACCTATAGAAAAAGTGCAAGATATTATTGTAAAGTACGATAATTTAGAAAAAGAGTTATCATCGGGAAACATCGATACAAAGCTATTTGCTAAGAAGTCTAAAGAATACTCAAACTTAGGTCATGTAATTTTATATGCTAGAGAGTTTGTAAAGTTTGAAAGTGAAAAAAAAGATTTGGAGCAGATAATTCAAGATCAAAATAGTGACTCTGAAATGGTTGAGATGGCAGAGAAAGATTTAAACCAATTAAAGATTAAGAAAAAAGATTATGAAAATAAATTAAAAATATTTTTACTTCCAAAAGATGATGATGATGATAAAGATGCAATAGTAGAAATTAGAGCAGGCACAGGAGGACTAGAAGCCTCTCTTTTTTGTTCAGATCTTTTCAAAATGTATGAAAAAGTTTGTTCAAAAAAAAAATGGAAATTGGAAATTATCAGCATTTCTAAAAGTGAAGCTGGAGGTTTTAAAGAAGTTATATTTTCTGTTAGCGGAAATGATATTTACTCCTATTTAAAATACGAGTCTGGAGTTCATCGAGTACAAAGAATTCCTAAAACAGAAACACAGGGACGGGTTCACACCTCGGCAGCAACAATTGCTGTTTTACCTGAAGCAGAGGATGTTGATATACAAATTAAAGAATCAGATTTAAGAATAGATGTTTTTAGAGCAGGAGGTCCAGGCGGACAGTCGGTTAATACTACGGATAGCGCTGTTAGAATTACTCATATTCCTACAGGCGTAGTTGTAAGCCAACAAGATGAAAAATCTCAACACAAAAATAAAGCTAAAGCTTTAAAAATTTTAAGATCAAGAGTTTATGAAGCTGAAAAAAGAAAAAAAGATCAAGAACGATCAAGCAATAGAAGAAACCAGATTGGCACAGGAGATAGGTCTGAAAGAATCAGGACTTATAATTTCCCCCAAGGAAGAGTAACTGATCATAGGATTAATCTTACTTTGCATAAACTTGATGAATTTTTAAGTGGAGAAATTCACGAAGAAATGAATCAAGAACTAAGATTAAAAGAACAAGATATAAAACTTAAGAATTTAAAATAATGGAAATCTTAGAATTAATAAACAGTGGCTCAACACTTTTAAAAAATAAAAAAATTTATTCACACAAACTAGACTCAGAGATTTTGCTTTCTAGAGTTTTAAATAAATCTAGGGAAGAACTATTAATTAATTTAAAGCAAAAAATTAAGCCACGAGAAATTAGTAATTTTCTAAAACTTATTGACAGGAGATCCTCAAAAGAACCTATAGCTTATATTTTAGAAGAAAAAGAGTTTTGGAGCAAAAGTTTTCTTGTGAGCAAAAATACATTGGTACCAAGACCAGAAACAGAATTAATGGTTGAAAAAATAGTAAAAATTTTTAAAAAAAAAGATATATTTATTTTAGATATCGGAACAGGGACGGGCTGTATTTTATTAAGCATATTAAGTGAATTGGAAAACTCAAAAGGAACAGGTATTGATATATCTTCTAAAGCAATACAAATAGCTAGAGCTAATTCAAGAAAACATAAATTAACTGAAAGAACTAAATTTTGTAAAAGATCTTTAGATGATATTTACCACAATAAATTTGACCTAATTGTATCTAATCCTCCTTATATAAAGAGAAAAGATATAAAAAATTTAAATGAGGATATTAAAAAATTTGAACCTAAATTAGCTTTAGATGGCGGAAATGATGGGCTTGACGTTATTAAAAAAGTTATCTACAAATCCAGGAATATCTTAAAAATTAAAGGTATGCTCGCCTTAGAAATAGGAAATGAGCAATTTAAAAAAGTTTCAAAAATATTGAGAAGTAATGGATATAAGACTAGATATTTAGTTAAAGATTATCGGGAAAATATTAGATGCATACTGTCAACATTAGAAAAATAAAATTATAATAAAATCCATAATTAATGAATAATAATAGAAGAAGAAATTTTAGACCTAGACCTCAAAGAAATAATTTTAGACGTAGAAATGGCTCTATGAATTCAAACAATGGAACCAATTTTAATAGTAACGGAAATTTAAATTTTAATAGAAATGGTTCTATGAATAATCCTCATAATGTAGAAAAAACTATGCAAAAATTTCAACAATTAGCAAAAGATGCTCAAAGCAACGGAGACCCAGTTTTAGTTGAAAATTATTTACAACATGCAGATCATTATTCTAGAAGATTGTCAGAACTGAATGAAAGAAACAAAGATATTTCAAAAGATGATAAAAACAATAATCCAGTTGATACATCTACAAAAGACTTATCAAAAAATTCAAATTAATTAAAATTAGAAAAAAGATATTTATCTTAATTCAGACAATTTAAGATCAATTTTAATTCTGGCTAATTCAAACTCTTCTCTGGCTGTTCCTTTTAAAATTTTTCCTGAAGGAAGCTTGAGTTTTTGTGAATTTACCTTTCGACCATTAACTATCACTTCATAATGAAGATGAGGTCCAGTTGAAAGTCCTGTTGACCCAACATAACCAATTATTTGACCTTGTTTAACTCTTTTTCCCTCTTTAATACCTCGAGCAAAACTTTTCATGTGAGCGTATACAGTTTCATATGTAGAGTTGTGTTTTATTTTTACACAATTTCCACCACCACCACACCACCTTGCTCTAGTAATTTTTCCTGTGCCAGATGCCATAATCGGAGTTCCACTTGGTGCAGCAAAGTCTGTTCCTTTGTGCATTTTATTATAACCTAGAATTGGATGTTTTCTCATACCATAAGAAGAAGATAAACGAGCTCCATTAATAGGAGTTTTCATTAAAGATTTTACAATACTTTTTCCTTTTATATCATAAAAGCCAATTTCTTTATCATCTTTGAAATTGTAAAGATTAATTTCATCACCATTAACAAACATGGAAGCATAAATTATTTTACCAGTATCTTTAACAACATTGTTATCATCCTCAAATCTTTCATATAAGATCTCAAACCAATCACCTTTTCTAATATCTCTTTGAAAATCCACCTCAAAACCAAAAATTCTAGCAAATTCTACTATTATATTTGGTTCAATATCAACTTCTATAGCCGAACTATATAAATTATTTTTTATTTTATTTTTTACAACTACCTCTTTTTTATAAAGTTTAAGTATATTCTCTTTAATGATAAAATTATTTTGACTTCTTCTTATTTCAATGCTTGAAGTATTACTTTTAGGATAAACAAGACTTACAACAATATTAGAACCATCTTCTAATCTTTTTAATACTAATGAAAGCTTTTTACCAGCGTATATATTAGTTAGTTTTTTTTGCTTTAAGTTATTTGATATAATTTTTATATCATCAGCATTAATTTCAAATTTTTTTAGAATTTTTTCAACACTATCATTATTTTCAATTAAATATTTTACTTCTTTATAAGGGCTATTTATCTTTGATATAAAGTATTCTCCCAAATTTTTAAATTTTTCAGATTTTACTACTAGATTGAAATTGTCAATTTCTTGTTTATTTTTTTGATTGATTAGATTAAAGATTATTAAAAAAATTAAAAAAAATAAGATTACTAAGAATGAATAAAAAAAATAACCCCAACTCTTAAAATTATATCCTCTTATATCCTTATCTTTTATTCCTCTAAATATTCTGAAAAAACGACTAAAAATTTGATCTAACGTCATAGTTGTTTTCTATAAAAATTGTATAAGCTTTGCAATGGGAGAAGGACAAAAAAAGCCTATATTTGCTGACTTTTGTTACTAATATACGCCTTGACTTATCACATAATTGTAATAAAAACACCGCTCACCTCAATGCAAATATTTATTATTAGCGCTAAAGGTGTGTAGATTTTAAGGATAAATCTAAGCTTTTTTAAATTGTAAATTTTTAAGAAGAGAAGTGTGGACGGCTAGGTTAATAAAGAAATTGTCGTACACACTTTAACGAAAGTAATTTTAGTATATCTAAAATTATTAAAGCTAGTGTGCGCCGTTATTAAACTTGAGAGTTTGATCATGGCTCAGAACGTACGCTGGCGGCACGCCTAACACATGCAAGTCGAACGCAGTAGCAATACTGAGTGGCAAACGGGTGAGTATAATGTGGGAATCTGCCTTTTGGTTTGGAATAACACGGGGAAACTTGTGCTAATACCGAATAAGCCTTTACAGGGAAAGTTTTAACGCCGAAAGATGAGCCCGCACTTGATTAGCTAGTTGGTAAGGTAAAAGCTTACCAAGGCAATGATCAATAGCTGTTCTTAGAGGAAGACCAGCCACATTGGGACTGAGACACGGCCCAGACTCCTACGGGAGGCAGCAGTGGGGAATCTTGCACAATGGGGGAAACCCTGATGCAGCGATGCCGCGTGAGTGAAGAAGGCCTTTGGGTTGTAAAACTCTTTCGTCGGGGAAGAAAATGACTGTACCCGAATAAGAAGGTCCGGCTAACTTCGTGCCAGCAGCCGCGGTAATACGAAGGGACCTAGCGTAGTTCGGAATTACTGGGCTTAAAGAGCTCGTAGGTGGTTAAAAAAGTTGATGGTGAAATCCCAAGGCTTAACCTTGGAACTGCCATCAAAACTTTTTAGCTAGAGTGTGATAGAGGTAAGTGGAATTTCTAGTGTAGAGGTGAAATTCGTAGATATTAGAAAGAACACCAAATGCGAAGGCAACTTACTGGGTCACTACTGACACTGAGGAGCGAAAGCATGGGTAGCGAAGAGGATTAGATACCCTCGTAGTCCATGCCGTAAACGATGTGTGCTAGACGTTGGAAATATATTTTTCAGTGTCGCAGCGAAAGCATTAAGCACACCGCCTGGGGAGTACGACCGCAAGGTTAAAACTCAAATGAATTGACGGGGACCCGCACAAGCAGTGGAGCATGTGGTTTAATTCGAAGATACGCGCAGAACCTTACCAACACTTGACATGTTCGTCGCGAGCCTAAGAGATTAGGCTTTTCAGTTTGGCTGGACGAAACACAGGTGCTGCATGGCTGTCGTCAGCTCGTGTCGTGAGATGTTGGGTTAAGTCCCGCAACGAGCGCAACCCCTACTTTTAGTTGCCACCATTTAGTTGGGCACTTTAAAAGAACTGCCAGTGATAAGCTGGAGGAAGGTGGGGATGACGTCAAGTCCTCATGGCCCTTATGTGTTGGGCTACACACGTGCTACAATGGCACTTACAATGGGAAGCAAAGAGGCGACTCCTAGCTAATCCCAAAAATGTGTCTCAGTTCGGATTGTACTCTGTAACTCGAGTGCATGAAGCTGGAATTGCTAGTAATCGCGGATCAGCGCGCCGCGGTGAATACGTTCCCGGGTCTTGTACACACCGCCCGTCACACCATGGAAGTTGGTTACACCTTAAGGCAAAGCTTATACCTTTGACTACGGTACGATCAGCAACTGGGGTGAAGTCGTAACAAGGTAGCCGTAGGGGAACCTGCGGCTGGATTACCTCCTTTCTAAGGAAGACCAAAAATTTCATTTGGTCTAAAAAAATTAAGTTAATGTGGCCGTCCTCATTTCTCTTCTTGATTATTAAAGTGTCTCATAAATGTGCTTAGGGGCCGGTAGCTCAGGTGGTTAGAGCGCACCCCTGATAAGGGTGAGGTCGCACGTTCGAGTCGTGCTCGGCCCACCATTTTTCATGGGGGATTAGCTCAGCTGGGAGAGCGCCTGATTTGCATTCAGGAGGTCAGCGGTTCGATCCCGCTATCCTCCACCAATTTTGACACTTTTAGTTTTTTTAAATTGTAAATAACGAATATCAATTTTGATTGTTCAAAAAAGTTAAGACGAACAATCAAACAATATCTATATCCGATTGTTCGAATAGATGAACAATCTACAAATGTTCGAATAGATGAACATTTGAATAAAAATTTAATTTAGACAGAAAATTATTTTCTGTGCATAAATCAAGCGTTTAAGGGCGTATGGCGGATGCCTAGGCACTGAAAGGCGATGAAGGACGTGGTATACTGCGATAAGTTTCGGGGAGCTGTATGCAGGCTTTGATCCGAAAATTTCCGAATGGGACAACCCACCACTTTATGTGGTACTTTAAACTGAATTCATAGGTTTAAAGAGCTAACCCGGAGAACTGAAACATCTAAGTAACCGGAGGAAAAGAAATCAATTGAGATTCCGTTAGTAGTGGCGAGCGAAAGCGGAATAGGCCAGTAACAATGTTGAGATAATCTAAATAGTTTGGAAAAACTAACCATAGAGGGTGATAGTCCCGTAGGAGTAACGCTTAATATTGTTCTTGAGTAGAGCGAGACACGTGTAATCTTGTTTGAATATAGGGGGACCACCCTCTAAGCCTAAATACTCTTCAGTGACCGATAGTGAACTAGTACCGTGAGGGAAAGGTGAAAAGAACCCCTATTAGGGGAGTGAAATAGAACCTGAAACCGTATGCCTACAAACAGTCGAAGCTCTTTTTAGAGTGACGGCGTACCTTTTGTATAATGGGTCAGTGACTTAATTTATCCAGCAAGCTTAAGCCGTAAGGTGTAGGCGTAGCGAAAGCGAGTCTTAAATGGGCGCAAGTTGTATGAATTAGACCCGAAAACGAATGAGCTTACCATGAGCAGGTTGAAAGCAGGGTAACACTTGCCGGAGGACCGAACCAGTTGACGTTGAAAAGTCTTTGGATGACTTGTGGTAAGGGGTGAAAGGCCAACCAAATTCGTAGATAGCTGGTTTTCCGCGAAAACTATTTAGGTAGTGCGTTGAGTAAATTGATGTTTGGAGGTAGAGCACTAAAGGGGCTAGGGGAGAGAAATCTTTACCAACCCTCATAAAACTCCGAATGCCAAACATTTTACCTCAGCAGACAGACTGTGGGTGCTAAGGTCCATGGTCGAAAGGGAAAAAGCCCAGATCACCAGATAAGGTCCCTAAATCATGATTAAGTGTGAAAGGATGTGGAGATTCCTTAACAGCCGGGAGGTTGGCTTAGAAGCAGCCATCCTTTAAAGATAGCGTAACAGCTCACCGGTCTAATAGAGTTTCTGCGCCAAAGATGTAACGGGGCTCAAATCATGTACCGAATCTGTGGATTTATAATTTCTTCGGAAATTATATCTGGTAGCGGAACGTTCTGTAAGCCTGTAAAGGGATACCCGTGAGGGATCCTGGAGGTATCAGAAGTGCGAATGCTGACATAAGTAACGATTAACAGAGTGAAAAACTCTGTCGCCGAAAATCCCAGGGTTCCTGCGCAAGGTTAATCCGCGCAGGGTTAGTCGACCCCTAAGTCGAGGGCGAGAGCCGTAGACGATGGAAACAAGGTTAATATTCCTTGACCCGATGGTAGTGACGGATTTTGTAAATTGTTAACTCTTAATGGATTGAGTTAGCTGTGAAAAAGTCCCAGGAAATAGCTCCATCATAGGATCGTACCCTAAACCGACACAGGTGGATTATTAGAGTATAATTAGGCGCTTGAGAGAATGATGTTGAAGGAACTCGGCAAAATGCCTCTGTAACTTCGGAAGAAAGAGGACCCATTTTTAGGCAACTATAAGTGGGTGGCACAAGCCAGGGAGATGCGACTGTTTATCAAAAACACAGGGCTCTGCTAACACGTAAGTGGATGTATAGGGTCTGACGCCTGCCCGGTGCTGGAAGGTTAATGCGATTAGTGCAAGCTAATTTCTGAAGCCCCAGTGAACGGCGGCCGTAACTATAACGGTCCTAAGGTAGCGAAATTCCTTGTCGGGTAAGTTCCGACCTGCATGAATGGCGTAACGATATCTCCGCTGTCTCCAACATCAACTCAGTGAAATTGAATTCTCCGTGAAGATGCGGAGTTCCCGTGGTTAGACGGAAAGACCCCGTGCACCTTTACTACAACTTTATATTGGTGTTAGGAATGATATGTTTAGCATAGGAGGGAGACTTTGAAGTTTTGGCGTCAGCTGAAATGGAGTCACCAGTGAAATACCTCTCTTATTATTCTTGACATCTAACTGCTTGCCGTAATCCGGCAGCAAGACATTGTATGGTGGGTAGTTTGACTGGGGCGGTCGCCTCCCAAAAAGTAACGGAGGCGTGCGAAGGTAGGCTCAGAACGGTCAGAAATCGTTCGTAGAGTGCAATGGCATAAGCCTGCCTGACTGCGAGACTTACAAGTCGAGCAGAGTCGAAAGACGGTCATAGTGATCCGGTGGTTCTGAGTGGAAGGGCCATCGCTCAACGGATAAAAGGTACGCCGGGGATAACAGGCTGATACCCTCCAAGAGTCCATATCGACGAGGGTGTTTGGCACCTCGATGTCGGCTCATCACATCCTGGGGCTGGAGCAGGTCCCAAGGGTTTGGCTGTTCGCCAATTAAAGTGGTACGTGAGCTGGGTTCAGAACGTCGTGAGACAGTTCGGTCCCTATCTGCCATGGGTGTAGAAGAATTGAGAGGATTTGTCCCTAGTACGAGAGGACCGGGATGAACATACCACTGGTGGACCGGTTGTAGCGCCAGCTGCAGTGCCGGGTAGCTAAGTATGGACGGGATAACCGCTGAAAGCATCTAAGTGGGAAACCCACCTCAAAACTAGTTCTTCCTATAGAGCCGTAGTAGACCACTACGTTGATAGGCTGGATGTGGAAGCGCGGTAACGCGTGTAGCTGACCAGTACTAATAGCTCAATTGGCTTGATTTATGCACTGAAAAAAATTTTTAAAAAATTAAAAGCCCAGTTTTAAATGATAAAATGTTTATTTTTAGGTTACGATAGAAAAAAAACAAAATTAATCTCATTGTTAGAAAAAAATGGATGCAAAGTTATTAATCTTAAACGTCAGCTTCTAACAAAAGATTTGAAAAAAAACGATATTTATATTTCCTTTGGTTATAGAAAAATCATTTCAAAGAAAATTCTAAGATCTGCTAAAAGGCCGATAATAAATTTACATTTATCTTATCTTCCTTTTAATCGAGGAGCTTATCCTAATTTTTGGAGTTTTGTTGATAATACTCAGTCAGGGGTTACTATTCATGAGATAGATAAAGGAATTGACACAGGACCTATCTTATACCAAAAAAAAATTAATTTTAAAGCAACTAAGTCCTTAACTTTTAAATCAACATATAAAATTCTTTTTAAAGAAATTGAAAATCTATTTAAAAGAAATTTAAAAAAAATATTAAACAATACTTATAAAACGAAAAAACAAGGTAAAAAATATACATTTCATAAAAAATCTGACCTACCTAAAAAATTTAGAAATTGGGATAAAAAAATTTTGTCTTATAAAAAATTTATCTAAAGGTAAAAAATTTAAAAAATATATAATATTTATATTTCAATTAGATTATTTTTTATTAATATTTTTAAACATTTTTGTGTTTCATCTAAATTCAATTTTATAAGCTTTGAAATTGATTTGAGATCATTTTTTCCGTCTGAATATTGTAAAAAATCTAATAACTTGCTACTCAGATAAACATTATTTTTTTTTGATATTGTTGGATACATCCCTCTTTTACTCATAAACGGTTCACCCAGAACTTTGGATTTAGGATATTTTTTTGCTAAAATTATTTGTATTGATTTTTTTATAACTTTATAGCTATCATCTAACGCTTTTGAACTTAAAAATTCAAAATTATCCATTGAGGTATGATATTCTTTAAAAGTAGCAAATTTTGATCTAAATACAGTAGTGATTGGCAAATCAATGCCTGGAGAATTATATTGTCTCTCATCAGATCCTCTATCAAGAAAAGAGTATTTTTTTGGTTTAATTTTTAATTTTTTGTAAGACTCTTTTAACGCGAAATCGGAAGGACTGTTTTTATATTTTGAAGGAATATATGAATGTTGTGAAGAAATACCCAAACAAGTTAAATTGTATCCACCGATAACATTTTTTTTTAATAAATTTAAATTTTTATTTAAGTAAGCTATAGAACCAATTGTTTCTGGTAAAAAAACAAATCTTAGAGATTTTTTTAAATTTTTAATTTTTTTAAAATGTTTTACTAAATTTAGAGCAACTAAAATGCCTGAAAGATTATCATTCGCTAAAGATGGGTGACATATGTAAGTTGATATCAATATTTCTTGAGGAGACTCTCCTTTTATGAAATATTCTCCAACTAGCATTTTACCTTTTTTATTAAATTTAGTATTTATTAAAATTTTAAATTTATCTTTACTTTTGTATTTTGCATTAAATAATTTTTTAGTTTTTTCACTAATGCAGAATCCCCAATATTTTTTATAATACGACGTTACATAAGGTATTGCATGAATTTGATCTGGGAGAGTATGTAGGTGTTGAAAAAATTTTCTTTTTTCTACTAAGTTATTTTTTTGAGGTGAGGAATAACCAACCAAATGTAAATTATTTTTTTTAAAATCGATTATTTTTTTATTAAATTTATCAAGAACATATGCATCTTTTACATTCCATTCGTTTGGAATTTTCCAATCATAAACTTTTTTGCCTGAACGAAATTTTATAATCTTTAATTTTCCTAAAGTTTTTTTTATAATTGATAAAGTTTTTTCATTACCTTTTCCTGTTAGGCTTCTACAAATTGGAAATAACTTTTTTTTACCTAAATTATAAAAATATTTGGTGCTCATATTTACTTTATGTGTTTTTTCTTAAGCGGATCACCAGCATTAATATTGTTTTTTGATTTTTTTCCTAAAATTTTATCAAATAATTTTGGCTCCAGACCGTACCCAGGTCTTATTCGTCTAATATTTTTTTTGGTAAATTTTTCTCCAACCTTAATGTCTTTAACAGCAAATATAGATCTTCTGAAAATTTTACTTTTTTCCTCAGAAGGGTTTCTATAAAAAAAATTTTTTCCCATAGAGTTATAAGTCTCAGATATGAGTTTTTTGAAGACTTTAATTTTTTTTCCTTTTAAAGAAAATTTTATGTCTAATCCATTTTTTTGACCGTCTAATCCGATATGTTTTTCAACAATCTCAGCACCAGCTGCTATAGAAGAAATTGCTATCGTATTATCTAGAGAATGGTCAGATAAACCAACTTTACAATTAAATTTATTTTTTAATATTTGTATATTGTTTAAATTAAAATCTTTATTTTTTGCGGGATAGTTGCTTACGCAATACAGTAATATTATCTCTTTAGCACCATTTTTTTTTGCAACTTTAAACGTTTCATCGATTTCATCTAAAGACGACATACCAGTTGAAATAATCATAGTTTTTTTTGTTTGAGCTACTTTTTTGATTAATGGTAGATCAGTCATTTCAAAAGATGCAATTTTGTACATTGGACAATTTAGTTTTTCTAAAAAATCTACAGCTGTTTCATCAAAAGGTGTGCTGAATATTGTAATCCCTAATTTTTTTGCGTAATCAAAAAGTTCTTTGTGCCAAGAAAGCGGGGTGTGAGCTTTATTATATAGATCCCATAAGCTATATCCTCTCCACAATCCACTTTTAATTTTGAAATATTTTTTTTTTGATTTTATAGTCATTGTGTCAGGGGTATAGGTTTGAAGTTTTACAGCATCTGCGTTATTAGCCTTAGCTGTTCTAATTAATTTTTTTGCTATATCTAATTTTCCACAGTGGTTAGCTGATATCTCAGCTACTAAATAAGGGGCTTTAATTTTCATTTATTTCAAACGGTAAATTTTTTTAGCCAAATCAGAGATTTTTTTATCATCACTTACAATATCCTTTAAGATTTTTGATGTAGTTTTAAAGTCAAGTTTTAAAGACAATCTTAACAAGTCCATCCAGTTTTTATTATTTTTAGATCGTATTTTTTGTATTTGATTGATTAATTTAAGACCTTTTTTAATTTTTTCATTTTTTTTCATTATTAGTTCATCCTTTCGAATTTTTTTTGAGGAGTCCCGAAGTTTAAATATTTATTAATGTTTTGCCCATTTTCACAATTTTGAATTTTAAGAAAAACTTTTTCTAGTTCTTCAAGATATTTATCTACTATATATCTTTTGTGGGCGATACTCGAGTAAACTGTATTTGAGGCTAAAAATCCTTTTTTTAGCAATTCTTGAGTAATAAGAGCTTTATATTTATCATTATTTTTAGATTTAAATAAAAAAGAACATAATGCAGGCAATCCTTTTACTTCTAACTGTAAATCATATTTTTTTGCCAGATACTTCCACTTCTTAATTATATATTTTCCATTAGAATCTATTATTTTCCAAGATTTTAATTTGTTCATTTGATTTAAAGTTTCTATCGCTGCAGCAGGACCAATTCTTTCAGTCCAAAAAGTACTACTTATAAAACTTTTTTGGGCAGTTTCCATTATATTTCTTTTTCCAATAATTGAGGTAATTGCATATCCGTTTCCTAAAGCTTTTCCAAATATTGCGATATCAGGATTTACTTTAAAATGTAAATGCAAACCCCCAAAATTTTTTCTAAACCCCGAAGTACACTCATCAAAAATTAACACAATATTATTTTTATTTGCTATTTGTCTTACTTTTTGTAAAAAATTATCTTTTGGATAATCATTTCTCATCACCTCCATACAGATCACACCAATTTTATTTTTCTTAATTAAATTTTTTAATTGATTAAAATTGTTATATTCAAAAGGAAAAATACTTCCTTTTAGATTTGATGGTACACCTTTTGTTTGAATCCCTTTTAGCAGATGCTGATTAAGATTTTTTTTGCTTTTAATATTTGTTGCTAAGTACCAATCATGCCATCCATGATAACCACAAAATGCCACATTATCTTTACCAGAAGCAGCTCGGGCTATTCTAATAGCTATAGCATTTGCTTCGCCACCGGTTCTGGCAAATTTAACCATATCTGCCCACGGGTGAATTTTAATTAGTTGTTCCGCTAAAACTACTTCTTCTTTACAATTGAGAGTACTTAAATTTCCAGTCTTAATAATTTTATTTACAGCTAAATCAACTTTTTTATTTGAATACCCAAGAATATTTGTTCCTACACCCATTAAAGATAAATCAAAAAATTTATTATGATCAAGATCCCATATTTCACATCCTTTTGTTTTTAAATAATAAGCTGGCCAACCGTCTGGTAAAAATAATTCTGGTTTTTTTGACAGAAGCATATTCCCACCAGGAATTATTTTTTTTGCACGTTTATAAAGCTTTTGACTTTTTTTAATACTTTTCATTTTGAATATATTTTTTATTTACATTAAACCAATAAGGAATTTTGTTATTTAAATTTATAATTTCTTTAAGACCAAAATATATATCTGGTTTAAAATGATTGAATATTTTTCTCAGGAGTATTAAATCTTCTTTATAATCTAAAGTTATCCTAATTTTGCTAAAATTCTTTTTACTTTTAATATTAAATTTTTTTTTTTCATTCTTTCTCATATATTCAGTAACATGTTCTTTTTCAGACTTTGTTGTAGATTTTTTCCAAGCTTTCTCAAGAGTTTTAAATTTAAAAATCTCAATATCCATTCCATCAGGAAATGTTGGAGGTGTAATATTTGAAACATAGTTATAATTTCCAGATAAATATTTTTTAATAATTCTTTGCGATAACTTAATATCCAAAAGGGGACAATCAGACGTTACACGTATTATATTTTTTGCATTGTATTTTTTTGCTGCTTTATAATATCTTTCTAATACATTATTTTCACTTCCTTTAAATATCTCAACACCAAGTTTCTTTAGTATTTTTGCGAGTTTTTTGTTTTTTTTTGTATTTGGAATTAAAAAAACGATTTTATTTACATATTTGATTTTTTTTAATTTTTTTACAAGGATTTCTATTACTTTTTTACCGTTAATCTCAGACAATATTTTGTTAGGAAATCTCTTCGAGGTAATTCTTGCTTGAACAAATAGGGCTATTTTCATAATTAAATTTTTTCAGATTTTATAAATTTTATCCAATCTTCTATTTTTTTTTCATTGTTAAAAAAAGCTTGTTCTTTATAATTTTCAACACATGAAACAATTTTTTTTGAATTCCACCATTCATAAATATTATGATAATTTTTATTTATATAATCCGCACTCTCTGTTGGACTATAAAAAATAATATTATTTTCATGCATTTCTTTAATTAAAGGTTTAAATTTTTCATCAAAAACCCATTGACCGCGTCTTAAGATGCAAATCGAAGGAACCCCTGCTGAAAGAGCTTCTGAAAAAGGAGTAGAGAGATAAGATGTAATTACAATCTTTGTTTTTTTTAAAGAGGAAAAATAATTATTTTTGATATCTAGCTGATCTTTTTTAAATGATTGAGTGAATCGTTTTTTTAATTGCCAATCTTCGTGCAAAAATCTTGCTGATATATTTCGTTTAAGTTCATCGTTTATCTGGTTTGAAAACAACATTAGATTTTCATAATCCTCATAGTCTCCTACTCCTTCCGGCTCTAGCTTTAATCTTGTAATAAATTTTGACAAGTTTGGTTTGGTTATTAACAAAATTTTTTTTGAGTCTTTTTTATAATTAATCTTTGGTATCCTATTTAAAAAAGGCAATCTTACCTGATTATTTTTAACAATTTTGCTATGTATTAATATTTTATTAGCAATTTTATATTCATACTCAAAATTTAAATCTTTTAAAGGCACCCCACCACCATGGAAAGAAATATAATGTTTTTTACCTTTTTCAATTTGATGAGAACACCAAAGTTTATATAAATCATTTGAAAAATGAGCACCTCTTGAAATAATTTTATTACCTTCAAATTTGAATTTTGAAACTTTCTCTTGATAGCTTTTAAAGTTTTCTAGGTAAGACATTGGAATAAAATTAAAAATATTTTGACTTAAGTACTTTTCGAAATTTTTTTGATCATCAAGTTTGAAATTTTTTGTTAAATTGTAACGTAAATCAGAATTAATTGGGTTAATTTGTAAATTTAAAGACTCTGAAAAAGCAGATATCCAATAAGGTTTATTATTAGAATTAAATATGATTTTTAAATAGTCATAAAAACTAATATGACTTGAATCAAGAAAAACATTACTTTTTTTTAAAAAAAAATTAAAGCTTAAGAAGTTTTTAATTTTATCATTCAAACTTAACTTAAAATTATAAATTTTGTTAGAAGTTGAAAATTTCTTATCTATAACTTCAACTGAAAAATCTTTCTCAAAAATTTTTGTTATAAGATCGGAAAAAATAATGTGATGCCAATTATCGTTTGTTGTTTTATTTTGAACGTAATCTAGCCAATTATACGGTATAAAATCTTTCGATGAATAACTTAAAACCTTAGTTTTATAGTTTTTATTTTTTTTTAAAGAAAAAGAAATAGTTTCATATTTATCAAAAATGATCGTAATTATACTCATTAACCATGGAGATAAAATTAAACTCCATGACTTAATGCTAAAATTTAGTTTATGATAATCATTTAAAATTTTTGTAAAATTTTCTAAACAATCTTTATGAACTTTTCTTAAATAAAGATAATCTTTTGATAATTTTGAAACATCTGACCAATGGTAGTCAAGAATATTTTGTTTTTGAATTTTGTTTTCATTTTCAAATGGAACACTCCACTTCCCAGAGTAAAAAACATCCTCCGTTTCCCAAGTATTTGAGTTGTAGGTTGTAATGAGTTTACTCATTAGTTTACCCTCCATTTTGACGGATTAATAAGATTTTCTTTGTTATATTTTAAATTAAAAGGTGGCATGTGTTTGGAGTTAATTGATTTAATGATTTCATTGGACTGAGTATTAGATTCAACACCAATAATTAGATTTGATTTGCAAGAAACTAAATTTAAAACTGATAAAGAGCCTTCTACTCTAGATAATTTTTTAACTTTTAACCAGTCTTCCCATTTTTTAAAAATCTTTTTCCATTTCTTAAAGTATTCTGGCAAATCATTAAAATTTTTTAATAGAATGCCCTGAAGAAAAATAGATCTAAAATAAATTTCAATTTTTTTTTTATATAGTTTATTTATTAATTTTTTTTCTAAAAATCTTCTATCAAAGATGTTTAAGGGAACTTGCACCACATCAGGTGTAAAAATTTTAAGCAGACTATTTAACTCAGATGGAGTATAAACACTTAGGCCTATTTTTTTCGTAATTTTCTCAGATTTAAGTGTCTTTAAAATTTTGATTATTTTGTCTCTTTTTTTGCTCAAAATCATTTTAGGGGCATGTAAATATAAAATTTCAAAATTATTTATCTTTAAATTAGATTTGTGTGATGAAATGTCTTTATAAATTTTTTCTTCTACCAAAGGTTTTGATAAATTATAGAAGGGTATTTTAGACGAGACTTTATATTTTTTTAGATTAATCTTTTCTAATTTTTTATTGGCATTTTTATAATTTATAGCAGTGTCTATATGTCTAATTTTCTTATTATTCTTTAATATTTTTTTGATAGAATTTAGCTTGATATTTTTTTTTGAGTTTATGCCATAAACTCCAGAAAATCTCGCACAACCCAAAACTATAGAATTAAGTTTTATCATCTATTTCAGAAATTTTTTTAAATGCTTTAAAATTATTTTTTGATCTTTAAAAGTTAAATCTATGTACAATGGAAGTGAAATTGCTCTTTTTCCGTAGTCTTCTGCAATAGGAAAATCTCCATTTTTAAATCCAATTTTCTTATAAAAAGGATTTAAGTGAATTGGTTTATAGTGAAGATTTATTAGCACACCTTTAGCTCTTAATTTGTTAAAAATATAATTATATTTGTATTTAAATTTTTTAAGATCTAATAAAACGACATAAAGATGGTAGCTTGAACTATTACTATCTAAAATTTTTTGTCTTTTTACAGGAAAATCTTTTAAAAGTTTATTATAGTTTTTTGCTAAAGCTTGCCTTTTTTTTAGGAAGAAATTCAATTTTTTCAATTGACTTATACCCAAAGCTGCAGAAATATCGTTCATACGATAGTTAAAACCTAGACACTGTTGTTCATAATACCAATGACCAAGTTTTTTTTTATTAAGCTTAGCTTGATCTCTGGTAATCCCGTGGTTTTTAAACATTTGCATTTTATCATAAAGCTTTTTATCATTGGTAGTTGCAACACCTCCTTCTCCTGTGGTTATCATTTTCACAGGATGAAAACTAAAGATAGTAATATTAGACCACTTGCAACTTCCTACTCTTTCATTTTTTCTTAGAGATCCTAATGAATGCGAGGCATCTTCAATTACATAAAACTTATACTTTTTTGCCAAATGCCAGATTTTTTCTTGCTCAGGTGGTTGTCCACCAAGATGAACAGACACTAAAATTTTTGGAGTTTTTTTCTTTAATTTTTTTTCTAGTTTTTCAATATCAATATTAAAATGATTTTTATCTATATCAACAAAATCAATCTTGGCACCACAATACAACCCACAATTACTTGAGGCGACAAATGAATTAGGTACAGTCCATAATTCGTCTCCTGGTTTAAGTTTTAAAGCCAAGCAAGCTACATGAAGAGAACTAGTAGCACTATTAGTTGAACAAGCATATTTTGAATTCACATATTTAGAAATTTTTTCTTCAAATTTTTTAACAAGAGGTCCTTGTGTTATGTATTTTGAGTTAAGGACATTTTTTACCGCATTTACATCCTCTTTATAAATTTTTTGCTTATTGTAAGGATATGCTTTCATTTATTTAATTCTAATAAGTTCACCCTCATTTAATTTAAAGGCTTTGTTTGCGATTTCTTTTATCTTCAAGTTGTGAGACACAATAATAATTGTCTTTGATTTGTTTAATTCTACAATTCTCTCAAAAATTTTATTTTCATTTTCTTTATCTAATGAGCTAGTGAATTCATCTAAAATAAG
This sequence comes from uncultured Pelagibacteraceae bacterium, assembly GCA_902569785.1. Lineage (GTDB taxonomy): Bacteria > Pseudomonadota > Alphaproteobacteria > Pelagibacterales > Pelagibacteraceae > Pelagilacustribacter. Next base: position 71,965 of record CACFVO010000004.1, read on the forward strand.
AATTTCTTTATTAGCATATATAGCTCTTGCTAAAGCTATCCTTTGCGACTCACCACCTGAAATTTTTGACGCATCTTCTCCTAACTGTTCATTGATATTGTTTTTTTGTTTTAATCTAAATATTTCTAAACCTGATAATCTTATAGCTTCATCTAATCTATCTTGGTCAATTTTATACACAGCAAAAGCTACATTATTTGTAAGAGTATCATTTAAAATAAAATTTTTTTGAGACAGATAGTAAATTTTACTTTTAAATGAATTTATATGTTCGTCTGAGGTATGATTATTAACAGCTAAAACTCCATTTTTAGTTTTTATAAGTCCAGAAATTATATCTAGCAAAGTTGTTTTGCCACTACCACTTGGGCCAGTAATTAAAACTAAATCTTTTGTATAAATATCAAGACTAACATTTTTTAATACTTTTTTATCTTTATAACTAAAATTTAGGTTTTTTATTTGCAATGATTTAAACTGAAAATCTTGGATTTCATTTCTATTTTCAGTAAAAATAGTTTCTTTTTTCAGTTTAATTGCTGTAGTCAATCTATCAATAGCGTTCTTAGAGTAGAAAAGAACATTAAATGAATTTATTAAATTAGTTACTATCGGTAAAATTCTAATAGCTGAAATTGCAAAAACTGAAAGGACAATTAAAGCATTTGCTTCATCATAAATCCTATAAATTAAAATTGCTGATATAATAAGTATAATTGCAATGGTAAGTTCAATAAAATACCTAATAAAGACTAGAAAAAAATTATATTTTATTAGTATTTGGGCATGTTGTTTTAAAGACTGTGAAATTTTTTCAAGAATAAAATTTGTCTTATTTACAACTCTTATTTGTTTAAAACCACTTAAACCATCTTTAAAGTATTTAAAAATTTTTTCAGTTAATTTATTTGATTCAAATCCTAAATTTGCAATTTTTTTAGAGAAAAAAATTTTATTCATTGCAAATAAAAATAAAAAAAGTAAGAAAAGTATGAAAAAAATTTTTATGTTAACCAATAAAAGCATGGAAATTATAAATATTAGTAAAATTAAGTCACTAGCTAGTTTAAGAGATACTAATAGAAGATTTGTAAATTGATCAGTAAGACTGGTTAGTTCATTATAAGATGAAGACGAATCTTTATTTACAAAATCTAAATAATTCAAATTGAGGTAAGTGCTAATTAATTTTTTTCTTAAATTTTTAGAGGTATTATTTGTAAAGCTTAAAATAATATAATTTGAAATCAATTGAAAAAATAATCTTACTATTAAGACACAAATAATGAATACTGCTAAAGAGCCTGGTGATGATATATTAAAACCTAATTCTGTAAAA
>CACFVO010000005.1 GCA_902569785.1 uncultured Pelagibacteraceae bacterium
AATAATCAAGCTATTTAAATTTGAAGGTTTTGTTTTAATAATTATCTTTTTCAATTGACTGATATTAATTTCTTGCGAAGATAGATTTATTTTATCAATTTTTAATTTGGAAGTAATCAACGAATAGAAGTCTAAATAAACTTTTGCATTTTTTATGGGAATTCTAATTTCTCTATAGATTAATTCTGGATTTTCTGTTTCCAAAAATAAATTTATATCTTTTAGATCAAGTTTGAATTTGATTTTTTCTAATTTGAATGAAATATTTTTATTACTTGCTATAGCTCTGTCTGAAATAGATTTGTTAAATCTATCAGTCTCAAGACCTATTGTAGATAAAATAATTATCAAAAAAAACAAAAGAACGAGTAAAATTATACTTGTAGTAAAAAATAGCTTTTTCATTATTTGTTTATTATTCCCGCCTCAATAAATTGATCAATATCACCATTCAAAACATCAGATGGGTTTGTATTTTCTTCTTTATTTCTTAAATCTTTTACAAGTTGATATGGTTGCAATACATAGGATCTTATCTGGTGGCCCCAGCCAATATCTGTTTTAGAACTCAATTGTTTTTGATTTTCAGTCTCTCTTTTTTGAATCTCGTGTTCATAAAGTCTTGCTTTAAGCATTTTAAAACAAGTTTCTTTATTCTTATGTTGAGATCTTTCGTTTTGACATTGAACAACAATTTTTGTTGGAAGATGTGTAATTCTTACGGCGCTATCTGTTGTATTAACGTGTTGACCGCCAGCTCCGCTCGACCTATAGGTATCAATCCTTAAATCTTTTTCATCTATTTTTACATTAATATCGTCCTCTACTGCCGGATATACCCAAACACTTGCAAAACTAGTGTGTCTACGAGCTCCGCTATCAAAAGGTGATATTCTGACTAATCTATGAACCCCAGATTCACTCCTCATTAAACCATATAAATAATCTCCATTAACTCTTAAAGTTGAAGATTTTATTCCAGCTTCCTCTCCTTTATGTTCGCTTATAATTTCATATTTAAATTTTTTTTTGTCAAACCATTTTAAATACATTCTTCTTAACATATCAGCCCAGTCTTGGCTCTCTGTTCCTCCAGCACCAGCATGTATTTCAAGATAAATGTTTAGATCATCGTTTTCGCCCGAAAGAAAACAATTAATTTCTTTTTTTTTAATTTGTTTTAATAGTTGTTCAATTTTTTCATCACAATCTTTCAAAATTTCATCGTTTTTTTCCTCTAATGCTAGATTATATAAATCTCTTAAATTCTTTACTTCATTAGTAGAACTTTTAAAAGAATTAAGAATATCTTCGTAAATTTTTTTTTCTTTTACGGTTTTTTTAACTTTTGATTTATCTTTCCAGAAATTTTTACTTAAAAGAGTTTTTTCTAATTCTTTTAATTTTAAACTGATATTATTTTTTTCAAAGATACCCCCTGATATTACTCAGAGTTTTTTCTACTTGGCTTAATCTGTTTTCAAAATTTTGCATTAATAAAACTGTCTATATTTTATTAATTTATCATAACTATTAATGGAGATTAATTTATTATTATCGATATTGTTAATATCTTTTCCTTTCAAAGCTTCTATAATTGTATTCTTATCTCCCAATGAAGGTTTTAATCCTGTATCGTAATTTAAAGATGTTAAATATATGCCTTCAGGAATTTTAAACTCTTTAAAATCATCTTTGTAGAGAGCATTTTTAACAAAATCTTTGAAAATTGGAAGAGCGGCCTTTGAGCCAGTTTCATATCTTCCTAATGTTTTTGGGCTATCAAAACCAACATATACTCCTATAACTAAATTTGAAGTAAAGCCTATAAACCAAGCATCATAATTATTGTTGGTTGTTCCTGTTTTTCCTGCTAAGGGAACTTTTAAATCTCTTAATTTTTTTGCTGTTCCCCGTTTAACGACTCCTTCTAAAATAGACGTCATTTGATAAGCTGTTTCTTCACTAAACACCGTTTCATTTTTATATTGAATTTCTGGAAAATGTTTTGAATTATCTAAAAACTTATCGCAACCTAAACATTTTTTATTACTCAATTTAAAAATTGTTTCACCTCTTCTATCTTGAATTCTGCTAATCAAATTAGGGTTTACTTTTTTTCCTCCGTTTACAAATGATGCATAAGCAGCAGTAAGATTGATTAAAGATGTTTCTGCTGAACCTAACGATACAGACAATAATTCTGGTATATCATCGTATATTTCTAGCTTATTTGATAAATTTAAAATCTTATTTAACCCTAGTGTTTTGGCAACCCTAACGGTCATTAAATTTCTAGAATACTCAATTCCTTTTCTTAATGTTGAAGGCCCATAAAATTTTTTTCCATAATTCTCAGGCTTCCAATCTTTTAAACCCACTCCTTGACTTTCTACGAAAGGAGCGTCTAAAACTATTGAGTTAGGAGAATAACCATTCTCTAAAGCAGCTGCATAAACTATTGGTTTAAAAGCAGATCCTGGTTGTCTTTGAGCCTGAGTTACTCTATTAAACTCACTCGATCTAAAATTAAATCCACCAACTAAGGCCTTTACATCACCCGTATACGGTTCTATCGCTACTATTCCTCCATTAACTTTTGGGTATTGTTTTAAGTTCCAAAAATTCTTTTCTTTTTTTACAAAAATAATATCTCCAACTTTAAATCTATCAAAAATATTTTTTTTATTTGGAATCGCCCATTTCAGTTTTTGTAAAACAATTTCTCCTTTTAAGCCTTTTAAAGTTTTAAAACTTATTCCACCCTGATTAACTTGTAAGATTTCAGCAGTTTTCCAATTTAAAGTAGGATCTATTTTAAAATTTTTAACTTTTTTTATCCAATTTGAGTCTTTTAACTTATTTGTAATTGCTCCTCTCCATCCATGTCTTCTATCGTATGATTCTATTCCACTTCTTAGAGATTCAATTGCTTGAATTTGATAATTAATGTTTAAAGGAGTCCTTATAGACAGTCCCTCAGAATAAAGTTTTTTAAATCCATACTTGTCTTTTATGGATCGTCTTACTTCTTCTGTGTACGAATTTGCTTCATTAACAATTTCTATTTTTCTTCTTTTTAATTTAATTGGAGAATTCTTAAATTTTTTTAATTGTTCTTTAGTAATATAATTATTGTCTTCTAGATTTTGAATTACCAAATTTCTTCGGAATTTCGCAACATCACGATATTTATAAGGGTCATATTTGCTTGGAGCTTTAGGTAAAGCAGCCAACAAAGCTGCTTCTGTGTAATCTAGATCTTTTACAGATTTATCAAAATACTCTAAACTTGCTGCTGCTATCCCGTAGGCACCTTGGCCAAGATAAATTTGATTTAAATATAGTTCTAGAATCCTTTCTTTAGAATAAGCGCGCTCAATTCTAAAAGCTAAAATAGCTTCTTTGATTTTTCTATTTAATGAAACCTCATTTGTTAATAAAAAATTTTTTGCAACTTGTTGTGTAATGGTAGAAGCACCTTCCAATCTTTTATTTTCACTAATATTTTTTAAATTTTTAAATAATGCTCTGAGTATTCCTTTGGCATCAATACCTGGATGATTAAAAAAATTTTTATCTTCGGCGGATAAAAATGAGTTTATAACTTTTTTAGGAACTGACTCAAAAGGTATAAATAACCTTTTTTCAAGAGCGTATTCTGCAATCAAACGTCCATCGCTAGAATATACTCTACTTGAGATGGGCGGTTGATAAGTAGATAGTTTTTTATAATCTGGTAATCCTATAGAAAAATACCAAAGTGTTGAAAATGAGAATAATAAACAAATTATTGAAAATATAATAAAAAATTTAATTGAAAAATTTAGAAATTTTAACATCTTTAATAATGTAATGGGTAAAATCTGGCTATCTTAGGGCATGACAAAAATTATTATAGGTGCAATTAAGGATAAAATTGTATACTATTTAACTATGTCAAAATTCATAATTAAAAAAATAAACCCTTTAAACAGAATTCACTTAAAATGGAAAAAAATTTATATATTGATGCTTCGCATCCAAATGAAACTCGTATTGTTCTCAAGTCTAACTCCTCAATTGAAGAATATGAGTTTGAAGATAAAAATAAGTTAAATTTTAAAAATAATATTTATCTAGGAACTGTTAGTAGAATAGAACCTTCGCTACAGGCTGCATTCATTAATTTTGGAAGGATTAGACATGGTTTTTTGGCTTTTAACGATATTCAATCAAATTATTATCAAATTCCCTCTGAAGATAAAGAGAGAATTAGAGATGCTGAAGAAAAAATAAGAGAAAATCTAAAAAATAAAAACTTGGAGGAGACATCAGATGAAACTTCTAAAGAAGAAAGTAACAATAGATCGTCAGAAGTAAATGAAGAAGATAAAAATTTAGTTAAAAATGATGAAGATAAAAAAAAAGAATATAGAGAAGAATTAAAAACTTCATATGGTCTTAAAAGATATAGAATACAAGAAGTTATAAAACCGGGCCAAGTAATATTGATTCAAGTCATTAAAGAAGAAAGAGGTCAAAAAGGAGCAGCTCTTACAACTTTTATATCTTTGGCTGGAAAATATATAGTATTAATGCCCAACACTCCCAAAGGCGGAGGAATATCAAGAAAAATTTTTAACTCTTCTGACAGACAAAAAATGAGAGGTATTTTAAACCAAATTGAAATTCCAAAAAGTATGGGAATAATAGTCAGAACTGCCGGTGCTAATAAAACAAAAAATGAGATAGAAAAAGATTTTCATAATACCTTAAAAACTTGGGAAGAAATAAGGGATAAAGCTTTAAACTCTAATGCGCCATCTTTAATATATGAAGAGGGTGACATCATTAAACGTACCATAAGAGACACATACGATAATGAAACAAAGAATGTTTATATTGATGGCAATGAAGCTTACCAAAAAGCAAAAAAATTTATGAAAGAATTGATGCCTAAAAGTGTAAAAAATATAAAAAAATACAGAGGAAAAATTCCTCTTTTTCATGATGCAAACATTGAGAAGGAATTAAACAATATCTTTGAGCCTACAGTTAAATTAAAATCAGGCGGGTATTTAGTCATAAATCCAACTGAAGCTCTTGTGGCAATTGATATAAATTCTGGACAATCTACTAAACAAATCAATATAGAAAAAACAGCATTAAATACAAATCTTGAGGCAGCTGAGGAAATATCTCGCCAGATAAAACTCAGAGACTTGTCTGGTTTAATTGTTATTGATTTTATAGATATGATGAATTTTTACAATAGAAGAACTGTAGAAAAAAAAATGAGAGAAAGCATAAGAAAAGATAGAGCCAGAATTCAAGTTGGTAAGATTAGTAATTTTGGTTTATTGGAAATGACAAGACAAAGGCTACGAGAAGCCTCAATAAATTGGGAAACTATATTATCTTTAGAGTCTTTTGCTCAAAAAATTATAAAAAAAATTGAACTTTTTGCTTTTAATAATAAAGTAAAAATTATCAAGGCTTTCATGCCAGAAAAGGTAAAATTATATATAGAAAATAGACTTTCAAAAGAAATTGAGTATTTTGAAAAAAAATACGCATTCAAAATTAATTTATTAGCAAATGCCAAACTAATTATTCCTGAATATAAAATTGAACTTTTAAATAAGTCAAAAAAAATTATTAATACAATAGAAAATATTGATAAAAAAAATGTTTTTGAAGACACTTCAAAAGAAAATAAAAAACCGTATAAATCTAAAAGTGATACTAAAATAAATATAAAAAAATTAAAAAAGAATAAGATTATAAAAAAGAAAATTAAGAAACCACGAACATTGTGGTTCAGAAGAAAAAAAATAGCTTAAATCAAACCATCAGTTGGGGAGCTAGGTGATGCAAAATAGTTTTTTTTCATTCTCCCTGCTAGATAAGAGTCTCTTCCAGAAATAACCGCGTTCTTAAAAGCCCTCGCCATTTTAATTGGATTTTTTGAATTTGCAATTGCACTATTTATTAAAACACCATCACAACCCATTTCCATTGCTATAGTGGCATCAGATGCTGTTCCAATTCCAGCATCTACAATTACAGGAACTTTTGATTGTTTGATGATTAAAGAAAGATTAACTTTATTTTGTAAGCCTAACCCTGAGCCTATTGGAGATGCTAAAGGCATAATTGCTGAGGCACCAAAATCCTCTAATTTTTTGGTTAATAAAATATCGTCAGTACAATAGACCATCACTTTAAAACCCTCTTTAACAAGAATTTTCGTTGATTTAAGGGTTTCAATCATATTTGGATATAAAGTTTTTTTGTCACCTAAAACTTCTAATTTTACTAATTTCCATCCACCCATTTCTCTTGCCAATCTTAATGTCCTTAAAGCTTCTTCTGAAGTAAAGCATCCAGCAGTATTGGGTAAATAAATAATTTTTTTGGGGTTAAGATAGTCTGTTAAAATTGGTTTTTTTTTATCAAGAATATTTACTCTTCTCACAGCAACTGTAACCATGTCCGCTCCAGATTCTTTTACTGCTTGAGCTGTTTCTTTAAAATTTTTATACTTGCCCGTTCCAACAATTAATCGAGATTTTAATCTTTTATTAGCAACTTTAAAAATATCTTTTTGCAAACTATCCTCCTCCTATAAAATGTACTACTTCTAATTTATCATTATTTCTTAAATATTTTTTTTTATAATTCGACTTTGGAATGATAGTTCCATTATGCTCTATAGCTACTTTTTTGCTGTTAAGTTTAAATTTTTCTAACAACTCATAAATAGTTGCATTAGGTTTTATTGTGACTTTTTTTCCATTTAATTGTATTTTTGCCATAATTAAGCTAACTAGGTACCTTATAAAATTAAAGATGAATAAAATTATAATTCTTAACGGACCAAACCTCAACCTTTTAGGTGAAAGAGAAAAAGAAAAATACGGTAATATAACATTAAAAGATATTGAAAATAATTGTAAAAAATTCGCTATTGAAAATAATATTGATCTTTCTTTGTTTCAGTCAAATATCGAAGGAGAATTGGTTGAAGAAATTCAAAAAGCTAGAATTAAACATAACGGCTTAATCATAAACGCTGGTGCCTACACGCATACTTCTGTAGCAATACATGATGCATTAAAAATACTTGAAATACCTATAATTGAATTACACATAACTAATATTTACAATAGAGAAGAATTCAGGCATAAATCACTTATTAGTAAATTAGCAACTGGTATTTTATGTGGTTTCGGTACTAATGGCTATATCATGGCATTACAAGCAATGAAAAATTATTTAAAAAATGAAAATAGATAAAAAACTAATTAAAGAGCTAGTTGATCATTTGAGCGAATTCAACTTAACAGAATTAGAATATCAAGAAGGTCAAACAAAAATTAAAGTTTCAAAAGCCTCCAAAGGAATAGAACAAAGTAAAACAGGTGCAATAGTATCGCCTAACAAAGCTGTTCTTAATGAAACAGATGAAGCTGAAGGTATACGAATTAAATCTCCAATAATTGGAACTGCTTACTTAGCTCCAGAACCTGGTGGGAAGAAATTTGTTAAAGTGGGAGATAAAATAAAAAAAGGTCAAACTGTTATGATAGTTGAAGCAATGAAAACAATGAACCATGTTCCATCATCAAGTGATGGAGTGGTTAAAAAAATTTTAGTAAATGACGGCCAGCCAGTTGAGTTTGGTCAGCCATTAATTGTTTTAAAATAAAATACAATGTTCAAGAAAGTCTTAATTGCTAACAGAGGTGAAATTGCTGTTAGAGTAATCAGAGCATGCAAAGAGTGGGGGATTGGCACTGTGGCGGTCCATTCTGATGTGGACTCAGATGCAATGCATGTAAGGTTAGCCGATGAAAGTGTTTGTATAGGTTCTCACCAACCTCAAAATAGTTATCTTAATATATCTTCAATTATGTCTGCGGTAGACTTAACTAATGCCGAAGCTATTCATCCTGGATATGGTTTTTTATCCGAAAATGCAAAATTTGCTGAAATGGTAAATAAACATGGAATTAAATTTATTGGCCCAAGCGCTGATTTAATTTCTAAAATGGGAGATAAAATTGAAGCAAAAAGAATAGCAAAAAAATATGGATTACCTGTAATTGAAGGTTCAGAGGGAGCAGTTAAATCATTCTCTGAGGCAAAATCAATATGTAAAGAAATTGGTTACCCAGTATTGATAAAAGCAGCTGGGGGTGGTGGCGGAAAGGGAATGAAAATTGTTGACGAAGAAAGTCAATTAGAAAATTTATTTTTAACGGCAAAAAATGAAGCCAAAAAATATTTTGGGAATGATGAGTTGTATATTGAAAAATATTTTAAACACCCTAGACACATTGAGGTGCAAATTATGTCTGGAAAAAATAAAACTGTTCATTTAGGAGAAAGAGATTGCTCAGTTCAAAGACGACATCAAAAATTAATTGAAGAAACTCCAAGTCCAGTCTTAACAGATGAGCAAAGAAAAAATTTATTAGAAAAAACAGTGAAAATGGTCGAACAGATTGGCTATGAAGGTGCTGGAACAGTAGAATTTATTTATGAAAATGGAAAATTCTATTTTTTAGAAATGAATACAAGAGTTCAAGTTGAACATCCTGTAACAGAAGTGCAAACAGGAATTGATATTGTCAAAGAACAGCTATCAGTAGCATTTACAGGGGAAACTGCTTTGAAGCAGAGTGATATAGATCCAAGGGGTCATTCTATTGAGTGTAGAATAAATGCAGAAAACCCAGCTTTAGATTTTCAACCAAGTCCTGGGATAATTAGCGTATGCCATCAGCCATCTGGTTTTAGAACTCGGGTAGATGGATCAATTTTTCAAGGATGTAAAATTACTCCTTACTATGATAGTTTAATAGCAAAAGTTATTTGCAAAGGAAGAAATAGAACTGAGGCAATTCAAAGAACTTTAAGATCATTAGATGAGTTTGTTTTAGAAGGAATTACAACAACAATAGATCTCCACAAAAAAATATTAAATCATGAAAAATTTATAAATTCTACCTTTGATACAAACTGGTTAGGTAAAGAGAAGTTCTACTAAACATTATTGCAATTTATTAACTGCAAATCATAGATAGCATGATCGAAAGGAGCTATTGTTGGATCCGAAGCAAATGTCCATCCATTAAAAATAAAAACTTTTTCATTTTGATTCTCCGACATATCCTTGACTTGTAAGTAAGCCACACTGTCATTCATATTATCCGAATTTAACCTGCCACATTTTAATACTTTTATTTCAAGTGGCCCAAATTTTTTTATCTCACCTAAATTAATTACGATTTCAGAGGTTTTAGCAGTAATTTTATCTAGACCAATAAATTTCGCACTAGATAAGTTATTTTTTGGTGAAATCTTCTTTTTATCTTTAATTATTTCATTGCTTGTGATGTCATTGATAGAATCTTCTACTTCTTCAAAACTTGGTTTTAATTCATTTAAATTAATAAGAGGTGAGGTAGAAACCCTATCTTCAGCCCAAGATGAAAGATTGTAAAATAATAAAAAAAAGAATGATAAAGTAAATCTACAACTTCCAAGTTTCATATTTTTTAAGTTTTTTGTTTTTTTTAATCTTTATTGGTTTGTAAGCGTCTTTAAAACCAGTTTTATTTTCTAAATGTTTTTTTTGCCAAATATATTTTTTTTCATTATTATCAGGAATCTTGTCTATAGTATGGTGCATCCACATAAACCAATCGGAAGTAATTTTTGTAGCTTCCACATTTTTGGAATAAATCACCCATCTTTCATTCTCCTTACTTTTATAGTACTTATTTCCAAATTCATCTTTACCCACAAATTTCCCAAAAAATAATGTCTTTAGAAAAGTTCCGAATGTCTGTCTATTCCACCAAGTAAAAAAAATTTTTAAATTCATTTTTTTTATTTTTATAAGTCCACACAATTAATAAGTGTATAATTATTTATATCAGACACTTATTATATTTGCTATATATCTTTAATAAAAAGATTCCTTTTTTAAAATGAAAAAATTTATAGTTGAAACCTATTATACGTGTACCTTTAAAACAGTCCACACTCTAGATAATCTTAATGATAAGGAGTTAGCAAAAATTGACTCGAGAAACGATGGAAAAGTTGAAGTTATTGATGTTAAACTAAATAACCGTAAAACAAAAAAACTTGGCGAAAACAAAAAATCTTCGGAAAAAATCAAAAAAACAGACGGTCTATTGTCTCCGTCTATTTCAAAAAAAGTTACCGATCCTAAAAATCAAACTATTATTCAAGACAATCATCCAATAAAATTAAAAGATAATGCGAGATTTAAAATGCCTGATCGCAGAAAAGGTTATATTCAAAAAGCGCAAATTGGGGATCACAAGGTTTATTTACACACTGGTGAATATGACGATGGAAAAATAGGTGAAATTTTCATTGATACAAATAAGGAAGGTGAACTAGTAAAAGCTATGATGAATAATTTCGCCATCGCAATTTCTTTAGGTTTACAGTATGGAGTTCCGCTTGATGAGTACGTTGATGCTTTTATTGATACCAAATTTGAACCATCTGGAAATGTTATTGGTAATGACAGAATTTTAAGCGCCTCTTCAATCTTAGACTATGTATTTAGAGAGCTTGCTATTTCATATTTAGGAAAAGAAGAATTAGCTCACACACCTTCAATCGCGAGCTCCAAAGATATAGCCAATGAGGAACCAGATGATAAATTCTTAAAAATTGTTAAAAATATAACTTCAAAAGGTTTTGTAAGAAGTAATTACGAGGAAAAACTGGTTGATCTTACAGATGTAAGGATCAATCTAAAATCTAAAAATTAATTTTTTTTACTATCGATCTTAATTCCTAATTCTTTTAATTGTTTCGCTTCAACTTCCGAAGGAGCTTTCATCATAAGATCTTGGGCATTTTGATTCATGGGAAATAGTGTAACCTCTCTAATATTTTTCTCACCTGCAAGCAACATAACAATTCTATCTATTCCTGGAGCTATTCCACCGTGAGGTGGTGCTCCGTAGCTAAGCGCATTTAACATTCCACTAAATTTTTCTTCAACTTGTTTTTTATCATAACCCGCTATTGAAAAAAGTTTATACATCAAATCTGGGATATGATTTCTTATTGCTCCTGAAGATAATTCAACACCATTACAAACAATATCATATTGATACGCTTTTATTTCTAAAGGATCATTAAAATCTAATTTATCTACTTCTCCTTGTGGCATTGAAAAAGGATTATGACTGAATTTAATTTTTTTCGTTTGTTCATCTATCTCATACATTGGATAATCAACAATCCAGCAAAATGCAAATTGATTTTCATCAATTAGATTTAAATCTTTTGCAATTTTATCTCTAGCGATAGATAAAATTCTTTCAACTTCCTTAACTTTACCGCATGCTAAAAATATACTATCCCCCACTTCAGCATTGCAGATTTTCATTATTTCTTTTAAAGAATCTTCGCTAAAAAATTTACCTACTGGCCCTTTTCCTATAATTTTTTTATCTTTTTCTATTGTAAAATAAGCCAAACCAGAGGCGCCTTGATCTTTTGCCCATTTATCAATGTTATCAAAAAAACTTCTGGGTTTTTCTTTTGTGTTTTTTGTAATAATGCATCTTGATTTAGATCCTGATTGTACTAATTTTTTAAAAATATCAAATTTAACGTCATCTCTAGTAAAAATATTTGTAATATCATAAATTAATAAAGGATTTCTTAAATCAGGTTTATCTGTGCCATATTTAAGCATTGCCTGCTGATAAGAAATTTTTGGAAATTTATCGTGCATTATTTTCTTTGATGAAAATTTTTTAAATAAATTTACCATTAACTTTTCTACAACAAAAAAAACATCTTCTTGTTCAACAAAAGACATTTCAATATCAAGTTGATAAAATTCACCTGGACTTCTATCTGCCCTGGCATCTTCATCTCTAAAACATGGAGCAATTTGAAAGTATTTATCAAATCCTGAGATCATTATTAATTGTTTAAATTGTTGAGGAGCTTGTGGTAAGGCATAAAATTTTCCTGGATTTAATCTGCTAGGTACTAAAAAATCTCTAGCACCTTCTGGACTTGAAGAAGTTAAAATTGGAGTTTGGTACTCTAAAAAACCTAATTTCAACATTTCTGACCTTATAAATGATATTACTTTAGATCTTAATATAATATTTTTATGCATTTCCTCTCTTCTTAGATCTAAAAATCTATATTTTAATCTTACATCTTCGGGGTAATCTTGTTCTCCAAAAACTGGCATGGGCAATTCTTTTGACTCAGATAAAATCTTAACTGATTTAATGTCTACTTCAATTTTACCTGTGCTTAATTCTAAATTTTCAGTTCCTTTTTCTCTCTTAATAACTTTTCCAGAAATAGTTAAAACTGATTCTGGTCTAATTTTTTCCAAAACAGAAAAAAACTTGTTATTATTTTCTATAACACATTGGGTTAAACCAAAATGATCCCTTAAGTCTAAAAATAATAAATTTCCATGATCTCTCTTTCTGTGAAGCCATCCAGATAAAAAAGTTGTCTTTCCAACATCTTTTTCGCTTAGCTCAGAACAATTATGAGATCTATATTTATTCATTATTAATAAGTACTTTTTTTATTAAATTAATATTTATCGATTTGCCAGAAGATAAAGATAAATCATCAATTTCTTTTATAAATTTAAACACTTTTTCATAAGAACGATCTATATTCTTTATAATAAATTCAGAAATTTTGGGACTTATCTCTATTTGCTTATCTGAAAAAGATTTGGATATTATTACCCGTAATAAATCATCTGTTGGTAACTCTATGCCTAAACTTACAAAACTTTCAGCTCTAGATTTTAAATCTTTTAATTGAAATTTATTATTTTTTATAGGTAAAAAAGAATTTACTACAACATAAGTATCAAGTTGTTTAAAATGGTTTAACATTGAATAAAAAAAATTTTCATTAATATTGTTTTCATAATTATCTATTATTAAACAATCCAATTTTTCAAATTTAGTTATTTTCTCTTCATCTATTTTTTTAGCATCTAATATTTCAATTACGTTGATTTTTTTCTTTAAAATATTAGATAAATGTGTTTTCCCGCAACCTGTCGGACCATATATATTTACCCATTTGTCTGGCCATTTTGGCCAACTTTCTATTAATCTATAAGCTGAAAAATTATTACTAGAAACATAATAATCTTGCTCATAATATTTCGTTTTAAAAGGAAATTTGAACACAAGTTGATTCATTAGATTATATTAAGTTCCCACTGACCTTTTTTCATAATCAGTTCAATATTTTGATCTTTAAGTCTTTTAATAATTTTATTTATTTTACCTAAATATTTAATTTTTACTAAAACATAATCCTTATTTAGTTCTTGAACATAAAAACTATCAATTAAATCTATTTTTTTTAATCTATTATTAAATTCGACTAAATTACTTCTATTATTAAGTTTTATTTCAGCATTCAAGAAAGAAGGAATTCTTACATCTATTAGATTTTGTGATTTAATTAAATCTCTTATTATATTTTTTATTTCCAAAATAATTTTATTGTTGAACTGTTCTTGATTTAAACCCGAATTACTTATCAATAAATTCTTATTTAATTTTTTTCCTGCAGTTTTTATATTTAAAAAAACTTTTGCAATATCTTTATTAATATTAATTGAAACAAATGCCATATTTTCTAAATTATATTCTTTAAAAAAATCTTCTATATCTATTTTATATATATTCTCTCTATTCAATTTTATCTTTTGAATACTCTCTATGTTCTCTGTTGGCAAAGTATATTGAATTAAATCTTTTGAACTTTCTTTATTCCAATTTTCATAAAAATAATTTTTTGTATATATAAAATATTGCTTATCACTAATTAAAAGAGGGAATATTATCATATCTGTATTAATGATATCTGAATAAAGAATTTTTTTTTTATAAAAAAAATCATGAATTTTGTCTTTGTCAAAAAAAATATTAAATCTTATATTGTCGTTTTCTCCATTTTTTTTATTTTTAATTTGATAATAAGAAACTAAACTTTTTATTTGATCTAAATTTGTAGTTGAAATTTTTTTATAATCTTCCTTTAACAATAGCCTATTTATTAACTCTTTAAATCCTTTCTTGAAAGCATGATTAACTAATTTTTCTTTGTTTGCAGAAATTCCTTTGCTTATTTCAATATTATTAACATTAAATATGTTGTTATCTGATAAAACATTTCCAGTTTTTAATAAAATAATTAATATACAACATATAAATATTAAATTTTTCATAATTAGCTAATTATCATTTTTATTAATGAAAAAAATAGAAAATAGTTACAAAAAAAGTGGCGTAAATATTTCTATTGCTAATAAATTTGTAGATCACATTGCAAAAATATCAAAAAAAAATGACCAAAAAACGAATAACTTATTTAACTCTGGTAATATTGGTGCTTTTGGATCAGTTTTTGACATAAGTAATATTAAAATAAAAGATCCCGTTATAGTCTCATGTACAGACGGAGTAGGAACAAAATTAGACTTAGCAAACAAATATAAAAAATTTGATACTATCGGAATTGATTTAGTTGCGATGTGTGTAAATGATCTAATAGTTCAAGGAGCGAAACCATTATTTTTTTTAGATTATATAGCTTTAGGAAAATTAGAACTTAAAAAAACAAAAAATATCTTAAAAGGTATTTTAGAAGGTTGTAAAATTTCAAGTTGTAAGCTCATAGGTGGAGAAACTGCAGAAATGCCTGGCATATACTCAAAAAATAAATTTGATTTAGCTGGTTTTAGCGTCGGAATTGTTTCTAAGAAAAAAATTTTGAATAAAAAGAATGTTAAAAAAGATGATTTAATTTTTGCTATACCTTCCAATGGCATTCACTCTAATGGATATTCATTAGTAAGATCAATATTAAAAAATAATAAAATTACAAAAGATTTAAAAAGGGAATTATTAAGACCAACTAAAATTTATACAAAAGAAATATTGCAATTGGTAAATAAAGATTTAATTAATGCAGCGGCTCATATTACTGGTGGTGGTTTAATAGAAAATATAATTAGATCTGTACCAAATCATTTATCTATTAATATTGATCTAGCCAAAATAAAGACGAAAAAAATATTTAAATGGTTAAAATCTAAAAATATCTCCGATCTTGAAATGCTAAGAACTTTTAATTGTGGCGTTGGTTTCTGTATAATAATAAATAAAAAAAATATAAAAAAAATTAAAAAACACTTTAGTAGAGACTTCATGCCTTACCAAATAGGATATGTATCCAGAAATTTAAAAAAAAAAATAAATTTTACTAATTCTATTAAATGGTAAAAAAAAGAACTTGTATTTTTATATCTGGATATGGTTCAAATTTAAAATATCTTATAAATAATTCGAGAAATCAAAATTTTCCAATTAAAATAAGTCTTGTAGTTTGTAATAACAAGAATGCAAAAGGAATTTTACATGCTAAAAAAAATTCAATTCCATGTTTAATAATAAATACAAATAAAAGAAATTTTGAAAATAAAATTCTCAATGAACTTAAAAGATATAAAATATCTCTTATTTGTTTGGCAGGATATATGAAAATTATTTCAAAAAAATTTATAAATACTTATGGAAAAACGATAATTAATATCCATCCTTCTTTGCTTCCAAAATTTAAAGGTTTAAATACTTTTAAAAGAATTTTAAAGAATAAAGAAAAAAAAACAGGATGCACTGTTCACTTTGTTAATGAAAAGTTAGATGCTGGAACTAACATTATACAGAAAAGTTTCTTTATTAACAAAAATGATAATGAAAAAATTTTAAAAAATAAAACTCAAAACCTAGAGTATAAAGCGTTTTCCGAAGCTATTATAAAGATTTTTAGATATAACTAATTTTTAAAAAAAAATTTAATTTCTTTTTTTGCATTATCTACAGAGTCAGAACCGTGCACTGAATTTTTATCTATTGATAATCCATAAAGTTTTCTAATAGTGTTTTCTTTCGCTTTTTTTGGATCTGTTGCACCCATAAGTTCTCTATTAAATAATACAGCATTTTTGCCCTCTAAAATCATTACTACTATAGGGCCAGATGATAAATATGAACACAAATCATCATAAAAAGGTTTAGTTTGGTGAACTTTATAAAATTCTGCTGCCTCTTCTTTAGTAATATGAATTTTCTTATCTTCTTTAATTATCAAATTATTTTTAGTGAAAATTGTTTTAATTTCTTCTATTAAATTTCTCTCAACCGCATCAGGTTTTATTATTGAAAGAGTTTGTTCAACATTATTCATAATTTTCTTCTATCAATTCGTTTAATAATCTTACTCCAAATCCAGTAGCACCTCCTGAATTTAAAGCACCTCCATATTTTGAAAATGCCATGCCTGCGATATCTAAATGAGCCCAAGGGGTTTTATTTAAAATAAACCTTTGCAAAAATTGAGCTGCTGTTGTTGATCCTGCTCCACCAACGTAATTTATATTTTGCATATCTGCATTTTTAGAATTCATAAGTTTATCGTAATTTTTATGAAGAGGCATTCTCCATACTTTCTCCTCAACCTTTTCTCCTGCGTTAAAAATTTGCTTAGATAATTTATCATCATTTGAAAAGAGCCCAGCATATTCAGATCCTAAACAAACTATTATTGCTCCTGTCAAAGTAGCCAAATCTACGATAAATTTGGGTTTAAATTTTTTTTCTGTAAAAGTTAAAGCATCTGCTAATACTAATCGACCCTCAGCATCTGTATTTAATATTTCTATAGTTTTACCACTATAAGATTTAACAATATCTCCGGGTCTTTGAGCGTTTCCACTCACCATATTTTCAACAAGACCAACTACGCCAACAGCATTTATCTTTGCTTTTCTTAAAGCTAAGCTTTTCATTAAACCAACTACTGTAGCTGAACCCGCCATATCATATGTCATATCCTCCATAAATCTTGCAGGTTTTAATGAATACCCTCCAGTATCAAAGCAAACTCCTTTTCCAACAAAAGCTAGAGGTTTAGAATTGTTTTTTGCTCCATTCCATTCCATTGTAACTAGATAGGATCCTCGGATACTTCCCTGTCCTACTCCAAGCAAGGCATGCATACCAAGTTTTTTTAATTTTTTTTCATCAAATACATTTATTTTTAATCCATCTTTTTTAAGAGAACTTATTCTTTTTGCGTATTCATCTGGATGTAGAACGTTTCCTGGTTCTGAAACTAAATCTCGTGCATAAAACGTTCCTTCTTCCAAAGCTTTAAATTTTAATTGGTTTTGATTTGAGGGTTTATTTTTGTTTCCTAATACGTTTATATCAATGAGTCTTGTTTCTTTTTTTGTTTTATACTTTTTGAATTCGTAAGATTTTAATTTAAGTCCATGAAGAAAATGACCTAAAAAATTTTCATTTTTACCTACTATGCTATCAGAGATTAAAAAATACTCACTGTTTTTTCCATAGTTTATACGTCCATAAAATTCTGCTCCTAAATTTTCAACATCTGAGGACTTTAAGTCATTTTTAATAGATATTAAGACTATCTTTTTTTTTGAGGTTAATTCAAATACAAGTAACTTTTTTTTTAAATCGCTAGTTTTCAATAAGTCGTCTATGTAAGAAAATTCAGAATTAGATAGATATTTTTTAAGACCACTAATATTGAATTTTTCATTAGAAAATAAAACTAGATTAGCTGATGTCTTGCTACTAGATTTGTTCAAGTAATTAATTTTAATAGACATAAATTTTTTAATAAGCTCCTGTCGAGTTGAATGCTATATATGTACAAATATATCAGATTTCAATGGAAAATCGATCATAGTTAAACCATAGATTGAATTTTCTCTAAGGTTGCTTTATTTATATACATTAAATTGCCATGCTACAAAACAAAATTTATGAAAATTTTATCAAAGAAATACTGAAAACTTTTTTTGTTATATTATTTGGCTTAACAATAATTGCATGGACAGTAAGAGCTGTAAATTTTTTAGATTTAATTGTAGAAAGTGGATACTCTATTTCAACATATTTTCAATACTCTATTTTAAACTTGTTGGGTATATTAACAAAATTTATTCCTTTGTCTTTTTTGTTATCTTTAATAATCTTTATCATAAGAAAAATTCAAGAAAAAGAATTTACAATATTATGGACTTCTGGAATTAAAAAAATAACACTAGTTAATCTTTTTTTCATAATTTCAATATTTATCTTATTATTATATCTAATTTTTTCTACTTTTGTTACTCCAACTGCATTATATAAGTCTAGAGCTTTATTAAACAAAGAAAATTTTAATTCTTTTTTACCTACAATTAGAATTCAACAATTTAGTGATTCATTTCAAGGGTTCACTTTCTTTGTTGAAAAGAAAAAAGATAATAAAATTGAAAATGTATTTATTTATGATGAGTCTAATGTATTAAAAAATCTAACCTCTGATCAATCAAATAAGAGCTCAATAACAATAATTGCTAAAAATGGAATTATTGAAGAAAGAAAAAAATTAATATTATTTAGTGGACAAATAATATCAACTCAAAAAGAAAATTCAAAAAATAGTATAATAAAATTTGAACAGCTTAACATTAATCTAGAAAATCTTTCACCAGGTACCATCAAAATTCCAAAATTACAAGAAACACCCACGCATCTTATTTTGCAATGTGTTTTAAAATCATTTGATGAAAAAATTCTTAATTGCAAAAAAAGTGCTGAAGAGGAAATTAAGACTGTGTTAAATAGAAGGTTCGTTCTTCCTTTTTATATACCTATAATTTCTCTTTTATGTTCTCTTTTAATGATAAGAACTGAAGAAAAAAAAAATTATTTTTTAAATAAATATACTATCTTTATTTTAAGTTTTTTAACTTTACTCTATGCAGAATTAATTGTTAGATTTACAGGTATCTCAGAAATAATAAATATATTATTTTTAATTTCTCCTCTAATTTTAATTCCAATAATCTATTTATTACTAATTTATAAATTTTCAAAGGAGTCTATTGTATCAAAATGATTAAAGTTTTATCTCAATATTTACTGTACGGTTATTTTAAAACGATCTTTAAAGTTATATTAATTTTTTATTGTTTTGGTTTAATCTTAAATTTATTTGAAGAAATTGAGTTTTTTAAAAATTTGAACGTTACATTATTTATACCAATAACTCTTACAGCACTATTTATACCAAGTTTAATAATTAAAATGCTACCTTTTGTTATTTTTATATCCAGCTTATGGTTTCTTTTAAATTTAAGAAATAGTAAAGATTTGCTTACTTTAAAAGTATTTGGATTCTCAAATTTTAAAATATTTTTTATATTGGCATTAACATCTTTTATTTTTGGTTGGATGATATTGTTCACAATAAATCCTTTCACATCAACTATGGTCAAGTATTATGAGCAAACTAAATCCGAATACTCTAAAGATGTAGATCATTTAGTTTCAATTAACAAAAATGGACTTTGGATTAAAGAAAATTTAAATACTGAGCACCGTATTATTTCGGCAGATGAAATAAAAAAAAATATGCTTGAAAATATAACAATTTTTGACCTGAATAAAGATTACAACTTGACTCAGAAAATCTTCTCAAAAACTGCTGATATATCTAAAAATAAATGGGAGCTTAAAGAAGTTGTAATCATCAAATTTGATAATGGAGTTGCCCAAGAAAGTTATAAAGAAAATTACTCCATAACATCTAAGTACGATGATGAGAAAATCAATAGTTTATTCCGTAATTTTGATACTATGTCTTTTTTAGATTTGGTTCTAAACTACCAAGATTTACAAAACCAAGGTTACAATAAAGCCTATTTAGATCAAAATCTAAATTCAATGTTATCTTTACCATTCTTCTTATTTATGATGACAGCGTTGGCATCTATATTAACAATGAACACATTAAAGCAATCAAATAATTTCACTTACATAGTTGTTGGGCTTATAGCTTGCGTAGCTGTTTATTATTTCAAGGATTTATCTTTAGCTTTGGGTAAAACTGATAGAGTTTCTTTATCCTTATCCGCTTGGATTCCTGTGGCAGTAATTGGTTTATTTAGTTCAATAGGGATTTTACAAATAAATGAAAAATAAACTTTTAGCAGTTTTTCTTTCAATAATCTTTTTTCAACCATTAATGGCTGAAAATCTTAATATCCAATCATCCGAAATTTTTATAGATAAAAAAAGTAGTTTAACTATTTTTAAAGGTGATGTTGTGGCTACTGATTATAAAAATAATGTATTTAAATCAGAATATGCTGAATATAAAAAAGATCTTAAATTTTTAAAAAGTAAAGGAAAAACTACAATTCTTACTTCTGAAGGCTACTTGCTTACAGGTGCAAATATAATATTTGATAATAAAACCAGATTTATAAAATCTGATGACAAAGCTGTCATTGAAGACTTAGAAAATAATATTATCTATTTAGAAAATTTTGAATACTCTGCAGAAAATAATTTTTTTAAATCGACAGGTAAAATTAAAATTGTCGACTCTAAAGATAATTCATATAATTTTTCTCAAATATATATAGACGAAAAAAAAAGAGAAATCCTTGGAGCTGATATAAAGGCCTTCTTAAATCAAGAAAATTTTAAAATTCATAGTGATAACAAACCACGTGTTTTTGCTAACACGGTAAAGATAGATAATACAAACAATGAATTTACTAAAAGTATCTTTACTCTATGTAATTATAGAGAAAATGATAAATGCCCTCCATGGACAGTTCAATCAAGCAAAATGAAACATAATAAAAAGAACAAAACTATTTATTACGATAATGCAGTAATCAAAGTTTACGATTTACCTATCTTTTATTTACCAAAATTATCTCATCCCGATCCTTCTGTAGATCGTAGATCTGGATTTTTACCACCTTCATTTTCAGATTCAAGAAACTTAGGTGCTGGTTTAGAAATTCCATATTTTTGGAATTTAGATAAGGACAAAGATTTTACTTTGAAAAGTAGATTATTCGAATCTGAGCATCCTCTATTCTCTGGAGAATATCGTCAAGCATTTAAAGAGTCTGACTTGATTATAAATTTAGGTTTTACTGAAGGATACAAAAATACGAGTAACACCAAAAAAAGCGGTAACAAATCTCATTTTTTTTCTCAGTTTGTTAAAAAGTTTAAGGGCGAAAATGGATCAAATAATGAATTTAAATTATCATTACAAAAAGTTTCGAATAAAAAATACTTGAAATTATATAAAATTAAAAACAATTTGGTCAATTATGAAAATAATATATTAGAAAATTCTTTAGATTTTTCTCATGAATATGAGGATTTATTTCTTGGTTTGAAAGCAAGTGCTTATGAAGATTTAACAGAAAATAATACGAGTGATCAATACGAATATATTTTACCAGATATACTGCTTGATAAAAATTTATTTAGTAGCGATAAATATGGGTATGCTGATTTACAGTCTAATCTAATTTTTCATAATTTTGAAACCAATAAATTTACTAAATTTTTTATTAACGATATAGATTGGAAGTATAAACAATTCAATTTTTTATCTGGTGTAAAGGGACGTCTAATAGGAAAATTGAAAAACGTTAATTATGAAGCAAAAAATACTTCAATTTATAAAACTGACACAACCCATGAAGTGTTTGGAGCAATTGGTTATTTGAGTGAAATAAATCTTTTCAAAAAAATTAGAGAAAATTCAAAACATTTTTTAACACCTAAAATGTTAATAAGATATGCACCCGGACATATGAGAGAAGAAACCAGTGAAACAAGATTAAATCACTCAAATATATTCTCTTTAGATCGGCTAAATACTAACAAAAATTTTGAAAGTGGGTTAAGTGCAACCTTAGGATTTAATTATGAAATAGAACAGTCAGATAAAAAGCTAGATTTTTCAATAGGTCAAATAATTAATGAAAAAGAAAATCAAAATATGCCTTCTTCATCAAGCTTGGATCAAAGGTTTTCAGATGTAGTCGGGTATTCTCAGCTTGAAATAAATGATAATATAAAAATTAACTATAATTTTGCTTTAGATCAAAATTATGGACAACTTAACTATAATGAACTTGGTGCTAATCTTAATTTTAATCCTATAAAATTTGATTTTAATTATTTACAGGAGAAAGAACACTTGGGAGATCAAGAGTATTTTAAAGGCAAAATAGGGTTCTCACCGAATGAATATGGTCTTTTTTCAGCGGAAACAAAGAGAAATTTAATTACAAATTCTGCTGAGTATTACAATTTAAGTTACGAGTACACTAACGATTGTCTAAGAGCTGGCTTAGTTTATAGAAGAGAATTTTATAATGACTCAGAGTTAGAACCGGAAGACTCGTTAATGTTTAAAATTACATTAACTCCATTTGGAGACATAAATTCACCTTCTTTTAACTAATGAAACAATTAATAATTATTTTAATTATTTTTTTTTTTAAAGTAAGTGTTTCCTTTGCTTCAATTGAAAATAAGATAATAGTAAATATTGGAAATCAAATCATCACTTCTTACGAATTAAAAAATAGAATTAAAACAATTTTAGTTTTAAATAATAAAGAATTAAATCAAGAAAATGTAAACAGAACTAAAAGTCAAGCTTTAAGTTTTTTAATCAATTATAAATTAAAAAAAGAAGAAATCATTAAATACAAAATTACGGCTAACGATCAATTAGTTTCAAATCACTTAAATAATATTGCTTCAAACTACAATACTGATGAGAAAGGTCTAAAAACAATATTTAAAAGTAATGGCATAAATTATGAGCTTTTTTTAGACGGAATTCAAATTGAATTTAGTTGGCAACAGTTAATTTTTAATTTTTACCAAGATAAAATAAATGTTAATGAAAAAGAAATAGATGAAGAATTAAATGAAATAGTTACGCAACAAAAAAAAGCAGAAGAATACAATTTAGCAGAAATAGAAATAATATTGGGAAGTAATGCCGATAATGAAAAAAAAATTAAAGAAATTAAAGATCAAATAAATAAAAATGGATTTAAAAATACTGCAATTAAATATAGCTCATCATTAACAGCTCTAGAAGGTGGAAGTTTAGGTTGGATTGCCTCTCAAGCGCTATCAAATATTATTTTAGAAAGAGTAAAACAAATGAAACCCGGGGATATATCTGAACCTATATTTCAAGCAGAAACCGCAACATTTATTAAATTATTAGATAAAAGAAAAATAAGTTTTAGTGATATAAATTTAAAAAAAATGAAAAGTCAGATAATTTCTCAAAAGAAAAATGAACTTTTAAATCTATATTCAAACAGCTATTTATCAAAAATTAAAAATGCTACTCTTATAAAATATAATGAGCAATAAAATTATTATCGTCGCCGGAGATCCTAATAGTATTAATTCTGAAATAATCTATAAAGCTTTTAAAAAAATAGATAATAAAACTAAAAAAAGATTATATTTAATTGGAAGTTTTAATTTAATTTGTAGACAGTTTAAAAAATTAAACTATAAGTCAAAAGTAATTAAAATTAAAAACATTGAAGATAATATTATTTCAACAAATTTAAAAATTATAGATATTCCAATTAATTTTAAAAATCCTTTTAAAATAAATTTTAAAACGTCTTCTAAATATGTATTAAAAAGTTTAAATTTAGCCCACTCATTAGCGGAAAAGAAAAAAGTTAAGGGAATAATAAATTGCCCTATAGACAAAAATTTATTAAAAGTTTCAAAAAAAATTGGTGTTACAGAATTTCTTGCTTCAAAATGTAAAATCAAAAATTCTACTGAGGTTATGTTGATACATAATAAAAAATTTTCAGTTGTACCACTTACTACTCATTTAGATATCAAGAATATTGCTAAGAAAATTACTTCAAAATTAATAATTCAAAAATTAAAGTCTTTAAATAAAGAATTTAAAAAAATATTTAAAATTAAGCCTAAAATTGGTGTTCTTGGATTAAATCCTCATAACGCTGAATTAAAGAGGAAATCTGAGGAAGTAAAAATAATAATACCAGCTATATCCAAACTAAAAAAATTTGGTTTAAATATTTACGGACCACTTGTTGCTGATACAACATTTGTTGATAATTATAAAAAATATGATGTTGTTGTAGGCATGTATCACGATCAAGTATTAACTCCGTTTAAAACATTGTTTCACTTTGATGCTATCAATGTTACTCTTGGTTTGCGTTATTTACGTGTCTCCCCAGATCATGGTCCTGCGATTGATTTAATTGGAAAAAATAAAGCAAATTACTTAAGTCTGATTGAATGCATTAAATTTATAAAATTAAAAAAATGAATATTTATGCTAAAAAATCTTTAGGGCAGAATTTTTTAGTAGATACCAATATTATTAAAAAGATAATAAATTTAACTAATATTCTTGATAAAAATATTTTGGAAATTGGCCCAGGTAAAGGTGCTCTAACTGATCAAATATTAAAAAATAAACCTAAATCTTTAATTCTTATTGAGAAAGATAACTCACTCTCAAATGAATTAAAATTCAAATATAGTAATAATAAAAAAATAACAATTTATAACAAAGATGTTTTAAAGTTTAATTTTGAAAAAAAATTACAAAAAGACACGATCATTTTTGGTAATCTCCCTTACAATATCGCTTCTCAAATACTTGTTAATATCATTAAATTCAAAAAATGGCCTCCTAAATATTCTAGCCTAATTTTTATGTTTCAAAAAGAAATGGCAGAAAGAATAATGGGAAAGCGCGGTACAGCAGAATATGGAAGGCTTTCTATTTTAACAAATTTTAGATTAAAAGTTATGAATAAATTTAAAGTGTCTCCTAATTGTTTTTTCCCTAAACCTAAAATAGATTCAACTGTGCTTTTTTTTAAACCTAATACCAAAATTAAAAACAAAATTAAGAATGTTGAAAATTTAGAAAAAATTACACATCTTTTTTTTTCTAAAAGAAGAAAAATGATTAATAAAAGCTTTTCGAAACTATTCAAAAATTCTCAAGCTTTATCGAAAAAATTAGAAATAAATTTATCTTTAAGACCCAGCCAATTACATGAAAATGATTTTTACAAAATTGTTGAGTGCTACGAAAAATACAAAAAAATTTAAAATTATTTCTTACCTTTTTTTATAAGGATAATTTTTTCAACTTCTTTAAAACAATTTTCAAGATTGTCGTTTATAACAACATGGTCGTAATCTTGTTTGTGAGCTGAATCAGCGTCGTAGGCTTTTAATCTTTCTTCAACGACATCTAGTTTGTCTTGATTTCTTTGAATTAATCTTTTTTTTAGTTCTTCTTTGCTAGGTGGAAGAATAAAAATTTTTAATAAATTAAGTTCTTTAAATCTAGATAATTGTTGAGTCCCTTGCCAATCTATATCAAATAAGACGTCATTTTTATTATTCAATAAATTTAATACTGACTCTTTCGAGGTGCCATAATAATTTCCAAAAATTTTGGCATATTCATAAAATTCATTGTTTTTTATTTTATTTTTAAAATTATTTTCATCAACAAAATAATAGTCAATACCTTCTACTTCATTTGATCTGGGCTTCCTAGTTGTGTGAGAAACTGATATTTTGAAGTTCTGATATTTTTGTTGAATTTTTTTACTTATCGTTGTTTTGCCGGCTCCAGAAGGAGATGATAAAATTACCATGATATTATTTGAATCATGACTCATAATAGTTTGAGGAATGTATTGATTTATTGATTAGTCTTACTCTCAATAAATTTAATAGCATCTCCAACTGTTAAAATTTTTTCAGCTTCGCTGTCTGATATTTCAGATCCAAATTCTTCCTCGAAAGCCATTACTAATTCAACAGTATCTAAACTATCTGCGCCTAAATCATCTATGAAACTTGCTTCTTCTGTAACTTTCTCTTCTTCTATGCCTAAATGATCGGCAACTATCTTTTTAATTTTTGGTTTTATATCGTTCGACATTAATTACCTCTGTTGTGTTAATGATAATATTTTCTTAATAGATTATTGGATAGAATTGTCAAGCCATATACATTCCGCCATTAACATGAATGGTTTCACCATTAATATAATTTGCCATATCTGATGCTAAAAAAGCTACACAATTGGAAACATCTTCACCTGATCCCAGGTCCCCTGCCGGAATTCTACTTATTAACTTTGTTTTGTACTCTTCGGGAATCTTATCTGTCATTTCTGTTTTGATAAAACCAGGTGAAACACAATTAATATTAATATTTTTTTTTGCATATTCTAAAGCTAAACTTTTGGAAAAAGCAACTATTCCAGCTTTTGATGCAGAATAATTTGTTTGACCAAAATTTCCTGTATGTCCAACTATTGATGTAATATTTATAATTTTTCCAGATTTATTTTTGATCATCTTTTTAATTGCTGATTTACACATTAAAAAAGTTGACGTTAAATTAATATCTAATACTTTTTTCCAATTTTCTTCGGTAAGTCGTATTGTTAAACTATCAAGGTTTATACCAGCATTATTAATTAAAACATCTAAACCACCAAGTTTATTATTTGCTGATTCTATAAAAGACTCAATTTTAGAATGTTCACCTAAATTAAATTTTTCAATTTGTAAGTCGCTAAATTTGCTTTTTAAATTATTTAATTTTTCTTCTTTCGTTCCTGTTGCCAAAACAATAGATCCGCTTTCAACAAATTTTTTTACTAAGCTATTGCCAATGCCTCCAGTCGCTCCAGTAATTATTACTTTTTTATTTTTTAGATTCATCGATTGTTTTTTTCATATCATCTATTGAATTTATACTAAAGCAATTAATATTCTTTACAGTCCTTTTAACCATGCCAGATAAAACTTTTCCAGGGCCTATTTCAATAAAATTATTAATATTTTCCTTAGACATATTGATGATACTTTCTCTCCATCTTACTGTAGAGCAAATTTGCTCGACTAATAATTTTTTTATATCTTCCGGGTTGTTTACAGGCTTTGAAGTCACATTACATACAATATCAAAAATAGGCTTTTTAAAGTTTATCGAATAAATTTTATCTTTCATTTTATTAGCTGCAGGACTCATCAAAGAGCAGTGAAACGGAGCACTTACATTCAAAGGTACAAATTTTTTTTTATTTTCTTTTAGAATATCTTTCAATGAATTAATACTTTCAATATCTCCACTTATAATTGTTTGACCTTCTGCGTTATCATTGGCAATTTCACATACTCCTTTTGTTTCGACTTTTTTAATCAAATCACCAAGTTCCTCTATTTTAGAACCTAGTACTGCTATCATGCTACCTTTGCCTACTGGAACAGCTTCTTGCATTGATTTACCTCTCTCAAAAAGCAAAAATAAGGCATCATTAAATTCAAGTGAACCAGCACAAACTAAAGCGCTATATTCACCTAAAGAGTGACCTGCAAAAAACTTTGTAGATTGAAAATCAAAATTATATTCTTTTTTAAGCACTGAAAAAATTGCATAACTAACTGTTAGTATCGCAGGTTGAGTATTTTGAGTTAATTTTAGTTTGTCTTCTGGACCTTCTAAAATGATTTTCGAAATTTTATAATTAAGTTTATCATCAGCCTCTTTAAAGATTTTTTTTACGATTTCAAAATTATTGTAAAATTCTGATCCCATCCCAACAATTTGTGAACCTTGGCCTGGAAAGAGTATAGCTTTCATATTTTTAGCATTTTATTACTGATAATTAGTATTGATATAAATATCTATTATAGTATAAAGCTTTTTTTACAATTATGTACTTTAAAGCTAACTAATTAACAATAATCTTTTGATGTCATTTTACGAAAATACTCTAATTGCTAAGCAAGATTTGCCCGCTTCTGAATTAAAAAAAATTAAAGAAAAATATAGCGATATTATTAACAACAATTCAGGTAAAGTTGTAAAGATTGAAGAATGGGGTTTGTTAAATCTTGCTACAAAAATAAGAAAATATAATAAGGGTTTTTATATTCATTATAAATTTGAAGGAAACAAGAAAACTTTAAATGAAATAGATAAAAAAATAAAAATTGATACTTCGATAATTAGACATCTTTTAGTAAAATATAAAAAATTAGATACAAAAAATGAGTATTTTAAAAAGGAAAATAAATGAAAAGAAAAGGAAAAAAATTTCAAAGAAGCTCGAACTCTTTAAACAAGCTTAGCTTGTTTCAAAAATCTGAAGGAAGGTTTAATAGATCTTGTCCTTTATCTTTAAAAAATGCTCCAATAATTGACTATAAGAATATAAGTATATTAAAAAAATATATCTCTGAAAATAATAAAATTTTATCTTCAAAAATCACTTCTGTATCAAGTGGTAAACAAAAAAAATTAACAAAAGAAATTAAAAAAGCAAAAATTTTGGGACTTATATAATTATGGAATTAATACTTTTAGAAAACATAATGAACCTAGGAAACATTGGTGATAGAGTTCAAGTCAAGCCTGGATACGGAAGAAACTTTCTTTTAAAAACTGGAAAAGCATTAAGATTTAATAAAGAAAATTTAGAATATGTTTCTAAAAAAAAAGATGAGCTAAATAAAAAAAATATTGAACTAAAAAAGAAACTAAAAAATACAGCTCAAGTAATTAACAATAAATCTTTTACGTTTAATAAAGAAAGTAAAGAGAATGGTGAATTATACGGTTCAATTAAACCAAAAGAAATTTCTACGGCAATTTTTGAAAAAATGAAGGTCGAAGTAAAGCCTTCTCAAATAGTTTTAAAGAATGATTTAAACAAAATTGGTAGTTATAAAGTAGACATAAACTTTCATACAGAAGTTTCAGCTCAAATTTCAATTAAGATAGACAAAGTTCAATCAAAATAGATAACTATCTATCCCCTAAACTTTTCCACAGGTAACTATAAAAAGTGTGTAACTTTTAACTTTATTTGTAATTCTCTCAAACTATTATTCTCACGTGGAAAAGATCAAATTAACAGATAATAATATAAATAAAAAACAACCCTCAAATCTTGAAGCTGAACAAGCATTATTGGGATCAATTTTAGTTAATAATGATATTATAGATGAAGTATCAAATACTATCAATCCTTCGAGTTTTTATGATCCTGCGCACACTAAAATTTATGAGGTAATTCAAACCTTAAACAATAAAGGAATGATTGCTAATCCTATTACTTTAAAGAATTATTTTGAAAAAGATAATATGTTAAATGAAGTTGGGGGGACCGAATATTTAGTAAAATTAACAAGATTTTCTGGATCAACAAAACAAGCAATTGATTATGCAAAAGTTGTTCATGAAATGTATTTAAGAAGAGAATTAGTTTTAATTTCTGATAATTTATCTTCTGAAACACTAGATTCCAAAGAACAAACAGCAGAAAAAATAATAATAAATACAGAAAAATCTTTATATGACTTAGCAGAGAGAGGTAGTTTCTCTCAATCATATTTAAAATTTAATCAAGCATTAGATCAAACAATTGCCTCAGCTACTCAAGCAATGAAAAGTGACAGAGGAATTGTAGGCGTGCCAACTGGTTTAACTGACTTAGATGAAAAGTTAGGTGGTCTTCATAAATCTGATCTAGTTATATTGGCTGGTAGACCTGGAATGGGTAAAACAGCTCTTGCAACTAACATTGCTTTTCATGCAGCTCAAAACATTATGAGTCGCCAAGAAAAATCCTCTATAGCATTTTTTTCTCTAGAGATGTCATCTGAACAGTTGTCTACAAGGATACTCTCTGAACAAGCAAGAATTAAATCCGATGATATAAGAAAGGGTAAAGTTACAGAGGAAGAGATAAATAGATATATTGAAACATCAAGAAATATATACAATCTTCCACTTTTTATAGATGAAACTCCAGCAATTAATATTGCAACATTAAGCAATAGAGCTAGAAGAATTAAAAGATTGTTTGGTATAAGTTTAATAGTTGTTGACTACATACAATTAATGAGATCGGCTAGTTTAAACCGAAATGATAATAGAGTTCAGGAAGTATCAGAAATCACACAAGGTTTAAAAGCATTAGCTAAAGAACTTAAAGTGCCTGTCTTAGCTCTATCTCAATTATCAAGGGCTGTTGAGCAAAGAGATGAAAAAAAACCTCAATTGTCTGATTTAAGAGAGTCTGGTTCTATTGAACAGGATGCAGATGTAGTAATGTTTGTTTATAGAGAAGCTTACTATTTAGAAAACAAACAACCTAAATTAAACACTATTGAACATGCCGAATGGCAATCCAAAATGGATGACGTTAATGGGCTCGCGGACATTATATTAGGCAAACAAAGACATGGTCCGACTGGCACTGTTAAAGTTGAGTTCGAAGGAATGTATACAAAATTCAAAGATTTAAGCAAAAAATAGGTCTAAATTTTATCTTTAGTTATCGTAAATTTAAGATATATCTGAAATATCTCTATGTTTGCTAATATTTATAAAAAATTGGTTATAAGTTTTCCTAAAATAACTCTTCTATTTTTAGCAATATTTATAACCTTTTCTCTTTATCATGCTAAAAATTTTAATTTAGATGCATCATCTGACGCTCTGTTGCTTGAAGGAGATCCAGATCTTAAATATTTAAGAGAAGTTAATGAAACTTATGGTTCAAAAGACTTTCTAGTTTTAACTTATAGTCCAGTTTCAAGTTTTACTGAAAAAGAAACTATTCTTAATCTTCAGTTGTTAAAGTCTAAAATAGAAAAATTAACCTGGGTTGATAGTGTTATTACGGTTATAGATGTTCCTCTTTTAAAAAGTACTGACGAAGGGTTAATGGAAAGGTTAGAAAACTATAAAACTTTAGCATATCCAGAAATAGACAGAAAAAGAGGATTTGATGAAATAATAAATAGTCCTATTTATAAAAATTATGTTATTAGCGAAGACGGTAAAACATCAGGAATTGTTGTTTATCTAAAAAAAGACGAAAGACTGGCAGAATATATAAAAGTTAAAGACAATTATTTTAATCAATCTATTGAAACAGGTTTATCGAAAGAAGAAAAAATAAATTATAAAAAATTTCTCAATGAATACGAAGAATATAAAAATTTATATAATATTAGAAATAACCAAAATATAGCGGAAATAAGAGACGTGATTAGTAAATACGGAGAAAATGCTAAAATTCATCTAGGAGGTATTCCAATGATTGCTAATGATATGATGAGCTACATAAAAAGTGACATAGTTGTTTTTGGAATCGGAGTTTTCATTTTTATTATTTTAACACTTTGGTTTATTTTTAGAAATTTAAAATGGGTAGTGATGCCATTATTAGGATGCGCAACTTCAGTGATTATAATGATTGGTCTCTTAGGATTGGTTGGATGGAAAGTAACTGTAATCTCATCAAACTTTATTGCTTTAATGCTAATATTAAATATGGCAATGAATATCCATGTAACAGTTAGATTTTTACAATTAAAAAAAGAATTTCCACAATTAACAAAAGATGAAGCTGTTTTTGAGGCTAGTAAAAAAATGATGCTGCCAATTCTTTATACTGTTTTAACTACTATATGTGCTTTTTTGTCTTTAGTATTTAGTGGAATAAAACCAATAATAGATTTTGGTTGGATGATGACTGTAGGATTGATGGTTTCATTTTTAGTTACATTTTTATTATTGCCTTCTTTATTAAGCTTATTTTCATCTAGTGATGAGATGAATGTTAAAGACACAGAAAAATCCTTAATTACTTCTGCTTTGGGTTCTTTTGCTAAAAATAATAAAATTTTAATTTTTGGATCTACCTTGCTAGTAATCTTATTTAGTATAGTTGGAATATTTAAGCTAGAAGTTGAGAATAGTTTTATAAATTATTTTGATAAGGAAACAGAGATTTATAAAGGAATGAAAAAAATTGACGATGATCTAGGTGGTACTACTCCTTTAAATATAATTTTAAAATTCCCTGTAAAGAAAAAAGAAATTAATGAGGAAAATGATGAATTTGATGAATGGGAAGAAGACCTTGAAACCAACGAAGATAAAGCTAAGTACTGGTTTACGAGAGATAAAATGAATAAGATCATAAAAGTACATGATTATTTAGATTCTTTACCAGAAATTGGAAAGGTTTTATCATTTGGTTCAATTTTAAGAGTAGCTGAAGATTTAAATAACAAAGAACTACAAAGTTTAGAAATAGCAGTTTTATACAGTAAAATTCCTGAAGCAATAAAAAAAGAAATTGTTACTCCTTACATCTCCGTTGATAAAGATGAAGCTAGAATTAGCGTAAGAATTAAAGACTCCTTGGAAAATTTAAGAAGAAATGACTTAATCAAAAAAATTAATTCTGATTTAAATACAAAATTAGGTTTAGATAGAGAAGAGTATAAATTAGCAGGTGTTCTAATTTTATTCAATAATTTATTGCAGAGTCTATTTAAATCTCAAATACTCACGTTGGGTATAGTCATGCTTGGTATTTTTTTAATGTTTTTGGTTTTGTTTCGAAATATTGTTCTTGCTTCTATAGGGGTTGTTCCAAATTTTTTAGCAGCTTTTTTTATTCTTGGTATTATTGGTTTACTTGGTATTCCTTTAGATATGATGACTATAACTATAGCTGCTATTACAATTGGTATAGCGGTGGACAATAGTATTCATTATATTTACAGATTTAAAGAGGAATTTAAAAAAATAAATAACTATAATAAAACTCTTGATAGATGCCATAGTACTGTTGGTATTGCAATTTTAAATACTTCTATAACTATTGTTTTTGGATTTTCAATTTTGATTTTGTCAAATTTTATACCAACAATATATTTTGGTGTCTTCACAGGTGTTGCAATGTTGCTAGCCATGATTTCAGTCTTAACTTTACTTCCTAAATTATTATTAGTTTACAAACCTTTTGGAGATGAGAAGATAAATTAAAAAAATGGGAGATTTTTCTAAAATTTTTTCGAGTATCAATATTTTTGATATTATTTTTTTAATTTTAATGATTTATTTTATAATTCAATGTTTTTTAAAAGGTTTTTCCCTAAGCTTTATCTCTTTTATGAAATGGGTATTTGCTTTGGTAATAACAATTGTTTTAGTACCAAAATTACAACCTTGGGTTAACGATTATATAGAGTCAGATTTTATAAATAATTTTGGTATTGGAATTGTAGTATTCATTATAACAATATTCCTTACTATTCTTGCTGGGAAATCCCTCAGTAGAGCAGTTACTTGGACCGGAGTAGGTTCTATAGACAAAACATTTGGCTTGTTATTTGGATTTTTCAAAGGCTATGTTGTTTCTATCTGTTTGTTTTCCATATTAAATTGGTTTTATCCTTATCAAAATTGGGGTATATCAGCAGAAGATGCAATTTCATTTAATATAGTTAAAAAAGGAAGTGAAATACTCATAGAAGAATTTCCTTCTAGTGAAGATTTCATAGACACAAAAGATAAAATTGAAAAAATTTAAATCAGATAAACTTAGAGAAGAATGTGGAGTTTTTGGCATATCTAATCATGATGATGCATCTGCGTTGGTAGCCTTAGGTCTTCACGCTCTTCAGCACCGAGGTCAAGAAGGATGCGGTATAGTTACTTATGATGGTAAAAATTATCATTCAGAAAAAAGACAAGGTTTAGTCGGAGATCATTTTACTAAAAGTAATGTTATAAATAAATTACCTGGAAAGTTTGCTATAGGTCATAATCGATACTCTACTACTGGAGAAACATCTTTAAGGAATATTCAACCCTTTTTTGCTGATCTTCATTTAGGTGGTTTAAGTATTGCTCATAACGGAAACTTAACAAATGCCTTGGTTTTGAGAGAGCGATTGGTTAAGGAGGGTGCAATTTTTAGAACTACCAGTGATACAGAAACAATCGTACAATTAATTGCTAAGTCGAAAAGAGATAAAATGATTGATAAATTGATTGATGCTCTTTTTCAAATACATGGGGGATACTCATTAGTTATTATGACTAATAAAAAAATGATAGGAGTAAGAGATCCTTTCGGAATAAGACCTTTAGTGATTGGAAAATTAAAAGACTCTTTCATTTTGGCTTCAGAAACTTGTGCATTAGATATTGTTGGGGCTAAATTTTTAAGAGAGGTAGAAAATGGTGAAATAGTTATAATAGAAAACAATGAGATAAGTAGCGTAAAACCTTTTCCTAAGCAAAAAGCTAGACCTTGTGTATTTGAATATATCTATTTTGCAAGACCAGATAGTTTAATAGATGGCAAATGTGCATATGAATATCG
Organism: uncultured Pelagibacteraceae bacterium; assembly: GCA_902569785.1. Classification (GTDB taxonomy): domain Bacteria; phylum Pseudomonadota; class Alphaproteobacteria; order Pelagibacterales; family Pelagibacteraceae; genus Pelagilacustribacter. The sequence goes on from CACFVO010000005.1 coordinate 34,222, forward strand.
TAAAAATTTTGGAATGCAATTAGCAAAAGAATCTGATGTAAACGCCGATATTGTTATTCCTGTCCCAGACTCAGGAGTTCCGGCTGCTTTAGGCTATGCTGAGTATTCTAAGAAAAAATTTGAACTAGGATTAATAAGAAATCATTATGTCGGCCGAACATTTATTGAACCCTCTCAAAGTATTAGAAGTTTAGGTGTAAAATTAAAATTAAGCTCAACCAAAAGTGTTGTAAAAAATAAATCTATAATATTAATAGACGACTCCTTAGTAAGAGGAACAACATGTTATAAAATTGTAAAAATGCTTTATGAGTCTGGAGCAAAAGAGGTTCATGTAAGAATTGCGTGTCCAGAAATAAAATTTCCTGATTTCTATGGAGTAGATATGCCTACAAAGAATGAGCTCTTGGCATCTAAAAAAAGTAATGATGAGATGTGCAAATATATTAAAGCAAAATCATTACAATTTTTAAGTTTAGATGGACTTTATGAGGGATTAGAAAAGGGTAAAAGAAATAATGCATATCCTCAATTCAGTGATCACTACTTCACAGGAGAATATCCGGTAAAACCAGAAGACAATTTAGGTCAGTCAAAAATTACTCAATTATCTTTACTAAGCGGAAAATCTAATAACTAATTTAAAACTATTAATTTATTACTTTTATTTAAAAATAAAATCGATTTATTAATAAATATTGGAGAAGTTCCTAATTTATTCTTAGGTTTATCAATTTTTACGATTTTTCCATTTTTATTGAAAACTAACAAATATGAATTGTCTAAAAATATCAGCAAATTATCGTTTGCCAAAGATAAAGACTTTATACTGATCGATTTTTTTTTAGTGTCTAAAAAATCAGCAATTTGATTAGATATATTTAGAGAATAAATTATTTTTCCAGTAATTATATTCATGCATACTAGTAAATTGTCTTTTGTAATTATAAATAAATATTTTCCAGAAACCACCGGTTTAACAATTGAAGTAATTGCAGTTTTAAAAATAATTGATCCATTATGAATGTTTAATATATATAAATATGGATCGGTAGATAATATTATTTTATCTTTAGATACTATAACAGGATTCGAATAAAATAAATTAGTTGGGTTTAAATCAAGAGATTGTTTAAAATTTGCAAACCAATTTATTTTAAAATTTTTACTATTAATAGAGTAAAGAGATCCAAATGTATTTAAATAAATTAAAGTATTTTTATATAAGGCTAAAGAGTTAATAAAATCATTTTTAATTGTTGTTTCTTCAGTAGGTATAAATTTTAATTGCGTGCCATTAAATTTATTAAATATTTGAAGGATATTATTTTGATCTGCTGTAATAATAGTATTTCCATATATCTTTATATTTGATCTAAAGGGTATTTTTAAATTTTTTGCCCATGAAAGTTTTTTATTCTTATAATCTAATGCGTATAGATAACCTAAATTATCTGAGACATAAATAATATTAGCATCAATTATTATATTTAAATTTTTCTTAATTTTTTTAAATTTTTTTTGATAAAAATTATATTTGTAAATAATATCTTTTTTATTAATTGAATAAACAAATATATTACCTTTAATATCAGTAGCTATAATATTTCTACCATCAAATAATATTTTATCTTTTATTTGGTGATTGCTTAATTTTTTACTTTTAAAGATAATCTCGTTTAAATTCTTATATTCAAAATTATCAAAATTATTTGACCCTTGATAAAATTCATCTGACCATTTTGTATTAGCTTTAACAGGATCCAATAAAAGATCTAAATTTTTATTTGGTAAGATAATTTTATTGAAAGATTTTTCTTTTGTATTAAGCGTTTCAAAATCTTGGAATCTATCTTTTTTTTTTGAATCTATTGTATTGCTATTTTTCCAAATACCAGATTTGTCATCAAAAGAACAATGAGAAGATATAAATATAAATAATATTAATATTAATTTTTTCATGCATTTTGTGTTTTGATAATAAAAATTTTTTTTATTTTAGAATTTAGATATTGCAGATGCAGCTTCCTTCCATATTGAATCATCAGAAATAATCTCATCAAGTAATTTTTTTCCTTCATTATCTCTAGATATCTTTATTAGATATAAAGCTTTCTTTAATTTAATTAAGTTTTTTTGTTCATTTTCAATTTTAATATTTTCAACAATATCAAAAAGTTCTAAAACTTCTTCATTATTTTGCTCAAGATCATTATCTATTATGTTGTTTAATGCTAATATTGAATAAAATTTATTTTTGCTTGATATAACTTCTTTGTAAATTTTTTTTGATTCTTCTTGCTTGTTTAGAGAAAGGTATATCCCTGCTTGAACAAATTTTTCTGAAATTTTTTCATTTTTAGAATTTTGATAATAATTAAAATAACTTATTCCTACTAAAACTGATATTATTAAAATAAAATTTATTAATATGATATTCTTATTTTTTTGAACAAAGTTTACTATTTTCTCTGAAGAATTTATTTTTGTTTCATTTTCCATATAAAAAGTTTTTATTTTTGGGAAATACTTTGGTCTTTACCTCTTTACTATATTTTTTTACAGCTTTTTCAATTATTGTGTTTAGATTGATATATTTTTTCACAAATTTTGGATAAAAACCACTCAAACCAATAATATCATCTGTTACTAAAATTTGGCCATCGCAATTTGTTGAAGAACCAATCCCAATCGTAGGTATCTTTAATAAATTGGTAATTAATTTAGCTGTATTTGGAGTAATACATTCTAAGACAATAGAAAAAGCGCCAGCTTTTTCTATTAATATTGATTCATTAATTAATTTTTTAACCTCATGTTTCTTTTTTCCTTCGACTTTAAAACTATTTTTAAATTGAGGAGTGTAACCTATATGACCCATTACAGGTATTTTAGCTTTTGTTATCTCTCTTATGATTTTAAAATTTCTGTTATTGCTTTCTATTTTTACAGCATCACAATTCGTCTTTTTTAAAATTAATTTTGCATTTTTTTTTGCTTCAGAGGGATTTTTGTAAGAACCTTTTGGCATATCTACAACTAATAAGGATTTTTTTGTTCCTTTTCTAACACTTATGCTGTGCTGAATAATTGTGTTTAATGTAATTTTATGAGTATTTTTCATACCATATAAAACATTTGCCATCGAGTCTCCTACTAAAATTATATCGCAGTATTTATCTAAAATTTGTGCAATATTTTTTGAGTATGCAGTTAAGCTTACGATCTTTTTTTTATTCTTTTTTGCTAATATCTTTTTTATTTTTTGAGACATTATTCCAACTCAATAGTGCTAGGTGGTTTTGAAGTTATATCATACACTACTCTATTTATTCCAGGTACTCCATTAACGATTTTATTTGAAATTTTATCTAAAAAATCCTTTGGAAAAGTAAAATAATCTGCTGTCATGCCATCTTCCGAAACAACTGCCCTCAACAAACAAGTATATTCATAAGTTCTTGAGTCACCCATTACACCAACTGTTTTCATAGGCAATAATCCAGCATAAGCTTGCCAAATCTTGTTGTAAAGTTTGTGCTTAATTAGCTCATTTATATAAATATGGTCAGCTTCTTGAAGTATTTTTATTTTTTCAGATGTTATATTACCTACTATTCTAATTGCTAGTCCCGGTCCTGGAAAAGGATGTTTGTTTCTTATACTATCTATTAATCCTAATGATTTTCCTAAAACTCTTACTTCATCTTTAAAAAATTCTTTTAGAGGCTCTATTAACTTTAAATTCATCCTTCTTGGCAATCCTCCAACATTATGATGAGATTTGATTTTAGATGATTGACTTCCTGTAACTGATCTACTTTCTATTATATCAGGATAAAGAGTTCCTTGTGCGAGGTATTTTATAGACTTATATTTTTTCGACTCCTTTTCGAAAATCTTAATAAATAAATTTCCTATTATTTTTCTTTTTTTTTCTGGATTATTAATATTTTTAAGTTTTTTAAGATATAATTTAGAGGCATTAATCAATTTTACATTTAATTTATATTTTTTTTTAAATATTTTGTATGAATCCTTAAATTCATTTTTTCTCATTAATCCAGTATCAACCATTATACAAACAAGATTTTTTTTTATAGCTTTATTGATTAATAAAGCAACCACGCTACTATCTACTCCTCCAGATAGTGCGCAAATTACTTTATCTCTTTTTACAGTTTTTCTAATTTGATTAATCAATCTATTAGTTTCTGAAGATACTTGCCATTTTTTTTTAATTTTACAGACTAAAAATAAAAAATTTTTAAAAATTTCATTACCGTTTTCAGTATGAGTGACCTCTGGATGAAATTGAACGCCATATATTTTTATTTTAGTATTTTCTATAATAGTTAACTTTGAGTCTTTGGTTGATGCAATAATTTTAAAACCTTTAGGTAATTTAGTAACAGCATCTTGGTGACTCATCCAAACGGATTTATTCTTTACTTTAAAAAAATTTTTAATAAGCAATGATTCACTTTTTTTATTAAGAATAGCTCTCCCAAATTCCCTTTTTTTTCTTAAGGATTTAATTGAACCGCCAAATAACTTTGCTATTAACTGCAACCCATAACATATCCCAAGAATAGGTATCTTTTTTTGAAAAATTTCTTTAGGAATACTTAAATATTTTTTCTTAGTTACTGTTGAAGGGCCTCCAGATAAGATTATTCCTTTTATGTCTGTATAATCTTTAACTTTATATAGATCATTAATTGTTAGAATCTCTGAAAAAACTCCAAAATCTCTAATCCTTCTGGCTATAAGTTTTGTAACTTGAGAACCAAAATCAATTATTATAATTTTTTCCTTCTGATTTTGAAGTCCCATTTATTTTTTTTGAGATTTTTCTATTTCAATTTTAAGTCTTTGGCTTTTTTGACAATAATCTTTACAAAAAATTATTAATTTTTCTATCAATTTTTTACTGCCTTCAAAATCTGATTTTTTTAATTTTAGTTGGGCTAAATTGTAGGTTGCTTCCTCATTTTTTGGATTTAAAAGTATTACTGTATTTAAATTTTTTTCTTCTAATTCCCTTTTTTCCTGTTCATTAAATATTTTTGAAAGATAAAGATAAGATTTTTCATTTTTCGGATTAAAAACTATATCTTGCTCAAATTTAAATTTTGCCTTATCAAATTCTTTATTTTCATAAAATGTTAATCCCTCATTAAAATAATTTGCGCCTGCATAAGCCAAATTAGGTAAAAACAATAAAATTAAAATAATTTTTGATAATCTCATGGTTATAATCTAAAGTTTAAAGTGGGTTCCATAATTTCAACGCTATGTACCATGCTTTCATAAAAACCTGCTTTTGTAATTTTAATAAATTTAGCATTTTTTTTTATATCTTCTAATTTTTTTGCTCCAATATATCCCATAGATGATTTTAATCCTCCCTTTAATTGATATATAATTTTTGAAACATTGCCTTTGTATTCTACTCTTCCTTCAACTCCTTCTGGCACAAATTTTGATTTATCTTTGTAATTTTTTTGAAAATATCTATTTGAAGAACCTGCTGACATTGCTCCAATAGACCCCATTCCTCTATATTGCTTGTAAAATTTATTCCCAATTTTAAATTTTTTTCCAGGACTCTCTTGAGTTCCAGCAAATATAGAACCCATCATTATGGCATCAGCTCCTGCTGCTATTGCCTTTGCTATATCTCCTGAGAACTTAATGCCTCCGTCAGAAATTATTTTAATTTTTTTTCTTTTTAAAACTTTATGAACTTGCATTATTGCCGATATCTGAGGAACTCCTATCCCGGCTACCATTCGTGTTGTGCAAATGGAACCAGGTCCAATACCAACTTTAATTATATCAGCTCCAGAATTATATAATTTTTTTGCAGCCTCAGCCGTAGCGATATTACCCACACAAATTGGTATTTTACTATTTTTTTTAACTTTTGATAAAGTTTTTAAAACTTTTTCACTATGACCATGAGCTGTATCAATTACAATTAAATCTACACCACTGTCTATAAGAGATTTAGCTCTTTTTAAATCTTCCGAACTTGTCCCAATAGCTGCACCAACAAATAGTTTTTTTCTTTTAACTTTTTCAACTTCTTTGCTTTGTTTTTTTATATTCAGATTCCTGTGTATAATTCCTATTCCACCTGATTTTGCGATTGCAATAGCCATAACAGATTCGGTTACTGTATCCATTGCTGAAGATAAGAAAGGTGTTTTTAGCTTAATTTTTTTAGTTAAATTTAAAGAAATGTCAGTATCTGATGGTAAAATATTTGAAAAACGAGGCAACAACAGTACATCATCAAAAGTTAATGCTTCTTTTATTGCTCCCATATAAACTTATATACAATTTTTAAAAATTATAAAGTCCTTAATGTCACACAGTGTAAATAAGTTTCTTTTGATTCGTTTCTGCTAGATTCAGGTTTAAAAAAGGATACTTTTTTAAACCTAGATTTTGCCAATTCTTTAACTTCTAAAAAGTCTTCACCCATAAACAATTTTGAAACTAATACTCCATTAGGCTTTAGAATTGTTGATGAAAATTCAACAACATCAGCACATAATTGATTGGTTCGAATACAATCTAAAGACTTATTTCCCGTTGTATTAGCGGCCATATCGGAGATCACTACGTCTAACTTATTTTTAAAGAATTTTAGTATTTTTGCTTTAGTGTCCCCCTCAAGAAAATCACATTGTAAAAATGATACATTTTTTAATTGATCCATCTTTTTAATGTCTAATGATAATATCTTGCCAGTTGAAATAATCTTACTGGAAACTTGCGACCATCCCCCTGGATAAGCTCCTATATCTAATAAATTAGTATTTTTCTTAATAAATTTATATTTTTTATTTAATTCAATTAATTTAAATGCTGAACGAGAGCGATAGCCTAAGGTTTTAGATTTTTTGAAAAATTGATCTCTGTGTTGTTTTATCTTCCAGGTATTGCTTTTTTTACTCTTTTTTGATTTTTTCATTATAAAACATCTTCATGCTCATCTTCTGATGTTTCTAAAATTTCTTTTTTATTGTTTTTGTTATACATAAAAAGACTAAAAGGTATTGAAATTAAATAAACTAAACCAAAAACTAAAAGTGTTTCAAACGTATAATATAATAAAGAAATAAAAATTACTCCAATGCCTAACAGAATAAACACCGTTGCTTTTGGAGAAATTGATATTTTTTTTAAAGATAAAGTTGGAATTTTACTTACTAATAAAATAGCTATTAAAATTGTAAAAAATGGAGTTAAGTTTTTGATATCAATATTAAAATTTAAATTTGATAGTTCAAAAATTAGTGGCATTAAAATCATGATTCCCCCTGCAGGTGCAGGAACACCTTCAAAATAATTGCTCTTCCAAAGTTGTTTACTATCAATTTTTGTTAAATTAAATCTTGCTAATCTTAAAACACAACATACAGAATAAATTAATGTAATTGCCCAGCCTAATTTTCCATAATTATTTAATTGCCAAAAATATAAAATAAAAACAGGTGCTATACCAAAGCTGACAAAATCCGTTAATGAATCCAGCTCTTTTCCAAATTCTGATGTTCCTTTTATTAAACGCGCTATTCTTCCATCCAACGCATCAAGTATTGCAGCAAATAAAATAAAAATTACAGCTAAACTATAATTTCCATCTATTGAAAATTTAATTGAGCTTATACCAAGACATACTCCTCCTAATGTTAGTATATTGGGAAGCAAGTATCTTGTTTTTTTAGACGAAACTAATTTAAACTTTTTATTTTCTTGCATCATTCAGAGGCTATTAAGCTTTCTCCTGCTACTACATTTTGTCCTACTTTAGCTAAGACTTTTTTATTCTTAAAATAAATATCCACTCTACTTCCAAAACGTATCATGCCTATTCTATCACCTTGCTCTAAATTTTGTCCTTGTTCAACTTCACAAACTATTCTCCTTGCAATTAACCCTGCTATTTGAACAATAATAATTTCTTCACCTGATTTACTACATTTAATTTTGTAATAATTTCTCTCATTTTCTTCACTAGCTTTATCTAATGAAGCATTTAAAAATTTTCCAGGTTTATAATTTATCTCTTCAATTGTTCCTGCTAGAGGTACTCTATTAACGTGGCAATTAAATACATTCATAAAAATACTTGTTCTTGTATAAGTCGTATTTTCTAGTTGTAATTCCATAGGTCCAGTTCGCTCGGAAATATCAGTTATCAACCCATCTGCTGGACTAACTAAGAAGGCGTTATCATTAATCGAATATCTTTCTGGATCTCTAAAAAAATAATAAATCCAAATAGTTGTTAAAATCAAAAGTGAGCCAAGAAACTTTGAAAAAAGCAAAACTATAAATGTAGCAATTATAGAAATAGCTAAAAATTTATAGCCTTCTTTGTGAATACTTGGAAAAATCGTATTAAACATAATTTTAAGTTTGCTAATTTTTTTCTAATATGTATAAAAATCTTGCTTAATCAATCTATATTTATTTTATGGCAAAAATTAAAGTCAAAAACCCAGTAGTTGAGCTAGATGGAGACGAAATGACTCGAATTATATGGTCATTTATTAAAGACAAACTAATTAAACCTTACTTGGAAATTGATCTTAAATACTACGATCTGGGTATGGAAAATAGAGATAAAACTAACGATCAGATAACAATAGATTGTGCTAAAGCAATCCAAAAATATGGAGCCGGGGTTAAGTGTGCAACTATAACACCAGATGAAGCTCGGGTAAAAGAATTTAAATTAAAGAAAATGTGGAGATCTCCAAATGGAACAATTAGGAACATAGTTGGTGGAACAATTTTTAGAGAGCCGATAATTTGTAAAAATGTTCCTAGGCTGGTTCCACATTGGACTGAAAGTGTAATAGTTGGTAGGCATGCCTTTGGAGATCAATATAAAGCTACTGATTTCAAAGTTCCTGGGAAAGGTAAAATGACTGTTAAATGGGAATCTGAAAATGGAAAGGATAAAATAGAACATGAGGTTTTCAATTTTGACGGCCCCGGTATAGCTCTTTCAATGTATAATTTGGATAGTTCTATTAAAGACTTTGCAAGAGCTTGTATGAATTATGGTTTAGTGAGAAAATGGCCTGTCTATTTTTCTTCAAAAAATACAATCTTAAAAGCTTATGATGGAAGATTCAAAGATATTTTTGAAGAAGTTTTTGAAAAAGAATTTAAAAATAAATTCAAAGAAGTGGGTATAACTTATGAACATAGATTAATTGATGACATGGTCGCTTGCGCTATGAAGTGGAGTGGAAAATATATTTGGGCCTGTAAAAATTATGATGGAGATGTCCAATCTGACACTGTTGCTCAAGGATATGGTTCATTAGGATTAATGACTAGTGTGCTAAGAACTCCAGATGGAAAAATAGCTGAAGCTGAAGCAGCTCATGGTACTGTGACTAGGCATTATAGACAACACCAAGTAGGTAAAGAAACCTCAACAAACCCTATTGCTTCTATTTTTGCTTGGACAAGAGGATTGTCTCACAGAGGAAACCTTGATGGAAATCAGGACTTAATTAAATTTGCAGAGTCTCTTGAAAAAGTTTGTATAGAAACTGTTGAAAGTGGGTCTATGACTAAAGATTTAGCAATATTAATTAGTAAAGATCAAAAATTTTTAACAACTAATCAATTTTTAGAAGCAATAGACTCGAATCTTAGAAAAAAACTTAATTAATTTTATCTGTTATTGATTTAAAAGCTTCCTCTATTTTGTTTATATTTGTTCCTCCAGCTTGAGCAAAATCTTTCCTGCCACCGCCGCCTTTTCCTCCAAGAATTTCAGAGGCAATTTTTACAAACTTCACTGCATCATATTTTGAAATAAGATCATTTGTAACACCGACAGCAACTCCGACTTTGCCGTCAAAAGTAGAAATGCTTATTATAATACCTTTTTTAATATCTTTTTTTCCTTGATCAATTACACTTCTCAACTCTTTTGGAGGAAAATCACTCAGAACTTGTTCTCTAATAATAAAATTATCAATTCTCTTGTCTTTAATTTTATTTTTGTTTTTATCTTTAATAACGTTTTGAATTTTTAATTTTTCAAGTTGTTTATTTAAATTTCTCAAATTCTCAGCGAAATCTTTATTTTCATTTAAATCAGGCTGAACTTTATAATTTAAGAGTTCTTTTCTAATTTTTTCCAACTGTTCTTTGGTTGTTTTTTCTTTTGAAATTTTGTCTTGTTCTTGAGATTTTTCATACTCAGTAAGTTGCTTGTCTCTAAGAGCCTCAACCCTTCTTACCCCAGATGCAATTGAAGACTGGCTAACAACTCTAAATTTTCCAACTTCTTTTGTGTTTTTAACATGTGTTCCTCCACATAGCTCAGTTGAAAAGAAACCATTAGCCTCTTTTCCCATAAATACTACTCTGACTTCTTCACCATATTTTTCTCCAAAGAGAGCTAAAGCCCCCATTTTTATAGCTTCTTTAGGTGTCATTATTCTTGTTTGTACGTCAGTGGAGCTTTCTACTATTTCATTTACAACTTTATTTATTTTATTCATCTCTTCTTTTTCAATAGGTTTATTATGGCTAAAATCGAACCTGAGTCTTTCGGGAGAAACTAACGACCCTTTTTGAGTTACATGTTTACCTAAAGTCCTTCGTAGAGACTCGTGCAGTAAATGAGTTGCAGAATGATTGGCTTTAGAATTATTTCTTTTTTCTACATCTATTTCTAGATTAAGACTTTGACCTATTTTTATCGAGCCCATCTTAATTTTACCTGTATGGACAAAAAGATCTCCCATTTTTTTTTGGGTATCAATTATATCTATTTTACAATCAGAATTAAACATTACTCCTTGGTCGCCTACTTGACCTCCAGACTCTCCATAAAAAGGTGTTTGATTTGTAATAATTTCTATCTGATCTCCATTTTTTGCTTTATCTACAAATTCATTATCTTTAGATATTTTTAGCACAACGCCTTCCGCCTTATCAAACTCATAACCCAAAAATTCTGTTGGTTTTAATTCCTCTCTAACTTTGAACCATTTTTCTTCTACTGATTTGTCTCCTGAGCCTTTCCAATTAGCTCTAGCTACAGCTTTGCTTTTTTCCATTTCTTTTTCAAATGTAACATGATCAACCTGAATATTTTTAGTTCTTAAAATATCTGCTGTTAAATCTATTGGAAAACCATAAGTATCATACAATTTAAAAGCAACTGAACCAGGTAATTTATTGTTTTTAACTTTATTTAAATTTTCATCTAAAATTTTCATACCTCTTTCAAGCAGAGAGGAAAATTTCTCTTCCTCATTTTTTAAAGTTTCAACTATAAGATCTTTACCTATTTTTAATTCTGGGTAACTATTTTGCATTTCGCTAAGTAAAACATCGAAAAGTTTGTAAAAAACCGGAGACTTGCTTCCTAACGAATGAGCATGCCTCATGCCTCTTCTCATTATTCTTCTTAGGACATACCCTCTTCCTTCGTTTGAAGGCAATATTCCTTCTGCTATTAAAAAACTACTAGCTCTTAAATGATCAGAAATTACTCTATGGCTAGCAATAGTCTTAGTATCAATTGGTGTTTTAATAATATCTGAGGAAGCTTCAATAATTTTTTTAAAATGATCAATATTATAATTGTCATGAGTTCCTTGAAGAACTGCAGTCATTCTTTCAAGGCCCATTCCAGTATCTACTGAGGGCTTGGGTAAATCTATTCGTTTTTCTTTTGAAATTTGTTCGTATTGCATAAAAACAAGGTTCCATATTTCTATAAATCTATCTCCATCTTGATTGGCACTACCAGGTGGCCCTCCTTCAAGTTTATCTCCATGATCATAGAATATTTCAGAACATGGTCCGCATGGACCAGTGTCTCCCATCGACCAAAAATTGTCAGAAGTTGAAATTTTAATTATTTTATTTTCGCTTAAACCAGCAATCTTTTTCCATAATTTAAAAGAGTCTTCGTCTTCATTAAAAACTGTTACTGAAAGTTTCTCTTTTGGTAATTCAAAATCTTTTGTTAATAATTTCCAAGCATGCTCTATTGCTTGCTCTTTAAAGTAATCTCCAAAAGAAAAATTTCCTAACATTTCAAAAAATGTATGATGGCGAGGAGTATAACCAACATTCTCTAAATCATTGTGTTTTCCTCCTGCTCTTACACATTTTTGAGATGTGGTAGCTCTTTTATATGGTCTTTTTTCTAAACCAGTGAATACATTTTTAAATTGAACCATTCCTGAATTTGTAAACATTAAAGTTGGGTCGTTATTAGGAACCAAATTACTTGAATCTACTATTTCATGATTATTTTCCTTAAAATAATTAAGAAATTTTTTCCTTATATCAGTCAACAAAAATTGGCTCATATAATATTAAATACAGATATTTATAGGGTTGTCTATAAAGAGATTAGCCTGTTTTCTTCTTTTCGTTATCAACTACTAAGCAAATTTCTGATTTTGTTAAAAATCTTTCTCCAGTTCCATTATCTAATGAAAACATTCCACCTATACCCTTAACAGCATCAATAGTTAGATCTGTATGTTTCCATTTTTCATACTGGTCTCCATTCATATAAAAAGGAACCCCTCCTATTTCGCCTAGCTTGACGTCATTATCTCCTAGAGGAAATTCACCTTCTTTAAAACACATAGGTGCGCTTCCATCACAACATCCTCCAGACTGATGAAACATTAATTTTTCACCGTATCTTTCTTGAAGTTTGGATAATAAGCTTAAAGCTGAGTGAGTAGCAGATACTTTCATTTTTAATGTACGGCCCATGATTTAGAATCATGGGCCATTATATATTATTGGTTAAAAGAATCCCAATTTCTTCTCAGCGTAAGAAACATGCAAGTTCTTGTTTTGTCTGTAATGATTAAGCATCATTTTATGAGTTTCTCTTCCCACACCAGACTGTTTGTAACCTCCAAATGGTGAGTGCGCTGGATAAGCGTGATAACAGTTTGTCCACACTATTCCGGCTTGTATTCCTCTACCCATTCTGTGAGCTGTATTACCGTCTCTAGTCCATACTGCTGCTCCTAAACCATAAAGAGTATCATTAGCAATTTTTAATGCCTCAGCTTCATCTTTAAATTTAATCACAGATACAACAGGTCCGAATATCTCTTCTTGTGAGATACGCATATTATTTTTAGCTTCAAAAATAGTTGGTTGAATATAGTTTCCTTTTTCCAATCCACTATTAAGTTTAGCAACACTTCCTCCGGTTAGAACTTTAGCGCCCTCTTTTTTGCCGAGTTCAAGATAAGATTTTATCTTTTCCATCTGCTCTACAGATGCTTGGGCTCCAATCATTGTTTCCATTTTTAAAGGATTGTCTTGTTTTACAGCTTTAGTTCTTGCGATAGCTCTCTCCATGAATTTATCATAAATTGACTCTTGAATTAAAGCTCTACTTGGACAAGTACAAACTTCACCTTGGTTAAGATTAAACATAACAAAACCCTCAATACATTTATCAAAGAAGTCATCATCTTTTTCCATAACGTCTTCAAAGAAAATGTTTGGAGATTTTCCGCCTAATTCCAAAGTAATTGGAATTATGTTTTGTGCAGCATACTGCATGATCAATCTTCCAGTAGTTGTTTCACCAGTAAATGCAACTTTCGCAACTCTTTTAGAAGATGCTAAAGGCTTACCTGCTTCCAATCCATAACCACTAACAATGTTAACAACGCCTGGAGGTAGTAAATCTCCAATAAGTTCCATTAAAACATTAATAGACGCTGGTGTTTGTTCAGCTGGTTTTAATACAACACAGTTTCCTGCTGCAAGAGCTGGAGCTAATTTCCATGTTGCCATTAATAATGGAAAGTTCCATGGAATAATCTGACCTACAACTCCTAATGGTTCATGAAAGTTATAAGAGTATTGATTATTGCTTATTTCTGCAATTGATCCTTCTTCTGCTCTTATTACTCCAGCAAAATATCTCCAATGATCAACTACCAATGGCAAGTCTGCTGCCATACACTCCCTGATTGGCTTTCCATTATCTAAACATTCAGCTGTTGCTAATAAGTTTAGATTTTTTTCAATAACATCAGCTATTTTATTCAAAATGTTTGATCTAGTAGTGATGTCTGTCTTTCCCCACGTGGAGAAAGCTGCGTGAGCTGCGTCCAATGCAGCATCTACGTCTTTTTCATTCGATCGTGCAACTGAACAGATCTTCTCATTATTTATCGGGCTAACATTATCAAAATATTTACCAGATTTAGGTTCTACAAATTTACCATTTATATAATTGCCGTATTTAGCTTTAAATGGAAATTTTACTTTTAAATGAGAGGTATCTAGAGCAGAAGACACTTTCGAGCTTTTAGCTTGTTGTGTGCTCATTTTCCCTCCTTGTTAACGAACTTTACTATTGAACTAAATCTAGATTAAATTGTACACTAATTATTTTTCAACCAGAGGTGTTACATACTAAATGTTGAATTAGTCAATCAAAAGTTGTTGTTTCATGGGAAACGGGAGAAAGGTTTCTCCCGTTTAAATTTTAAGATGGCTGAAGATTTACTTATCTTCTTTTTCTTCGCTAATTTTTTCGTTTGGTGAAGGATTTCCTTCTAACTCTTTAGAAATTGCTGTTGCTTTGTCGCGAATAATTTTTTCAATTTCTGCAGCTACGTTAGGATTTTTTTCTAAGTAGATTTTCGCATTTTCTCTACCTTGTCCGATTTTTTCACCTTTATATGCGTACCAAGCACCTGATTTTTCAACTACGCCTGCTTTTGCACCAAGATCAACAAGTTCTCCAACTTTGCTAATACCTTTTCCATACATCAAATCAAACTCAACAACTTTAAATGGTGGAGCCACTTTGTTTTTAATAACTTTAACTCTCGTCGAGTTTCCAATTATCTGATCTTTGTCTTTAATCGCTCCTATTCTTCTTATATCCATTCTTACAGATGAATAGAATTTTAATGCATTTCCACCAGATGTTGTTTCTGGATTTCCAAACATTACGCCAATTTTCATCCTAATCTGATTTATAAAAATAACCATTGTGTTTGATTTAGAAACCGAACCAGTTAATTTTCTTAGAGCTTGACTCATAAGTCTAGATTGAAGACCAACATGATGATCTCCCATTTCTCCTTCTAATTCAGCTTTAGGTGTCAATGCTGCAACTGAATCAACGACTAATACAGAAACAGAACCTGATTTAATTAATGTGTCAGTTATTTCTAAAGCTTGTTCTCCAGTATCTGGTTGTGAAATTAAAAGCTCTTCCGTTTTAACTCCAAGTTTTTTTGCATAAACAGGGTCCATTGCATGTTCAGCGTCAACAAAAGCACATATTCCCCCTGCTTTTTGTGCTTCAGCAACAACTTGTAATGCTAATGTTGTTTTCCCAGATGACTCTGGCCCATATATTTCGATAATTCTTCCTTTTGGTAAACCGCCTATTCCTAAGGCTAAATCCAAGCTTAAGGATCCTGTAGAAATAGCTTCAACGTCTAAAGCTTGTTGTTGACCAAGCCTCATTACTGAGCCTTTTCCAAAATTTTGGTCTATTTGGCTAATGGCAGCCTCTAAAGATTTCTTTTTTTCCTTTAATTCTTGTTCTTTTTTATTATCTGTCTTTACAACTTTTAAATTATTTTTAGTCATATTTTATCCTTTTTTTGTTTCGAATCGTTATGATAAATGTACACATTTTGTTCTTTTTTGCAAGAAGTAATAGAAAAAGCCTTTAAAATCAAGGTTTATAGAGACTTAATAGAGCTTAAAGATAAAGTTCCTATCTGAAAAGCCAGTTCGAATTTAGAAATCATAAAATCTCTCTGAGCTTTAGCAAACGCTATTCTTGCATCTAAAAGTAGACTTCTGGATTGAATAACTTCAAGAGTAGTCCTCGTGTTACCAGAGTCATATTCTAGAGTGATCCCTTCATTAGCAATTTCAGCAGCTTTTAATTGAGCTTCTGTAGCAATTAGCACGCTTTCTGAAGATTGATACTTAGACCATACATTTGTGGTCTCGGTAACAACTCTATTTTCAGCATCTTCAGATAACAACAAAAATCTCTGTTTTTTCAAAGAGGACTTTTTAATTGAAGAAATATTTTCTCCTCCTTTAATTATTGGCCAAGTTACAGTTGCTTTAACTGTTTCTTGGTTTACTTCATCAATTGTTGAGCTAAAATCTTTATTTTCTGATTTAGAGTAATTAATTGAAGCTGATGGAGATAGTTTGGCTTTTTCTATATTCAAGTCTTTTTCAGCTATCTGATAGTCCAATTTGGCAATTATTAGATCTGCATTATTCAATTTCGCGCTTTCTATAGCTTCATTTAATGTACTAGGTAAATCAATCTCTACTCTTTCATTTGTATTTATTGAATTAGGTGTCTTTTTTCTAATTATTCTCTCAAAATTTGTTTTTGAAGCTAGTAATTCTGTTTTTGCTTTTATT
>CACFVO010000006.1 GCA_902569785.1 uncultured Pelagibacteraceae bacterium
TTGCCCCTTTTCCTTTATACCTTTAGCTTTATAAGGTTCTACAGGTTTTAGATTCTTGATGTCTGCAGATATTTTAGCAACTAAATCTTTGTCTACTCCATTAATTTTTATTGTTGTTTGTTTTTCAACAGTTATTTTAATATCTTTTGGAATTTTAAAATTTACATCATGACTAAAACCTATTTGTAAGTTTAAGTTTTCTCCTTTTATATTTGCTCTAAATCCTACACCGCTTAACTCTAAAACTTTTTCATGTCCCTTAGAAACACCCGTAATCGCATTATTAATTAAACTTCTATAAGTACCCCACATTATAGTGGTCTTCTTATCAATTTTTTTATTTAAAGGTAGAATTTGAAATTCATTTTTTTCATTGAGTTTTGATGAAAAAATTTTATCATTAACAGTTAATTTTGTTGATCCTTTAGGGCCAGTAATAGTTAAATTTGCACCTTCTATTTTTACTGAAGACTCTTTTGGTATCAATATATTTTTTTTTCCTATTTTAGACATTAAAATACTCTGCAAATTATTTCGCCACCAACGTTATTTTTTCTTGCATCAGCATCACTCATTACGCCTTTCGGTGTAGAGAGGATTGCTAATCCTAGTCCGTTCATAACTTTTGGAATGCTTGTTGCTCTTGAATAAACCCTTCTTCCTGGTTTTGATATTCTTTTAATTTCCTTAATAACAGGATCTCCTTCATAATATTTAAGATTTATTTTTAAGTTAACCTTATTTTTTTCTGATTTTTCGACATAGTAATCTTTTATATAACCTTCATTTTTTAAAATCTTTAAAATATTTTGTCTAAAATTAGATGAAGGTATATCTATAGAATTTAATGATCTCATTTGACCATTTCTAATTCTTGAAAACATATCTCCGATTGGATCTGTTAATGTCATATTTCTCCTACCAACTTGATTTAGTTATACCGGGAATTTTGCCTGACGATGCCATATCTCTTAGTGCAATTCTCGATATTCTTAATTTTCTATAAACTCCATGTGGTCTGCCAGATACTTCACATCGATTTCTCACTCTTATTTTTGCTGAGTTTTTTGGCAACTTATTTAATTTTAATTGTGCAGCAAATCTTTCAGATAACTCTAATTTTTTATTTTTTATTATCTTTTTTAATTTAGCTCTTTTATTCGCATATTTTTTTACAAGTTTTATTCTCTTTAAATTTTTTTGTATAGCGCTTGTTTTAGCCATTTCTTACCTCAATTTTTTTTATTGTTTAATGGAAAATTAAATTCTTTTAGTAGTTCTATCGTTCCTTCTCTACTTTTGCTTGTGGTTACTATTGTAACATCTAAACCTCTAATTTTATCTACTTTATCAAAATTAACTTCGGGAAATATGATGTGTTCTTTAACTCCAAAAGAATAGTTGTAAGAACGATCTATTCCTTTAGAAGTTAACCCTCTAAAGTCTTTTACTCTAGGTAAAGCAATATTTACTAGTCTGTCAATAAATTCATACATTTTATTAGATCTTAAAGTTACTTTTACTCCTGCATTAGATCCCTTTCTTGTTTTAAAATTAGATATAGATTTTTTAAATTTTGTAATTACAGGTTTTTGTCCAGCTATTAATGACATATCATCTAGACATGATTTAAGCTTCTTTCCATCAGAGGCATCTTCACCTAAGCCCATATTTAGTATAATTTTATGAATTTTAGGAACCTCGTGTTTATTTTTAAGATTGAGTTTACCCATCAAATTACTAATTATTTCTTTCTCATATGCTGTTTTTAATCTTGGTGTCATTTTTTACCTGCTATTTTTTTTTCTTTTTTATTTTGGTCTAAATTTTTTACATTTGATAGATGTATAAAACTTTCTTTTGAAATTATTCCACCTTTATTTTCTTTGGTTGGTTTCAAATGCTTTTTAATCATACCTATAGATTTAATCTTAATTTTATTCAGTTTCTTATTTATCTCTAGAATTTCTCCAGTCTTACCTTTGTCTTTGCCAGATATAATCTTTACTTGTGTCCCTTTTTTTAAATTCATTTTAAAGTACCTCCGGTGCTAGAGAAATAATCTTCGTATGTCCTCGTGTTCTTAATTCACGTGTTACTGGCCCAAAAATTCTTGTCCCTATTGGTTCACCTTTTTCATCTGTTAATACAACGGCATTTTTATCAAACTGAACTTTAGATCCGTCATCTCTGTAAATTTCTTTTCTGGTTCTAACTACTACTGCTTTATGAACAGCACCTTTTTTAACTTTTCCTTTAGGTATAGCATCTTTCACACTTATTACTATGAGATCACCGACTGAGGCGTATCTTCTTTTTGAACCGCCTAAAACTTTTATACACTCAACTCTTTTAGCTCCCGTATTATCTGCTACCATTAGTTCTGTTTGTACTTGAATCATTATTTCATTACCTGCCAAGTCTTTTTTTTGGAAAATGGTTTACATTCCATAATTGAAACCTTTTCTCCTTCTTTAAATTTGTTGTCTTCATCATGTGCATGATATTTTTTGGTTCTTTTTATTATTTTTTCATAAAAAGGATGTTTAAATTTTCTAACGACTTCAACAACAACAGTTTTATTGTTCTTTGCGCTAGTTATCACTCCTTTTAAAATTTTTTTTGTCATTTTGTATTTTTAATAGTTGTATATAATCTTGCTATATTTTTTTTAATTTCATTATATTGAGCTGAATTTTCTATTTGATTATTTATCTTCTTAAATCTAATATTGAATAAATCTTTTTTCAAAGTAAGTATTTTTTTTTCAGCTTGATCTTTTGTTAATTTATTATCTTCTTTTTTTTTAGCCATAAAATTATCTTTTAATAAATTTTGTTTTAATTGGTAATTTTGCAGATGCTTTATAAAGAGCTATCTTTGCTACTTCTTCCGTGACTCCATCTACCTCAAAGATTATTCTTCCAGGTTTTACCCTGCACGCATAATATTCCGGAGATCCTTTACCTTTACCCATTCTTACTTCTGTTGGTTTTTTTGAAACTGGAATATTTGGAAATATTCTAGTCCATACTTTTCCAGTTCTTTTCATATATCTAGTTAAAGCAACTCTGGCAGCTTCAATCTGTTTACCAATAACTCTTTCGGGTTCCATCGCCTTAAGTCCAAATTGTCCATAGTTCAATTTTACAGCTCTCGAAGCTTTTCCATGAATTCTTCCTTTGAACGCTTTCCTGTATTTAGTTCTTACTGGTTGCAGCATTTTTAACCCTTTCCTTCTTTTCTTTTTCTACATCTTTTGCCATTAGTTCGCCTTTGTAAATCCAAACTTTAACACCAATTATTCCATAAGTAGTTAAAGCTTCAGCAAATCCATAATCGATATCAGCTCTCAAGGTGTGAGAAGGTATGCTTCCTTCTCTTAACCATTCTGTTCTAGCTATTTCATTTCCTGCCAATCTTCCACTTAACATCACTTTTATTCCTTTTGCGTTTAATCTCATTGCTGATTGCATTGCTCTTTTCATGGCCCTTCTGTAAGCTATTCTTTTAACAAGTTGTTGAGCGATATTTTCTGCTACCAAATTAGAGTTAAGTTCTGGCTTTTTTATTTCTTTTATATTTACACTCACATCGCCGTCGGTGATTTTCATAATATTTTTTTTAATCTTCTCAATATCGGCACCTTTTTTTCCAATAACAAACCCTGGTCTAGAGGTATGGATTGAAACTTTACATTTTTTTGATGATCTTTCTATTGTGATTTCAGAAACACCTGAATTAGTTATATTTTTTTTTATATAATTTCTTATTTTGAAATCTTCTATTAAATATTTTCCAAAATCTTTTTTCTTAGCAAACCATGTTGAGTCCCAACCTCTATTGATTCCTAATCTTAGACCTATTGGATTGATCTTTTGTCCCATTATTTAGTATCCTTTTTTTCTTTTTTTTCTTCAAGTATAATTGTAATTCTGCTGAATGGTTTTTTTATTGGACTAGCTCTTCCTTTTGCTCTTGGTCTAAATCGTTTCATTACTAGTGATTTACCAACGTATGCTTCCTTAACAAATAAATTATCAATATCGTATTGATGATTGTTTTCTGCATTTGAAATTGCCGATTTAACTGTTTTACTAACATCTTTTGCTATTCTTTTTCTGGTAAATTCTAAATCCCTTAAAGCTAAATCAGCTTTTTTTCCTTTAATATAATTTAATACTAAAGCTAGTTTTCTAGGACTTGATCTTACATTTTTATTTATCGCTTTAACCGTTGAGTTATTTTTTTGCATCGGCACCTCCTGGTTTAACTGGATCAGATGCAACTGCAGCAGCTTTTTTGTCTGCTGGAGTGTGTCCTTTAAATGTTCTGGTTGGTGCAAATTCACCAAGTTTATGACCAACCATTTCCTCAGAGATGGTTATAGATATAAATGATTTTCCGTTATGAATCATAAAACTATGGCCTACAAAATCAGGGATAATTGTAGAATTTCTTGACCAAGTCTTAATTGGTTTTTTATTTGGTGTATCTTTAAGTTTATCAATCTTTTTTAATAAACTTGGATGTACAAAAGGCCCTTTCCAAACAGATCTGGTCATTATCTTCTCTTCTTTCTTCTTGTTATAATTAGTTTGTCACTTCTTTTAGGTCTTCTTGTTTTCAATCCTTTTGCAGATTGACCCCAAGGTGAAACAGGACTTCTTCCACCGGATGTTTTTCCCTCTCCTCCTCCATGAGGATGGTCAACTGGGTTCATGGCAACACCTCTTGTTTGTGGTCTTTTTCCTTTCCATCTATTTCTTCCTGCTTTGCCTATCTTAATATTTTTCTGATCTGGATTTGAAACAACACCGATTGTAGCTACACAAGCGCTATTAACTTTTCTTGTTTCTCCAGACGATAATTTCAATATTGCATAATCGCCGTCGTACCCTGATAATGTTATACTAGAGCCTGCTGATCTAGCGAGTTTGCCTCCGTTTCCTGGTATTAGTTCAACATTATGTATTGATGTTCCAGGAGGAATATCTTTTAACTCAAGAGAATTTCCTATTTTGATTTCAGCGTCTTTACCAGACTCAATTTTATCGCCTTGTTTTAATCCTTGAGGACAGATTATATATGATTTTTCTTTGTCTTCATAAGTGATTAAAGCTATGTAAGCTGTTCTATTTGGATCGTACTCTATTCTGTCAACTGTTGCAGAAATATTTTTCTTTTTTCTAAAAAAATCGATAATTCTAAATTTGTGTTTAGAACCACCACCTATATGTCGAGATGTTATACGACCATAATTATTTCTTCCACCAGTAAAATTTTGACCTCGAGTTAATGGTTTGTACGGAGAACCTTTCCATAAAGCACTTTTATTTACAACTACTGTGCCTCTAGTTGATTTCGTGTAAGGTTTAAAAGTTTTTAATGCCATATTTAAATTCCAGTTGTCAGATCAATACTTTGACCTTTTTTTAAAGTTACAATAGCTTTCTTATAACCAGTTTTGAAAGATTTTTTTCCTTGTTTTATTTTGAATTTTGCTTTTCTATTAATGATATTTACTTTAATGACACTAACTTTAAATAATTTCTCAATATTTTTTTTAATAGTTTTTTTATTTGCTTTATTATGAACCTTAAAAACTGTTTTATTTTGTTCAGATAAAATAGTAGCCTTTTCAGTTATAATCGGATTTCTAATTGAGTCTATGTGATTAATTTTTTTCATTTAGAATCCTGTCTTGTAATTTTTTAACTGAAGAAGAAGTCATTATGACGTTTTTATATTTAAATAAATCATAAATATTAGTGCCTTCTTGTTTTATTAATTTTATATTTTTAATATTTCTTGCAGATTTATTAATGTTCTTTAAAGAGTCTTCGTCTGAAATAATTAATGCGTTAGATAAATTATTTTTAATCAAAAATTTATTAAATTCTTTAGTTTTTTTAATTTCTTTTTTAACGTCTGCTAAAATATGTAAATTTTTGTCTGAATTTTTTTTAGATAATGTTTGAGCTAATGCTAATTTTCTTACCTTTTTATTAATCTTTTTTACTTTATAAACCTTACCTTTTGGTCCGTGAGCAACACCACCTCCAACAAATAAAGGAGCTTTTCTACTTGCATGACGTGCACCTCCGCTCCCCTTTTGTGCAACAATTTTGACTGTTGATCCTTTAATTTCATTTCTTTGTTTTGTTTTAGCGGTTCTTGGCTTTGAATGATTTAACTGCCAATCAATCACGAATTTTATTAATTTATGATTTATTTTTAATTTTACTATCTTATCTGACACTTCAATTGATGTAGATTTTGTTCCGTCAATATTTAATAAAGGAAATTTCATTTTTATTTTTTACCTTTTTTTGCTTCTGCCTTTTTAATTTTAGCTTCGTGTTTTTCAACAACAGTTTTTCTAGAAATGTTTTTTACTGATTCTCTTAAATAAACTGTGGTATTTTTTGATCCGGGTATTGATCCTCTTAAATAAATCAAATCATTATCTAAATCTGATTTTATAATTTCCAAGTTTAGCATTGTTCTTACTTTATCTCCCATATGACCAGCCATTTTTTTTCCTTTGAAGACCTTACCAGGATCTTGATTCTGACCTGTTGAACCATGAGCTCTATGAGAAACAGAAACCCCATGTGAAGCTCTTAAACCTGAAAAATTCCACCTTTTCATACCGCCTGCAAAACCTTTCCCTATAGTTTTTGATCTAACATCTAAAAATTTTTTATCTTTAAATATTTCTAATCCAAATTCATTCCCCTCTTTAAATTGATCATTATTTCCAATTCTAAATTCTTTTAATATTTTTTTTGGTTCAGTTTTTTTCTTAGTAAAATAACCCTTCATTTGTTTTGTAAGTTTTGAATTCTTAATTTTGCCAAATCCAACTTTAATTGCGTTGTAACCTCTTTTATCTTTGGTGATAACATCTAAAACTCTACCTTTTTCTATCTTAATTACTGTTACAGGAACGGATTGTCCGCTCTTCATAAACTCTCGAGTCATTCCTAATTTTGTACCTAATAATCCTATGCTCATTTTTTATATCTTTATTTCTATATCTACTCCTGAAGCTAAATCTAATTTCATCAAAGCTTCAACTGTTTGAGGAGTTGGTTCAATTATATCTATTAATCTTTTATGAGTTCTCGATTCAAATTGTTCTCTACTTTTTTTATCAATGTGAGGAGATCTTAAAACTGTGTATCTTTCTATTCTTGTTGGTAATGGTATAGGTCCTTTTACTTGTGCTCCTGTCCTTTTAGCTGTATTGACAATTTCCTCCGTAGAAAGATCGAGGATCTTATTGTCGTATGCTTTTAAATGTATTCTAATATTTTGATTTTCCATAATTAAGCTAATTTTTTAGTAACTTCATCTTGAACATTTTGAGGAACTTTATCATAATGACTGAATTGCATTGTGTACTGAGCTCTTCCTTGAGTGGATGATCTTAAATTGTTAATATATCCAAACATATTTGCCAAAGGAACAGTTGCATTTATAACTGTAGCATTGCCTCTAGCCTCAGTTGATGCTACTTGGCCTCTTCTGCTATTTAAATCTCCAATAACATCTCCCATAAAGTCCTCTGGTGTTACGACTTCTACTTTCATCATTGGTTCAAGGAGTTTTAAAGTTGCTTTAGTACATGCCTCTCTAAAACACATTCTTGAAGCTATCTCAAATGCCAGTACGCTTGAGTCAACATCATGGTGTAAACCATCTAAAATTGTAACCTTATAATCTATGACAGGAAATCCTGCAAGAATTCCACTATCGGCTACACTTATAACTCCTTTTTCTACGCCTGGTATAAATTCTTTTGGTATTGCTCCACCTTTAATCTTGTTATCTACCTCTCTACCCTTACCTGGTTCTAAAGGTTCTACATTTAAAGTTACTTTAGCAAATTGTCCTGAACCACCGCTTTGCTTTTTATGAATATAAGTAACCTCAGATGATCCAAGTATAGTTTCTCTATAAGCAACTTGTGGTGCACCGATATTGGCTTCTACTTTAAATTCTCTCTTCATCCTGTCGACAATGATATCTAGATGTAGTTCACCCATACCTTTGATAATTGTTTGTCCCGACTCCTCATCAGAGCTTACTCTAAATGATGGATCTTCTTTAGCTAATCTGCTTAAAGCTTCACCCATTTTTTCTTGGTCAGCTTTTGTTTTAGGTTCAACTGCGATTTCGATTACTGGATCTGGGAATTCCATTGGTTCTAATAGAATAGGTATTTTCTCATCACATAAAGTATGGCCTGTAATTGTGTGTTTTAAACCAGCAAGAGCCACAATATCCCCAGTAGTTGCTTCTTTTATATCTTCTCTACTATTTGCGTGCATTAAAAGCATTCTCCCTACTCTTTCTGATTTTTCTTTTGATGAATTATAAACTGATGTTCCGGCTTGTAATTTTCCTGAGTAAATTCTTATAAATGTTAATGAACCGACAAATGGGTCATTAGCTACTTTAAAGGCTAAAGCAGAAAAAGGTTCGTTATCAGCAAACTTCATTTGAACTTTTTCTTCTGAACCTAATTTAGTTCCTTCAATTGAACCAAGATCTTTTGGACTAGGAAGATAATCAATTACTGCATCTAATAACGGCTGAACACCCTTATTTTTAAAAGCGGAACCTGTCGTTATAGGTACAAAATTAAAACCTAAGGTTCCTTTTCTTATACATTTAATTAAATCAGATTCAGATGGTTCTTTCCCATCCAAATAAGACTCCATTAATTTTTCATCTTGTTCAACAGCTGTTTCAACCAAGTCTTTCCTGTATTGATCTGCTTTTTCTTTTAAATCAGCTGGGATTTCAACATAATCAAATTTTGCTCCTAAATCTTCATTTTGCCAAACAACACCTTTCATTTTAACTAAATCAACTACGCCTTTAAGATCAGCTTCTGAGCCGATTGGTAATTGTAAAACTAATGGTTTACAGCCTAATCTATCTTTAATCATTTCTACGCATCTATAAAAATCAGCGCCTGTTCTATCAAGTTTATTAACAAAACAAATTCTAGGTACCTTATATTTATCTGCTTGACGCCAAACAGTTTCTGACTGAGGTTCTACCCCAGCTACCCCGTCAAAAACAGCAACAGCTCCATCTAATACTTTTAATGATCTTTCAACTTCAATAGTAAAATCTACGTGTCCGGGTGTATCGATAATATTAATTCTATGATCTCTCCAAAAACATGTTGTAGCAGCAGAAGTAATTGTAATACCTCTTTCTTGTTCCTGCTCCATCCAATCCATAGTTGCTGCACCATCATGAACTTCACCTATTTTATGACTTTTTCCAGTGTAGTATAAAACTCTTTCGGTAGTTGTTGTTTTACCCGCATCTATATGTGCCATGATTCCAATGTTTCTATATTTATCTAATGAATATTTAGTAGCCATAATATTTTACCATCTAAAATGTGCAAAAGCTTTATTGGCTTCTGCCATTTTATGTGTGTCTTCTCTTTTTTTAATTGCTGATCCTTTGTTTTGTGACGCATCTAAGATTTCTGAATATAATTTATCCGCCATTGTTTTATTTTTTCTTTTTCTTGTAGCATCCATTAACCATCTTAATGCTAAAGCTTGCGCTCTTTTTGATTTAACTTCAACTGGAACTTGATAGGTCGCACCTCCAACTCGTCTAGATCTACATTCTAAATTAGGTTTCACGTTGCTTATTGCAGTGTTAAAAATTTTTAGAGGATCTTCATTGTTTTTTGACTTAATTTTTTCTAAAGCATCATATAAAATCTTTTCAGCAGTAGATCTTTTTCCATCATACATAATAGAATTAATAAATTTAGAAACTATTTCTGAGTGAAATTTAGGATCTGGATAAACTTTTCTAACAGGTGCTTTTCTTTTTCGTGACATAATATTATTTTGGTTTTTTTGCTCCGTACAAAGATCTTCTTTGTTTACGATTTGCTACACCTTGGGTATCTAAATTACCTCTTAAGATATGATATCTAACGCCGGGCAAATCTTTAACTCTGCCTCCTCTTAATAAAACTACTGAGTGTTCTTGTAAATTATGTCCTTCGCCTGGGATATAAGCTGTAACTTCAAAACCATTTGATAATCTAACTCTTGCAACTTTTCTTAATGCTGAATTGGGTTTTTTGGGTGTTGTTGTATAAACTTTTACACAAACACCTCGTTTAAGAGGTTGTCGCTCTAAAGCTGGTACTTTATTCCGAGCTATCGGTTTAACTCTACTTTTTTTAATCAACTGATTAATTGTTGGCATAGTAATATTTTGAAGCAGAAGTGAGGAAAGCCTGATCGTGTTTTTCGTTAGTGTTTAAGGCTATAAAATGCCTTACTTCTAACATTCAAAATGTGCCGTAAACTAGCATCGAAATAATAAAAGTCAATGTTTATTAGGTATTCTATTATTATTTAAGTTGTTTGTTCTGGCGCTGATGTGGCTTTTAATGCTTGTTTTTGTAATTCCTCTAATCTTGTTTTATCTTGTTCTCTGGCTTTTTTATCCCAATCGATCTTGGTTAAACCTGTTCCAGCTGGTACTAGTCTACCTACAATAACATTTTCTTTCAAACCTTCTAATGTATCAATTTTACCTCTAATAGAAGCATCAGTTAAAACTCGGGTAGTTTCTTGGAAAGAAGCCGCAGATATAAATGAATTTGTTTGTAAGGAAGCTTTTGTTATACCAAGTAAAACCCTTTCAAATATAGCTGGTTTCTTTTTATTTTTTCTTAATTCTTCATTAATTTTAGTCATTTCAAGTAAATCTATTACTTCCCCAGTTAATAAATCTGAGTCACATGGATCTTTAATTTCAACTCTTTTTAACATTTGTCTAACAATAGTTTCTATGTGCTTATCATTAATTACGACGCCTTGAAGTCTATAAACCTCTTGAACTTCAGTAACAAAATACTCTGTTAGTTTCTCAACACCCAATACTCTTAAGATATCATGTGGTAGAGGAGCTCCATCTAATAAATATTCACCTTTTTTTATTTTTTCTCCCTGGTTAAAATTAACATGTTTTCCTTTTGGAATTAAATAGTTAGAAGTTTCACCATTTGTAGCAATAATAGAAATTTTTTGTTTACCTCTTACTTCTTTACCAAATTCTATCACCCCATCATTTTCTGCTATAATTGCACTATCTTTTGGTTTTCTTGCCTCAAATAATTCTGCAACTCTTGGTAAACCTCCGGTAATATCTTTTGTCTTAGATGTTTCTTTAGGAAGTCTAGCCAATACATCGCCAGCTGAAATTTTTTGTCCATCCTTTACAGACAAAATTGTGTCTGGGACTAAATAATATCTTGCTTCATTTCCATCTGCTTTTTTAATAATTTCACCTTTGTCATCTCTTAGAGTAATACGTGGTTTCAATTCAGAATTTTTAGATAATGATTTCCAATCAGTTACTGACTTAGATGATAAACCTGTGGCATCATCTAAAGTTTCTGTTAATGAGCTTCCCTCAGCTAAATCCATATAATTTACAATACCACTGGTTTCTGCAATTACAGGTAAGGTATAAGGATCCCATTCAGCTATTTTTTTTCCTTTTTCAATCATATCTCCGTCTTTAAAAAATATTTTTGAACCATAATTAACTTTGTATATTGCTAATTGTCGTCCACTCTCATCTTCTATACTCAATTGAGTATTTCGACCCATAACAATTATATTTTTCTTTGAGTCTTCAATAAGATTCTTGTTTATTATATTTAATTTACCTTTTGTTTGAGAAACTATTTGTGACTCCTCTTTAATTTGTGCTGTACCACCCACGTGGAATGTTCTCATTGTTAACTGTGTTCCTGGTTCTCCTATTGACTGAGCTGCGATCATTCCTACAGCTTCTCCAATATTTACCAACTTTCCTCTGGCTAAATCTCGACCATAACAAACTTGACAAACGCCTTTAGTAGAAGCACAAGTGATTACAGAATATACATTTACCGATTTTACTCCAGCAGCATCAATTTTTTCGCAATCGAATTCATCAATTAATTTCCCTTTTTTAATAATAACTTCTCCTGTTACTGGATTTTTAATATCCTCAGCTATTACCCTGCCAAGAACTCTTTCGGATAAACTTACTAAAATATTTCCGCCCTCTATTATCTCAGAAATAGTTACTGAAGATCTTTTCTTAGGATCGCATTCCGCTTTGGTAACTTGAACATCCTGGGCAACATCACAAAGTCTTCTTGTAAGATAGCCTGAGTTAGCAGTTTTTAAAGCGGTATCAGCTAATCCTTTTCTTGCTCCATGTGTTGAATTAAAATACTCCAAGACGGACAACCCTTCTTTAAAATTTGAAATAATAGGAGTTTCAATAATTTCTCCAGATGGTTTTGCTATTAGACCTCTCATGCCAGCCAATTGTTTCATTTGTGCTTGAGATCCTCTCGCACCTGAATCAGCCATCATGTAAACTGAATTTGTCTCTATTCTATCATCATCATAAACCTTCTCGGCAGAGGAAATTTCTTTCATCATTTCATTTGCTACTGTGTCTGTGCATTTAGACCATACATCCACTACTTTATTATATTTCTCGCCTCTGGTAATTAAACCATCCGAATATTGTTTTTCATACTCCTCTATTTGTTTCTTTGTATTGTTTATTAAACCTTCTTTGGTTTTGGGTATTAATAAATCATCCTTACCAAATGAAATACCTGCTTTAAATGCATGTTTAAAACCGAGTGTTTTGATTTTATCACAAAAAATAACTGTTTCTTTTTGCCCACAGTATCTGAAAATTATATCTATCACTTCAGATACATTTTTCTTAGTCAATAGTCTATTTACTAAACTAAATTTAATATTTTTATTTTTAGGTAATACATTCGCTAATAAAAATCTTCCAGCTGTGCTAGTATACTTTTCAGTTTTACTTGATCCGTCTTCATTAGTTGTTTTAAAAGTTGATATTATTTTTGAATGTAAACTAATTGATTTACTTTCTAATGCTTGCTCAATTTCTTCAACATTAGAAAAAATACCTTTTGGTTTTTTATCATTTTCATTACCTTGTGATAGATAATAAATTCCTAAAACTATATCCTGACTCGGGACTATAATGGGTTTGCCGTTTGAGGGGCTTAGAATATTATTTGTTGACATCATTAAAACTCTAGCTTCTAATTGAGCCTCTAAACTTAAAGGTATATGAACGGCCATTTGGTCTCCGTCAAAATCAGCATTAAATGCTGCGCAAACGAGTGGGTGTAGCTCAATAGCATTACCTTCGATAAGTTTTGCCTCGAATGCCTGAACACCCAGTCTATGCAACGTTGGTGCTCGATTCAAAAGAATAGGATGTTCTCTAATTATATGTTCCAAAGAGTCCCATACTTCACTTTTTTCTTTTTCAACTAGTCTTTTTGCCTGTTTGATTGTGGTTGCTAATCCTAGTTTATCTAACCTTGCATAAAGAAAAGGTTTAAATAATTCTAGAGCCATTTTTTTTGGTAAACCACATTGATGTAACTTTAGTTCTGGCCCAACGACAATTACTGACCTACCTGAATAGTCAACCCTTTTTCCTAACAAGTTTTGTCTAAATCTTCCTTGTTTTCCTTTAAGCATTTCAGCTAGTGATTTAAGAGGTCTTTTACCAGTTCCAGTAATTACTCTACCTCTTCTACCATTATCAAATAATGCATCTACTGATTCTTGAAGCATCCTTTTTTCATTTCGAACAATAATATCAGGTGCTTTAAGATCTAATAATCTTTTTAAACGATTATTTCTATTAATAACTCTTCTATATAAATCATTAAGATCTGATGTGGCAAATCTACCTCCATCTAAAGGAACTAAAGGTCTTAGCTCAGGTGGTATCACTGGAACAGAAGTGAGTATCATCCATTCAGGCTTATTTCCTGATGTTATAAAGGACTCAATTAATTTTAATCTTTTAATTGTTCTTTCTTCAGTTACTTTAGATTTAATAGTAGAAAGTGAATTTCTTAGTTTTTCTTGTTCTTTTTTCAAATCTAAATTAATTAATATTTCTCTAACGGCTTCTGCACCTATTCCAGCACTGAAGGCATCTTCTCCAAATTCATCTTGCGCTTTAGTTAAAGCTTCTTCGGATAGTAGCTGACCTTTCTTCAATGTAGTTAAGCCTGGCTCTACTACTATGAAACTTTCAAAATATAAAACTTTTTCTACTTCCTTCAGTTTCATGTCTATTGCTAAAGATATTCTACTTGGTAAAGATTTTAGGAACCATATATGAGCCACGGGACAAGCGAGATCTATGTGCCCCATTCTTTCTCTTCTAACGTTTGACTTAGTTACTTCTACACCACACTTTTCACAAATTATCCCTCTAAATTTCATACGTTTGTATTTTCCACACAAACATTCATAATCTTTTACAGGACCAAATATTCTTGAGCAAAATAATCCATCTTTTTCAGGTCTAAAAGTCCTATAATTAATAGTTTCAGGTTTTTTTATTTCACCGTAAGACCAAGATTTTATTTTTTCAGGACTTGCTAGAGTTATCTTAATACTATCAAAATTATTTTCTGGAACTAAATTTTGATTATCAAAGTTTTTTGTTAGATTTTTTTCCATATTAATTTAATTCTATATTTAAACCTAATGCTCTAATTTCTTTAATTAAAACATTAAATGATTCAGGCACTCCAGATTCAAAATTATTATTTCCTTTTACAATTGTTTCATAAACTTTGGTTCTTCCAGCAACATCGTCTGATTTGACAGTAAGAATTTCTTGTAATGTGTATGATGCACCATATGCTTCTAGCGCCCATACTTCCATTTCACCAAACCTTTGACCTCCAAGTTGTGCCTTTCCACCTAATGGTTGCTGAGTAACCAAGCTATAAGGACCTGTTGATCTGGCGTGTATCTTGTCTTCAACTAAATGATTTAATTTTAACATATAAATAATCCCAACAGTAACAGGTCGATCAAAAATCTCTCCTGTTTGACCGTTCCATAAGTGTGTCTGTCCAGAATTTGGCAACTTCGCTATATCCAACATGTCTGTAATATCTTTTGTACTTGCTCCATCAAAAACTGGTGTTGAGATTGGAACTCCGTTTGAAATATTGCTAATTAATTCAGCAATCTCTTTCTTAGACAATTTAGAAATTATATCTTCATAACATTGTTTTCCATAAATTTCTTTTAGTTTTTCTTTAATTTTTTCAATTTGATCATCAAAATTTTTTACATAGATCTTAATCTGTTCTCCGAGCTCTGAGCAAGACCAACCCAAGTGTGTTTCAAGGATTTGACCTACATTCATACGACTTGGCACTCCGAGTGGATTTAAAACAATATCAACAGGCTTACCATTTTCCATATATGGCATATCCTCAACTGGAACGATTTTACTGACTACACCTTTATTTCCATGTCTGCCAGCCATTTTGTCTCCTGGCATCAATCTTCTTTTTACTGCAACAAAAACTTTTACAACCTTCATTACAGTTGGCATTAAATCGTCGCCTTGTTGAATTTTAGCAACTTTATCTTCAAATCTAAGTTTTATATCTTCCGAAGCATTATCAAATTGATTCTTTAATTTTTCTAGGTCGGTATTTAATTCTGCTTTTTGAAAACTAAGTTTCCATAACTCTTTTAAAGTTAGGTTCTCAAAATCATTTTTGTTTAATGTTGTTCCTGGTTTAAGTGCTTTATATTGTTTATTAATACTTTGGCCATTAAGTAAATCAATAGCCCTTAGCTTGATATTCCTATTTAGAATCTCCTCTTCAACTTTTTTAT
This sequence comes from uncultured Pelagibacteraceae bacterium, assembly GCA_902569785.1. GTDB lineage: Bacteria > Pseudomonadota > Alphaproteobacteria > Pelagibacterales > Pelagibacteraceae > Pelagilacustribacter. The sequence continues at coordinate 15,783 of CACFVO010000006.1, forward strand.
CTTCTTGTACAACTTCAATTTCCGCTCTTTCTATAGCGATTGATCTCTCATCTTTTTCAATACCATGTCTGTTAAAAACTCTTACATCAATTACAACTCCCGTACTTCCGGAAGGTAATTTTAACGATGAGTCTCTAACATCTGTAGCTTTTTCACCAAAAATAGATCTTAATAATTTTTCTTCTGGACTAGAAGAGGTTTCACTTTTAGGAGTAACTTTTCCAACTAATATATCACCTGGTTTAACTTCTGCTCCAACATACACAATTCCTGACTCATCTAAATTTCTAAGGCTCTCCTCACTAACATTTGGTATGTCTCTTGTTATTTCTTCAGCTCCTAATTTAGTGTCTCGAGCCATTGATTCATATTCTTCAATATGAACTGAGGTAAAAACATCATCAGTTACACATCTCTCAGAAATAAGTATTGAATCTTCAAAATTGTAACCTTGCCAAGGCATAAATGCTACTGTCACATTTTTACCCAAAGCTAGTTCACCAAGTTTAGTTGCTGGGCCGTCTGCAATTATATCACCTTTTTTAATTTGATCTCCAACCTTAACTAATGGTTTTTGATTGATACAAGTATTTTGGTTTGATCTTTGAAATTTAGATAAATTGTATATATCTACAGCTGACTGAGATAAATCAGTAACATCAGTTACTTTTACTACAATTCGTTTTCCATCAATTTTGTCTACTACCCCGCTTCTTTTTGCTACAATAGTAACACCAGAGTCTAAGGCAACATCTGACTCGATACCTGTTCCAACTAATGGGGACTCTGGTTTTAACAAAGGAACAGCTTGCCTCATCATATTTGATCCCATCAATGCTCTATTTGCATCATCATTTTCTAAAAATGGAATTAAAGCAGCGGCTACAGAAACTAATTGTTTTGGAGAAACGTCTATAAAATCTATATTTTCTCTGTTTGCTAATTCAAAGTTAAGGTTTTTTCTGCAAGCAACTAGTTCTTCTTCGAAAGATCCATCTTTTGTAATTGGGGAATTAGCTTGAGCTATTGTAAATTTTTCTTCTTCTATTGCTGACAAATACTCTATCTGAGAAGTAACTTTTCCATTTACAACTTTTTTATATGGGCTCTCTATATAACCAAACTTATTTACTCTACAATAAGTAGCTAAACTGTTGATTAGTCCAATATTAGGACCTTCTGGTGTTTCGATTGGACAAATCCTACCGTAATGAGTTGGATGAACATCCCTTACTTCAAAACCGGCTCTTTCTCTAGTTAAACCTCCTGGACCCAATGCTGAAACTCTTCTTTTATGAGTTATTTCTGATAAAGGGTTAGTTTGATCCATAAATTGTGACAGTTGAGAAGTAGCAAAAAAATCTTTTAGTGATGTAGTTATAGGTTTGGCATTAATTAAATCTTGTGGCATTGCAGACTCGATTTCAAGAAATGTGGACATCTTCTCTTTCACAGTTCTTTCCATTCTTAAAAGACCAATTCTAAATTGATTTTCTACAAGTTCTCCTACAGATCTAACTCTTCTGTTACCAAGGTGATCTATATCATCAACATCTCCTTTACCGTCCCTTAAATCAAGCATAAATTGGATAATAGCTACAATATCATCAATGGTTAGAATTGTTTTTTTGTTGCTTATTTTTAAATTTAATTTGGAATTTAATTTTACCCTTCCAACTTCTGAGAGGTCATAACGTTCTTTTGTAAAATAAAGATTATTAAATATTTCTTCAGCTATTTCTAATGATGGGGCTTCACCAGGTCTTAAAACTTTATAAATATCATTCAAAGCATCTGCTTTGTTAAGATTTTTATCTATTTTAAGTGTTTCTAATAAATAAGGTCCTTTATTTATTGGGTCAATATTAACTAGATCGATAATCTTTTCCTTTTGATTAATAATTTTTTCTAGTTGCTCTTCAGTTATATCAAAACCACTTCCAATTAAAATTTCTCCATTTTTATCTTTGATATCATTTGTAATATACTTTCCAACTATCTGTTCATTTGAAATTAAAATTTTTTTTAAACCTTTTTCTTGAAGTTTTTTAGCTATTATAAAATTAAGTTTTTCACCTTTTGATAAAACTTTTTTATTATTTTTAGAATCCATTAAATCATAAGAAAGTTTTATAGGTCTTTTATAATTTTCTGGATTAAATTCTGTAACCCACATTTTTTTCTCTTCGTCAAAAGTATATTTATTGGTTGAGTAGAACGTATTAATAATTTTTTCTTTAGTGAAACCTAAGGCAAACAAAATTGAAGTGATTGGTAATTTTTTCTTTCTATCCACTCTAAAATATAAAATATCTTTAGGGTCAAATTCAAAATCTAACCAAGACCCACGACCAGGTATGATTCTACAATTAAAGAGTAATTTTCCACTTGAATGAGTCTTACCTTTATCATGATCAAAAAAGACACCGGGACTTCTGTGCATTTGATTCACTACAACTCTTTCAACACCATTAGTTATGAAAGTTGCGCTAGGTGTCATCAGTGGTAATTCGCCAATAAATACTTCTTGTTCTTTTGCTGAAAGAATTTGTTTGGTATTATTTTCTGGATCAATATCATATACAACCAGTCTCAGATTAGCTTTAAGAGCGGCAGAATATGATAGACTTCTTTGTTTACATTCTATTACATCGAATTTAGGTTTTTCTAATTTATAAGAAATGTATTCAAGTGTAGATTTATCTGAGCCATCTTCAATAGGAAAGATATTTTTAAAAACTTTATCTATACCCTTTGATAAATCGCTTATTTGTTCTTCTAAAGTTTTTGACTCTAAAAATTCATTATAAGAATTTTTTTGAACCTCAATAAGATTAGGGATTGATAAGCCTTCGACAAGCTTTCCAAAATTTTTTCTAATATTTTTCTTTTGAGTAAAAGATAACTGCATTAATAATAAAAATTCTACTGCAACTTTTATAGTACAGTAAAATTTAGTCTTAAATTTTGTTTACTTTAATTCTACTTTAGCCCCAGCTGCTTCAAGTTTTTTCTTAAATTCTTCAGCTTCTTTTTTAGCTACACCGGCTTTAATTTCTTTAGGTGCGGCTTCAACTAAATCCTTTGCTTCTTTTAATCCTAAACCTGTTATCGCTCTTACCTCTTTAATAACATTAATTTTTTTATCTCCAGCTGCAGATAAAAAAAGTGAAAATTCTGATTTTTCTTCGGCTGCTGGTGCTGCGGCTCCTGTTGCTGCTGCTGCAACTGGTGCAGCGGCTGTAACACCCCATTTTTCTTCTAATTGCTTTGAAAGCTCTGCTGCTTCTACAACTGTTAAAGTTGATAGCTCGTCTATAATTTTGTTTAAGTCTGCCATGTTGGATCCTATGAATTAATTTTTTAAACTCTTTGCGCGCGCTAAATTAGCAATTTTTGAGCCAGGTGCAAGTAAAATACTTACTAATTTTTGTGCTGGAGATGCTAAAATTCCTACAATTTTGGCCCTAGCTTCTTCAAGCGAAGGCAGTGTGGCGATTATAGCCACTTCTTTTTGGTCTAAAACCTTGCCATCCATAAATCCAGCTACAATTTTTAACTTCTCATGAGATTTAGCAAACTTAGTTAAAATTTTTGCTGTCGAAATTGGATCTGAAGAAATGGCTGCTGCCGTTGGACCTGTAAAATATTTTTCTAAATCTTTAACTGGAGTCTCTTTAATTGCTATCTTAGTAATTCTATTTTTTGTAATTTTAAAAAGAATGCCATTTTCTCTTAACTCTTTCCTTAACTCATCTAATTCATTAACATTCAAGCCTTGATATTGAGCTATCATAACTGACTCATAAGATGAAAAATTCTTTTTCATCTCTTCTATATAATTTTTCTTAGCTTCTTTGTTCATCATAATTATTTAACTTTAACTTTATAAGAAACACCCATTGTAGAAGTTATAAAAATATTTTTTATAAATTCACCTTTTATTGTATCTGGTTTTTCTTTTTTAATTGACTCTATAAAATGTTTATAATTCTCTAATAATTTCTCGCTTGAAAAACTTTTTCTTCCGATTGTAGATGATAAATTCCCATCTTTGTCATTTCTAATTTCAACTAATCCTGTCTTAATATCTTTAACAGTTTTTGCAATATCGTTCGTAACAGTTCCTAGTTTAGGGTTTGGCATTAAACCTTTTGGTCCTAATACTTTCCCGTGTTTACCAATTTTACTCATCATAGAAGGAGTGCACACCAACTTGGTAAAATTTAACTTGCCAGCACCTATTTTTTCAAGAAGGTCATCAGATCCAACAACTTCAGCTCCACTTTTTTTAGCTTCTTCTACTTTGCTTGACTCACATAACACAGCAATTTTGCTTTTTTTTCCTGATCCATTTGGTAGTTTCACAACAGTCCTCAAACTTAAATCACCACCTTTGGATTGTTTGAGATTTATCCTTAAAGAAACGTCTATAGACTCATCAAATTTCGTAGTTGAATTTTTTTTAACTAAATCAATTATTTCTTTTAACTCTATTTTTTTCTCTTTGTTGGTAGATTTAAGAAGTTCTTTATATCGTTTTGAATGTTTCTTCATTATTCTTTAACCTCTATACCCATTGATCTTGCTGAGCCACAAATTATTTTTGTTGCTTCTTTAATATCAAATGCATTTAAATCTTTCATTTTTTCCTTAGCTATTGCCTCTGCCTGTTTCATTGTAATTGAACCAGCGACGATCCTACCTGGCTCTTGTGATCCACTTTTTAATTTAGCTGCTTCTCTTATAAAATGTGACGCTGGTGGTGACTTAATAATGAAGTCGAATTTTTTATCTTTATAAACTGTAATTACAACTGGCACAGGTTTCCCCATAAAAGCTTTTGTTTTTTCGTTAAATGCTTTACAAAATTCCATTATATTTATTCCTCTTTGTCCTAAAGCAGGTCCAACAGGAGGGGCCGGGTTTGCTTGGCCTCCTTTAATTTGTAATTTTACGTAACCTGCTATTTCTTTTTGTTTTGCCATTTAATTTTTCTCCACTTGATTAAATTCTAAATCCACAGGAGTTGCTCTACCAAATATAGAAACTGATACTTTAAGTCTAGATTTTTCTTCATCAATTTCCTCAATTAATCCATTAAATGAAGCAAATGGACCATCACAAACTTTAACTTTTTCACCAATTTCGAAACTTATGCCAGTTTTTTGATTAACAGCACTTTCTGATACTTGTCCTAGTATTCTTTTAATCTCATCATCTGAGATTGGAGTGGGTTTTTCTGCTGAACCTAAAAAACCACTTACTTTTTGAAGATTTTTAATCAAATGATAAATTTGTTTTGTAAGTTCGACTTTAACTAATACATAACCTGGAAAATATTTTTTTTCCTTTTTAGTTCTTTTCCCTTTTTTTACTTCCGTGACTTGATGAGTTGGAACTAAAATTTCACCAAGGTTTTCTTCTAATTTATTCTTTTTTAATTCATCTTTTATTGACTCAACTACTTTTTTTTCAAACCCAGAGTATGCTTGAACAATATACCAATTCATAAATTAGAAATTAATAGTTAAAACTAAATTTAATAGAAATCTTAAAATTTGATCTAGGATAAGAAAAAAAATTGCAGCAATAGATGCTAATCCAAATACCATTAATGCCCCCATCATAGTATCTTTTTTTGTAGGCCATGTTATTCTGAAAGTTTCTTGCTTAACTTCTTGAATAAATTTTAAAGGATTTTTCATAACTTTTTATTTTTGGCAGGAGCGGAGGGACTCGAACCCACAACCTCCGGTTTTGGAGACCGGCGCTCTACCAATTGAACTACGCTCCTAAGCGTTTATTTTATAATTTTAGTTACTACTCCTGCTCCAACTGTTTTTCCGCCTTCTCTGATTGCAAAATTTAACTTATCATTCATTGCAATTGGAGTAATTAATTTTACAGTAAATTTTCCATCATCACCTGGCATAACCATTTCTGTGCCTGATGGTAAAGTCACTTCACCAGTTACATCGGTAGTTCTAAAATAAAATTGTGGTCTATATTTTGTAAAGAAAGGAGTGTGTCTTCCACCTTCTTCTTTTTTAAGAATATAAGCCTGACACTCAAATTCAGTATGTGGTGTAATTGAACCTGGTTTACAGAGAACTTGTCCTCTTTCAACATCTTCTCTTTCAACACCTCTTAATAAAGCTCCAATATTATCGCCAGCTTCACCGCTATCTAAAAGTTTTCTAAACATTTCAACACCAGTACAAACTGATTTTTTTGTATCTCTAATACCAACGATTTCAATTTCTTCTCCAACTTTAATAACTCCCGACTCAACTCTTCCAGTTACAACTGTACCACGGCCAGAAATTGAAAAAACGTCTTCAACTGGCATTAGGAAAGGTTTGTCTTTAGGTCTGTTTGGTTGAGGAATAGTTTCATCAACTGCTTTCATTAATTCCATGATTGCATTTTTACCAGTTGCTTCATCTTTGCCTTCAACAGCATTTAAAGCTGAACCTTTAACTATAGGAATTTTGTCACCTGGAAATTTGTAAGAAGTCAAAAGCTCTCTAATTTCTTCTTCAACAAGATCAACCAACTCTTTATCTTTAACTGTATCAATCTTATTTAAAAATACTACTATAGCAGGAACTCCAACTTGACGAGCTAAAAGAATATGCTCTCTAGTTTGTGGCATTGGACCGTCAGCAGCATTGACAACTAAAATTGCACCATCCATTTGTGCTGCACCTGTAATCATATTTTTTACATAGTCAGCATGACCTGGGCAATCTACGTGAGCATAGTGTCTTTTTTCAGTTTCATATTCAACGTGAGCTGTTGAAATTGTAATTCCTCTTTCTTTTTCCTCTGGTGCTTTATCTATCTGATCATAAGCAACAAAGTTTGCACTAGATTTTCCACCTGCTTCTGACAATACTTTGGTAATCGCAGCAGTTAATGTTGTTTTACCATGGTCGACGTGTCCGATTGTACCTATATTACAATGCGGTTTGTTTCGTTGAAACTTTTCTTTTGACATTTTTTTTTATCCTCAGTTTATATTTTAATCTTTAACTTTGGAGCGGGTAAAGGGAATCGAACCCTTACATCCAGCTTGGAAGGCTAGCGTTCTACCATTGAACTACACCCGCAAAATCCAAACTTATCTCGCTCTTATGTCGTTAATTACTTAAATTTGGTGGAGGGGGAAAGATTCGAACTTTCGAAGACCGAAGTCAACGGGTTTACAGCCCGCCCCATTTGACCGCTTTGGTACCCCTCCTTAAAATTTGTTACTAGGGATACCCCCTAACTTAAAAAGTATTTAACAACAAGCGTTTTATAAGCTTTTAAGAAATAAATGCAATAAATCATTTTTCCTTGAAATATGCTAATTATTTAAAAAAAAATACTTGGAAATTATGAAAAAAACAACATTTTTAATAGTTGGTAAGCATGCTGTTATTGAGGCACTTAAAAACCCATCAAGGAAAATTGAGAGAGTTTTTTTAACAGAAGATGCTCAAAAAAAACTTAATAGAGAAAATCAATCCTCAAATCTTTTTAAAGATATTCATGTTTTTTACAAATCTCGTAAAGAACTTGATAATATGTGTGGAAAAGATGAAACATCACATCAAGGATTGGTGGCTGAAGTTGAACAATTAGAGGAAATAACATTAAAAGAATTTGTCCAAGAGAATACAAATCACAATATTAATCTAATTGCATTAGAAGAAGTTACTGATCCTAGAAATATTGGATCAATAATTAGAAGTGCTGTAGCCTTTAACGTGCAGGGAATAATCGTTAAAGAAAGATCTTTTCCTTTTAAAAGCAAATTGCTTTACAAAAGTGCTAGTGGAGGCACTGAGCATTTACGAATATTTAAAGTTTCAAATATTAATACCTCTTTAAAATTTTTGAAAACAAAAGATTTCTGGATCAGTGCTTTTGACACTTCAGGTAAAAAAAATTTTACTAAACATAAGTGGTCAGGTAAAAATGTTTTATTATTTGGCTCAGAAGGATTTGGATTAAAGAATAAAACTCTAGAACATTCAGATTTTATATTTAAGATAGATATTAATAAAAAAATAGAAAGTCTTAATATCTCTAATTCAGTATCTATAGTTTGCCATTACATCGACTTTTATTTAAAAAAAAATGAATAAATTGATATCAAAAAAAAATATTACATATATTACTTTTTCCTTAACTATTTTTTCTTTCTTTTTAGGATTTTATTATGATGAAAATTCTGCAGGCGCAGGAGGTTACATTGGCGATATATCATGGATATTAAAAAATATTGAAATTTTTAAAAATAATAGTCTTCAAGATGCGATACTAAGTGACGATCTTTTCGGAAACAGAACGCCTTTGATTTACGTTGTAAATGATTTATTAAATCCTTTTTTTTACGAATATGAAAAATACAGGACGACAGTATTTCTATTCTCATTGAGTGGACCAATATTTATTTATTTTTGTTTGAAAAATAGATACCCAAATTTAAATAAAGAATTAATATTTTTATTATCAAGTATAATTCTATTAAGTCCTTATTATAGAACTTCAGCTTTTTGGGCTTTAAATGAAAACTATGGATTAGTTACTTCATTAATAAGTTTACTTTTTTTAAATTTATACTTCGAAAATATCAAAATTACTAAAAAAAGGAATTTATTTTTATTTATAACAATTCTTTTAAGCTCTTTAAGTGTCTATTTCGATTTAAAACTTCTCATTGTTACAATGATTTGTTTTTTTTATTTGATTAATAGTGAAATTAAAATCAAAATAAAATCTTATATATTTTTAATGTATCTTATTTTAGGTATCCCTTATCTATTTTTAATTTTAGAATGGAATGGAATAGTTCCGCCAAAAACTCAGGAAGCCAATATAAACACTGCAACTAATTTTTCTAGATTAGGAGATCTTCACATTTATCATTTAGGCTATGTAAGCACAATTATTGGCTTTTACCTTTTCCCTTTTTTATTTTTAAAGGAAAAAAATTTTTTTGAAATCATCTCTGATTTTCTTCGAAATAAACGTAATATTTTTATTTTGTTTATCCCTTTATTATACATTTCATATGTATTTTTAAATATAGAGTTTAAGTCATATACTGTTGATGATTATTGGATTGGACTGGGTGTAGTGAATAAAATTTCAAATATTATTTTTATCGATATATATAAAAAAGAAATTTTTACTTACTTAATGTTTTTTTTATCTTGGATTGTAATTTGTTTATACATAGACAATCTAACCGATGTTTTTATTTTATCTTTCTTTTTCATTATCTCTTTATTTTTATGGCCTCTAATGCAAGAATATTTTGATCCAATTATTCTTATATTGTCTTTAATGATATTTAAAACTAAAATGAAATTTGATTTCTACAATGTATTTTTTTTATTTTTTTATTTTGCTATCTTCTTATCTATCGCAAATATCTATTATTCAAATTTGAATTAATATTTAAGAATAAAATCATCGTATAGATTAATTTTTCTTTTTAAGAACAATTCTTCTTCCCATACAAAAGATATTAGGAAAAAGTCTTACAAGAAAATTATCAATGCAATTTAATATATTTAAAAGTGAGTTAGATAATGGTATATGAAAAGTTTGAGACGTTACTCCCCCAGAATTTAGAAATATAAAACACTCTGTAAGTTTTTCATATTCAATAGAAAAAATATTTCCTAGGTTCTTGTCAAATTCTTGTTTATTATCAAAAATTAAATTTGTTACTCCTATATTTCCATCCCAAACATCTAGTTCATCACTTTTTGGATTTTTTTCATCCCAAACATTTACAGTAAAATCAAAACCTTCATGTTTCATTAAAATCATAACTAGCTGTAACAAAATTGAACAGTAGGCATCAAAGATTATTAATTTACCATCTTTTTTTAATATTCTATTTATCTCCTTAAAAAGTTTGATTGGATATGGAACGTGGTGAATCATATTTGAGGCAATAACGTAATCAAAGGTGTTATCATTAAAATTTGTATTTTGAGCATCTATGTTTTTACAGTCTAAATGAGAGTCATTACTAAAGTCTGAAGTCTTAAGATTTTTATTTTTGATAAAAAATTTAGAAAATCCAGCGCCTGACCCTACTTCTAATCCAATATCGTTTTCATCAATAAATTTATTCATCCAATCAAATCTTTGTTTTAATAGAAACTTTAAATTTTTTGATTTTGAAGAATTAAAATGAGAAATCGCTTCGCTAGTATTCGTTAATATACGCATTCTATTTTTATTTGGTGAAAATTTTATTTTATCTATAATTTTAAACATTTAATTTGTGTTATGTGTTAACTATCGATGACTTTTGAAATTTGTTTTAACATATCTTGCTTAAGAGGAAATTTATTCTTTTCAATATTTTCTTGTATCTTGGTGTAGTTTTGAATCACATATTCTGTAATTTCTGAAAATGAATCTAATGTCCTTTTTGCAACAAAAATACCCTTTCTTTTTTTGATTATGTGGGCTATCTCCTCAAATATAATAACGGGTCGCCTACGCGCAAGAGACTCTTCTACGACATGGGGTTGAGCTTCAGTAAATGATGGTAGTATTAAAATGTTATGGTTGTCGTAAACATCAATCAAAGATTGTTTATCTGAAATATATCCAATTAGTTTAATGTTTTTATTTTTTAAATCATTAATTTTATTTAAATTGCCAACAATAGATAATTCTGCTTCAAATTTAATTTTTTCAAATATTTTTAAGAATTCATATATTCCTTTTTCGGGATTAGCTCTGCCCACATACAAAAATCTAATCTTATCAAGTTTAACTTTTTTGTAATTCTTTAACCATTCTTGATCCAAAGTTGAGGAAGTTATTAAATCGCAATTTTTTCCTTTGTACAATCTATCGTGGTTAATAATAACAGAAGAATTTGAAGTCATTATTGAATACATAATGTGATAAATCCAAACAGACCACCAACCCAGTATATATTTCCATTCTTCATGTCCACTACTAATTAGATATAAAAACACTTTTTTTCTAAACAGAAATAGAAGTAGAAAAGAAATAAATGTATACGGAGTAACAGAAATGATTAAGTATTTTGAATTTTTAATTTTAAAAGTTGAAAATATAGAATAGATAAAATTAATAATATTTGATGCTACTTTAATGTTTAGTAAATCAATTTTATGACTGCCTTTTTTATTTGATTGTCGAGCTATATATTTTACTTTGTGATAGTTATTTAGACCTTCTGGAAGAATTTTTAAATTATAATTGTTACTAAAAAATTCATTATTATCTTGAAAGACCTTGTCGTTATTAATTACAACCAATAAATTATCACTCATTTAATTATACAAATTTAAGTTCTTAGAAGTTATCCTTTAAACTTAATGTATTGCTTAAAACCTTTCAATAAGACTCTGCAACTAGTAACAATTTTCATTAAAAATTGAAAAGAATTTGATTTATTTCTATTTCATGCTAAATAATTCGCAAGCCCTCATAGCTCAATTGGTAGAGCAATTGATTTGTAATCAATAGGTTCGCGGTTCGAGTCCGTGTGAGGGCACCACAACTAATTTGTTTCTCTTTTAAGCTGTTCTAGTTTAATCTTTTTTTGAAGACTTCTATTTCTATCGTACAAAAGATGAAATTTAATTTTATGATTAACTTTAATATTAATAGTTTTAACATTTCTTACTTCAATATTATCTGCAACAGCACTAATTGGTCTTTTATTAGAATTTAAATTTTTAATAATTATTTTTGATTTTTCGCTGACAACTTTTCCTTTCCAGCGTCTTGGTCTAAACGCGCTAATTGGGGCTATAGATATTTTTTTAGAATTTAAACTTAATATAGGTCCATGAACTGACATATTATATGCTGTACTCCCTGCTGGCGTTGATACAAGAACTCCATCCGAAATTAATTTTTTAATAATATATTTTGAACCATTCTTTATTGAAATAGATGAGGCTTGTCTGCTTTGTCTCAAAATAGAGACCTCATTAATTGCTAGATATTTTCTAATTTTATTTTTACTCACAACTTTCATCTCTAATGGAGAAATTTTTATCATTTTTGCCTTTGATAGATTATTAATAATTTTTTTTCTTGAAAATTTATTCATAAGAAATCCATAATTGCCTGAATTAATTCCATAAAATAAATTTGGCTTACCTTTATTTTTTTTTAATGTTTGAAGCATAAAACCGTCTCCTCCAATAACGATAACTAAATTTAATCTTTTAATTGAATTTGATTTAATTTTTTTTATAAGAAATTTCTTAATTTTCAAAGATTTGCTATTAGAATCTGAAATAACTGTTATTTTATTCATTTTCAATTTGGTGCCCTCGGCCAGACTCGAACTGGCACTCCCAAAAGGGCAAGGATTTTAAGTCCTTTGTGTCTACCAATTTCACCACGAGGGCACATTATTAATTTGTTAATGACGTTTATATTATTTTATTAATCTTATAAAGTATAAATATTTAATGAAAAAAATCTTACTTTATAACTCAGGCGGTGGTTTAGGCGATTCTATACAATTGTTTACTCTGATATTGAGCCTTCAGAATCATTTTAAATCCTCTGAATTTTTTTATTTAGGGGCACACGAAAATCATTTTCAAGGCAAATTAAAAGAGTTTAATATTAATATTAAAACGCTAGATCTGGGTTTAAAATATTTTGGTTTCAGATGGTGGCATTACCTATTTGCTAAAAAAAAATTCATTGATCTAAGTGCTAAAAAAAAAGAAAAAGAAAGAAAATTTGTCACTAAAAAAAAATCAATTAATCAAGAGTTAGATAAAATGGATTTAATTATCGATTTACAATCTAAATTAAGAAATACGATAATTTTAAATAAAATACCTCATGATCATTTTTATTCACCTACTTATGGTTTTAAATTTTGTACAAAAAAAGGAGAATATTCATCAGGAAATCATCTTGAAAATTTAAGTAATTTTTTAAATACAAATATTGGAATATCAAAATTTAGTCCGAATAATCTTGAAGAAAAATATAAATCCGAAGCAAAAAGATTGTTGCCTGATAAAAATTATATCGGATTTTCATTAACACAAGGTAATGTTTATAGAGAAAAAAGTTGGTCCATCGGTAAGTTTATGGACCTTGCAACTAAAATTGGTGAAAAAAATCAAGTACCTGTATTTTTTATTGAAAAAGAAGAAACTGAATTGGTTAATAATATTAGATCTAAGTTACCTAATGCTTTATTTCCTGAGCATCACTCAGAAATTTCATGCCCTGCTCTTGTGACTGCATTAGCTTCAAGACTAAATCTGGCTATATCAATTGATAACGGAGTTATGCATATGATGGGGCTAGCTAATATTCCTATGATTGTTTTATTTGGGCCAACTGATTCAGAAAAATTTGCTCCAAAAATTGATTCAATACAAATCTTAGATAGCAAAAAAATATATAAATCCAAAAACATTGACTCCATTACTGTGCATGATGTTTTTAAATTGATTTAAATTTTTAATATTTCAATTTTTTTTAACTTAACTAATTTAATCAAATCTAGATTTACGCTTTTTAATTTTATTTTTGATGTCGATCTTGTTACAATTGAAACGCCTATTTTCCCCAATCTAAAAAAAGGATAGCTACCTATATCAACAAATTTTTTATATTTTTTTTGTATTAGACCTAGCTGTTTAGAAATATTACTTTCAACAGTAAATAAATTTAAAGTTTTGCTATGTACTTTTAAACCTTTAATTAAATATTGTTTACAGTTTTCAATCATAGAATTTAAAATAGATGGCACACCAGGTAAGGAAATTACATTTTTGGTAATAAATCCTGGAGCAGCGCTTGAAGGATTATAAATTAATTTTGATCCTCTTGGCATTTTAGCCATTTTTTTTCTACCATCATTAAATTTAGATCTGCCGTAATAATTTTCTAAAATTTTAAATGCTTCTTTATGATATTCGTATTTAACCTTAAAAGCTTTTGAGATAGATTGCGCGGTTATATCATCATGTGTTGGCCCAATACCTCCGGTGGTAAACACATAATTAAATTTTTTTGATAGTTCTAATATATTTTTGATTATTGTCCTCTCCAAATCAGGAACAATCCTTACCTCATTTACTGATATTCCGCATTTTGAATTCAACCAATTCGATATAAACGCAATATTTTTATCTTGGGTTCTACCAGAAAGTATTTCATTGCCTATAATTAAAATTGCAGCATTTACTTTTTTGTTTTTTTTCTTCATAGATTGATAATTATATATGAACTTTGAAAATAAATTAATATCAGGTGTATTTATAAAAAGATATAAGCGTTTTTTTGTGGATGTTCAGATTAAAAATAAAGTAATAACAGCACATTGTCCAAATACTGGATCAATGAAAGGTCTTTTAAAAGAAGGCAATAAAGTCTGGCTAAGTAAATCAAATAATCCAGATAGAAAATTAAAATATACCCTGCAAATTATTGAAGACGATAACTCAAAAGTTGGAGTAAACACACATTTAACAAATAAGATTTTTTTAGATGCTTTAAAAAACAATCTTGTTAAAGAATTCGATAAAGATATTACAATTAAACCAGAAGTAAAATTTGGTGACAATACTAGATTTGATTTCCTGATTATTAAAAAAAATTATAAAGCCTTTATAGAAGTTAAAAATGTAACTTTAGCAAGAAAACCTACAATTGCAGAATTTCCAGATGCAATGACATCGAGAGGAGCAAAACATATCGAAGAATTAATTAAAGCAAGTAAAAAAGGTTATGAAGTCTATATTGCTTTTATTATTCAACGTGAAGATTGCAATCAATTTGCTATTGCTAGCGATATAGATCCAGAATATTCAGAATTATTATCTAAAGCTGTTAAAAAAAAAACTAAATATACTTTGCTATGATTGTAAATTTTCATCAAAAGGAATAAAAATAAATAAAAAGATAAAATTTAAAATTTAATGAATGCAGATATAAAAGAGTCTTTTGAAAAAACTAGAATAGCTGGATCTATTGCAGCAAGTGCCCTTGATGAAGTGAGTAAAATAATTAAACCAGGTATTAGTACAGATAAAATTGATAGTATATGTTATGAATTTATAAACGACCATGGTGCCTACTCTGCTCCATTGTTTTATAGAGGTTTTCCTAAATCATCTTGCACATCTGTCAATCATGTTGTCTGTCATGGAATTCCATCAGATAAAATTTTAAAAGAAGGTGATATCCTCAATGTCGATGTTACTGCTTATAAAAATGGCTGGCATGGCGACACTAGCAGAATGTTTGAAGTTGGAAAAATATCTGTGAAAGCAAAAAAATTAATTAAAACAACTTATGAGTCGATGATGAAGGGAATTAAAATACTAAAAGAAAATGTTCAATTAGGAGATATAGGTTCAGCTATACAAGAACATGTTGAAGCAAACGGATGTTCAGTTGTTCAAGATTTTTGTGGACATGGTATTGGTCAAGCATTTCATAAAGAGCCCAATGTGTTACATTACGGAAAAAAAGGAACTGGAGATAAAATAAAAGCTGGGATGATTTTTACCATTGAACCTATGATAAATCTTGGTAATTACGAAACTAAAGTATTGAATGATGGCTGGACTGCCGTTACAAAAGACAAATCATTATCAGCACAATTTGAACATACTGTTGGTATAACAAAAGATGGATACGAAATTTTTACTCAGTCAAAAAAATTTAGTTAATCTATTAAAATGATTGAAAGATATTCTAGAAAAGAACTGAAGACTATTTGGGAAGATTATAACAAATATTCTATCTGGCTTGACATCGAATTAGCTGCCGCAGAAGCAATGGAAAAACTAAAAATTATTCCAAGAGGTGTTGTTAAAAAAGTTAAATCAAAAGCAAAAATTAACGTAAAAAAAATTTTAGATATTGAAGATAAAGTAAAGCACGATGTTATTGCATTCTTAACTTCTATAAATGAAAGATCTGGTAAAGAAGCAAGGTATCTACACAAAGGCATGACATCTTCTGATGTATTAGACACTTGTTTCAATCTACAATTAAAACAATCAGGTGAAATTTTATTAAAAGATATTGATGAATTATTAAGATCAATAAAAAAACAAGCAATTAAACATAAATTTACTTTATGTATCGGTAGAAGTCATGGAATACATGCTGAACCAATTACTTTTGGCTTGAAAATGTTAACCTTTTATCAAGAATTTTTAAGAAATAAAAAAAGATTAGAAAACTCAATAAAAGAAATATCTACTTGTGCAATTTCTGGGGCAGTTGGAACATTTGCAAATATTGATCCAAGAGTAGAAAGTTATGTTGCTAAGAAATTAAAACTTAATGTAGAGCCTATTTCAACACAAATTATTCCAAGAGATAGACACGCTCAATTTTTTTCAACACTAGGTATTATCGCAAGTTCAATTGAAAGATTTGCAGTAGAGATTAGGCATCTTCAAAGAACAGAGGTTTTAGAAGTAGAGGAGTTTTTTGGAAAAAAACAAAAGGGTTCTTCAGCAATGCCTCATAAAAAAAATCCAATCTTAAGTGAAAATTTAACTGGGCTCGCTAGATTAATACGATCAAGTGTGGTTCCGGCATTAGAAAATGTTGCGCTATGGCATGAGAGAGATATTTCGCATTCAGCTGTTGAAAGGAATATTGGTCCAGATTCAACAATAGCTTTGGACTTTGCTCTTTGTAGATTAAGTAATGTTGTAAAAAATTTAAACATTTACCCAAAAAATATGAGGAAAAACTTAAATATTACTAATGGAATTTTTTTCTCTCAAAGAGTTTTAATAGAATTAACCAATGTTGGGTTTACTAGGGAGCAAGCTTATAAGATGGTTCAAAAAAATGCTATGAAATCCTGGAATGATAATTCTCCTTTTTATGAAAACATTGCTAGTGACAAAAAAATTACAAACAAAATACCTGTTAATAAGCTTAAAAACTTATTTAATTTTAGTTATCATACTAAAAAAATTAATATAATTTTCAAAAGAAGTTTAAAAAAATAAATCAAATATGAATAAAGGGAATAAACTATACGAAGGTAAGGCTAAAATTATCTATGAAACAAAAGATAAAAATTTAGTCATTCAACATTTTAAAGATGACGCGACTGCTTTTAATAATTTAAAAAAGTCAAAGGTGGAAGGCAAAGGTGTTTTGAATAATCGAATTTCAGAATATATCTTAAGCAATCTAGCTCAATGTGGAATAAAAACTCATCTAGTTAAACGATTAAATATGAGAGAGCAGTTAATAAGAAAGGCTGAAATATTCCCTATCGAATTTATAGTAAGAAATATTGCAACAGGATCATTAACTAAAAGATTAGATATTTCGGAAGGAACTGTTTTAGAAAAACCATTATTAGAATATTGCTATAAAAAAGATGAGCTTCAAGATCCTCTTATTTCAAAAGAACATATTTATTCTTTTGGTTGGGCAACTGAAAAAGAAATAAAAGAAATAGATAAAATGACATTAAGAATTAATGACTTATTACTTGGAATGTTTAGAGGTATAGGAATTAAATTAGTAGATTTTAAAATTGAATACGGCAAGGCTTGGAATAAAGATTCTGAAGAAAAAGAAATTGTACTAGCTGATGAAATTAGCCCTGATACTTGTAGACTATGGGATGTAAAAACTGAAAAAAAATTGGACAAAGATAGATTTAGAAAAGATTTAGGAAACATTATCCAAGGATACCAAGAAGTAGCTAAAAGATTAAACATTATGCCGGAACAAACAAATATAAGTGAAGTTAATTTTGGCAAAACAACTTCGATTAAATTTAAAAAAAAATAAATTGAAATTTTCAGTCACAGTTACATTAAAGAAAGATGTACTCGATCCACAAGGTAAAGTTGTACAAAATACCTTACAAACCCTTGGTATGGATAATCTGAAAAGCATCAGACAGGGTAAATATTTTGAAATTGAATTAGATGATAGTGATTCAAAAACAGCTGAAAAAAAAGTTAATGATATGTGCAAAAAACTCCTAGCTAATTTGATTATTGAAGATTACAAGGTAAGTAAGATTTAATGAATTCATCAGTAATTGTTTTTCCTGGTTCTAATTGTGACAGAGACATAGCGACTGCCCTAGAAAAAATGCAATTTAAAAACCAAATGGTTTGGCATAAAGAAACAAAACTACCTAAATCCGATCTAATTGTTGTTCCTGGAGGATTCTCTTATGGGGATTATTTAAGATCAGGTGCTATTGCGGGTAAATCATTAATAATTAATGAAGTAATAAAAGCAGCTAATGAAGGTTGTTTGATACTAGGAATTTGTAATGGTTTTCAAATATTAACTGAAACAGGATTATTAAAGGGAGTTCTTTTGAGAAATAAAAATTTGAAATTTATTAACAAAGACATAAATATTAAAGTCATTAATAGTGATACTAAATTTTCAAACAAATATAAAAAAAATCAAATTTTAAAAATAAATATTGCTCATAATGAAGGAAATTATTTTACAAATTCTGACCATTTAAATGAATTAAAAAATGAAAATTTAATAGCATTTAAATACTGTGACAAAGATGGAAATGTTAATGAAAGCGCAAATCCGAATGGTTCTTTAGAAAATATTGCTGGAATATTTAATTCAAAAAAAAATATTTTAGGTATGATGCCTCACCCTGAAAGAATGGTTGATAATTTAATCTCAAATACTGATGGGATTAATTTATTTTCAAGTTTACTTAAATAAATAATAATGAAGATTACTAATCAACTTATAGAAAAACATGGTTTGAAACCCGAAGAATATTCTACGATCAAAAAGCTTTTAAAAAGAGAGCCAAATTTATTAGAGCTTGGAATCTTTTCTGCCATGTGGAATGAACATTGCTCATACAAATCTTCAAGAAAACATCTAAAAAACTTACCCACTAAGGGAAAAAAAGTTATTCAAGGTCCAGGCGAAAATGCCGGTGTAATTGACATTGGAGATGATGATGCAATTATTTTTAAAATTGAAAGTCATAACCACCCTTCTTATATTGAACCTTATCAAGGTGCTGCGACTGGAGTTGGTGGCATATTAAGAGATGTGTTTACTATGGGAGCAAGACCAATTGCTCTTCTTAACTCGATACACTTCGGTTCTCCAAGTCATTTTAAAACAAAAAGTTTATTAAATGGTGTAGTTTCAGGAATTGGAGGTTATGGAAATTGTATTGGTATACCAACTGTAGCTGGAGAGACAAAATTTAACAGCACATATAATGAAAATATTTTAGTCAATGCTATGGCTGTTGGTCATGCAAAAAAAGATAAGATTTTTTATTCTAAAGCAAAAGGTTTGAATAAATCGGTTGTTTATGTTGGATCTAAAACTGGACGTGATGGTATTCACGGAGCCTCAATGGCTTCGGCTGAGTTTGATGAAAATTCTGAAGATAAAAAACCTACCGTGCAAGTTGGTGATCCTTTTACTGAAAAATTATTAATGGAGGCTTGTTTAGAGTTAATGAAAGATAAATCTATTATTTCTATTCAAGATATGGGAGCTGCAGGACTTACCTCTTCCAGTGTTGAAATGGCTTCAAAAGGTGAATTAGGAATTGAACTTCATTTAGATAAGGTTCCTTGTAGAGAAGAAAATATGACTCCTTACGAAATGATGTTGTCAGAAAGTCAAGAAAGAATGTTAATCATTCTTGAAGATGGAAAAGAAAAACATGCAAATGAAATATTTAAAAAATGGGATCTTGATTTTGTAGTAATTGGAAGAACTACAAATACAAATAAATTAACTCTTAAATATAATAACAAAATTGAAGGTGAAATTCCATTAGATGCATTAGCGTCCAAAGCACCTATTTATGATAGAAAATGGGTTAAAAAGAAACTGACTAAAAACAAAGTTGATTTTAAAAAATTAAAAAAAGTTAAAATTGAAGATGCTTTAATTAAGATTTTGTCTTCAGCAAATCATTCAGACAAAAATTGGATTACAAGTCAATATGATCAAATGGTAATGTGTGATACAGCTCAAAAATCTGGAGCAGATGCTGCAATAATAAGAATTCATAACAAAGAAAAAGCAATAGCTGTTACTGTGGACTCATCTTCAAATTATTGTAAAGCTCATCCTTTAACTGGAGGCAAACAAATTGTTTGTGAGAATTGGAGAAATTTAATTTCAGTAGGAGCCAAACCGATTGCTATAACGAATTGCTTAAACTTTGGTAATCCTGAAAACCCAAAAATTATGGGTGAATTTGCCGAATGTCTAATTGGTATTAAAGAGTCATGTGAGTTTTTAAATTTTCCAGTAGTTTCAGGAAATGTATCTTTTTATAATGGAACAAATAAAAAAAATATTTCTCCCACACCGGTAATAGGTGGAGTTGGACTTATTCAAAAATTAAAAAAAACAATGGATCATAAGTTCAAAAAGGATGATAGTATTATAATTGTTATTGGTAAAACTTTTGGACATCTGGAGCAAAGTGTTTTTCTTGAAGAAATTTATTCTATTTTGGATGGTCAACCTCCAGAAATAAATTTAATAAATGAAAAAAATAATGGAGAAAATGTCTTAGAAATAATAAACAAAAATTTAGTAAATGCTGTGCATGATATTTCTACCGGTGGTTTGTTAGTTGCCTTAGCTGAAATGTCTATGGGTACAAATTATGGTGTTAAAATTAATAAACCAAAAAACCTAACCAATTCATTAAAATATTTTTTTGGAGAAGACCAAGGTAGATATATTCTAGAAATCGATAAAGAAAATTTTGAAAAAGTGGAGAAAATATTAAAAAATAACAATATTTTTTATGAAAATATCGGCTCAACTCAAAAAGATTATTTTGAAATTGATAAAGAGATGAGAATAGATATTAAAGAACTATATAAAATAAATAATCAGTGGTATAATAATTATTAATGGCTTTACCAGTAGAAGAAATTAAAAAACTTATTACTTCATCTATTCCCGATGCATCTATAGAAATCAAAGATCTAATGGGTGATAACAACCATTATTCTGCTGTAATTAAATCGAAAATGTTCAATGGTTTAAGTAAAATAGATCAGCATAAATTAGTTTACAAATCTCTTAAAGGCAAAATGGGTAACGAGTTACATGCGTTATCAATTACTACAGAAGGAAAATGATGGAAACAAAAGAGAAAATAAAAAAGTTAATAGATGATAATGATGTATGTTTATTCATGAAAGGAACTCCCGATTCTCCTCAATGTGGATTTTCGATGGCGGTATCAAATGTGCTTAAACATTTAAAAGTTAATTTTAATGGTATTAATGTTTTAGAAGATAATAATCTTAGACAAGGAATTAAAGATTTTAGTGATTGGCCAACCATACCTCAGCTTTATATTAAGGGAGAATTCATAGGTGGATGCGATATAGTAAAAGAGATGTTTGAAAAAGGTGAGTTAAAAAATTTATTAGTATCAAAAAAATTAATTTAAATGAGAAACTATATTTATAAAACTATAATTACAATTATTGCAGTTATAGTGATTTTTGAATTCACGATAGGAAAAGAACTTTCGCAGATAAATGAAAAAATAAACTATTTTGGAACAGCTGATGGAAGAAAAGAAATTATAATATCCTTAAAAAAAGAAATGAAAAAAGCTAATGAAAAAGAAAATTACTTAGATGACGAGGAAAGAGAATTAATTAAGAATTTTATATTAAAGATTAAAAAAGAATTATCTCTATAAATTAATTACAAACATATATTTTTGCCAAAATTAATTCTTCATTAGAAAAGTTAATATTTATTTTTTCATTGTGTATGTTCTCACATCCGTTAGGAACACCTTTTTTTAAACCTCTTTCCAATAAAGCAATATAAAAAGGTCTTTCATTGTTTTTATGTAAGTTATCAAAAGATTTAAAACATCTATTTTTATCAATAGTAAAAACTTCAATTCCTTCATTTCTATTTGAAATAATACAATTTTCTCTCTCAAGATTTCGTTTATTTAGAAAATTAGAAATTTTTTTTGTTGATACCCCCCAATAATCAAGTTCAAAAACACCATTAATTTTTGTTAAATGTGTAAAATTATTCAGCCAAATATAATTATAAGGATAAATTTTTATATTTTGAAATAAAAAATATAATGAGAAGAAAATTAACAACATGTAAGATATTTTTCTTGAATAAAAATAAATAGTAGATAATGAAATTATAAATATTAGCGGGAGTATAAAAAGTATTTGTCTCAACTCATCGTATAAATTAACATTAAATAAGATCAAAAAAAATATTATTATCAAAACAGATGATAATAAGGACCCAATCAGAAACAAATTATTTTTTTGAGAAAATATTTTTTTTTCATAAATTGGAAATAAGAAAAGTCCAAAAATAATTAAAAGAGGTAATTTAAAAAACAACCATATTGGTATGTAAGATGAAGGTAAATTTTGTGCTTTCATGCATTCTCCTAGAGTAGTAGTACAAACACTCTGAACATGTTTGCTCATAAATTCAATCGCATAGAAAAACTTAAATGGATCATTCCAATAATTTGGATGAAATAAATATAACAATAATAAAAAAAGTAATGAAAATAAAACTATTTTTTTATAAAAAAATTTAATAAAAATTTTAAAGTCTATTTTAAAAGAACTTAAAAAAATAATTAAAAATATTAAATATTCAATAAAAATAAGAATGCCACTTATTCTAATAGAAAATAAATATGCAGTTACCAAACTTAATAAAATAATTTTTGTTTCTTTTACTCTCTTTTTTTTTAGATAATTTATAAGTATATCTATAAAATAAAAAGTACAGATTAACCAAACTGACATGAAAGGTATGTCTTTTACATTAAAAAAACTGTGTCCTAATAAATAAGGATACGAAAAATAAAAAACTGAACTTAAATATGAATATTCTTTATTTTGAGTAATTAAGTAAATAATCTTATTAAGATATAAACCAGAAATAAAAAAAAATATAAAAACCGTTGGATGTTTGCTTAATAATGCTTTTGATGTTTCTAAAACTTCAAAATTATCTAATATAATATTAATTGGTAATTCAATAATTGTAGAAATTAAATAAAAACCTACGCCATAATATCCATGATAAGTATCAAGTGAGCTAACATCAAAATTACCATTCAAAAAAAGATTTACTAATTTTTTTTTGTTAAGTTCCCATACATAAAAATTATGACTCTCATCATGAGTTATACCTACATTTAATGATAAATATATACCTAAGATAAAATACAGAAATAAAAACGAATAAAAAAATTTTTTATTTAGATTTGGATTGTTCATATGTTTATCTTTTTTTTATAAAGCAAATATCAGAGTCTGGTAAATTTCCTTTGTATGTTTGAATTTTATCTATATTCTTATGAAAATAAATTTGATCATCTTTTTTAAAAATATTTGAATTAAATAATTTTTTCTCTTTTAAGTTTTGTAATGTTTTATCAACTAAAATATGATCTATGTTTCTGTTGTATTTATAATAATTTGGATGATTAAAATCTTCAATAACATAAATTCCTTCTTTTTTTAAATATCTAAATATATTTTTTAAACAATTTAAAATATCACTTAAATAGTGTGACCCGTCGTCAATTATTAAATCAAAGAAATCTGAGCTAGATTCAGGGCTTATTTTATTTAAAGTTTTTTCTACTGTTTTGTTATCTTTAATGTCTAAGCCAAAAACATGTATATTTTTTGAACAATAAATAAATTTTGAAATATTAATATCAAAACAATATACTTTTGAATTAGGAAAATACTTTACAAATGCACATGCTGAAGCTCCTGAATAAGAACCTATTTCTAAGATTTTAATTTCTCTATCTTTTAAATGCTTTAAGTTTTGGGTATAAAATGCCGAGAAACCATGGCCTTGATCTTGAGTTATTTTAAAAATATTTGCTTTATCGCTTCCATAATAGTGAAATAATTCATCTAATGTATCTCTATTAATATTATCTAGATCAATATTAATTTTTCTTTTGATTTTGTATAAAATATTTCGTTTAAATAAACTAAAGAAATTCAATTATCTAGAATAGTATTCTATAACAAGATTTGGTTCCATTATTATAGGATATGGAACTTCTGCGAACTTTGGTACTCTAACTAACTTTGCAGTTTTATTTTTATCATCTAATTGAATATATTCAGGTACATCTCTTTCTTTGCTTTGAAGCGCGCCATCTATAACCATTAATTTTTTTGATTTTTCTCTCACTTCAATTAGGTCAGTTTCTTTAACTGAATAACTAGAGATATTTACTCTTTTTTTATTAACCTTAATATGTCCATGGTTAATCATTTGTCTTGCGGAAAAAACTGTAGAAGCAAATTTCGCTCTATAAATTATGGTATCTAATCTACTTTCTAGTAAAGCAATTAAATTCTCAGTAGTGTCACCTTTTTTGGCAAGGGCTTTCCTATAAATGTTTCTAAATTGTCTTTCATTTATATTTCCGTAATAAGCTTTAAGTTTTTGTTTCGCTTGTAATTGTATTCCGTAATCTGTCGGTTTACCCTTTTTACTTTGTCCGTGCTGTCCTGGGGGATAGGCTCTTGAATTAAAAGGACTTTTAGGTCTTCCCCACAGATTGGCTTTTAACCTTCGGTCAACTTTATGTTTAGATTTAAGTCTTTTTGTCATATTTAAATGATGAGTTTTTATAAGGTTTCAGGGGTAATTGTCAATTATGGTTAATATTTTTTTTACTTAAAGAGCTAATAATACTAGCTAAAATCCTTAATTCTTTATCACTAGGCTCTAATCTGTAAATTAAGTTGTTAATATTCATTAACATAGAGTGTTTTTTTTCATTTGGCACAAAAAAGCTTTTCTTTTCAAGAAGATTTTTAAGATGTAAAACAAGAGAAGAGATTTTTCTTTTAGAGGAAATCTTAATATTTTTGACGTCTTTTTGAAACTTCTTAAAGTTTATTAATTTGAAAATCTCATAGCATATTAAGGTTAAAGAATGAGATAAGTTTAATGACTTAAATCTTTTTGAAGTAGGGATTTGTAAGACAAAGTTTGATAAAGATAAATCTTCGTTTGACAAGCCTGATGCCTCTGGACCAAACATAAATCCAAATTTTGTATTCTTTGTATTTGTTATCATTCGTAAAAAACGATTAATAGAAATATGTTTCTTATTAATATCCCTCTTTCTTGCGCTTAAAGATATAACTATATTAAAATCACTTATCGCATCGTATGTATTATTAAAAATTTTTGCTTTCTTAATTATATCATAAGCTCCAACAGAAGTAGCTTTAGCTTTATTGTTTGGCCAAGATTGCTTTGGTGATACTATGTGCAGTTTCGAAAACCCAAAATTTTTTAAAGATCTTGCGCAGGCACCAATATTTTCACCTAGTTGAGGTTTAACTAAAATAAATCCAAACTTATTTCTCATTTAAATTGGCTGGAGCTTTTTCTTTGTAAAGTTTGTAATCTAAACTGTCTATTAATGCTTTGAAAGAAGCCTCAATAATATTTGGAGATACACCAACTGTAAACCAACTTACTCCAGTTTTATCAGTACTTTCTATTAAAACTCTCGTAGTTGCCTCTGTTCCAGTATTTAAAATCCTTACTTTGTAATCTAACAGTTTTAAATCAGAAAAAAAATTATAATATTTTTCAACTTTATTAAAATTTGATCTAATTGCATTATCTAACGCATTAACAGGACCATTGCCTTCACCATTACATTCAATATTTTTTCCATCTATTAAAAATACAACATTTGCTTTAGTTTTGATTGTATCTGATTTTGCAACACTAACATTATAACTTTGAACTTTAAGATATTCTGGGACCTTGCCCAAAAGTCTATTGGCTAGTAGTTCAAAAGAAGCGTCTGCCCCATCATAAGAATACCCACTAAATTCTCTATCTTTGACTTCATCCAAAATTTTTTGGACTTTTGGGTCTTGAGAATCTATCTTAACTCCATATTTTTCTAATCTAGATAAAATATTCGATCTACCTGCTTGATTTGAGACGATAATATTTCTGTGATTACCTATCAATTTAGGATCTACATGTTCGTAAGTTTTAGGATTTTTCTTAACTGCTGAAACGTGCAAACCTCCTTTATGGGAAAAAGCAGATGCACCAACATAAGCCATATTTTTGTTTGGCTTTCTATTAAGTATTTCATCTAAAAGTCTAGAACATTCTGTTAATGATGATAATTTTTCTTTTTTCATATTAATATCAAATTTATCATTAAATGATTTTTTTAAACATAATGTCGGAATTATCGACATTAAGTTTGCATTACCACATCTTTCGCCTAATCCATTAATAGTACCTTGTATCTGTCTTACACCTGACTCAACAGCCGCTAAAGAATTAGCTACAGCATTTTCTGTATCATTGTGAGCATGAATACCAAGATTTTTTCCTGGTATTTTTTTTGATACTTTAGAAACAATCTCTCTAATTTCATTGGGTAGAGTTCCTCCATTTGTATCGCAAAGAACCAACCATCTAGCCCCAGAGTCATATGCTTGTTTTAGACAATCTAATGCATAGTTTGGATTAGCTTTGTAACCATCGAAAAAGTGCTCAGCATCAAATAAAAATTCTTTATTGTTTTTAACAAAAAGTTTTGTCGTCTCTCTAATATTTTCTAAGTTTTCTTCGTTTTTAATGCCTAATGCTATTTTTACATGAAAATCCCAAGTCTTTCCTACAACGCATACTGCTGGAGAGTTCGCGTTCATTAAAGATGCTAAACCTGGATCATTTTCAGCACTTCTTCCTGATTTTTTAGTCATTCCAAAGGCAGTAAAAATACTTTTATTTATTTTCGGAGGATGAGAAAAAAATTTAGTATCTATTGGATTTGCTCCAGGCCAACCTCCTTCAATATAATCTACTCCAATTTCTGACAAAACATTAGCAATTTTATTTTTATCTTCAATCGAGAAGTCTACACCTTCTGTTTGCGCTCCATCTCTTAAAGTTGTATCAAATATATATATTTTATCTTTACTCATTTATATTTCCAAATAGTTTTGCCTTTTTGATCCTCAATTAAAATACCCTCTTTTAATAGGCCTTCTCTTATTTTGTCAGCTAAAGAATAATTTCCATCATTCTTAGCTTTTGTTCTCTCATTTATCTTTTTTATTATGTCTGTTTCAGATAATCTAATTTTTTTCTTTTTAAAATTGTCCCATTCTTCTTTAGAAATATTGAATAAGCCTAAAAATCTACAAGCACTGTTAAATAAAGATTTCTTTTTTTTATCACCAGCATTAGCCTTAGTATATAATTCGTGGATTTTTGCAATAAAGCCGGGAGTATTTAAATCGTCCAACAACACATCTGTTATATCTTCTATTCCTTCCTCTTTTTGTTCCTCATAAAGACTGTACCACTTATCAATTGTATTTTTTTGATTATGTAAAAGTTCGTCATTCCAATCTAAAGGCTGACTATAATGAGCGCTTAACAAAGCTAGTCTTACGACTTGGCCAGAATATTTATTAACTGCGTCAGAAATAGTGATTATGTTTCCCAAAGATTTAGACATTTTTTCGTTATTAATAGTTACAAAACCATTATGTACCCAATAATTTGCAAAATTATCAGTAGAATTATTGCAACAAGATTGAGCTATCTCGTTTTCATGGTGTGGAAAAATTAAATCAAGACCTCCTCCATGAATATCAAAAATTTTTCCAAGGTATTTTTCACTCATAACTGAACATTCTATATGCCATCCAGGTCTTCCCCTGCCCCATGGTGAATCCCAGCCTGGATCTTCTTTGCTTGATGGTTTCCATAAAACAAAATCCATTGAATTCTTTTTCAAATCTGATATTTCAATTCTATTTCCTGCTTTTAATTCATCTAAATTTTTATTTGACAATCTGCCATAATTTTTAAAAGAAGATACTGAAAAGTATACATGCCCGTTATTTTCATAGGCAAATTTTTTCTTGATTAATGAAGAAGTCATTTCAATCATTTCCTTTATATGTTCAGTAGCCTTTGGTTCTTTTGTCGGTTTTAAACAATTTAAATTTTCACAATCTTTATGAAAAACTGAAGTAATGTTCCTTGTTATTTCATTAATAGTTTTTTTATTTTTTTTTGAAGCTTCAATTATTTTATCGTCTATATCTGTAATATTTCTTACATAATTTACATTATTTCCATAAACTAACTTCAATACTCTATATAAGATATCAAAAACTACTAGAGATCTTGCATTACCAACATGAGGATTGTCATAGACTGTTGGTCCGCACGCATATAAAGAAATTTTTTTTTTATCAATAGGTTTAAAAAATTCTTTCTTTCTTGTTAGAGAATTTGTTAATTGAAGGTTATTCATTAAATTTGCAAACTGGTATTGGATTTATCTTATGTAAATTTTTTTCTCTAATTTTTAAATATTTTTTATAATTAATATCATTCTTATCTTCCATGGCTTTTTCAAGTTCTTGATAGGTCATTCCAAGTTGTTGCACGTCGTTTCTGCCATCATCCCACAAACCATCTGTTGGTTGTGAATTAATTATTTTGTCTGATACACCTAAATGCTTACCAAGCTCCCATACTTGTGTTTTTGTACAATCTGCTATTGGAGAAATATCTACTCCACCATCACCATATTTTGTATAAAAACCTACTCCAAAATCTTCTACTTTATTTCCAGTTCCAACAACTATTCCTGAATTAGCGGTAGCAACTTGATATAAAGTTGCCATTCTTAATCTAGCTCTTGAATTAGCAAAACCATGTTGGTTATTAAAATCATTTAATACTTCAGAAAAAGAGTCAAAAATTTTATCCATTTGAACTAAATGATGCTCAACATTTTTAAAATTATTTTTTAACCATTTTGCATGTTCTAAGCTTAAATCATGTTGAGATTTAATTTGTTTTATTGGCATAGTTAAAACAATAGTTTTTCTTCCAGTTTTTGCACATAGAGTGCTAACAACTGAAGAATCTATCCCTCCTGAAATACCTACAACTAATGATTTAGGATTAAATGATTCATTCTTGCAGTAATCATCTATCCATTTAGTAATTATCTCAGCTCTTTTTTCTACCATCATAATAATTTTCCTTCGATCCTCTTCAGGATTCTGTCTTAATGATTATACAATAATCATTAAGACGCTTCTTTAATAATATTTTTTGAATACTTGGAATTTTTCTTTATTTCGTCAGAAATCAAGAAAGCAAGCTCTAAAGCTTGTGAGGCATTTAATCTCGGATCACAATGAGTTCTATATCTATTTGATAAATCTCCATCAGATATTTTTTGAGCTCCGCCAGTACATTCTGTCACATCTTGACCAGTCATTTCGATGTGTAGTCCTCCTGCATAACTGCCTTCTGCTTGATGAATGCCAAAAACATTTTTTACTTCTTTTAAAACACTCTCAAAAGGTCTAGTTTTCAATCCACTAGTTGCTTTGATTGTGTTTCCATGCATTGGATCACAAGACCAAACAACATTTAATCCCTCTTTTTTTACAGCTTTTATTAATTTTGGTAAAAATTCTTCAGCTTTGTTTGCTCCAAATCTCGAGATTAAAGTAAGCCTTCCAGCTTCATTATTAGGATTTAAAATATTAGAAAGTTTTATGAGTTCATCAGGTTTTAGTGATGGTCCACATTTTAATCCTATAGGATTCTTTATCCCTCTGCAGAATTCAACATGTGCTCCATCAGTCTGTCTTGTTCTGTCTCCGATCCAAACAAAGTGAGCGGAAGTATCGTGATATTCTCCAGTTGTTGAGTCTACTCTAGTCATGGCTTCTTCAAAGGGAAGTAAAAGTGCTTCATGAGAAGTATAAAAATTGACTGTTCTTAATCTTCTATTATTTTCAGGATTTATTCCGCAAGCTTCCATGAATGATAAAGCATCACTAATTTTATCTTCTATTTCTTTGTACTTACCTTTTGTTTTTTTATTTATAAAACCTAAATTCCATAGATGAACTTGTCTTAAATCCGCAAATCCTCCTTGCGAAAATGCTCTAATCAAATTTAATGTAGACGCAGATTGAGAATAAGCTCTGAATAATCTTTTTGCATCTGGAACTCTTGCCTTTTCAGAGAACTCCATGCCATTAATATTATCACCCAAATAACTCGGTAATTCTTTACCATCTTTTTTTTCAACAGGTGAACTTCTTGGTTTTGAAAATTGGCCTGCAATTCTTCCGACTTTAATAACTGGCATAGAAGCAGAATGAGTTAAAACTAAAGACATTTGAAGAATAGCTTTAAATGTATCTCGAATATTATCAGGATTAAATTCCTCAAAACTTTCTGCACAATCTCCTCCTTGTAATAAGAAAGCTTTACCTTCAACAACTTTTGCCAAAGACTCTTTTAAAGAACGTGTCTCACCAGCAAAAACTAAAGGAGGATATTTTTTAACTTTGCTTAGTACTAAATCCAATTCTTTTTTATCCTGATACACAGGTAAGTGTT
>CACFVO010000007.1 GCA_902569785.1 uncultured Pelagibacteraceae bacterium
TCCACCACATCTTGAACTCCATAAATGGTGTCATAGCCCAATGTCCAAAATATGGCTGATATATAAAATATAATTATTTCTGGAGGAATATTACTATTTACAGCCGCCCAAGCCATTACCATTCCCCAATTAAAAGTTAATCCCAAGAAAAGTTGAGGCCAATAGGTAATTCTTTTCATAAATGGATAGGAAAAAGCTAAAAGCATTGATCCTAGCCCAAGAATAATAGTTAATAGATTAAATTGGATCAAAATTAAAAATGCTAAAGCACATAATAATACAATATAAAAAAAAGATTTTTTAATTGATATTTTTTCTGCTGCAATAGGTCTTTGTCTTGTTCTATAAACTTCTTTATCAATATCTTTGTCAACAATATCATTAAATATACAACCAGCACTTCTCATTAAAACCGAACCCAAAAAGAAAAGAAGCAAGTAATATAACAAGGTATTCAAATCTCGATTTAAATTATAAGCATAAGCTAGACCCCATGAACACGGCCAGAATAAAAGCATAAAACCTATTGGTTTGTTTAATCTAGTTAAATCAATAAATATTTTTAAATGTTCCATGAAGATATGACTTGTAAATATCAAACACTATCTACATAATCAATTTGATTCGATATGGACATAGATTACACAGTTGCAGCATTGATGTTTCCAGCTATACCTTTAATGATGACTATGTATAGTAATAGGTTTCATACACTAAGTGCTCTAATTAGACAGATACATGACCAGTACACATTTGAAAAAAAGGTACCTCCGGAATGGGAAAATCAACTACATGTTTTAAATAAAAGAGCAAACCTACTGAAATATGTAATGGGTTTTGGTGCATTTGGATTTCTTTTTAACATGACAACTGTTTTAATGCTTTATGTTAATACCTTGCAAGTAGCTCGTTTAAATTTTGCAGCTTGTTGTGTTTGTATGATAATTTCAATTTTTTTATTTTTGCAAGAAATAAGACTCTCGAATCAGGCTTTAAAATTTCATTTAAGTGACATGGACTCCATGAAGAAAGATTTATAATTTAATTATTTTCTTTAAGTTTCTTTTTAAATAATGATATTCCATTTTTTTAACTTATATTCATAAGACTCTTTAAAAGTTTCTAATTGCCACCCTTTCATTCTAGAGGAAATTTCCTCTAAATTTTTATTTTTCCATTCTTTTGTAGTGTTTTCTTTTTTCCAAATTTTTTTTTCTTCATTAGTTCTTGCGCATCCATAACAATAACCAGTTAGTGGATCAGTCTTACAAATACTTATACAAGGAGATATTACTTTATTTTCCATTATGGAACTAATATTGCAGGACCTTTCAATTTTCTAGACTCTAAATCTTGATGGGCCTGTTTTGCTTCATTCAATTCGTATTCTTTAAATATTTTTATTTTTATCATTCCAAATTTGATTTTGTTAAAAATTTCGTCAGCTCCTTTTTGAATCTCCTCTCTGTTAGTAAAATAATGTCCAATAGTTGGTCTTGTCAAAAAAAGACTTTTAGATTGAATTTCTTTAGCAACATTAACAGGATCTAAAGGTCCTGAAGCATTACCAAAACTTACCATCATGCCTCTTGGTTTTAAGCATGCTATTGATCCTTTAAATGTATTTTTTCCCACTCCATCAAAAACTGCAGAAACTCCATTATCATTCGTCAATTTCATAACTTCTTTCGCAAAATCACTTTTTGAATAGTTAATAACATTCTCGTATCCATTTGCTTTAGCAATTTCTATTTTTTCATCTGAACCCACGGTACCAATAACTTTTGCACCAATGCTTTTAGCCCATTGAGCAAATATCTGACCAACACCACCAGCTGCGGCATGAAATAAAATAGTTTCATTAGGTTTAAGCTTATAAGTTTTGGTTAATAAATAATTAGTTGTTAAACCTTTTGTCATTAATGTTGCTGCTAATTTATGTGAAATCCATTCTGGAACTTTTACAGCAATTTTTGCAGGTATTATTCTTTGTTGAGAGTAAGCTCCTATAGGCATTGATGCGTAAGCAATGTTATCGCCTTTGTTAAAGTCTTTAATATTTGAACCAATTTCATCAACTTTTCCCGCTGCCTCTAGACCTATACCGCTAGGTAAAGGCAAAGGATATAGGCCTGATCTATGATAGGTATCAATATAATTTAAGCCTATGGCATGGTTTGTAACTTTTATCTCATCTGGTCCAGGTGATTTTATGTCAACTTCTTGAAGCTCCAAGACTTCGGGCCCACCATTTTTTTTAATAACAATTGATTTAGCCATTTTTCATGAAACGTACTTGAACTTTTAATATTTAGCAAATGTTCCATTATTATAGTCTTGAATAGCTTCAAGTATTTCTGCTTTTGTATTCATGACAAATGGACCGCCTCTAGCGATTGGCTCGCCTATTGGCTTACCTGCTATAAAAAGAAATTCTGATTTTTTGTTGGCTTTTACTTTAAGTTTATTTCCTTTTTCAAGTAAAATTAAATTGGAGTCATTGGTTTTTTCGTGCTCTTTTTTCTCCAATTTTAAGATCACCTTTTAGCAAATAAATAAAAGAATTGTGTCCCTTTGGCACTTCACATTTAAATTCCTTTTTTTCATTGAGAATAATGTGAAAATAAATTGGTTCTACATTGTGATTTTTTTGAGGACCCTCAACTTTTTCATATTTTCCTGCTATAATTTTTACTTTTTTTTCACTATCTTCGTGAACACCAAGTTCATTACCTTTTATATAAATGTACTCTGGTTTATTTTTTTTTAAATTTGCAGGCATATTAATCCAGAGTTGGAAACCTAATAGTTTACCACCTGTCATTGCTGGCATTTCTGAATGAATAATTCCTCTTCCAGTTTTCATCCATTGGACATCTCCTGGTACCATCTTTCCTTTAGAGCCTATGCTATCCTCATGTTCGAATTGGCCGTGTAACATATAAGTTACTGTTTCAATACCTCTATGAGGATGAGGAGGAAATCCAGCTACATAATCGTCTTTATTTTCAGATCCAAATTCGTCGAGCATTAAAAAAGGATCAATATAATCTGCCTCTGGTGTACCGATACTTCTTTTTAGTTTTACCCCAGCACCATCAGATGCATTTAGAGCTTTGACTATCTTATTAACTTCAATTTGAAACATAATAAATAATAACCACTAAATTAAATCTAGTAACTGCGTTAAATTGTTTATTTCATTTTTAGGTTTAAAATCTAAATTATCAAAAATGGCATTATTTCTGTTAACCCAAACAGAGTTATAACCATAATTTCCAGAGCCAGAAACATCCCAAGTATTCGCGCTTAAAAACGTTACTTCTTGAGGTTTAATCTTATATTTTTTTAAAGGTAAATCATAAACTTTTGAATCAGGTTTATATACTTTCACAGACTCAATCGAAAAAAGATCGTCAAATAGATCTTTTAGGTTATTGCTCTGAACTAATTGATCAAGAAGAGCAGGGGTTCCATTTGAAAGTATAGCAAGTTTAAAGTTTTTCTTTTTCAAATTTTCTAGAACATTCTTAACTTCGGGATATGGGGACAAAACTTTATAAAGATTAAGTAGATCATTTTTCATATCCATATTGATTCCAAAAACTTTCATTGATTTGTCCAAACTGTCCTCAGTAATATGCCAAAAATCTTTATGTCTTTTCATTAAACTTCTTAGCCACGTATATTCTAGCTGAGTTGTTCGCCAGTAATTTGCAAAGCCTTCCCACTTATCTCCAATTTTGTCTTTACATTTTTCAGCAGCAGAATTTACATCAAATAATGTTCCGTAAGCATCAAAAACTACAGATTTGATTTTCATTTTTTATTGTGAGAGCCGTCACATAAAGGAGGATCATCAGTTTGTTTACAAGTACAAAAAAAAACTTTCTTTGATTGCTCAGCTTTATAAATCTTTGGACCAAATTTTGATCCATCATGTGATCCGTCACAAAAAGGTTGTTTTGAACTTTTTCCACAACTACACCAATAATAAGATTTTCCTTTTATAACATTTACCCCAATTGGAGCATCCCCAGCTCTTTCCCCTTTTTGCATTACTATTCCTTTCTTTTATAATTAATTAAAAACTGTTTTTATTGTATATACAATATATGAGCAACATAAGATTATATTATCCTAGTAAAATAATTGAAAACACTACTTCTCTATTGTCAAAAGAACACACTCACTATGTAGCTAATGTTATGAGATTAAAACGAGGTTCAAATATAAACTTTTTTAATCAGGAAGGGGAGTGGTTTAGTGAGGTAGTTTTTTTAGAAAAAGATAGAGTTGAAGTAAAGTTTTTAAATAGATTAAAACAGTCTTTAAGATCTTCAAACATTGAACTGGCAATTTGTTTAGTCAAAAAAAATCCCATGGAGATAATTTTACAAAAAGCTACTGAATTGGGAGTTAATAAAATTACCCCAATTATATCTGAACGTACTGAAATTAAAGAATTAAATTATGAAAGAGCTAAAAAGATTGTTATCGAAGCTACCGAGCAATCAAATCAATTCCGTCCGCCTGAAATATTAAAGATAACCAAACTTAAAGATTTTATAAATAACCTTAACGGCTCCAGTAAACTTTTTTTTGCAGATATCAATTGCAAAGAGAAATTAAAAAAAGAAGATACTAAAGGTGATAATTTAAAAACTTTACTAATTGGTCCAGAAGGAGATTTTTCTCCTGATGAAAGGAAAATGATTTTAGATAACAAAAAGACTATTTCTTTTTCTCTATCTAAAAATATTTTAAGGACAGAAACAGCTACAATTTCCGCTCTGTCGTTAATAAACTACTTTTTAGACTTATAAAATTCGTTTAATTATCTTTAAAGATTCTTCAATATTATGATGATGAGTAATACGGCTAGTGTATTTTCCATTCTTTAATAAAATAATCGGCGAGCTATGATCAACAGTATAGGTTCCATCTTCTGAAAAAATTTTTTCACTTTTAATTCCCCATGATTTCGAGAGAAGAAAAATTTTTTCTGACTCACCTGTTATCCCAATAATTTTATTTTCAAAGGAACTTAAATAATTTTTCATTACTTCTGGAGTGTCTCTTTCTGGATCAATACTAATAAAAAATATCTTTAAAGTTTTTTTTTCTTTTTCCAACTCATTTAAGATATAAGTCAATTTATTTAAAGTTATTGGACATACATCAGGACAATTTGTAAATCCAAAAAAAAGTGCTGTAGCCTGATCTTCAAAAGATTTTTCTGTGATAATATTGTTGTTCACATCTTTAAGTGAAAATGAAGAACCTGTGATTGATGCGACATATTCCTCTTTTTTATCTTGAACTGATAAAATTATTGGTAACATGATAAATAAAAAGATAACTAAGCAACCAATAAGGATCGAGATAGATGTTTTTATTTTCATTAATGGTATAATTAATCATTATGTCTAAAATTATAAAGAAATTATTTGGCGCACTAGTTGAGAAACCTTGGGATGAAAATCAAGTAAATATCGACAATCGTCACGCAGGTAGTACATTTAAAGGAGTTTCCTCATATGTATCGGCTGTAATTGTAATTTTTGGAGTTAGTACCGTACTTTTTAGTCTTATAGTTACTGCATATCTTTATTCTATTCCAGGCGGTCAAGACACAATGTTTCTTTTTAAACCAAATTTATTTTGGTTTAATAGTTTTGTTTTAATTTTAGTGGCTTATATTTTTAGAAAAATCACCAAAGATTTAGAAAATAAAAAAACATCAAAAATAAAAAGAAACCTTATTCAAGTAGGAGGATTAAGTTATTTATTTTTATTTGGGCAAATATTATTGTGGTTTCAATTAATGGAAGACGGAAAATTTGTTTCTACAAATTCATATTTTACATCTTTCTATTTTTTTACAGCTCTTCACGGACTTCATCTTCTAGGAGGGCTATTCTTTTGGGGCAAGGTTTGTTCTCAAATTCTTAAATTAGATGAAAAAAAGATTTTAGATGAAAAGAATAAAGTAGAAGCTTTATCTCTTTATTGGATGTTTTTACTAATTATTTGGTTAGTATTTTTTTTAGTCGTTTATGTTTTTAATGATGCCGTTATCGCCTGGTGTAAGGAATTAATTTCTTAAAACTCAATTTTAAAGAAACAATACTAAAATCGATCCCAAGAGAGCAATTACTATTAACAAAAAGTAAATAGACCTTAAGTATTTTTTGATTTCCGGTTTTTTTTCTTTTTTAGAGAAAGCTCCCGCTCCCAATGAGATAACAATAAAAAATAGAAAGACCAAAGAAAGTATAGTTATTAAAATTCCCAATTTTCCGATCATTTTTTGGAATTATATAACCCTTTTAAGACATTTTGTCCCTAGGTTAAACCGACCTTTTATTTTATAAGTTTGACTGTATGTTTACAGGTCTCGTATTTTTAGCAGTAATAATTGGGTCAATCATTTTCCATGTTTGGACTCCATGGTGGTGGACTGACATCGCCTCAAATTGGAGTGCTATGGATGATACTATAATTTTAAGTTTCTGGATTGGTGGCGGAGTATTCATTTTGGTTTGCCTTTTTATGGTTTATTGTATTTTTAGATATCAATATAAAGAAGGACGTAGATCAGAATATAAACCTGAAGACAAAAAATTAGAAAAAGGACTAACTTGGTTGACAACGATTGGCGTTGTAGCTCTTTTGGCTCCCGGACTTGTTGTGTGGAATAATTATATACGAGTCCCTGATAATGCTATTCAAGTAGAAGTAATGGCATGGCA
The DNA here is from genome assembly GCA_902569785.1 of uncultured Pelagibacteraceae bacterium. GTDB lineage: Bacteria > Pseudomonadota > Alphaproteobacteria > Pelagibacterales > Pelagibacteraceae > Pelagilacustribacter. The sequence goes on from CACFVO010000007.1 coordinate 6,756, forward strand.
GTGGGGGTGGAAATACAGATTACCAGGACAAGATGGAAAGCTTGGAGAATCTAACAACAGAATAATTAGTGATGATAATCCTTACGGATTAAATATTGATGATCCAAATGGAAAAGATGACGTTTTTGTTGAAAGCAATGAATTGCATTTATTAAAAGATAGACCTGTTAAAATTTTATTAAGATCGATTGATGTATTACATAATTTCTATGTTCCACAGTTTAGATCGAAAATGGACGCAGTCCCTGGAACTATTACTTACTATTGGTTTGAGCCTAATAAAAATGGAGAGTATGAGGTTTTATGTGCTGAGTACTGCGGTGTTGCTCATTATGCTATGAGAGGTAAAGTTGTAGTAGAAGATGAAGTAAGTTACAACAAATGGTTGTCAGAGCAAGAAACTTTTTCCAGCTTTACAGCTAAAAATAGAAATAACAAATTAAATAAGAAAAAATTAGTTAAGATTAACAATTTATCAAATAATAAAAATAGTATATTAAAGGAACAAGATGTCAGATGAATTAAATATTAATAAAAAGAGAAACGATCAAATTAAAACAAAGTCTTCTGCTACTTCTGGAAGAGGAGAAACGGACATTGATTATGTTAGGCCAGCAGAATTACCGGAACAAGACTTATATCATGGGCATAGTTTTATAACTAAATGGATTTTTTGTCAGGATGCTAAAGTTATAGGCGTTCAGTATACTCTTACCGCAGTATTCACAGGAGTAGTGGGTTTAATTTTATCTTGGATGATGCGTATGCAACTTGGTTATCCGGATCTGTTCCCTTTTTTAACCGCAGAAACATATTATCAAATGGTTACAATGCATGGAATGATAATGGTAGTGTATTTATTAACTGCTTTGTTTCTCGGTGGATTTGGAAATTACTTAATACCTTTAATGGTTGGAGCAAGGGACATGGTGTTTCCTTATGTAAACATGATAAGTTTCTGGATGTTTTTTGTAGCAGTTGTGGTTTTAATGGCTAGCTTTTTTGTGCCGGGAGGACCAACAGGATCAGGTTGGACTTTATATCCTCCTCAAGCAATTTTAGAAGGTACTCCTGGTTCAGGTTATGGAATTTTATTAATGCTAATATCCTTATCTTTATTTGTAATTGGTTTTACCATGGGTGGCTTGAACTATGTAATTACTATTTTACAGGCAAGAACAAGAGGAATGAGTTTGATGAGAATGCCTTTAACTATTTGGGGAATTTTTACTGCAACAGTTTTAGCTTTACTAGCTTTCCCAGCTTTGCTTGTTAGCTCAATTATGATGACATTAGATAAAGTTTTAGAAACAAGCTTTTTTATGCCAACTATTATTAAAGCAGGGGAGGCACTTTCTTATGATGGTGGTAGCCCTATACTTTTCCAGCATTTATTTTGGTTTTTTGGTCATCCAGAAGTTTACATCGTAGCATTACCTGCTTTTGGAATAGTTTCTGACCTGATTTCAGTGCATTCTAGAAAAAATATTTTTGGATACAGGATGATGGTTTGGGCGATTGTTGGAATTGGCGCACTAAGCTTTTTTGTTTGGGCGCATCACATGTATGTTAGTGGTATGAGCCCTTGGTTTGGTTTCTTTTTTGCAACTACTACACTTATTATTGCGGTACCCACAGCATTGAAGGTCTACAATTGGATACTTACACTTTGGAGAGGAAATATAAGAATAAATACTGTGATGCTTTTCTGTTTAGGTTTTATTGTCACTTTTGTAAATGGTGGTATAACAGGTATTTTTTTAGGAAATGTTGCTGTAGATGTTCCACTATCTGATACCTATTTTGTAATCGCTCACTTTCATATGGTAATGGGAATAGCTCCGCTTATGGTAATTTTTGGAGCCATTTATCATTGGTTCCCTCTAGTTACTGGAAGATTCTTAGATGAAAAGTTGGGCAAATGGCATTTTTGGATAACTTTTTTAGGCGCTTACTCTATTTATTTTCCGATGCATTATTTAGGCTTCATTGGTGTACCAAGAAGATACTTTGAAATGTATGACAGTCCATACATGACTTCAGCCGTAGGAATGAATGAATTTATAAGTCTTGCAGCTTTTATAGTAGGAGCTGCTCAATTTATCTTCTTTTATAATCTTGTAAAAAGCTTAAGACTAGGAAAACCAGCAGGTAAGAACCCATGGAAAGCTAATTCTTTAGAATGGCTTACACCTGACGTTCCTCCTACACATGGTAACTGGGGTGAAAAACTTCCGGTAGTGCACAGATGGGCATATGATTATGGTGTACCCGGAGCAAAAGAAGACTATATTCCTCAAACAACTGCACCAAGTGAAGTTAAAGACGCAGAAGTAGAAAAAACTTAAAAAAAGGAACATGTCAGATTTAAATCTAGATAAATTGCCAGGCGGTTTCAAAGGCATGTCTGAAGATATAGGCTCAGACCAAACTACCTTTAAAGGAGTAAATTGGGGCAAGGCAATGATGTGGATTTTCTTACTGAGTGATACTTTTGTATTTAGCTGTTTTTTAGTAGCTTATATGAAAGTAAGAGCTTCAGTGGTTGAACCGTGGCCTTATCCTAGCGAGGTATTTGCTTTAGAAATGTTTGGAGTTCCTGTCCCACTTTTATTAATAGCAATAATGACCTTCGTACTAATTACTAGTAGCGGAACTATGGCGCTAGCAGTTAAATATGGTTATGAAAAAAATAGAAAGATGTGCGGATGGTTTGTCTTGTTGACTGCGATAGGAGGACTTACTTTTGTTGGAATGCAAGCTTTTGAATGGTCTAAATTAATATTTCATGACGGAGTAAGACCTTGGGGAAATCCTTTTGGTGCTGAACAGTTTGGGGCTTTCTTTTTTATGATTACAGGTTTTCATGGTACTCATGTCTCAATAGGAGTAATTTTTTTATTTATCTTTGCCAGAAAGGTCTTTAGGGGAGATTTTGATACTGGCAGAAGAGGTTATTTTACTACAATGAAATCAGACTACGTAGCTATAGAAATATTAGGTCTTTATTGGCATTTTGTAGATCTTGTCTGGGTATTTATATTTGCTTTCTTTTATTTATGGTAAACTAAATTATGACTGAAGTTAAAAAAGAACAAACAACAACGCACAAAATTGGCATATATCTTTGGATATGGGGTTTATTGTTTGTTTTAAGTTTTTTTTCTTACATGGTGGATTGGTATAATTTTCAAGGTTTGTTGAGATGGTCATTAATTTTATTTTTTATGTTCCTTAAAGCCGGTTTAATAATGGCTTTCTTTATGCACTTATTTTGGGAAAGGTATGCTTTGGTAAATGTGCTTTTATGGCCTATGACCGCTATAGCTTGCTTTGTTGGTTTAATGGTTGCAGAGGGAAAATATACTGTTTTTTCAAGACTATTTTATTTTTTTGTAGGGGGAGCTTAATTCATGGGTGGATATAATATAGTCGCTGGATTTTTAATATTCTTTTTTCTTTTCGTTTATTTTGTTTGGTTTGGAACTTCATTAACGATTGAGAATGACAAAGAGAAGAAAGATGACATTAGAATTAATCCTTATGACCAAATACCTCTACAAAGAAAATTAATTGATAAAAAGAATAAAAAAGTAGGAATTTTTGATTTAGGTAATCATATTCTTATTATAGGAATGATACTTATAGCTATATTCATTTCTTTAAATGTGGGATAATCTTGCCACAAAATATAGCAAAAAATAAAACTTCACCGATAGAGCTTAGTCTTTATTTAAAATCCTTTTTACTTCTTATGAAGCCAAGAGTTATGTCTCTTGTTCTATTTACTGCAGTAGTAGGTCTATTAGTTGCGCCTGTAAAAGTATCTTTCCTCACTGGCTTCTTCTCTTTACTAGCTGTAGCGATAGGCTCAGGCGCTGCTGGAGCACTAAACATGTGGTACGAGTCAGATTTAGATGCAGTTATGAGTAGAACTTGTTTAAGACCTATACCGACAGGGAAAATTAAAAGAGAAAATGCTTTGTGGTTTGGTGTTTTTCTTTCTATCGCGTCAATTGTAATGCTTTATTTATCATCAAATTTAATTTCAGCAATTTTATTAGCAGCAACAATAAGTTTTTACTTTTTTATTTATACTATATGGTTAAAAAGAAAGACCGCACAAAACATCGTCATCGGAGGTGCATCTGGAGCCCTTCCTCCAGTAATAGGCTGGACCATTGCAACTGGATCCATTTCTATTGAACCCATAATAATGTTTTTAATAATATTTTTTTGGACACCGTCTCATTTTTGGGCCTTAAGTTTATACAAATCTGATGATTATAAAAAAGCAAAAATTCCTATGTTGCCTATTACCGCTGGTATAGAAAGCACAAAATTTAATATTCTGTTGTATGCTTTTTTCATGCTACCAGTGGTCATCTCACCAATTTTTTTCGGGTTTGGAAGTATTATTTATATTATTTTATCTCTATCTATGACTTTCTATTATATTCATTTATGCTATTTGCTTTTTAAATCAAAATCAGTGATCAAATCAAATCTGATAGCAAGAAAAGTATTTGTATATTCAATATTTTATTTATTTTTTCTATTTTTGTTAATTCTTTTTGATAATTTGTTTAAATTAAACGAAATAATAACCCTTTTCTAAAACAAATTAATTAATATCAATTTTTGTTAATTTTCTATATTTTAGAAGAATCAAATGAACTATTTTAGCACTAGAGACAAATCTTTAAAATTTAGTTTTAAAGACATTTTTCTAAGAGGCCTTGCGCCTGGAGGAGGTTTATTTTTACCGACTGAAATCAAAAGGTTTAATCAAGATGAATTAAAAGATTTGAGCAAATTAGATTACAAAGAATTAGCGACAGAAATTATATTCAACTTTTGTAAAGATGAAATTAAGAAAAATGACCTAAAATCTTTAATAGAAAAATCATACAGCAGTTTTAAAGATAAAGAAGTCGTAAATTTAAGAAAGATAGGTGACTCAAATCTTCTTGAGCTTTACAACGGGCCTACATTGGCATTTAAAGACATTGCTATGCAAATTATAGGAAATTTCTACGAACATTTTAAAGTAGCAAAAGATAAAACTGTAAATATAATTGTTGCTACATCTGGAGATACTGGTTCAGCTGCAATTGCTGCCTTAAACGGCAGAGAAAATATAAATTTATTTGTTTTACACCCACACAATAAAATCTCTTCTGTTCAACGTAAAATAATGACAACTACAAGTGGCTCCAATATTTATAACGTTGCAATTAAAGGCTCCTTTGATGATTGTCAAAAAATTGTAAAAGAACTTTTTAATGACGAAAATTTTAGAACAAAAATCAATATGTCTGGTGTAAATTCTATTAACTGGGCTAGAATAGTTTGTCAGATTGTTTATTATTTTTATACTTACTTTAAATTAAAAAAAGAAAAAATCAGTTTCTCAGTACCTACAGGAAACTTTGGAGATATTTATGCTGGGTATGTTGCAAAAAAAATGGGTTTACCAATTAATAAGTTAATCGTTGCAACTAACGAGAATGATATTTTGCAGAGAGTAATCAACAATGGTGAATACAAACCTGATAAAGTAAAACCATCGATTTCTCCCAGTATGGATATTCAAGTTGCAAGTAATTTTGAAAGATTGCTTTTTTATATTGTAGGTCAGGATGATCAAAAAGTTAGCTTATTGATGGATCATTTGTCTAAAAAAGGTTTTTTTAAATTAGATGAAAGTGAAATCCAAGAAATAAAAAAAGATTTTGAAGCAGTCAAGATTAATGACGAAACTACAGAATTAATTATCAAGAATATAAATGATCAATTTAAATTTATTGTTGATCCACATACTGCAACCGGGTTTGGAGCTGCAAAAAAAATTAAAGATTTAGAAAATATAGTTGTTCTTGGAACTGCTCATCCTTTTAAATTCAGCGACACTGTCAAAAAGATAACTGGAAAAATTTTAGAACCACCGTTACATTTGAAGATGAGTTTAGATAAAAAAGAAAAATTTGATATTATAGAAAATTCTAATTCACAAATAAAAAATTATATCTTAAGCAAAATAAAATGAAAATAAAAGTAGGCGATAAATTACCAAGTTCTGAATTGTTTTACCTCGATCAAAATAATGAAGTTAAAAAAATTGATGTTCTTAATTTATGTAAAAATCACAAAACTATTATACTAGGTATGCCAGGAGCCTTCACTAAAACTTGTTCTGCAATCCACCTTCCTGGATATATAAAAGACTATGATTTAGCCTCACAAAAAGGAATTAAAAAAATAGTTTGTATTGCGGTTAATGATCCGAATGTAATGAAAGCTTGGGGAGAAAATCAAAATGCTGGGTCTAAAATTTTTATGGCTGGAGATCCTTTTTGTAAATTTACAAAAGCTATTGGCGCTGAAGTAGATAAATCTGAAAAAGGACTTGGGATTAGATCAAATCGATACACTATGCTCGTAGAAAATAGCGAAGTAAAAAAGATAGAGGAAGAGAAAAAGACAGCTTCCTGTGAATTATCTGCTGCCGAAAGTTTTTTGAAAAATATTTAATAATTAGTTAATGTTAATAAAGTAAATTTAGCCATATTTTAATTAACTTATTTGGTCTCTGATACCGCCAACTCATCGGCAAGATTATTATATTTATTTACTGAGTGAGCTTTAACCCATTTCCATTTAACTTTATGTTTCTGACAAGAATTATCTAATTTAATCCAAAGATCTTTATTTTTTACCGGCTTCTTGTTTGAGTTTTTCCAATTATTTAATTTCCATTTTTTTATCCATTCGGTTATTCCATCTTTGACATATTTAGAGTCTGTAAAAATTGTAATCTCTGACTCTTCTTTAATTTTTTTTAGAGCCATTATCGGGGCCATCAACTCCATTCTGTTATTAGTCGTATTTTTTTCACTACCGGAAATTCTAGATTGATTTGCACTATTATCTAAAATAATTGCAGCCCACCCCCCTTTTCCTGGATTTCCTGAACAAGCACCATCAGTATAAATCTTTAATTTCATTAAAAGAAATAATCCTCAAAGTTTTTAGAATTTTTATGAAATTCTAATCTTTTCAAATATTCCATTGGATCTTTTATTTTTACTATCGCACCATCAACTGTATTTAATGCATCAAAGACTCTAGTTAATAAAAATCTTAAAGCAGCTCCTTGAGATAGTACTTTAATATTTTTTTTTTCATCATCATTTAACTTTCTAATTGAATTATAACTATCAATAAAGTTTTTAGCTTTAGTTACATTAAAACTTAGATTTTTTGTAACTCCATCAAAACATAATGCATTAAAACAAATTGCAATTTCAAATGCATAAAAATCTTCACATGAAAAATAAAAATCTATTAATCCGCTGAATTTATCATTATTGAAAAAAATATTATCACTAAATAAGTCAGCATGTATTATTCCTTTTGGTAAATCACTAGGCCAATTTTTTTCAACATCTTTTAGATTGGACTCAATTAATTTAGGAAGGTCTCGATGAATTTTTGAGCATTCTTTTTTGACTGAATTGAACAAATTTCTCCATGAATTGATAGATAAATCATTTTTTCTTTTAATTTTGAAACTTTTTGTAATTTCATGCATTTTAGCAACTTCAATACCTACCGATTTACAGTTTTGTGGAGTAAGAATTTTTTTTGCTTTACCATCCAAATAAGTGACGATCATTAGTTGTTTTTTATTATAGTTAGAAATAGTTTTCTTTTGTTTATTAGCTATTGGTATTGGGCATTTAACCCCAGCTTTGTTTAGACCAGTCATTAAGTCGGAGAAAAAAGGAAGATCTTCGGATTTAACTCTCTTCTCATAAACTGTAAGAATATATTTTTTTTTATCTACTAGTAAAAAATAATTTGTATTCTCTATACCTTCTTGAATTCCTTTAAATGAATTTAACTTACCAATCGAATAGTTTGATAAAATTTCTTCAATATTTTCTTTCTGAAATTTTGTATATACCGCCATCTAATTTAATTCTTTGGGTAGTTTAAAAACTACTTTTTCTTCAGCAACTGTCACTTCTTCAATAGATACTAGATATTCTTTTTTTATTTCCTTAATTAAATTTTGTACAAGCTGTTCTGGAGCAGAAGCTCCTGATGATATACCAATTATTTTTGAATTTTTAATATCTGCAATTGGAATTGTCTTTTCTGAATGCATTAGTAATGAATTTTTGCATCCAGCTTTTTTAGCTACTTCAACTAATCTAGCTGAGTTTGAAGAATTTCTACTACCAATAATAAAAAACATATCACATTTTGAAGCTATTTTTTTTACAGCAGTTTGTCGATTAGTCGTTGCATAACATATATCCTCTTTTATTGGACCTTTAATATTTGGAAATTTTTTTTTTAAAAAATCTATAATTTCAGCAGTATCATCTACAGATAAAGTAGTTTGAGTTATATATGCTAGTGGCTTAGTAAAATTTTTATTTTCTAAGAATTTTGCGTCATTTATTGTTTCAACTAATGTTATAGCTCCTTGAGGTAATTGTCCCATTGTACCTATAACTTCAGGATGGTTATTATGACCCACAAGAATAATATCGTAACCATTTTTATAAAGTTGTTCAGACTCTCTATGAACTTTTGATACTAATGGACAAGTAGCATCTACATAAGAAAGTTTTTTAATTTTTGCCTCTTCAGGCACCGTTTTTGGAACACCATGTGCCGAAAAAACTACTGGCCTAGTGTTATCTTTTATATCTGACAATTCATTTACAAATATAGCTCCTTTCTTCTTTAAATCCTCTACTACTTGTTTGTTATGTACTATCTCGTGCCTCACATAAACTGGGGAACCGTATTTGCTTATTGATTTATCTACTATTTCTATAGCTCTTTTGACTCCGGCACAAAAACCTCTTGGTGATGCCAAATAAATTTTAAGTTCTTTTTTCATTTTTTTCTAAAAGGTATTCTAGCAATATATGCGGAAAAGTAAGTGACGCCAAACCAATAAAAATTACCTTATAAATGGCCTCATCAAGCTTATAAAAATTATTTAAAAAATATATTGCGAATAAAAATATTACTCCAGTGACAAGAGTTAAAGGAATTGCTCTATTTATAAATTTTTTAACTCCTGATTTGAAAGATTTATCTAACTCAAAAATTAGCGTTATAGAATGTCTTATTGAATGAAGAAAACAAAAATAAAACGTGAATGCTAAAATAGGTGTTAAGAAGTAATTTAATATAATAAGAGATAAAAAATCCATAATCATAATTCCTTTAATGTTAGTATTTTTTTTCTTTGAAATGTACAAAGATGAAAAAAAACTTAAACATATTATTATTATTAAAAATTGATCACTGAAAATTGTAAACTCAAAAACATTAAAATTTAAAACTTTAAATATTTCGTTTGTAGCACTCCTTTGCAAAAATAATGGTATTGCGATTACAGACGATCCTTTTAAAAAGAATAAAAATTCTGATTTCAAACATTTTCTTTTAAAAGAGAATACCGTATCTTCTTTGCCGAAATGATAAGCTGCAACAATCAGAAATAAAGATAAAACAATATTAGGAAACACCAACCAGAAAGTTATTATTAAAAGAGAAATTATAATATACGCAAGGTAAAAAGAAATAGTAGATTTATAGCCAAACAATTTTAAAAGTTTTTTGCCTTTAATATTATCTAATGCACCGTGGGAAATTCCCAAAATCAATATTAAGAATAAACAGAATACTATTGGTTCAAAATTTAGCATAAGATAGAATGGACTTATCAAAATACATAAATTGAAAAATATAACCGAGTGTTTAAAATTTATCTTTTCCATTAGTTAAATAATGCTTTTATAAAAATTAATTTAGGCATTTTGCTTATAATATTAATATCTTCAAAAATATTACTTTTGTTTGATAAAAACTTAATAATAGTATTCGAAGAAGTTTTGAACATATCTGAGAATATTTTTGGCATTTTTTCAGGATTTTTTTCTAAAACTCTTAGAAATATTTTATCTAAAAACTGATATTTTTTTCCAAGACTAAACATTTTTATTTTTTCAATTTTATCAATATTCCTTACAATATATTTACTATGCTCTTGAATATTTAAAAAAGTATATCCAGTGCTTAATCTAGTCATTCCACCTGCAGATCCAATATTAATAATTTTATCTTCATTTTTAAATGATGGATAAAATAATGGTATAGCTCCCTTTTCAGTAAAATTTATTTTATAATTTTTTATACCTAAATTATTCTTGATATAATTTTCAAGTTGTAAATCGTAATCCAAAAGGCTTTGATCCTCTAAATTCGATAACCAAGTTGTTTCAATTAAAGCTCTATTTTTTCTAAAGGGCAATGTGTAAAAAAAATGAACATCGTTTCTTTGATCACAATTAAAATCCATTAGGTTTAAAATCTCATCATCAAAGATATCTTTTGAAGTCTCAATTTCAACTCCTTGAAAGTGTTGCCACAAATCAGATTTGTATGTTTCTCCTTGGAACACACTATTAAAGATTATTGAATTTTTTGAATTAATCTCATTAATTTTTTTGAAAAAATTTATATTTGGGTTAGCAGAAAGTTTTGAATTAATTTTTTCATAAAATTTTCCACTATCTATACTCTGGTAAGGAAAATTTATATTTGACAATTCTTGAGAACCTTCAGAGGAGTTTACTGTAAAATTATTCCAACTCTTTATTACACAATCTTCAAAATTATGATCAAATACTTTCCAGAAAGACCAAGTTTTATCTCTGCTATATTTTTTACGAGGCTCAATAATAGCTAAAGTTTTATCCTTTAATTTTCCATTAATCTCGAGTTCATAAGCCAATGATAAGCCTGAGCACCCCCCACCAATGATTAAATAATCAAATTCTTTCATTTAAGTTAACTTCTTTATCTAAAATATTATGGTTAATATGCTTATCGTAAATTAACTGCTTAACAAATAATAATTTAATAAAGTCAAAAATAGAAAAAAAAGTCTGAATTATTTTCCCAAAAATTGGAACATAAATTTTTCCTGCTTTATTGTAATTCTCTGTGTTTTTTTGTTTTAAAATATAATCACCAATTTTTTTATAAACTCTTCTTGCCACTATAACTGAAAATCTTGATCTTAAAGGTATACAGCTAATTGAGTTGAAAGATTTTTGGTAAAATATTCTAGAGTCACTTATTGTTTCCTTAATAGCAGAAAAATCAGGTTTAATATATTGACGATTACGTTCTTTATCTTCACAAACGTCTCGAGCAATATTTGTAAGTTGCATAGCAATCCCAAGATCAACTGCACCTTTTAAAGCCTCTTTATTTTTTACTTTTAGAATCTTTGACATCATCAAGCCAACTGTTCCCGCAACTCTATAGGAGTAAACCAATAATTCTTTTTTTGAATTAATGCAGACCTTTTCTTCTAAGTCTGTTTCAACTCCATCAAACAAATCTGTTACAACTTTTTCTGAAATTTTTTCACTATTAATTATCGACCACATTTCTTTAATTACTGGATTGTTAAGATTTTTATTTATAAAATTTTTTTTAAATTTTAAGAAATTATCTTTTTTAATTTCTAGCTTATCTTCATCATCAACGATATCATCCAAAGTTCTACAAAAGTTATATAGAGAAGAACATTTATTAGATATTTCTTTTGATAAGAAGAAACTAGCCCAGTAAAAAGATTTTGCATGTTTTTCTAATAAATTATTACTCATTAAAATAATTTGTCTAATACTTTAGCAGATGAGAGAACTCCTGGCATTCCTGCTCCAGGGTGTGTTCCAGCTCCTACAAAGTACAAATTTTTAAATACTTCTGATTGATTATGAAACCTAAAATATGCAGACTGTGAGAATTTAGGTTGAATTGAAAATCCAGAACCATGTAGTGTTGCTAATTCTTTTTCGAAGTAATCAGGGGTTAAATAAAAATCACTAACAACATTTTTTTTTATTCCGGGTAATACTGAACTATCCATTTTTTCTAAAATTAAATTTTTAAATTTTTCGCCTTCATTTGACCAATTTATATTTGATAAATTGTTTGGTACAGGGACTAAAACATAAAATGCGTCTTGACCACTCGGAGCCATACTAGGATCTGTTGCCGAAGGTCTGTGTAAATAATAACTAATATCTTCCGATAATATTTTTTGCTCGAAAATTTTATCTAAATGTTTTTCATATGAGTTTCCAAAATAAATAGTATGATGGGCCACATTTTTGTATTGTTTTTTTGATCCAAAATAATAAACGAACAAACCCATAGAATAATCCATTCTTTTCATTTTTTGTTTAAATAAAAAATTATATTTATCTTTTGATTTGATTAAATTTTGGTAAACATTTGGAGGATCGGAATTACAAACTATATAATCACATTCAATTATTTTAGAATTATTTAACTTTACTCCTTTAACTTTTTTATCGTTTGAAATGATTTCAGTGACTTCAGCAGCTTTAATAACCTTAATATCTTCCTCCTCCATTAATTTTTCTAATGCTTTTACTATGCTACCCGTGCCTCCCATTGAGTAGTGGATACCCCATTTTTTTTCTAAAAATAGAATTAGTGTATAAATTGATGTAGTTGTAAAAGGATTGCCCCCAACTAAAAGAGGATGCATGCTAAATACTCTTCTTAATTTTTCATTTGTTATATAATTTGAAACCAACTTATAAACAGAAACATAGCTTTTTAAGTTTAGCAGTGAAGGAATCTGCTTAAGCATAAAAGTAAGATTATTAAATGGTTTATCCGCTAAATCAGTAAAACCTTTATCGAAAATTTTTTCTGTAAAATTTACCAAATCTTTATAACCTTTAAAATCTTTATCAGAAAATTTTTTCACTTCTCTTTCCATTGATTTTTCATTACCTGAGTAATCAAAAGTTTGACCATCATTAAATACGAATCGATACCACAAATCTAAAGGGACAATTTCAACATAGTTAGAAATTTTTTTGTTAAACAAGGAAAACAATTCTTCAAAAAGATACGGAGCAGTAATAACTGTAGGACCACCATCATAGGTAAAATTTCCTTTTTTAAAAACTCTAGCTCTACCTCCTAGATCTGAATGTTTTTCAACTAAAGTTACATCAAAACCTTTAGCCCGCAACCTTAAGGCGGAGGCTAGTCCTCCAAAACCTGACCCAACAATTATTATTTTTTTCGCCATTTTGTCTATGGCCTATTCTAACTGGATTTTTTCTTAAGTGCTAATTTTGTTTCTTCTATACTTGATAGATAGATTTTGTCTAATTTACTTTTGTCTATGGAATTTTTAAGAAGTTTTTCAACTGATTCTACGGCTATTTTTACCGAAGCATTTTTAATATCTTTAAGCGCCTGATCTTTCATTTGTTTAATTCTATCTTCAGCATTCTTTTTTCTACTCTCCATTAAACCATGAAATTCTTTATTTGTTTTAATAATATTTCTCTCAGAATCTTCATTAGCTTTATCAAGCATAGATTTAACCTCTGCTTTTGAATTACTGATTTTTTTTTCATGCTCACTCAGAATATTCTTAGCTTCTTCTTTAAGTTTTTCAGCTTCATTAATTTGATTCTTAATATTTAGGATATTTTCATTTAAAACATCTTTTATTTTTTTAGGGATCTCAAAGTAAATTAATACTCCTAGAAAAATAAAAAAAGAAACGGCAACCCAAAATGTTGCATCAATTATCATAAATATTTACCTATATTTTTTTTAGAAGTGTCCTCGATTACAGCTCTGGTACTACTTTCATTAAGTTTATCTCCAGATATTTTTTCAATTATATCAGAAGCAATCTCTTGAGATATACTATTAATAGAACTAATAGAATTTTTTTTCATTTCTAAAATTTCTTTTTGAGCTTTTGAAATTTCATTTTCTATTTCTTTTTCCATAGAATCTTTTTTGTTTTGAATATTTTTATGTAAAGCATTTTTAGATTCAAATAAAATTTTCGTAGCTTCTTTTTTCGAGTTCTCTAAAATAATTTCATATTCTTTAATTTTTTTTTCTGATAAATTTTTAAGTTTATTAGCCTCATCTAAATCTTCTTTTATTTTACTTTCTCTATCATCGAGGTTTTTTTTTATTTTTGGTAAATAAAATTTTGCAATTGATACATATAAAATCGAGAATACCAAAACTAACCAAAAAGCTTGCGATGCCCAATACTTAGGATCTAGCTGAGGCATGCCAGCCTCAGCTGCAAACAAATTAGTACAAATAGTCGACAGGACTAATATTAAAGCCAGATAACGCTTCATAATTTATTTAATTAAAATGCAAATAAAATAATCAACGCTACTACAAGCCCAAATAATCCAGTTGCTTCAGCTAAAGCAAATCCTAAAAGCAAATTAGGGAATTGTTTTTGTGCCGCAGATGGATTTCTCATAGCTCCAGACAGGTAGTTACCAAAAATAATTCCGATACCTACGCCAGCCCCAGCTAACGCAATTGCAGCAAGACCTGCTCCAATCATTTTCGCCGCTTCTAACTCCATTTTTCCTCCTTTATTAATTAATGATGTAAATTTAATGCATCATTTAAATAGATGCAGGTTAATATTGCAAAAACATAAGCTTGAAGAAACGCTACCAAGATTTCCAAGCCTGTTAATGCTACTGAAAAACTAAGTGGTAACCAACCACCTAATATTCCTAAACTAATTACAAATCCACCAAAAACCTTTAACATAGTATGACCAGCCATCATGTTAGCAAATAGTCGAACCGATAAACTAACAGGTCTGCTTAAATAAGAAATGATCTCTATTATAGTAATTAGAGGAAGAAGAATAGCTGGGACTCCACTTGGGACGAATATACTCAAATATTTAAAACCATGTTTTAAGAAACCAATTATTGTTACTGCAATAAAAATAAACAACGCCATTATTAAAGTAACAATAATGTGACTAGTTACGGTAAAGGCGTAGGGTAACATACCTACCATATTACACAAGAGAACAAACATAAATAAACTAAATATGAAAGGGAAATAAGGTTTGGCCTTAGAGCCAGCAGTATCACTAATCATCTTGGCAACAAAATTATAAAGCATTTCAGCAATTAATTGAATCTTATCTGGAATTAATTTTTTTTCTTTTGTACCTAAAAATAAAAAAAGTAAAATTGAGGCCATGCTAATAACCATAAATAAGCTAGCATTGGTAAAAGACAGATCTATTCCAGCAATTTTAATTTCAGGTCCTATTTTATGAACACTGAACTGTTGCATTGGGTTACTAGCCATAAAAATCCTTAAATTTAATCCTCTCTTTGCATTCGGTTAGCTGTTCTTATGACATTTAACATTCCAGCAGCTGCTCCTAAAAAAAAGAAAATTATTATTAACCAAGGTGTAGTACCAAACCAACTATCTAAAATAAACCCAATTATTGTCCCAACTGCAACAGCAGCAACTAATTCCGTGCCTAATTTGAATGCGTTACCCATAAAAGACCCTCTTTTTTCGCTGTTTGAATGATCTTGTTTTTTTATTTTTGATTTTGCAATCTTAAGGCGAGTTTTAAAATCTTCAGGAGGTGTCATATTTTATTACCTAGGCTACTAGATGTTCGGCTTTCTGCAAGTCAACCGAAACTAATTGACTGATACCCTGTTCAGCCATGGTAACACCATAAAGCCTATGCATTCTAGACATTGTTAACGCATGGTGTGTTATGATTATAAATTTAGTTTTAGTTATCTTTGTAAGTTCATCTAGCAAGCCACAAAATCTTGTTACGTTAGCATCATCTAAAGGGGCATCAACTTCATCCAATACACAAATAGGAGATGGATTGACTAAAAAAACTGCAAAAACTAGAGATAATGCTGTTAAAGCCTGCTCTCCTCCCGAAAGCAGAGTTATTGATTGAAGTCTTTTTCCTGGAGGTGATACAAACATTTCTAAACCTGCTTCTAATGGGTCTTCAGAGTCAACCAATTCAATTTTTGCACTCCCTCCGCTAAATAGTTTTGTATATACTTCATTAAATTTTCTATTAACTTTTTCAAAAGCCTCAAGAAGTCTTTCCCTTCCTTTTTGGTTAAGTTCTTCAATACTTGCTTTTAATTTTACTATGGCAGAAAAAAGATCAGCTCTATCGTCTTCCATTTTTTTAATTTCTTCTTCATATTTTTTTGTTTCTTCATCAGCTCGAAGATTAACAGAGCCTAAAGATTCTCTTTGTTTTTTTATCTTTTCAACTTTTTGTGATTGATCTTCAATTGTTGGAAAGTCTTGAATAGACAAGCTATTTAAATCTGATTGAGCTAATAATAATGCTTCATTTTCAATATTAAGTTCATTCTTAACTGAATACAATAAATCTTTTTTTCTGTTATCAATTCCTTCAGTTGTAGCTTCATATCTAGCTTTGTTTTCTTTTAAACCCGATAATTTTAATTGTATTTCCTTTAAATTTTGGTTAATCAAATTAAATTTTTTCTCAGACTCAGTTAACTCATTTTCAATTTCTTCATTTCTTTTTTTAGTGTTTTCTAAATTTTGTAAGTTTTGCCCTTTTGAGGTTGCTATTCGCTCAGGATTTTTTTGGTTTTCATCTTGTTCCATGCGAATTTTATTTTTTCTTTCATTCAAATCTAAAATCATTTT
>CACFVO010000008.1 GCA_902569785.1 uncultured Pelagibacteraceae bacterium
GATTTTTTCCAACTAATTGAAGATATGGCTTTTGGTAAAATACTGATCAACAAATCCTCTACTAAAATATTTTTTTCTGCAGTTTTTATAAAGTAAAATTCACCATTATCTGTTTCTTTTTTAAATAGTTCTTTTTCAGAAACATTACGAGACTTAGCAAAACCTTGTAAAATGCTTTCTGGAACTCCTGCCTTGGGTCCTTTAATTTCTTTTGATTTAATTTTAATCTTTTCAGGGATGCCTTTTATGTAAATACTTAATCTGGTTGGACTTGAATATTCTAAACAATCCTTGTAATAAATTCCTTCTTCTTCAAAAGAGTTTTCAAGTTGCTGTTTAAGTTGCGTTCTGGCATTAATTTGAAGTTGAGGAGGTATTTCTTCGCTATAAAGTTCAAGCAAAAATTCAGACATAATTTATTAAATTTGTGTACTTAGCCAAAGTGCCCCGCATCCTTTTGCGAGTTCTCTTATTCTGTTAATGTATCCAGTTCTTTCTGCAACACCAATTACTCCTCTAGCATCAAGTAAATTAAATATATGACTTGCTTTTAGGCATTGATCGTATGCAGGTAAAGAAAGTTTTTTATCTAATAAAGATTTACATTCAATTTCTGTTGATTCAAAATTTTTTAATAAAGTTTCGGTATTAGCAAATTCAAAATTGTATGCAGAAAATTCTTTTTCTGCTTGAAAAAATACATCTTTGTATTTTACTCCTTCATTGTTCCAATCAAGATCAAATACATTTTTTTTTCCTTGGACAAACATACATAATCTTTCCAGGCCATAGGTCATTTCTACTGGAATGGGTTTGCATTCTAATCCTGTCATCTGTTGAAAATAAGTAAATTGTGTTATCTCCATACCATCACACCAAACTTCCCAGCCTAATCCTGCGGCACCTAGTGTTGGGCTTTCCCAATCATCTTCTACAAAACGTACATCATGATTCTTAACATCAATACCAATTGCAGATAAACTTTTTAAATAAGTTTGCTTAATATTATCAGGCGAAGGTTTAATTATAACTTGATACTGATAATAATGTTGTAATCGATTGGGATTTTTTCCGTACCTTCCATCTGTTGGTCTTCTTGAAGGTTGCACATAAGCTGCTTTCCAAGGTTTTGGTCCTAAAGATCTTAAAGTTGTTGCGGGGTGAAAAGTTCCTGCTCCTACCTCTAAATCATAAGGTTGTAAGATTACGCAACCATATTTCCCCCAAAATTTTTGTAAATTCATTATGATCTCTTGAAAAGATAAAGATTTTAATTTTTTTTTAGTTGGCATCTATAAACCAAATCTTTGCCACATCGATTTTTCTTCTAAATTATTTATTATTTTATCGAAAGGATCAGAGATTGATGAAGAAAGTTTTTTTGCTAAAAAACCTTTTCGTTTTTCAAAGTTTTTTATAATAACTTTATCTCCAAATTTTTCTTTAAGAACTTGATCTGCATTTCCAATACCATCAATTAAACCCAGTCTTAAAGCGGATTTACCTGTCCAAAATTCTCCTGTAAAAATATTATTTTTTTCTGGATCTTTTAATTTTGATCCTCGACTGGTCTCAACAACTTTAATAAAATCAGCATGTAACTCTAATTGGATATTTTTCAATCTTTTAACATCTTCTTCTTTTTCATCTACAAAAGGATCTAAAGTACTTTTATTTTTTCCTGCAGTATACACTCTTCTCTGAACTCCAATCTTCTGAATTAAATCTTTAAAACCAAATGAAGCAGATATAACGCCAATAGAACCAATTATTGAACTTGAATTAGCAAATATTTCGTCTCCTGCACATGCAATGAAATATCCTCCGGAAGCAGCAACATCTTCAGCAAAAATTAAAACTTTTACTTTTTTTTTATCAGCAAGTTCTCTTATATAACTATAAATTAAATGGGATTGTACAGGCGATCCCCCAGGAGAATTTATTGAGATAGCCACGTGAGAAATCTTTTTTACTGAAAAAGCTTTTTTTAGGATATCCCTTTGATTGGCTAATTCCATACCTTGTTTAAAACGACCGGCAGAGCCAATAATGCCGGTTAATCTAACATGAGGTACAACTTTCTTTTTTTTGAAAATAGAAAACATATTTTTATGATCGTTATAATTATTCTTATAACAGTAATAACTTAAATTTTAATTATTTTATTACGCTACTTCTAGTTGAATTGTGGGTGCGTCACCACGGTTTGAATTAAAAATTTATTATTAAGAAAATCAATTATAATTGAATTAATGGGATCAGTAATACCGCTAAAAAAATCTGCAAATTCAGCCTACTTGGAGCTTAAAAACCTTATGGGA
The DNA here is from genome assembly GCA_902569785.1 of uncultured Pelagibacteraceae bacterium. Taxonomy (GTDB): domain Bacteria; phylum Pseudomonadota; class Alphaproteobacteria; order Pelagibacterales; family Pelagibacteraceae; genus Pelagilacustribacter. Next base: position 2,322 of record CACFVO010000008.1, read on the forward strand.
ACTAAACTAGAAAAAGTAGAAAATTTAGTCCGGCTAAAACTTAAGAGCGATGTAAACCTGATTGAAAAAATGTCCGAACATCATCTTAAGTCTGGGGGTAAAAGACTTAGAGCACTTCTGACTTTAGGATCGTCTAAATTATCTGGTTATGAACTTGGAGATCGAGATATTAATTTAGCTGCATGTGTCGAGCTTATTCATTCAGCTACATTATTACATGATGATGTGATTGATGAAAGTTCTTTGCGAAGAGGTATTAAAACTACTAATTCTATTTGGGGAAATCAATCTTCTATTTTAGTTGGAGACTATCTTTTAAGTAGATGTTTTGAGATCATGGTTGAAGATGGCGATTTGGAAATTCTAAAGTTGCTATCTTCTACTTCAGCTAAAATTGCCCAAGGTGAAGTTTTACAACTTCAACATAAAGGGGAAGCTGATCTTCTAGAGGATACATATATTGATATTATTAATTTAAAAACAGCTTCACTTTTTTCAGCTGCAACAAAAACAGGAGCGTGTCTTGCAAAAGTTAATGATAAAGAAAAAAAAGCATTAGAGTCCTATGGAAAAAATCTAGGACTTGCATTCCAAATAGCGGATGATGCACTTGATTATTATGGAAAAGACAAATTTTTTGGGAAAGAAATTGGTAAAGATTTTTTCGAAGGAAAAGTAACTCTTCCCTTAATTATAGTATTTCAAAAAGGCAATGAAGAAGAAAGGAATTTTTTATCTGAAATTTTAAAAAAAGATAAAAGAAATGAAGATGATTTTAGTGAAACTTTAGCTTTGATTAATAAATATAAAGCAATAGAAGCAAGTTTAAAAAGAGCTGAATATTTTGTAAATGTATCTTATGACTCTTTAGGTATTTTTCCTGATAATGAAGAAAAAAGAATTTTGCAAAACTTAACCAGTTTTAGTCTAAATAGATCTTTTTAAGGATAAAGAAGTTCTTTGATCCATTTATCGTTAGATTTTTTATAATTTAATCTTTCATGAATTCTACCTTCCCCATCTAACCAAAATTCAATTTCTTTTGGTATCAATCTCCATCCAGACCAATGAGGTGGTCTAGGTATGCTTGCTTGTTCCGGATATTGTTTTTCAAATTTTTTTATATTTTGTAAAAAAGTTTCTCTCTTATCTAGTACTTGAGATTGCGATGAAGCCCATGCGCCAATTTTATTTTTATAAGGTCTTGAATTGTAATAATCATCTGCTTCCTTAGCTGTCACTTCTTCAACTTCTCCTGATATTCTTACCTGTCTTCTTAAGCTTTTCCAATGAAAACACATTGAGGCTTTTTGATTAATTTTTAATTCATTTCCTTTTTTACTATTAAAATTTGTATAAAAAACAAAACCTTTATCGCTCAATCCTTTAAGTAAAACCATCCTCACATTTGGTTGATTATCTTTATCAGAAGTTGCTACTGCGACTGCATTTGGATCGTTTATTTCCTTTTTCTCAGCTTCAGAAAACCATTTTTTGAACAAATCGATAGGATTATCTGATTCCTCAAAGCAACTATCTATTCCTAGTGAATTTTTGCCATTTTTTTGATTCATATATTCTATAAAATAATTTATACATTAAATAACTATGTCTTTTAATACTTTTGGAAAAATATTTAGATTTACTACATGGGGAGAGTCCCACGGACCTGCAATTGGCTGTGTAATTGATGGTTGTCCTCCCAATATCTCCATATCTGAAAAGGATATACAAAAAGACATGGATAGACGAAGACCAGGACAATCCAAATTTACTACTCAAAGAAAAGAGTCGGATAAAGTGAATATTCTCTCAGGAGTATTTGAGGGAAAGACAACTGGAACACCAATCTCTATTATAATTTACAATGAAGATAAAAAATCTAGGGATTATGAGTCTATAAAAAACAAATTTAGGCCTGGTCATGCTGATTATACTTATTTTAAAAAATATGGCATCAGAGATTTTAAAGGTGGTGGAAGACAATCTGCGAGAGAAACAGCTTGCAGAGTAGCGGCGGGAGCTGTTGCAAAAATAGTTTTAAAAAAAATTATAGGCATGAAGTTTAATATAATTGGAGCAGTAACTCAATTAGGACTAATGTCGTGTGATAAACAAAATTGGAAAGACTCTGAAATCAGAAAAAATCCTTTTTTCTGCCCTGATAAACAATCTGTAAAATTGTGGGAAAAATATCTTTTGGCTGTAAGGAAAGCTGGCTCTTCCTGTGGAGCTGTTATTGAATTAAGAGCATCAGGAGTTCCAATTGGTTTAGGTGCTCCTATTTATTCAAAATTAGATACTGATATTGCTGCAGCTCTTATGAGTATAAACGCTGTTAAGGGTGTAAATATTGGATCAGGGATGAATTCTGCTTTTTTAAGTGGTGAAGAAAACTCGGATGAGATTAAGAAAATTGGTGGTAAAGTTAAATTCAAAACCAATCATGCTGGTGGAATTTTAGGTGGAATTTCTTCCGGTCAAAATATTGTCGCATCTTTTGCGGTTAAACCAACTTCGTCAATTTTAACTAGTCGGGAAACTATAGATAAAAAAGGCAAGAATACAAAAATTTCCGTTAGAGGAAGGCATGATCCTTGTGTAGGAATCAGAGCGGTTCCTATAGGGGAAGCGATGATAAGTTGTGTTATTCTCGATCATCTTTTAATGCATCGAGCACAGTGTGGTTAATTAGATATCTTACTTTTATTTTTAGCTAAAATAATATTTGAATTTAAAGTTTCTTCAATCTTATTAGCAATTGACAAACTATCTAGTCCTGCTTTTTCATACATTTTTTCTGGAGTATCTTGGTCAATAAATAAATCAGGTAAAATCATAGATCTAAACTTTAATCCTCTATCAAATACCCCTCTGTCAGATAAAAATTGCATCACATGGGAACTAAATCCACCGACTGAACCTTCTTCTATAGAGACTAAAACTTCATGATTATTAGCTGCTTCCATAATTAATTTTTCATCTAAAGGCTTGGCAAATCTTGCATCGATAATTGTAATATCTATTCCTTTTTTATGTAATATCTCTGATGCTTTCTTGCATTCTTCTAATCTTGTGCCAAAATTTAAAATTGCAACTTTTTTACCTTCCTTAATAATTCTGCCTTTTCCAATTTCTAAAAGTTCATTAATTGAAGGCATTTCAACTCCTACTCCGCTACCACGAGGATATCTAAATGCTGAAGGTCTGTCATTAATATGAACTGAAGTATTAATCATTTTTACTAATTCAGACTCATCACTCGCTGCCATAACAACAAAATTTGGTAAAGTAGATAAGTAAGTAATATCGAATGAGCCGGCATGTGTTGGTCCGTCAGCACCCACGAGTCCTGCTCTATCTATTGCAAACCTTACAGGTAATGACTGAATAGCAACATCATGCACAACTTGATCGTAAGCCCTTTGAAGAAAAGTAGAATAAATTGCAGCATAAGGTTTGTATCCCTCGGTTGCCAGACCAGCAGCAAAAGTTACTGCATGTTGTTCAGCTATTCCTACATCAAAAGTTCGATCAGGAAATTTTTTTTCAAACAAATTTAAGCCAGTTCCAGAAGGCATTGCTCCAGTAATTCCAATGATTTTTGTATCTTGTTCAGCATGTTTAATCAAAGTTTCAGCAAAAACTTTTGTGTATGAAGGGGCGTTTGATTTAGCTTTTTTCTGTTCGCCTGTAGCTATGTTAAATTTAGATACTCCATGGTATTTATCGCCTGAATCTTCAGCTGGTTTGTAACCTTTTCCTTTTTGAGTTCTAACATGGATTAATATCGGACCTTGGTGATTTGAATTCTTAACATTTTCAAATATTTGTACCAAATTATCAACATCATGTCCGTCTAGTGGTCCAATATAATAAAAACCCAATTCACTAAATAAAGTTCCTCCCGTAACTATCCCCCTTAGCAAATCCTCTGCCTTACCAGCTTTTTGACTAAATCTTTTTGAAAAAGCAGAAATAACCATTTTAACTGTTTCTCTAAGACTAAAATATAATTTACCTGACAAAAGTTTTGCTAGGTACTTGCTCATAGCACCTACAGGTTTTGCTATGGACATATCATTATCATTTAAAACTACTATAAGTTTAGACTTTAATGCTCCAGCATTATTCATAGCTTCATAAGCCATTCCCGCACTCATTGCTCCATCGCCTATAACTGCAACTACATTATTATTATTATTTGATAGTTTTTTAGCTACTGCCATGCCTAGGGTTGATGAAATAGATGTTGAACTGTGAGCGGCACCAAACGGATCATATTCACTTTCTGATCTTTTCGTAAATCCAGATAAACCTCCTCTTTTTCTAAGAGTCTTAATTCTATCTTTTCTTCCAGTAATAATTTTGTGAGGATATGATTGGTGGCTTACATCCCAAACTAATTTATCTTTAGGAGTATCAAAGACATAGTGTAAAGCTACAGTTAATTCTACAACACCTAGACCTGCCCCAAGATGCCCGCCTGTTTCTGAAACTGCATCAATCAATTCTTCTCTTAATTCATCTGAGATCTGCTTAAGCTGTTCTTTCTCAAATTTTCTTAAATCTGCAGGAAAATTTATTTGTCTGATTAGTTTAGTCATTAAAAATTTCTACCAAGTATAAATTCTATAGTATCTGATAAATCTTTAGCTTTTTTTCCATGTTTTTTTAATTTAAGCAATATCTTTTTCTTTAAATTATTTGCATAATTGTGAGCTTTTTCATATCCCATTAAATTAACTAAAGTTGATTTTCCTTTTTTGCTATCTTTTTTTATTGGTTTTCCAACTAATGTTCTAGACCCTTTGACGTCTAAAAAGTCATCTGCAAACTGAAACAAAAGCCCAATATCCTCGCCTAAAGTACTTAAAAACTTTTTTTCTTTATTGTTTCTTTTTGCTAATACTCCTACAGCATAAAGACAAAAATTAAATAATTTGCCTGTTTTTTTCTTTTGCATAGATATAATTTGTTTTAAACTTTTTTTTTTATTTTCAAATTTAAGATCAAGTTCTTGACCTCCAGCTATTCCAGTGTGACCTGAACAAAATGCTAATGATTTTATAATTTCATTTTTAGATTTTGAATTTACCAAGTAACTAGTATCAGCAATAATCTCAAAAGCTAACGTCAGTAAAGAATTGCCTGCTAGTACTGCTGATGCCTCTCCAAACTTTATATGGGTCGATGGTTTTCCCCTTCTAATTGAGTCATTGTCCATACATGGAAGATCATCATGAATCAAAGAATATGAGTGAATACATTCAACTGCAGCACAAATATTAATTAATTTTATTTGGGTCAAATTAAATATTTTCCCTGCACTAAATATAACTGTAGATCTTATTTTTTTTCCCCCAGAAATAACTCCATACTTCATTGGAATGATTAATGAGGAAGTTTTTTGTTTTTTTAAGTAATTTATTAAAAATTTATCAACTTTTTTTGAATTTTTAATTAATTTATTTTTAATCATTTTTTGTTATTTTTTTTTGTAATTGAAGAAATTTCCTTAACCTTTTTTTTAAATAATAGATCTATATGTCTATTTAATTGAATCAATCTTTTATAGTCATCAAGTGAACCAGCTAAATCTACCTCTTTGCTTTCAAGTTTAGTTAAAATACCATTAATTTCATCTCTTGCTTCTTTTAATGATTTACTTTTAACGTCAGCTGGAATATTTTCATTTTTCATTAGTCTTATAATAATAACATTATGAAGAATATCTATTCAAATATATTTTCGTTTAACAAAAAAACACTACACAAATCTATTGTAAGTTTAAAAAAGGGGAATGTAGTTGGTTTGCCTACCGAAACAGTTTACGGGCTAGCTGGAAATGCTTATTCTAAGATGGCTGTAAAAAAAATATATAATCTTAAAAAAAGACCAAAGAGAAATCCATTAATTGTGCATTACTTAAATTATAAGAGTGCCGATAAAGATGTAATGTTTAATCGTGACTTTTACAAATTATATGAAAAATTTTGCCCAGGACCTATAACTTTTGTTTTAAAAAAAAGAAATAAATCTAAAATTCAATCTTCTGTAACTGCCAAATTAAATACCGTTGCAATAAGGTTCCCAAAACACAGAACTACCAGATCAATTCTAAAAAAACTTAATTTTCCTTTAGCTATGCCTAGTGCAAATTTATCTTCAGGAATAAGTCCCGTGAATGCCCTAGATGTATCAGATGAATTTAAAAAAAAAATTAAAATCATTATTAATAGTGGGAATTCAAAAATTGGAATTGAGTCAACTGTTATAAGCTTAATTGGAAAACCAAAAATTTTAAGACCTGGAATAATTGGAGCTAAAAGCATTAAAAAATTTGTAAAAATTAGTATTATTAAAAAAGGTTCAAAAATTATTTCACCTGGAATGCTAAAAAGACATTACTCACCAGGTATACCTTTATTATTAAATCAAAAAGAAGCAGATAAAAATTGTGCTTTAATTACATTCGGAAAAAAATACAAAAATAAGAGGAATTATTTCAATCTGAGTAAAAAATCAGACTTGAAAGAAGCTGCATCTAATTTATACAAAACTTTCAGAAAAATAAAAAACCAGGGATTTAAAAAGATTTATGTCGTAAAAATACCAAACGTAGGTGTGGGTATAGCGATAAATGACCGATTAAAAAGAGCTGCGAATTAAATGTTTATTCAAATTAAAAATCTTTCTAAATTATTTAAAAAAAATTTGGCAGTAGACAAAATTAATTTTCAAATTGAGAAAAATAAAACTGTAGGTTTATTAGGACCAAATGGATGTGGAAAAACTACATCAATCGGTATGATGCTCGGTCTAATTAAGCCCTCTGAAGGGGAAATAATTATAGATAATAAAAATTTAGAATCTTTTAAGAGAGATGAAATATTAACCAGAATAAATTTTTGCTCTCCATACATTGAACTTCCCAAAAAACTAACGGTAAGGCAAAATTTAGAAGTGTATGGAAGATTATACGGAGTTAAAAACTTAAATGAACGAATATTAGAAATATCGGAAGATTTGGACATTAAAAATTTTTTTAAAAGAAAAACTGGTGAGTTATCATCTGGACAAAAAAACAGAGTATCTTTAGCTAAATCTCTAATTAATAAACCAGAAATTTTACTTTTAGATGAACCGACAGCAAGTCTAGATCCCGATATAGGTGACTTTGTAAGAAGTTATATTCAAGAATACAGATCAAAAAATCAAGTCACTGTACTTCTTGCTTCTCATAATATGAATGAGGTTGAAAGGCTTTGTGACAGTATAATAATGATGAAGAAAGGAAAAATTATAGATAGAGGAACTTGTAAAGAAATAATAAAAAAACATGGAAGGAATAATCTTGAAGAAACTTTTCTTAAACTAGCTAGGAGCAAAGATGAACTTCAGTAAGATTTATGCTTTAGGACTTAGACATATTTATTTGATAAGTAATTCTTTACCAAGGATTATCGATTTAATTTATTGGCCGACAGTGCAAATTTTTCTTTGGGGTTTTATATCTAAATTTTTTACTTTAAGTTCAGATTATTATAGCAACACAGTAGGTATTATTTTAACAGCTGCAATTTTATATGACTTCCTGTTTAGAGTAAGTATAAGTTTTAATATGATGTTTTTGGAAGAAATTTGGAGTAGAAATTTTACAAATTTGTTTATAGCACCAATTAGAATAAGCGAAATCATTACTTCCCTTACATTAACAGCAATTTTAAGAGCGCTTATTGGTTTAGTTCCTGCTGCAATTTTGGCAATACCCCTTTTTGACGTTTCAGTTTTTAAACTTGGTTTACCGCTATTATTCTTATTATTACCGTTATATCTTTTTGGTGTTACTTTAGGTCTTTTAGTAACATCAGGGTTATTAAGATTTGGCCCCTCATTTGAGAACATTGCATGGGCAAGTTTATTTTTTTTAGCTCCATTGGGGTGTATATATTATCCTATAGAAATTTTACCTTATTCTCTTCAAATTATAGCAAAAGGTCTTCCTTTGGTTCATATATTTGAAGAAATGAGAAATATCCTATTAAATAATACTGTTAATTATTTAGATATAATTAAATCAATATCTATATCTATAGTTTATTTTATTTTAGGTGTTATAATTTTTTATTCTTCTTATTTAGGAGCCAAGCAAAGAGGAACACTAATAAACATGGGTGAATAATAAAAAATGAATGAAAGAATCAAAGAAATAAAGAAGCTTGAATCACCTCCAAAAGTTATAAAAAACTTATATAATAAAGAGGAAATTGAAGAATTTTTAAAATTATATAAAAATCTTCCAACCACAGTTCATAACAAAAAACAAAATGTCATCAAAAAAAGATGGCTACAAGGCTATAATGAAAAACTAGAAAAAATATTTTGTGAAAGACTTAAAAAAGAAATTGGAGATTTTAAAATGGATAATCTTCAAGATGATAATGGTAAAGATATTTTTGGACTAATGCAGGAAAGTCGTGCTCCGATCGGCTTACACGTAGATGCTGGTTTTGAATTAAAAAATCAAATTTATAAACAAAGTCTAATTCCTCTATCTTCCGTTGGTAGCACAGTAATATTTAAAAATAGATTCTATGACGGTTCAACTAGTTTTACTCAAGATCCTGAAGAATTGAAAAAAAAAAATTTAGGTTACGGACAAAATAAAAGATCATCCGAGCATTTAACATTATATGGTGATAAACCTTTTGATAAAGAAATACATGCAAAATATTTAAAACATGAAAATATAGATAATTTAAAAGGTTTAGAGGTAGAACTGATTTATGAATGGGAAGTTGGTTCAATGTTAGTTTTTGATAGAACCCATCTACATTGCTCATCATCAGTAATTGAAGGTAAGAAAATAGGTATAGCAACATTTACTAAAAAATAATATGGCTATTTATGACTGTTTTCAGTATTTCAACGAAGATCATATAGCAGATTTAAGATTTAATATATTAAACGATTTCGTTGATAAATTTGTGATTGTTGAGTCAACAGTCAACCATCAAGGTAAAACAAAAAAATTACATTTTGATATAAATAAATATAAAAAATTTAAAGAGAAGATTGAATATATAGTTGTTGATGATACTCCTGAAAATATAAAAAGACCTCATGAGGGAGGTGAGTCTTTGGTAGAACAACATCAAAGAAATTCTATAATAAAAGGTTTAAAAAATTGTCGTGAAGAAGATCTAGTTATTTTATCTGATGTTGATGAAATACCAGATTTAACAAAACTGAATCTATTTAATAAGAAAAATAAGTATGCTGTTTTTTCCCAAAGGGCCTTTGCTTATAAATTAAATTTATTTAATAAAGGTGAAAATAACTGGCATGGATCAAAAATGTGCTTAAAAAAAAATCTTAAATCACCTCAATGGTTAAGGAACTTAAAATTTAAAAAATATCCTTTTTGGAGAATTGATAAACCTAGAAATCTTCAAATTATCGAAAATGGCGGATGGCATTTTGCATACTTATTAGACTCGGAAGGAATTTCAAAAAAAATTAAATCATTTGCTCATGGAGAAGATAATAAAAAAGACAACACCGATATAGATAAAATAGAAGGAAAAATGGAAAAGCTTTTACATCCAACTAAAGGTTTTGAATTAACAAAAGTAAAAATAGATAAAACTTTTCCTAAATATATTCTGGATAATTTGTCTGATTATGATGATTGGATAGCCAAATAATATTACTTTTTCCTTCTTAAATATTTTTTTTCAAAATCTTTCATTTTTTTGTAAAATGTAAATTTTCTTAAAAAATTTTTTATATAATCTTTTTTTTCATTAATATCATTTTTTAAAACCAAGTCTATTTTTAAAATAAGTTCTATTTTTTTGATCTACATTTAAAACTTCTTCTTTAGGTCTACCTTTAGAAAAATAGTAAAGAGCGATAGATTTTCGAGAAATATTTTTTGGACATTCTATTGGGTCAGGATGACCATGATTGCTAAAATCCGTAGTAGAAAAAATTACCATCTTATTAAAACTAGGTAATATTCTTTGTTTACAATTTTTCATTTCTTTATCCCAAAGTTCTAAACATCCTTTATACTGTTTCTTCCAATCTTTATTAAGATAAATTAAAACATTTACGCGTCTATCGAAATTATTTGTTGGGTGCTTGCTAAAATCTGTATGCACTTTTAGTAGCCCCCCTGTTTTAATTTCGTGCAAACCTCCCCCATTTAATTGTTCGTCTGCTATAAGACTCTCTTTAATAGAAGTAATTGTTTGTAAAAAATTCAAAAAAATTTTAGAATTTAAAAAATTAAAAAAATCTTTAATTGTTTCCGGAAAATTTTTATAGTCATTATTCGCAAATTTTATTTCATTCTGATTTTTATAATTTTGTGAGTCAGTTAACTTTGATAGATCTGGAAATTCTTGCAATACAGTCTCTAAATATTCATTAGAAAAGAAATTATCTATTTGAATGTGCGGAAATGGATCTGCCAGAGAATAATGACTCTTCAATGACAATGCTAGGTCGTTAAGGTTTTCACTTTTTTTAGATAAAATTTTACTGTAGTTCATAATTATTTTACAATATTAAGACAAAAATGAATTATATGAAATGAAAAAGAAACCAATTATTAATCAAATTCAATTATATCTAATTAGGTATGCGCCCGGAAGGATTTGAACCCTCAACCTCCTGATCCGAAGTCAGGCGCTCTATCCAGTTGAGCTACGAACGCATTTGATTATAATCTAGATTAAATCATGAATAACTCAATGAAATTCTTAGTTAAAGAAAAAGATGATGGTAAAAGACTTGATATTTTCTTGTCAGAAAAAATAGAAAAATTAACAAGATCAAATATTAAAAAAATTATCAAATCTAACAATGTAAAAATCAATAGAAAAATAACTAATTCATCGGCAAAAAAAGTTAAGTTAAAAAATATAATAACGATTGAATTTTTAATAAAAGAATCATCTAAATTATTACCCAATAAGATAGAGTTAGATATCCGTTTTGAAGATAAAGATATTCTAGTTATAAATAAGCCAAAAGGAATGGTTGTGCATCCAGGAGCCGGTAATTATAAAAACACATTAGCAAATGCATTAATTTATAAATACAAAAATAAATTGTCCAATATTAATGGGGAATTGAGACCTGGAATAGTTCATAGAATAGATAAAGAAACTAGTGGTTTATTAGTAATTGCAAAAAATAATTTAGCCCACTCAAATCTTGGAAAACAATTTAGTGATCATTCTATTAAAAGAAAGTATCTCTGTTTAGTTTGGGGGGTTGTAAGACCTCTACAAGGTCGTATAGAAACTTTAATTTCTAGAAATAAAAAAAACAGACAATTAATGATGGTAAGTGATTTCAATGGGAAGAAAGCGATTACTAATTACAAAACTATTAAAGTTTTTAATATAAAAGATATTCCAAAAATTAGTTTGATTGAATGCGAGTTAGAAACTGGAAGAACTCACCAGATAAGAGTACACATGAAATATAAAGGTTCATCTTTACTAGGTGACAATCAATATGGAAAAAAAATTGTGAAATTTAAAAAAACAAATGAAGATTTTTTGAAAAAGCTCTCTGTTCTTAATGGTCAAGCTCTTCATGCAAAAAGTTTAGGATTTATTCATCCATCCAAAAATAAATGGGTTCATTTTGAGTCAGAACTTCCTAGTGATTTCAAAAAATTGCTGGATTTTTTAAAAAATCTTTGTACTTGAAAAATGAAATTTGATATATAAATCAAAAATATGAAAGATAAAAAAACAATAAGCAATTTGCCTACGCCATCAGTGGGGGGTCTTTCGTTGTACTTAGCTCAAATTAAAAAATTTCCAATGTTGGATGCTGAAGAAGAATATATGTTGGCAAAAAACTGGAGAGAAAATGGAAATTTACAATCAGCACATAAATTGGTTACTAGTCATTTAAGATTAGTCGCAAAAATTGCGATGGGTTATCGTGGGTATGGATTACCTGTAAATGAATTAATATCTGAGGGTAATATTGGTTTAATGCAAGCTGTGAAGAAATTTGATCCTGAAAAAGGATTTAGACTGGCAACTTATGCAATGTGGTGGATTAAAGCATCAATACAAGAGTACGTTTTAAAGTCTTGGAGTCTTGTTAAAATGGGAACTACTACAGCCCAAAAAAAACTTTTTTTTAACTTAAAGAAATTAAAAAATCAAATAGCTCCTGGCCAGGAAGGTGATTTAAAAGATGAACATGTTGATGAAATTTCAAAGAGACTAGATGTGGACTCTGAAGAAGTTGTAAACATGAATAGAAGAATGATGGGTCAAGAAAAATCTTTAAATGATCCAATTAAAGCTGGTGAAACAGATGAATGGCAGGATTGGTTAATAGATGACAGTTTAGATCAAGAATTAATTGTATCCCAAAAACAAGAATATGATGACAAAAAAGAATTGTTGAATGATGCAATGAAAATTTTAAATGATAGAGAAAAAGAAATTATAAGAGCGCGAAGACTTTCTGAAAATCCTGAAACTTTAGAAGAATTAAGTAAGAAATATAAAATTAGCAGGGAAAGGATTAGACAAATTGAAACTAAGGCTTTTGAAAAACTACAAAAATCTATGATTAATGCCAGTAAATCAAAAAATTTACTTCCTGCAAATTAAGACTTAAAAGGATCTTCAATCAAAATCGTATCGTCTCTTTCTGGACTAGTTGAGATGCTTGAAATTTTAGCACCAATAAAATCTTCTAATGCATATATATAATTTTTAGCTTTTTCGGGTAAATCTTTAATATTTCTAATACCTTGGGTTGAACTTTTCCATCCTGGAAAAGTTTTATAGATAGGTTTTATGTTAAATTGATCTTCAGAGGCTGCTGGCAAATAATTAATTTTTTTTCCGTTTAATTCATACTCTACACAAATTTTAATCTCTTCTAATTCATCTAAAACATCTAATTTAGTTAATGCAATTCCATCTATACCTGCAATCTTTATTGTTTGTCGAACTAAAACACCATCAAACCAGCCGCATCTTCTTTTTCTGGCAGTTACTGTTCCAAATTCTTTTCCTCTTTTTCCTAAACTATCACCAACTTCATCTTTAAGTTCAGTAGGAAATGGTCCGCTACCAACTCTAGTTGTATAGGCTTTTGTGATTCCTAAAATATAGTTTATTGTATTCGGGCCTAATCCCGATCCTGTCGCGGCCGTTGCAGGCACTGTATTTGAAGAAGTAACGTAAGGATATGTGCCGTGATCTACATCTAAAAGTATTCCTTGGGCTCCTTCAAATAATATTTTTTTTCTTTCTTTCTTAAAATCATCTAGTTTTAACCAAACTGGTTGTGCAAATTTTAAAATATCAGGAGCAATTTTTAGTAATTTTTTTTTAAGATCATCTTTTTTATAAATCTTCTTTTTAAAACCTTTCCTTATAGCGTTATGATGCAACAATACATTTGTTAATCTATTATCGAGATTTTTTTCAGATCTTAAGTCCATTACTCGAATAGATCGTCTTCCCACTTTATCTTCGTAGCATGGCCCAATTCCTCTTCTAGTAGTGCCTATTTTGCCTTTTCCAGCTGCATCTTCTCTTATCTCGTCCATCTCTTGATGAAATGGAAGTATTAGTGAAGCTGACTCAGAGATCATAAAGTTATCTGGCGTTACATTGACCCCTAGTTTTTTTATCTCTTTAATCTCATCCAATAAAGCCCAAGGATCTATAACTACACCATTACCTAAAATTGAAATTTTTCCCTCTCTAACTATACCTGACGGCAACAATCTTAATTTAAAAACTTTTTTATCAATAACTAAGGTATGTCCAGCATTATGACCTCCCTGAAAACGAACAACTATATCGGCTTGACTAGATAGCCAATCAACTATTTTTCCTTTGCCTTCGTCACCCCACTGTGAACCAACAACTACTACGTTTTTCATTTAGAAGACCCAACTTTTTTATTGCAGTAGCTGGATATATTGACTAATAAATTATCAGCTGCTTTAGTATTTGAGTCTTGAAGAATTTTGTCCAATGAATTTTCAGTAAAACGTTTATCAATATAATCTGCAGCGCAAATACAATATCGTTTTGTAACACTTGGGCTTCTATTTTTTAATTTAGCAGTTTCCATACATCCTTCATATAGAACTTCATAATATTCATCGCTAACCTCTGCAAAACTGATATTTGACCATAATAAACTGATGGTCAGAACTGTTAAAATTTTTTTCATTATCTAAATTTTTTTTCTATTATTATTGAGTTTAAATGGTTTATAGGTCCATGTCCTCTTCCATAATTAGGATTAGATTCTATAGCTTGGTTAACATATTTAATTCCTAACTCACAGGACTTCTTTAAAGGTTTTCCACATGCTAAAAATGTTGCAATTGCGCTAGATAAAGTACAACCTGTTCCATGAGTGTTTTTAGTTTTAATTTTTTTGTTTTTAAAAATCTTAATCTCTTTTCTATTTAACAAAAGATCTTCCATATACTCTGATTTTCTGTGCCCACCTTTTAATAAAACATTCTTAACCCCTAACTTAAGCAAAATATTGGCAGAGTAGATCATATCTTCAAGAGTTTTGATTTTTGTTTTTGTTAAAACTTCGGCTTCAGGAATATTAGGTGTTATTAAATAAGCTTTTTTGATTAATTTATCTTTCAAAGTTTTAATTGCCGATTGATTAATTAATCTAGCACCGCCTTTGGCAACCATAACAGGGTCTAAAACAATCTTGGAAACTTTGACTTGTTTCAAGGCGTTTGTAACAGATTTAATTACTTGAGATGAATGAAGCATACCAATTTTTATTCCATTTGGTTTTATATCCTTACAGGTAAATAAAATTTGTTTTTCTATCTCTTTAGGTTTGATGGGAAAAACAGCTTTTACTCCTTTTGTATTTTGAGCCGTGACAGCAGTAACTGCGGTCATTGCATAACCACCAAGAGCAGTAACTGTTTTAATATCAGCTTGAATTCCTGCTCCACCCGAGGAGTCAGATCCTGCTATTATTAAAATTTTAGATTTAGTTTTCAATTTTTTATTGATCGCTTAATTATCTTTATGCATTTTAAAATTAAACCTTTGTCATATGACTCGGCCATAATTCTAATTTTTGGCTCTGTTCCAGATTTTCTAACTAAGATTCTTCCTTTATTTCCCATGAGTTTTTTCGCTTTTTTAATTGCATTTTTGCACTTAGTCTTACTAATTATATTCTTGTCTTTAACAACAATATTCTCCAAAATTTGAGGAAGAGGTTTAAAAACATTTAATAATTCGCTTGCTTGTTTTTTCTTTCTTAAAGAAAATAAAACTTCTAAGGCTACCATCAATCCATCACCAGTAGTTGCGAATTTCCCCAAAATTATGTGTCCAGATTGTTCTCCACCTAGATTAAAATTGGATTTCTTCATTTTTTCTTTTACATATCTATCACCAACTTTAGATCTAAAAAATTTTATTTTTTCATCTTTTAAAAATGTTTCTAATCCATAGTTTGACATTAATGTTCCAATCACACCTCCTTTCAAAATCTTCTTTGATTTCCATCTTCGAGCAAGCATAGCTATAATTTGATCTCCATCTATAATTTTGCCTTTTTCATCGCACATTATGATTCTGTCTGCATCTCCATCGAATGATATTCCGACATGTGCTTTAAATTTTCTTACGGCTGATCTAATTTTAGATGGGTGCATAGAGCCACATTTGTCGTTAATATTAAAACCGTTAGGTTTCACACCTATAGATATAACTTTTGCTCCTAGTTCCTTTAGTAATTTAGGGGCAGCCTTATATCCGGCCCCATTAGCACAATCCAAAACTATTTTTGTGCCTCTCAAATGAAAGTTTTTAGGAAAATTTTTTTTTAAAATTTCAATATATTTATCGTTTCCATTTTCTAATCTTTTTACTCTACCTAGTAATTTAGGATTTGTAAGTTGTGTTGTATATTTTGCGTCAATTAATTTTTCAATCTTCTTTTCTATTTGATCTGATAATTTCATACCATCAGGTCCAAACAATTTAAGACCATTGTCGTGATAAGGATTATGAGATGCTGTAATCATAATGCCCATATTAGCTTTCAAAGATTTTGTTAGCATTGCGAGTCCGTTTGTCGGTAAAGGTCCTAATGTAAAAACATGCATACCTCCAGATACTAAGCCTGATACTAATGCAGGTTCCAAAGTATATCCTGATAACCTTGTGTCTTTAGCTATAATAGCAATCTGTTTAGTTTTTTTTTGATTCTTAAAATATGTTCCTGAGGCTAAGCCAAATTTAAAAAATTTTTCACCAGTAATATTACCTTGATTAACAGTCCCTCGGATTCCATCGGTTCCAAAATATTTGTTTTTCATTAGTTTTTAAAATTTGATAAAATTTTTCTAAATACTAAAATTCCTTGTTTGACTTCATTAACGTTATGCACTCTAAAAATCTGAACACCTTGAGATAATAAAAATAAAACAGAAGCAATGGTTCCTCCTATTCTTTCCTTGCTATCATTAATTCCTGATATTTGACTTATAAATCTTTTTCTAGAAGTTCCAACCAAAATAGGAAATCCAAGACTATGAAACAAAGATATCTTGGAAATTAAAGTCAAATTATGTTTCAAATTTTTACCAAATCCGATACCCGGATCTATAACAATTTTTTTATTATCCATTTTTTTTATGCCTTTTTCAAAAAAATCATAGATGTCTAATAAAACATTTTTATATTTTGGATTCTTTTGCATTGTATTAGGTGTTCCTTGCATATGATGAAGAACTTTTGATATATTATAATTTTTTAGTCTTGATAAAGATTGATTGTCGTAATTGAAACCTGAAACATCATTAATTAAATCTGCTCTATGTTTAATTGCCTTAATCATCACCTCTGATTTTCTTGTATCTATAGATAAGCATATATTCTTATGTTTTTTTTTAAAATTTTTTACAATATTTTCTATTCTTCTCCATTCCATATCTTTTAAAACTGTTTTTGAGCCAGGTCTAGTAGACTCGCCCCCAACATCAATTATGTTTGCTCCAGCTTTTATCATGTTAAAGATATGTTTTTTTGCTTTTTTTGGTTTATTAAATTTTCCTCCATCAGAAAAACTATCAGGTGTTAAATTTACAATTCCCATGATTGATGGTTCTAAAAAATTTATATTTTTTAAGAAATTTTTTCGTTTTAAAACTATCTTTTTTAGATCTTGTTTTACTTTTTTCCTGCAGGAAGTATTTAAAGTATCGATTTTTTTTAATTTAATAACCTTTGATAGAATTTTGTTTTTTTTTCTTGAAATAACTTCAACTTTATCAAAAGCAATATTATTATTACCACATAATGGTAAAGCTATTTTCTTTCTGATTAGTAGTTTTGCGTTAATGCCATAATAAAAATTACACGCTCTTGTGTAATATTTTGTCATGATTATTTAGATTGCTGGCTTCGGCTTTAAACCTAATGATCCAAGGGCTGAAGATGATTTACCATCATCCTGATCATCCTCTTTAAAAGACCTTGTTGGTTTTATGTCTTTTAAGATTAAATCTCTTATCTCATCACCCGACAAAGTTTCATATATTAAAAGAGCTTTCGACAGTTTGTGAAGATCGTCAATTTTTTCTGTTAGAACTTTTTTCGCTCTTTCATAACCTTTATCTACAATTTTCTTTACTTCAGCGTCTACTTTTTTAGCAGTGTCTTCTGACATGTTTTGCTGTTTTGTAACTGATCTTCCCAAAAATACTTCCTCTTCATTTTCTCCATATGCAATTGTGCCAAGTTCTTCACTCATTCCATACTTTGTAACCATATTTTTGGCCATTTTAGTTACCATGTCAATATCAGATGAAGCTCCAGAAGTTACTTTGTCATGTCCAAAAATTAATTCCTCGGCAATCCTGCCTCCCATAGCAACTGCTATATCGGAGTGCATTTTTTCTCTAGATACTGAAAGCTGATCCCTTTCTGGAAGTCTCATAACCATACCTAAGGCCCTGCCTCTAGGTATAATTGTAGCTTTATGAATTGGATCAGATGCTTTTTCGTTTAATGCTACAATAGCATGACCGCCTTCATGATATGCAGTTAATTTTTTTTCATCTTCCGACATCACCATAGATCTTCTTTCTGCTCCCATCATTACTTTATCTTTAGCTTCTTCAACATCTGACATCGTAACAACTCTCTTGTTTTTTCTCGCAGCTAGCAAAGCAGACTCGTTTATTAAGTTCGCTAAGTCAGCACCAGAAAATCCAGGTGTACCTCTAGCAATTGTTCTTAATTTGACATCTGGTCCAGTATTTATTTTTTTTACATGAACTTTTAAAATTGCTTCTCTTCCGATGATATCTGGGTTTGCAACAACAACTTGTCTATCAAATCTGCCAGGTCTTAGTAAAGCTGGATCTAAAACATCAGGTCTGTTTGTAGCTGCAATTAATATTATTCCTTCATTTGTATCAAAACCATCCATTTCTACTAAAAGTTGGTTAAGTGTTTGTTCTCTTTCATCATTACCGCCACCAAGTCCTGCTCCTCTACTTCTTCCTACTGCGTCGATTTCATCAATAAAAATTATACATGGAGAATGTTTTTTTCCCTGCTCAAACATATCTCTAACTCTGGATGCTCCTACTCCAACAAACATTTCAACAAAATCTGATCCTGAAATAGAAAAGAACGGAACGTTTGCTTCTCCAGCGATAGCTTTAGCTAATAAAGTTTTTCCTGTTCCTGGAGGGCCTATCAATAAAGCTCCTTTAGGTATTTTTCCTCCTAGTCTACTAAATTTTTTTGGATCTTTTAAAAATTCTACAATTTCTTCAACTTCTTCTTTTGCCTCTTCAACTCCCGCAACATCATTAAAAGTAACTTTTCCTTGCGCTTCGTTTAATAGTTTTGCCTTTGATCTGCCAAAACCCATTGCTCCACCTTTTCCACCTTGCATTTGACGCATAAAGAAAATCCAAACTCCAATTAGTAATAGCATTGGAAACCAAGAAAGTAAGATACCTAAAAGTGATGGCATTTTATCTTCTAGCGGAGTAGCAACTATACTAATGTTTTGTTCTGATAATTTCTCAACTAAGTTTGGATAATTTGGAGAATAAGTATTAAAAGTTTCTCCATCAGATAATACTCCAGAAATATTATTTCCCTGAATTTGAACTTCAACTACTCTTCCTGCATCTACTTCACTCATGAAAGTTGAGAAAGGAAGCTTATTTTTTTCTGAGTTTATTTTTTTAGGATCTTGAAACATATTAAATAGCCCTACTGAAAGTAAGACTATAACTGCCCACATCACTAAATTTTTAAAGTTCATATTATTTAAATAAACATTATTTTAAATTTAACAAGAGTATATTAAAGAGAATTTAGTTGTAAATAAGACAAAATATATCACTTTTATGAAGATATGTAATTTTTATTCTCTTTTTGGAAAATTATATGTTTTTTTTCCTTAAAAATTATACATCCACCTAAGGTAAATTTTACATTTTTTTTTGCTT
>CACFVO010000009.1 GCA_902569785.1 uncultured Pelagibacteraceae bacterium
GGTCAGTTTGGTGAATTAGCAACAGCAGGATATGGTACCGCAGTAAGAATAGAACAAGTTTTACTTCTACCAGTAATAGGATTAAATACTGCTGTTTTATCAATTGCAGGTCAAAATTTTGGGGCAAAAATGCATGTTAGAGTTAAAGAAGTTTATGGAAAGGCTTTGATGTTTGGCTCTGGATTTATGGTTATGGCCGGTATTTTTATTTATATAACATCAGAATTAATTATATCTTTTTTTACAAACGATCCTAAAGTAATTCAAAGTGGAGCTCTTTATTTGCAGGTTGCAGCATTAATAGGGCCTGTATATCCAGTCTTTTTTATTACTTCAGCTTTATTTCAGGCTCTCAAAAGACCTACTTATAGTTTATATATGACGATACTTCGACTTACTTTAATACCATTTATGTCGTTATGGTACGTGATCAATATAAAGAATGGTGGATATCAGGATATTTTTTATACAATTATGATCACTAATTGGGCTATGGGTTTAGTTGTATTAACTTTTGTGCCATTTTTTCTAAGAAGAGTATTTAAAATATCTTTCAAAAAATTATTTGTATTTTAGTTTATTTTCCAATTTTCTAACAAAATAAGAGACAACCAAGATTAGAACTAGATACTCTAGAATTAGAAAAGTATATATTTCGAGAGGTCTATAAGTAGTTGTGACAAGTTCATTGGCTTTTCTTGTGAGATCAGCAATACCAATAATCGACACTAATGAAGACATTTTCAAAACATAGACAAATTGGTTACCCATAGCAGGTAATACCACTTTTATAGCTTGAGGGAGAATTACAAGTCTCATTTTTTTCCAAAAACCCATACCTAATGACTCTGATATTTCATGTTGACCTTTACTAATCGAATTAATCCCAGCCCTGAAAATTTCAGCTTGGAAAGCACTTTCGCTAATTGTTAAAGCAATTATACCAGACACAAAAGGGGAGAAGCTTACACCTAACATAATTGGAAGACCATAATAAATCCAAAGTATTAATACTAATAACGGAATAGCTCGAACAATTTCTACATAAGTAATATTAAAATAACTTAAAAATTTATTGTTTGAAAGAGATGGTAAAGCAACTATTAAACCAATAATCATCGCCAGAACAATTGAAACTACAGAAATATAAATTGTGGTTGTAATGCCACTAATCAAAAATTTTAGATTAGTTAAGCCTTCTACGTTGTTAGGACTAAGGATGTACCAGCCCCATTCATAATTTGAACTGCATCCTTGTAGAAAAAAAAATAACGGAATTAATTTTAAATACTTCACTTCTTGAGTATATTTGTTAATGAAGAATATTTAAACTTAAATTATAAGCTCTTAAAATTGTATTTAGCTTCTAAAGTCATAAAAAACCCAGAAGTTTGTTTTCTTTTGATCCAATTACTGACGTAATCGTTCCAAACTTTGTCTCCTTTTGGCACCATCATAGCTAGAAATGCTGGATTTTTTCCTCCATCTGGAACTATAGCTAATTGAGGGTATTTTATAATCAATTTATTAGCCTCAAGTGAACTTGTAATGTTACCGTCTGCTCGTCCGGCTAAGACTTCTTGAAAGTCCCTAGCGGGAGCCTCTATAGATCTAAGTTTAGACTTTGGAAAAAATTCTTTTGCTTTTTCTTCCTGTGATGTACCTAATGTTGTAGCTATAGTGACCTTTTTATTATTTAAAGAGTCCCAAGTAGGGAATTTTTTTAAATTTTTTTTAAGCACCAACGGAACTGTTCCATATTTATAATAAGTGGCTGTAAATCCTGCTACTTCTGCTCTTTTTGGTGTTTTCGTTACGCTAGTAGAAATATCGTATCTATCCGCAGTTATTCCTGCTACTATTGTTTTCCATTCAGCAGGAACAAATTTTACTTTTACTCCTAAATCTTTAGCAAGTTCATTCATCACATCAATATCAAATCCTATGTATTTATTAGTAGCGGGATCTTTCATTGACATTGGGTCCCAGTCCCCAGTAGTACCAACTCTCAGTTCACCATTTTTTTTGACTATATCTAGTTTTGAAGCTGCTTGAGCGCTAGTGGCATAGAATAATATTATTAAAATAGAAATAATTTTTTTAGTCACACTATTTTTTAACTAATTTAATTATTTTTTACGAATTGCAATTTGACCCACTTTGAATACTTTAAATTAAAAAGGTTGCTAAAGGTTGGTTTATCATCTATAAAGAACAAAAGAAGAACATTTATGAAGCTAACAATTCCATTTTATTTACACAAAGTAGGAGCAGGGTTTCCTTCCCCAGCTACTGACTATATTGAAGATGACATAGATCTAAACTCACATCTTATAAAAAATGCTCCAGCTACTTTCATTATAAGAGTGCAAGGCAAGTCCATGATTAACGTCGGTATATATGATGGAGATTTATTAATAGTCGATAAAAGCTTAGATCCAAAAAATTTTTCTACAGTAATAGCCAATATTAACGAAGAGCTTGTTGTTAAAACATTGATTAAAAAAAAAACAGACAATTATTTAACATCTGGATCAAAAAATGCGTCAGATAAAATTAACTTAACAGATAATCCAGAAATAATAATTTGGGGAGTAGTAACATATGTCATTCATAAACAACAGTAAAAACAAAGTTGCGCTAATTGACTGTAATTCCTTCTATGTTTCATGTGAAAGATTATTTAATCCAAAAATTCAAAATACACCAGTTGTGGTATTATCGAATAATGATGGTTGTGTAATATCAAGATCTGTAGAAGCAAAAAAAATTGGAATTAAGATGGGCGAACCATATTTTAAAGTTAAAAATTTAGTTAAAAAAAACAATGTTAAAATATTTTCTTCAAATTATGCACTATATGGTGATCTTTCTAGAAGAGTAATGAAAGTTTTGAAAGGGTTTTCTGATAAAATTGAAATCTACTCTATAGACGAAGCATTTTTAGATTTATCACATATAAAAGATGATCAAGTTGAAGAATATGGAAAAAAGATACGAAATAAAGTTTTAAAATGGATAGGAATTCCAACTAGCGTAGGAATTTCAAGCACAAAAACTTTGAGTAAAGTTGCAAATCATATAGCAAAAAAAAATAAGTCAGGTGTAGTATTTTTAAAAGATAATATTGACAATAAATTAAAAGATTTTGATATAGCAGATGTATGGGGAGTAGGCAGACAATTGTCTAAATTATATAAAAAAAATGGAATTGATAGTGCGTATAAATTAAAGAATATTTCAAATACATGGGTAAAAAAAAGCACCAATGTTTTAGGCGCAAAAACAGTTATGGAATTAAGAGGAGTTTCTTGTATTGATTTAGAAACAAAAGAAATAAAAAGAAAAAGCTGTTGTGTCTCTAGATCTTTTGGAAAAAAAGTTGAAAGTTTAGAGAAATTAAGAGAGTCTATAACAACTCATTGTTTAAATGCTGCAGAGAAAATCAGAATAGATAAACAAACGACAAGATCGATAACAGTATTTATAAGAACAAGTCCTTTCGATAAAAATAGAAAATATTATTCAAATTCCGTTACTATAGACTTGCCAGTTGCTACTAGTAATAGTTTAGAATTAGTTAAAGAAGCAATTAATGGATTAAAAAAAATATATAAATATGGATATTTTTACCAAAAAGCGGGAATTATTTTATCTAAATTAAATGAGAGCAGTGAAAAAGAATTCAATTTGTTAGCTCCAATTATGGAAAAAAAATCCAACACATTAATGCAAGCAATAGATTTTACAAATGCCAAATATGGGAGAAACTCTATTAGCGTAGCTCAAGCAGGAGTTAAAAAAAGTTGGAAGATGAGAAAAGAACATTCATCCAATATCGACACCGCATCTTTTGCTTATTTACCAAGGGTTTTTACAACATAAAAAAAAGTGCGTCCAAATAGATTGTTGAAAATAAAGGATTAAAGAATAAATTTGTGTCATGTTTGACAAAGTAAAAAACTGTAACTGCAAATGTGCCTGCCAAGGGACTTGTGCGAGACAATGTTCTTGCTCAGATTGCAATTGTAAATACTAAGTTAAACCCTTAATTAGAAAAATCAAAAAATCGAAGGGTAATTTGGATGAACATTGCTTCTATATGAAAAAAATATATGTAATACACGAAAATGATGAATGGATTGTGCCACTAAGAGAAAGTTTTAAAAAGATTAAAGCACCATTTGTAGAATGGCACATGAATAAAGAAAGCTTTGATTATAACAAGCTACCACCGGAAGGAATTTTTTATAATCGTATGAGTGCGAGTTCACACTCAAGAGGACACAGATATGCACCAGAGAATACAAAAAAATTATTGCATTGGTTAGAAAAAGGAAAAAAGAGAGTCATAAATAATTCTAGAGCATTAGAATTAGAAATTAGCAAAAAGGAACAATACAATGAATTAAAAAGATTTAATATAAAATTTCCCGAGACTTATTATGCGAATAGTAAAAATGAAATCATAGAAACATCAAAAAATTTTAATAAACCATTTATCACAAAACATAACAGAGGAGGAAAAGGATTAGGAGTGAAATATTTCAATAAACCATTAGAAGTTGAAAAATACGTAACTCAAAATTTTGAAGAATCAGTTGATGGAGTGACTTTACTTCAAGAATATATTGAATCAGAACCAAAAGTAATAACTAGACTAGAATTTGTGAAAGGAAAATTTTTATACGCAGTTCAAGTCGATGCTTCGAAAGGTTTTGAACTTTGTCCGGCCGATGCTTGTAATATTGAAGAAGAATTTTGTCCTACTAATCCAGATGGAAATAAGTTTATGATTATCAAAAATTATAAAAATAATGAAATAAAAAATTATGAGAACTTATTAAAATCAAATGGAATCGAGATTGCTGGAATCGAGTATATAAAAGGAGTTGATGGAACTCATTATACTTATGATATAAATACAAATACTAATTACAATCCAATTGCAGAAGAGAAAAGCAAAGTGAGAGGGATGGACTCTATAGCTAATTTTTTATATAACGAATTGACGAAATAATATTAAAAGGGGTGTCTAATAAGACTGAGATCATACCCAAAGAACCTGACCGGTAATTCAGTGAGGGAATATGGAAAAAAATTATCTATCAATACAAACTTCCTTAACGGTAACTATTATCGTGGGATTATTTTTTGTAGCTTTAGGTTATCTAAATTATAAAAAGATTTCGAATAATGCGAGTTATATAGTTGGAAATAGAAAAGAAAATATTTTTTCGCTTACAACTAGCCTAACAGCTTCAGCTCTTGGAGCCTGGATTTTATTTGGTCCACCATCAGCGTCTACCTGGGGAGGAATAGGAGCTGTTATTGGATATGCATTAGGTGCGGCCACACCTATGTTGTTCTTATTTAATTTTGGACCAAAGATCAGAAAAGAATTTCCTAATGGTTTAACACTAACTGAATTCATAAAGAAAAGATTTGGTATTGTTATACTCAAGATAAGCTTGTTCTTAATTTTCTTTTATATGACTATATTTCTAATAGCTGAAGTTACAGCTATAGCATACTTACTAAATTTCTTATCAAGTGTACCATTATGGATAACGGCAGCTATTACTTTAATCATTTGCTTACTTTATATACTTAGAGGTGGTTTTGAACTTTCAATTATCACTGACAAATATCAATTTATTTTTATAACCTTAATAATTTTGTTATCTGTATTTTTAATTTTAAATAATATTAACTTATCTAGTTTTGAATTAATCAAAAAAAAATCTCCTAATTTAATTGATATTAATTACTTACCTAATTACACAGCAGGATTAACTTTCTTTATTGCAGTTGCGGCTACTAATTTATTTCATCAAGGAAATTGGCAAAGAGTTTTTTCTGCAAAAAACAACTCTGTTTTAAAATTTAGTTTAATATATTCATCAATATTTATATTTATTATTGTCTTTTGGATGGGTTACACAGGTCTTATCGCTTATTCTTTAAACCCTAAAGTAATGCCAGATTTGGGTTTCTTTGATTTAATGCTTAATGATAAAAATTCTTTAATAGTCATTGCTGTATTAGTTTTAGCAATTTCATTGACACTAAGCACAATTGACACATTAATAAACGCTATTACTAGCTTGATAATAGTAAATGGAAAACAAATTAATAAGTCTCTAAAGGAGGGTAAGGATATTAAAAAGAAAGCTAATATAATAATTTTAATATTGAGTGTATTTGTTTTTTTCTTAGCATCTAAGGGATTTAGTATTTTATATTTATTCTTATTAGCAGATTTATTGTGTTGTGCTGCTGTAGTTACAATATTTTATGGTTTTTTTAATAAGAAAATAGACTCAATTCTTGCATCATCTACTATAATTGCAGGCCTAATATTTGGGCTACTTTTTTTCCCAAATCAGAATTTTCAAAACAGCATCTTAGTAGGAAATTTAATTTCTATTGATAATTTTTCTGTTTTTGTTAGAACAAATTTGCTTTTTATTTCATTCGCCCTATCATTAGTTATACCGTTTTTAATTATATCAATTTACTCTTTGCGTAATTCATTTAAATAAATAATTACTGCTATCCATATAAGGATAAAACTAATAAATTTATTTAAAACTAGAGGCTCTCGATAATAAAGAATACCGAGAAAAAATTGTGCTGTGGGAGTTAAAAAAAATATCATACTGGCTGGGCCTATACCTATTAAATCGAATCCTTTTGTGTACAAAAATAAAGGTATTAAAGTCATAAAACCTGCCCAAAATAAATAAAATGATAAATTAGGCTCACTTATAGAAAAAATATTTAAGTTATTTTCAAATAGATAATAAAATAATAAAAGCGCTAAAGGTGTCATTAATAATGTTTCAATTAAAAGGCCAATATCTGATGAGACATTAATTTTTTTTCTGATTAAACCATATAGGCTAAAAGTAAGCGCTACCGTTATACCAATCCAAGGAATGCTTTTTAAATGATACAATAGATAACAAAGTGAAATAATAACCAAAATTACAGATATAATTTTATTTCTATTGTAGGGCTCTTTTAAAAATATAATTCCGAAAAAAACACTTAAAATTGGAAAGATATAATAACCTAAACTACCATCTAGCAGATTGTTCGTACTAACTGCATAGAGCCATGTAAACCAATTAATTGATATTAATAAGCCTGTTATTAGAAGCAATATTAAATTTTGAGGATTTTTTATAACTCTATTAAACTCTGTCCATTTTGAATAATAATTAGTAGTTATTACTAATAGTAACGCCGTCCAAATTGTTCTATGGATTGTTAACTCTAAAGGTGTAGCAAAAGATACAAATTTAAAATAAAATACACCTATAACTCCCCACCAAAGTGAGGCTCCAATAGTATAAAATGAGCCCTCTAATAAATTTTTCTTCATTTGACCATTTTTTTGATTGATTTATAAGTTAATTATTTAATAATTAGTACTAAATAAACTTAGGTATTTGGAAGAGTGGGTGAGTGGTTGAAACCAGTTGGTTGCTAACTAACCGTACGAGTAAAATCGTACCGAGAGTTCGAATCTCTCCTCTTCCGCCAAGGTTAATTAAAGAAATTATCAATTGTAACTGGTTTTTTACTCAGCATATATTTGTAAACATTAATATTTTCTAATACTCTTTGCACGTAATTTCTTGTTTCTTTAAATCTAATTAACTCAATCCAATTGACATAAGACAATTTTCCTTTTGATGGATCTCCATTAACTCTTCGCCAAGTTTTAACTCTATTGGGGCCAGCATTGTAAGCTGCTATGGCAAATGGATAAACGCCATTATAATCTTCGATTAGTGAATTAAAATAGTAAGATCCTAATTTAATATTATACTCAGGGTCGCTAGTTAATCTACTAATACTGTAAGGGAGCTTAGCTTGCTTAGCAACAATTTTTGCAGTGTACTTCATTAATTGCATCATTCCTCTAGCTCCAGCCCAGCTGTTAGCTCTTGCATCAAATTCACTCTCTTGCCTTATGATAGCTAAAACAACCTCTGCGCTTGGCATTATTTTGTTATTGATCTCTTTAGGAGTAGCAATAATTGGATAATTATATTTATTGTAAAACCTTTTTTCATAAGATGCTTGTTTTGATATTTGAATTGCAAAATCATATCTTCCGACATCAGTAGATAATTTAGCTGCTAAAACTTCACTACCTTTTTCTGTATTTAAGTTAGCTAAATGCTTAAGAATGTCTTTTGCATATTTAGTTGAGTCTAATTCTTTAAGTAGTATTACATGCTTAATTAATCTATTTTTTTTGAATTCATTTTCATATTCTTTATCGAAATTAGACTCATCAATTAATTCAAAATTTTCTCCTGGTTTGATTTCATTAAATGATAACTGACCATAATATGTCATTGGGAATTTAGCTCCTTCTGTGAAATATTTTTTAGCTAGTTCATTGTTTCCTATTTTTTTATAAGCAGCACCTAACCAATAAGCTCCACGTGCCAAACTAATTGGATATCCAACATTATTATAAAAGTTTTCAAAATGATTTACTGCATACTCCGCTGAGTTTAAAAAAGATAAAGCTATCCAGCCAGAGAGCCATTCTGCTTCTGCAAAAGATGGTCCTGATGACAAAGAATGTTCACTAGAAATTTTATAAGCAGTTTTATATCTTTTTTTGTAAATTAATGATCTTGCTACACTTTTTCTTTGCTCCCACCATAAATCAGGGCGTATCATTTGACTCTCAGTTCTATTGGCGTTTTTATATAAAATTTCAAGAGAACCCTCTAATCGGCCTCTTCTATTTCTCCACCTAAGTCTATCAAACTCTAATCCTGGATCTTTTTTAAGATGAGCAGGGACTTGCGCTATAGCATTATCTACTCCATAAGAGTTACTCATTAATATTTGTCTTGCATTATAAAGTGCTCTTTCATCTTTAGGTAAATATTTTAACATTCTTTTTAAATCCCAGTATTTTCTTTCCCAAGCTAAATAATCAGATCTTTTTAAATGATCCTCTGAACTTAAAAATTTTTTAAATTTTGCCCTATAATATCCTAAATCATTTTTTCTTATTTCCGCTGTGACCCATCCATCCTTCACTAACTTTTCTACTTCAGCTGTTTTACCTTGCTCTAAAAAGGCTTCAGCTAATTTAATTTTTCCTAAACCACCTAATGGAGGATTTTTTTCAAACCAATTAATTATTGATGTTGGCGAACTATTTTTTAAATAAATTTTTTGTTCAGCAAGATATCTTATTCTGTTGATTCTCGGATAGTCAGAATTTCTTTCAATAAATTTTTTATAGTCATTAAATGTTGCAGAATTACCCGTGGTTTTCAAATACATCCATGTAATTAGAGTTCTAAAATCTCTATCTTTAACTTTCTCAGCACTTTTCATAGCGCTATTCCATTTTCGTGATTTGATAAATTTCATCGTTTCTTTTGCTTTAGCAAAATCTTTTGAATTTAAGATTGTTGAATTTTTCGCTTCTTTAGATCTCGTTTTGAATGTAGCAGGTTTTTTTTGAGGATATAAAAAAAACGTATCAATTTTTACTATTTCCTTTTTGGTAGTTATCTTTTTATCAATTTCTTTTTTTTCATCAACAATTTTTTTTCCAGAAGTCTTTGGTTGTAAGACTGGTTTTTTTTGAGGTAGACTTGTTTTTTTTTGTAAATTAATATTTTTTTCAATTTTTTTAAAAATTGATGGTTTTTTTACTGGTAAAATGAATTCACTTTCAGAATAGGCTTTATTAGTAATTAAAAAAAATAATAAAAATACTAGACTAATTAATTTATAAGGCATAAGTTAAATTAATTACCTTATATTGTTTTATGCTTAAAGGATCAATTGTAGCCTTAATTACCCCGTTTAAAGACAGCTCTCTAAATGAGGATGTTTATCGTAAATTAATTAATTATCACTTAAAAAACGGAACAAACGGGATAGTTCCAGGTGGTACCACGGGTGAGTCACCAACTTTGTCCCATGATGAACACCGAAAAATTATTGAAATAGCAGTTAAGGAATCTAGTGGAAAAATTCCAGTGATAGCTGGAACTGGATCAAATTCTACTTCTGAGGCAGTTGAATTATCTAAGTATGCAGAGAAAGCAGGATCAGATGCATTATTAGTTGTTACACCTTATTATAATAAGCCAACTCAAGAGGGTTTGTATCAACACTATAAGAAAATTAATGACAGCGTAGGTATTCCAATTATTATTTACAATATTCCTTCTCGATCAGTAATTGATATGTCCGTAGAAACGATGGCAAAATTATACGAATTAAAAAATATAGCAGGAGTTAAAGATGCCACTGGTGATCTTAGTAGAGTAGACAAACAACTTAAATTGATGGGAAAAGATTTCGTACAATTAACCGGAAATGATGATAATTCACTTGAGTTCAACAAAAGAGGAGGAATTGGTTCTATAAGTGTAACTGCAAATATAGCACCTAAACTTTGTTCGGAATTTCAAAAGTCTTGTGCTAACGGATTTAAAGACTCAGAAAGATTAGATAGAATTTTACAGCCTATACACGCCGCTATGTTTATTGAAAGCAATCCTTCTCCTGTAAAATACGCCGCTTCATTATTAGGAATATGCAGTCCTGATGTAAGATTGCCCTTAGTTCAAGTAAAAGAAGAAACAAAAAAGAAAATTTCTGAAACTCTTAAAGTTGCTAAAATACTTTAATGATAAAAAAAACAGCGTTTGGTCAAAAGATTATTTGCCTAAATAGAAAAGCTAGTTTTAATTATTTTTTTATTGAGACATTGGAAGCTGGAATTTCTCTGAAAGGATCTGAAGTAAAATCATTGAGAGAGGGAAAAGGTAGTATTGCAGATTCATATGCCATTGATAATAATGGAGAATTATTTTTAATTAATTCACATATACCATTATATAGACAATCATCATATAATAATCATAATCCAAAAGGAGACAGAAAACTTCTTTTAAATAGAAAACAAATAAACAAATTAATTGGACGGATAAATCAAGAAGGCTTAACTATTATACCAACCAAAATGTATTTTGTTAAAGGCAAAGTTAAAGTTGAAATAGCTGTAGCAAAAGGAAAAAAACTTTACGACAAAAGACAGGTTAAAAAAACAAGAGATTGGAATAGAGAAAAAGCTAGATTGCTAAGTAACAATAATAAATGATACATCTTAATATAGGTTCGAATTTAAATTCAAAATTTGGAACAAAATTTGAAAATATTTCTATTGGAATTAATTTATTAATTAACTCAAAATTAAAGATAAATAAAATTTCAAGCTTCTATGAAACACCTTCATATCCAAACAAAAAACTTCCAAAATATGCAAATATTGGGTTATTAGCTGAGTACCGTTTTTCTCATACTGAATTATTAGCTGAAATTGGTTTAATTGAAAAAAAAATTGGTAGAACAAAATCGACAAAAAATAGTCCTAGAGTTTGTGATATTGATATAATTGATTTCAATGGTTTAATAAAAAAAAATAAATTATCAATATTGCCTCATCCTAGATGCCATATTCGTAACTTCGTCTTATATCCCATTAAAGAAATAGATCCAGGATGGATACATCCTATTTTTAAGAAAAACGTTGATTTTTTAATTAGTCAATTAAGCCAAAATTCAAGGATTGAGATTACAAGATTGCGTAAAAGTGTTATTATGTAAATATGATTAATAATAGTGAACTAATTGATAAAATTAAGTCATATAACAAATTTTTAAATTCGGAATCTTTGAACAAAGCTTACAACTTTGCTTTAGACGCACATCAAAATCAAAAAAGAGAAGAAGGCGTTCCCTATATCATTCATCCTGTTGCTGTGGCTAATATTTTGACGGAATTAAAACTCGATAGTGCAACTATTACAACTGGTTTATTGCATGACACTATTGAAGATACTAACGTGACATATGAAACTGTAAAAAAAGAATTCGGAATAGAGGTTGCAAATTTAGTTGAAGGCGTAACAAAATTATCCGCTTTAGAAGATAAAGTATCGGATAATTCAAAAGCAGAAAATTTTAGAAAATTAATTTTAGCCACATCTAAAGATATTAGAGTTTTATTAGTTAAATTAGCAGATAGATTGCACAATATGCGAACAATACATTTTGTAAAAGATAAAGAAAAAATTATAAGGAAAGCAAAAGAAACAATGGAAATTTATGCTCCTTTAGCAGATCGTATGGGAATGAATAGGATACGAGATGAGTTAGAAGATCTTTCATTTTCTGTATTAAATAAACCTGCTAGAGATTTGATATTAGATAGATTAAAGTTTATTAAAAGCAATCGAGAAGATACCTTTAAACTTATTTCTGCAGAATTAATTGAATTATTAAAATCTAATGGCGTTCATGCAACTATTACTGGGAGGGAAAAAACTCCTTTTTCAATATGGAGAAAAATTCAAAATAAAAAAATTTCATTAGAACAACTTACGGATATAATTGGATTTAGAATTTTAGTTAATAGTATTGATGATTGTTATAAAACATTAGGTATTTTTCATAGCAAATTTTCTGCTATACCAGGGAAATTTAAAGATTATATTTCAACCCCAAAAATAAATAAATATAGGTCAATTCATACTTCAGTAATAGGACCAAAAAAAAATAGAATTGAGATTCAAATCAGAACTAGTGAAATGAATGAGTTTGCAGAACGAGGTATAGCTTCGCACTGGAAATATAAATCGTCGGAAAAATTTTCCGAACTATCTTGGAAAGAATATGATTGGTTAAGAGATTTGGTTGAAATTATTGAAACTGGAAATAGTCCTGAACATTACTATGAATTTACTAAACTTCAGATGTTTCAAGACAATGTTTTTTGTTTTACACCTAAAGGCGCTGTAATTAAGCTACCAAAAAATGCTACACCTATAGATTTTGCTTATGCTGTACATACTAAAATAGGGGAGAGTGCAGTTGGATGTAATGTAAACGGAAGAGAGTCGACATTACAAACAGATTTAAATAATGGTGATATGGTTGAGATTATAACTTCAAAAAACGCTTCACCTTCTCTTCATTGGCTGTCCTCATCTAAAACTGGAAAAGCAAGAGCTTCTATCAAACGATACTGGCAAGATAAATCTCTAAAAGATTCCAAGACTAAAGAAAAAAATTATACATCCACAATCATTGTTGATTTACCTCACAAACCTGGTGCCCTAGGTAATATAAGCTCACTAATAGGAATGAATAAAGGCAATATATTAAACGTAGAAATGTTAAAAGAAAAAAAAAATTATTTGCAATTTTCATTTGATTTACAAATTAAAGATTTGAAAAACTTCACAAACTTGATAAGTCAAATAAAACAAAGTAACTTTAATTTTAAAATAGTTCGCCATAAACAGAAAAAAAATGCTTTCATACGAAGAATCTTTGAAAATTTTAAAAGAAACTAAAGCTTTAATTGATGGACATTTTATACTGTCATCAGGTTTGCATAGCCCGAAATATGTTCAATGTGCACAATTACTTAGTAAGCCCAAAGAAGCATCAAAAATATGTATATCCCTTGCAGAGAAAATAAAATCATCATTTAATGATTTTGATTTAATTTTATCACCAGCAATGGGGGGTATTATTATAGGATATGATATTGGAAGAATATTAAATAAAGAAACTATATTTTCAGAGAGAGTAGATGGAAAATTTAAATTAAGACGAGATTTTACAATTAAAAAAAATAACAAAGTGCTTATAATTGAAGATGTTATTACTACTGGTAAATCAAGTTTAGAATGCTCAGAATTAGTTAATAACGCTGGCGCAAGAATAATTGGATATGCATGTATTATAGACAGATCGAAAGGTGAGTCTGCTATAAAAGAAAAAATCATATCCCAAATCAAATTAGATATTCCAGTATACGCAAAAGATAATTTGCCAAAAAGTCTATCCTTAATAGAAGCCGTTAAACCAGGCAGCAGAAATCTTTGATGAACAATATTAGACTGGGCGTAAATATAGATCACGTTGCAACTGTTAGAAATGCTAGAGGAGAAAAATACCCAAGTCCATTAAGAGCTGCAATTTTGGCAGAAAAATGTGGAGCTGATTCTGTAACAATTCATTTAAGAGAAGACAGACGTCATATTATTGATCAAGACCTTAGTGCAATTAGATCTAAATTAAAAATTCCATTAAATTTAGAAATCGCTGCAACTAATGAAATGCTGAAGATAGCTTTAAAACACAAACCTTCTTTTATTTGCATTGTTCCTGAAAAAAGAAAAGAAATAACTACAGAAGGTGGTTTAAATTTAAATTTTAAAAAGGAATTTCTCAAAGAAATTATTTATAAATTAAAAAAGAATAATTCTCGGGTAAGCTTATTTATAGAACCCAAACAATCTGATATTAAAAAGGCTAAATTACTAAATGCAGACTGTGTTGAAATTCATACAGGTAAATTTTGTACTTTAATTAATGAAAAAAAAAGTTTTAAAAATGAATTAGATAAAATAAAAAAAGCAGTGACTTTAGGTAATAGTATTGGTCTTGAAGTTCATGCAGGTCATGGTTTAACTTATAAATCAGCAAAAATTCTTTCTAAAACAAAAGGAATAAAAGAGTTTAATATTGGTCATTTTTTAGTTGGAGAGTCTATATTTGTAGGTTTATCTGAGACTATCAATCAATTTAAAAAGATTATTAAATAATGAAAATATATGGAATTGGAACAGATGTAGTAAATATTAATAGAATTAAAAAATCTTTAAAAAATAAGAATTTTATAACCAGATTATTCAATGCTAATGAAATTAAGAAGTGTAATACTCAAATTAATAAAGCAAATTGTTATGCAAAGAGATTTGCTGCTAAGGAAGCCTTTTCAAAAGCTATTGGAACAGGCATTTCTAGAGGAATAAATTTTGATGAAATAATCGTATATAATATTAAATCTGGAAAACCAACTATTAAATTATTAGGTAATACAAAAAAAATAGTTAACAAGATCCTTAATAAAAAAAAGATTAGCATTTTTTTATCTTTATCAGATGATAAACCATTTGCTGTAGC
Organism: uncultured Pelagibacteraceae bacterium; assembly: GCA_902569785.1. Taxonomy (GTDB): domain Bacteria; phylum Pseudomonadota; class Alphaproteobacteria; order Pelagibacterales; family Pelagibacteraceae; genus Pelagilacustribacter. The sequence goes on from CACFVO010000009.1 coordinate 15,043, forward strand.
TACTGTTGTTATTTCTATATGAATAAAAAAACTATAATTAATTCAATTTTTGAAAATCTTAAAACAATAATAGGCGCTTTAATCATTGCAGTAATTATAAGATCACTTATTTTTCAGCCTTTCTATATTCCATCTTCATCGATGGAACCAACATTATTAATAGGTGATAGAATTTTTGTATCAAAATATACATATGGTTTTAGTAGGCATTCTTTTCCATTCAGCCCTAATATATTTGATGAAAGAATCTTTTATAAAAAACCTGATCAAGGAGACTTAGTAGTTTTTAAAACACCGGTGGATAATCGTACTGACTATATAAAAAGATTAATTGGCCTACCTGGGGATGAAATACAATTTGTTGAAGGTGAAATATTAATAAATAATAAAAAGATTATTAGAAAAAGAATAAATACAAAAAATTCAGTAAGATGTGGTAAATTTACTTTTAACGTAAATTCTTATGAAGAAACTTTACCTAATGGAGCAAAATATATTGCTGTTTATAATAGATCAGGAACGTTACAAAATACAAAAAAATTTATAGTACCTGAAAATCAATTTTTTCTTCTTGGAGATAATAGAGACTGTTCTAAAGATAGCAGATTTCTAGGATCTATCAGTTTTATTAACTTAGTAGGTAAAGCTAGAATTATTTTTTTTTCAAATGACACTCTAAAAGGAAGTATGTTTAAATTTTGGAATTTGAATAATTCTTTTAGATTTGACAGATTCTTTAAAAAAATAAAATGAAAAACTCAAACAAAGAATTAGAAAAGATTTTAAATTATAATTTTAAAAATTCTGAACTGCTTAAGCAATCTTTAATTCATAAAAGTTTTAACAGTTTAAACAATAATGAAAAATTAGAATTTTTAGGTGATCGAGTTTTAGGTTTAATTATATCTAAAAGGTTAATAGAAATATATCCAAATGAAAGAGAAGGGACAATTGATAAAAAATTTGCAAATCTTGTCAATAAAAAAACATGCTCAAGTTTAGCAAACAAATTAAATATCAAAAATTTTATGTATTTAGGACCATCACATAAATCTTTACAAACTTTTGCTGATAAAATTATGGGTGATTGTTTAGAAGCAATTATTGGCGCCATATATTTAGACGGAGGTTTAAAATCTGCCGAAAGATTTGTTTTAAATTTTTGGAGAGAATATTTTGAAAATTCAGTTTTGCCTTTAATTGATTCAAAAACCAAACTACAAGAATATAGTCTAAAAAGGTATAAACAGTTGCCAAAATACACATTTTATAAAAAAACAGGACCTCAGCATAAACCAGTATTTAAAACAGATGTGCAAATACCAAATTCTAAAAAGGCTATAGGTACAGGATCTTCAAAAAAAAATGCTCAACAGAATGCAGCGAGTAAATTATTACGTTCTCTTAAAATTTTATGAATTGGGAAGATGAGTGTTATCTTTTATCAAAAAGAAAGTTTAGAGAAAATGCTAACATAATAAATGTTTTTACTCCAAATAAAGGAAAAATTGCTGGAATCGTTTACGGTGGCAATTCCAGAAAAATTAGAAATTATTTACAAATTTCAAACAAATTATTTGTTTTTAACAATTCAAAAAACGATAATAAAATTGGTTACTTTAAAACTGAATTAATCAAAGCCATATCACCTAATTATTTTAATGATAAACAGAGAACATCTGCATTAATTTCTTTATGTTCTTTATTAAATTCTCTTTTGCCTGAATCTCAACCCTACAATAATATTTATAAATCTTTTGAAAAATTTATAAGCTCTATAGATTTAGATAATTGGATTGTTCTATATATCTTTTTTGAAATTAATCTTATTAAAGAACTTGGTTATGATACAAATTTAAGATCATTCGAAGACCATAAAGATAATTCTTATGATTTAAAGAAAATTAAAATAGACGGATATAATTATGAAGTTCCGATTTTTTTAATAAAAGAAAAGATTCCTAATGAGATTACAAAATTATTAATTAAAAAATCTTTAGTTTTTACTAAAAGCGTCTTACTGAATAAGTTTTTTATTCCAAATAATTTAAATTTTCCAAAATCTAGAGTTATTTTAGAAAATTATTTTAGCTAAATTTTTTTAATTTTTTTTGCTATTTCTAATGCAAAATAAGTTACTATAGCTGATGCTCCAGCTCTTTTAAATGCTATTACACTTTCCAATATAGCTTCATCACTAATTAATTTATTTTTAATTCCATGCTTTATTAAACTATACTCACCAGACACTTGATAAGCAAAAACTGGAACTTTAAAACTATCTTTGATATTTTTAATAATATCTAAATAGGGGAGACCAGGCTTAACCATAACCATATCTGCTCCTTCTTTAATATCTAAATAAATTTCTCTATATGCTTCATTTAAATTTCTATAATCCATTTGATAAGTTTTTTTATCTGACTTTAAATTTTTCTTAGATCCCACTGCATCTCTAAATGGCCCATAAAAACTAGATGCATATTTTGCTGCATAAGATAATATACTCACATTTTTAAAATTTCGTTTATCTAAAGCTCTTCTTATTGCTCTAACTCTTCCATCCATCATATCAGAAGGTGCAATGACATCGCATCCCATTTCTGCTTGTAATAAAGCTTGTTCAACAAGAATCTTAATTGTTTTATCATTATCAATTTGTTTATCAATTATTATACCGTCATGACCATGTGAGGTATAAGGATCTAGAGCAACATCACACATTACTCCGATTCCAGTATATCTCTTCTTGATAAACTTTAAGGATTTACAAATTAGATTATTTCTATTGAGAGCTTCGGTACCAAATTTGTCTTTTTTATTTTTAGGTGTGTAAGGAAAAAGGGCTACCATTGGAATCTTATATTTTTTAGCTTTATTCATAATCAAATTTAATTTGTCTATAGAATATCTATTAACACCAGGCATAGATTTAATAGATTCTACCTTACCGTGACCTTCTCGGACAAATATTGGCAGTATTAAATCATTAATGCTTAAATTATTTTCCGATACAAGTCTTCGTATCCAATCTGAGTTGCGAACTCTTCGCAATCTTACGTTAGGAAATTTGCCTACTATCTTCATGTAAATAAGTATATAAGTTATTAAATTTTGTTTGATGCGACAAATATTATATTATAATTACTCACTATAGTAATCTAAAAAGGACATATGGCTCAATTAAATTACTCAGATTTTTATCAAGTTCCGAATTTACAATTTGACATAAAAAAATTAAGAAAAGATTTAGATTCTGTCTTAAAAAAGAAAGGTTTTGCATCTCCCAAAGGTGTATCTAATTTTGGAGCAATTCCTTTAAATCAAATACCAAATGATAAAAACTCCACTTCAGGTAATAATATAAGAGGAGTCTATTGGACCATAGCTGATGAAAGCGGTAAAGAAGTGAAAAGAGACGTTCCAATTGATGAGTCTAAATATTCTGAAATTTTACCTGAATTTGAAAATACTTATTTTAATGAAGTTTATAAAACTTTGAGAAAAAAATTTAAATTAGGAAGAGTAAGGTTGTTGCTTAAAGAACCAAGATCAACTTTAAGTTGGCATAAAGACCCCGAACCTAGACTTCATATACCTATTATAACTAATTTAGGATGCTCTATGGTAATAGAAAACGTAGCAAAACATTTACCTGCAGATGGGCATGTAACTATAACCAATAATACTAAATACCACAATTTTTTTAACGGTGGTGAACAATCCAGAATTCATTTGGTTGCTTGTGTGCTAGAAAATCCATTTAAGTAGTTTGAAATCTTTATTTAAAAAAGTTTGCATTGCATCTGATCACGCTGGTTTTAAATTAAAAGAGAATATTAAAGATTTTTTAGTTAATAAAAATATTTCTATAATTGATCTAGGACCAATTAATGAAAACTCAGTAGATTATCCTGATTATGCCAAAAAAGTTTCAAATAGAGTAAAATCAAAAATCAGTGATGTAGGTATATTAGTTTGTGGCTCTGGAACTGGTATGGCTATAAGTGCTAATAAAATGAAAAAAATTCGAGCTGCTGTCTGCTATAATTCAAGATCAACAAGATTGTCTAGACAACATAATAATGCTAATATTATTGCTATAGGCTCAAGATTAACAAAAAGAAATACTGCTTTAAAATTAGTATCTATTTTCTTAGAGACTAAATTTGAGGGAGGAAGACATCAAAGAAGAGTAAAAAAAATATAAAAGTAATAATAATGTCTACAGTAATTAAAGTTAACAAATTTATAAACAGTTTCTTTAAATCAAGTTTAAAAGATTCAGACAAAGAACTTTTTGAGTCAGTAAAAAATGAATTTACTAGACAACAAAATCATATTGAATTAATAGCCTCTGAAAACATTGTTTCAAAAGCTGTATTAGAAGCTCAAGGATCAGTTTTAACAAATAAGTATGCTGAAGGATATCCAGGAAAAAGATATTATGGAGGATGTGAGCACGTCGACCTTTCAGAGTCACTAGCGATAGAAAGAGCAAAAAAACTATTTAATTGTAATTTTGCTAATGTTCAACCTCACTCAGGGGCTCAAGCAAATGGAGCTGTGTATTTGGCCTTAATTAAGCCAGGTGATACTATTTTAGGAATGAGTTTAAATTCAGGAGGTCATTTAACACATGGAGCTAAACCTGCTCAATCAGGAAAATGGTTTAATGCAATTCATTACGATGTTGATAAGGAAACAGGATTGATCGACTATGAAAATGTAGAGAGATTAGCTATAGAAAATAAACCCAAGTTAATTATTGCTGGTGGAAGCGCATATTCAAGAGTTATAGATTTTAAAAAATTTAGAGACATTTGCGACAAAGTAAAAGCTTATTTACTTGTAGATATGGCCCATTTTTCAGGACTGGTTGCTGGTGGAGTTTATCCTAATCCTACAAAATTTGCCGATGTTGTAACATCAACAACTCATAAAGTTTTACGCGGACCAAGAGGTGGAATTATACTTACTAATAATGAAGATTTAATTAAAAAGTTTAATAGTGCAATTTTTCCAGGGCTTCAAGGAGGCCCTTTAATGCATGTAATTGCAGCTAAGGCTGTTTGTTTTAAAGAAGCTTTATCTGATGAATTTAAGAATTATTCTAAAAACGTTATTTCAAATGCAAAAATTTTGTCAGAAAAATTAGTTAAAAATGGTTTTAAAATATTTTCAGGTGGTACGGACACACATTTAATGCTTGTTGATTTACGAGATTTTAATGTTACAGGTAAAGATGCGGAGGCTTCTTTAGTTCGTGCTAATATAACGTGTAATAAAAACGGAATTCCATTTGATACGCAAAGTCCAATGATAACATCTGGAATTAGATTAGGAACACCAGCTTGTACTACTAGAGGATTTGGTCCTAATGAATTTAGCTTAATAGCTGATTTAATTTCAAAAGTCGTTAAAGGGTTAAGTAAAAATGGTACAAATAACTCAAAAATAGAAAAAGACGTACAAAAAGAGGTGATTGATCTTTGCGCTTCTTTCCCTATATATAGTGATTAAACACAAATAAATAACAATGCTTTGTCCATTTTGCAGAGAAAAAGATACATCAGTTGTAGACTCAAGGCCAACAGAAGACGGCACAGCTATAAGAAGAAGAAGATTATGTGGATGCGATAGAAAAGAAAGATTTACGACATTCGAGAGAGTTCAGTTTCAAGAACTAACAGTAATAAAAGATAAGGGTAAAAAAGAACCCTTTGATAGAGATAAAATTTCAAAATCTATTAGAATTGCAACTAGAAAAAGGCCAATAGACTCGGAAACAATTGAAAAATTTATTTCTAAGATAGTTAGAAACTTAGAGGGTTTAGGTGAAAGTGAAATTCCAACTTCTACTATTGGTAAATTTATAATGGAAGGTTTATCAAGTTTAGATAAAGTTGCCTATGTTCGTTTTGCTTCGGTTTATAAAAATTTTAAAGAAGCAAAAGATTTTGAACAATTTGTAGGCAATTTAGATGAAAACAAATCATAATAACTTCTTAAGATTAGCTTTTGATTTAGCAAAAATTAATCTAGGTAAAACTGGTTTAAATCCATCAGTAGGTTGTGTTGTTGCAAAAAATAACTCTGTTATCTCATCAGGATATACTTCATTAAATGGAAGACCTCATGCTGAATTTAATGCTTTAAAATCAAAGAAAAGTTTTAAAAATTCTGACCTTTATGTAACGATGGAACCATGTACCCACTATGGATTAACTCCTCCTTGTACCAATATTATCATTAAAAAAGGTATTAAACGAGTGTTTTTCTCTTTTTATGACACAGACCACAGAACAAAAAAAAAAATAAAAATAAAATTAGCAAAAAATAAAATCAAAGCTTACAAAAAGGCAATTAGTAATTTTCAAAATTTTTATCAAAGTTATTTCTTAAGCAAAAAAAAAAATGTTCCATTTGTTGATGCAAAAATTGCAACATCGAAAGATTATTTTACTATAAATAAAAAAGCAAAATGGATAACAAATTCTTTTTCTAGAAATCGAACTCATTTAATTAGATCTGAATATGAGGCAATTATATCTACATCTAAATCAATTAATAAAGATAATTCTTTACTTAATTGTAGATTAAATGGCTTTAATAATAATAAGCCTGATTTAATAATTATTGATTTAAATCTCAGTATAAAAACTAATTTAA
>CACFVO010000010.1 GCA_902569785.1 uncultured Pelagibacteraceae bacterium
CTAATTTTATTAACTTGTTTCATTGAAGAAAGTCCTTGTAACCCACTACCTCTAGAAAGCCTGATAAAAAATGTTTCTACTTGGTCTTCAAGATTATGAGCGGTAAATATTGTTTTAATATTTTTTTTTTTACAAAAATTTGTAAGAAGATTGTATCTAACCATTCTTGCTTCACTTTGAATATTTTTTGTAATTATTTTTTTATTTTTCAAAACATAAAGTGTTATTTGATGCTTTTTTAATAATCTTTTTACAGACTTTGCTTCTCTTGAAGAGTTTTTTCTAATATTATGATCTACTAAAACATAATAAATTTTACATTTATTTTCATAACTATAAGCTTTTGCTAAGGCTGTTAAAGCTAAACTGTCTGGCCCTCCAGATAAAGCAATTAAAAAAAATTTTTTCTTAAAAGAGTTTAATTTTTTTTTAAATGATAAATAAATACGAGATAATTCTTCGTAATTTTTAAAGCAATCTTTAAGAATTACATTTGAATTTTTTTTGCTCATACTGAGCTTTTTGTAACACAGACTTGGTTGCTTTTGGATATTCTTTTTTTACTCCAGATATCATCTTACAGCCTTGATCTTTTTCACCAAGTTGAACCATGGTAATACCAAGTTTCAAAAGATTGTCAGGGGCTTTTTTACTTTTAGGATAATTTTGATATCCATCTAAGTATGCTGTAGCTGCATCAGAGTAAAGCTGTCTGATCCTAAATGTCTCTCCGTACCAATATTGAGCGTTGCCTGCCAAATCATGGTCTTTATTTTTTTGAATAAATTCTTTTAATGCAAATTCTGCAGTTTCATAATCTCCTATTTTCATAAAACTAACTGCAAATTCATATTGTTCTTGTGGAGGTTTATCTGGCAATAAAGATTCTCTTTTTTCAGGCTCTTCAGTAATTACTGTTTGAGCACTTTCAATAGAACTTGTTTGTTGTTCTTCTGGCAAATTAGAAACTGAATATCCTGGGTTTGCACCAAAGTCTGCAGGTTGACTAGAACCTGGTAAAACTTTTTTTGTTTTTGTTTTAGTTTGTTTATTTTCATTACCTAAATTTTCAAGATCAGAAAATCTTAATTGATTGTCTGATTGAATCTTTGTAACTCGTGAAGACAATTTATCTAACTTAAAATTAACCTCTTCAAATTTATTGGTAAGTTCTCTAAATTGGTCTTCAATTTCATTTAATTTTAAAAGATGTTTTGTTAAAATATCTTCATTAAGCTCGCTTGATTTCATTGAAGAAGAGCTTGATGATATAACGTCTGATTTTTGATAAACAGCTTTCTCTAATGTTTTTAAATCTTTAGTTAAGACTTGTATTTGATCAGCGACTGCTTGTATTAATACTTCCTCTTCCTCAGCTTTAAGAAAGGCATGTGAAAGAGCTAATAAAAGTATAATAAAAATTAAAAAACTTTTTCTAATCAGGTCCATGATGAATCTTTAAATATACAAAATGGCAAAAAAAAGACCCTTTAATAGTGTATTTATTAAAGGGTCTTAAATTTTAAATAAAATTAATTTACTTTTACTGTAACTGATCTTCTATTTTGAGACCAAGCTAAAGCACTTGACGCAGGATTAACAGGTTTTTCTTTTCCATAACTAATCGTAGAAATTCTTTTTCCCGAAATTCCATAAGTCATTAAATAGTCTTTAGCGGCATTTGCTCTTCGCTCACCTAAAGCTAAGTTATACTCTCTTGTTCCTCTTTCATCAGCGTGACCTTCTATTGTCACGTTAAGCTTTTTATTTTTTCTTAGATAAGTTGCTTGTTTTCTAAGAGTCGCTCTCGATGCTGTCGTTAAAGAAGATTTATTCGTAGCAAAAAATACTCTGTCTGGAACACCAGAGGCTAAGTATTTTACTGTTTCTTTTCCAGTATAAACATCGCCGTCTATGTTTCCTGATTTTTTAGCTGTTGAACAAGCGCTTAAAATTAACGTTGTAAAAATTACTAAAAATATATTTTTTAAATTCTTATTAAATATCATTTTTTCCCCTGGGTTGATGGTTGAAATATTTCAAATTATTAAACATTATTCAAGCTTAAATTACATGAAAAATACCCTCACTTTGATAATAAAGAGGACCAAGATGGGTCAGAAGCATCAGTTTTTGTGGTAAGCTTTCTCTCATTATATCCTGTAATATCTATTGACCATAGCGTAGCTGAAAAACCCTCTCCTTTAGAACCAGCTTTAGTCTCTCTATAGAAAACTAAAACTCTTCCATTAGGAGACCAAGATGGAGCCTCTTGATAATAATTTTCTGTTAACAGTCTTTCACCTGAACCGTCGGTTCTCATTACTCCAATATAAAATCTTCCTTTTCTCATTTTCGTAAAAGCTATTAAATCTCCTCTTGGAGACCAAACAGGCGTTCCATATATTCCTTTTCCAAAAGTAATTCTTTTCACATTACTACCATCGCTTCTCATAACATAAAGCTGTTGGAGACCACTTCTGTCAGAATTAAAAGCAATATATTTTCCATCTGGTGAAAAAGATGGCGATGTATCAATAGATGAATGATTCGTAATTCTTTCTACAACTCTGGTTTCTAAATCCATTGTGTAAATATCTGAATTACCATCTTCTGCAAAACTCATTATTATCTTTTTTCCATCTGGTGAAAATCTAGGTGCAAATGTCATGCCTGGAAAATTTCCAACAACCTCTTGCTTGCCTGTTTCTATATCCAACAAATATACTCTTGGCATATTTCTAAAATAGGAAAGATATGTAATCATTTGATTTGTTGGATTAAATCTTGGAGTTAATACAAGTTCATTTCCTAATGTAAGATATTTTGTATTGGCGCCATCTTGATCCATAATAGCTAATTTTTTTACTCTTTCGCTTTTTGGTCCTTCTTCTGAAACATAAATAATTCTTGTATCAAAATACCCTTCCTCCCCTGTTAAACGTTCATATATTTTATCAGAAATTATGTGAGCCACTCTTCTCCAATTAGATGGAGTTGTTGTAAAAGCCAAAGCTGTCATTTCTTTAGCTGCTGTTAAATCCCAAAGTCTAAATTCAACTTTTAATTTACCATCTTTAACTAATAATTTTCCAGTAACTAATGCCTGTGCCTTAATTAGCCTCCAATCTTCAAATCGTGGTTTTAGATGCGCAATATCAGGTTTCTGAACAAAAGCTTCTTTTTTTAATGGATTAAACAATCCTGTATTTTTAAAATTTTTTTCAATGATTGCAGAGATATTACTGCCTAACTCTTTAACTTTTACACCTTCGTATTCAACAGATTTTATATCAACATGTAAAGGCGAAACAGCAATTGGTAAAGGATCTAAATTTCCTCTAGTAATATCAACTTCTATTAAAGCATATAAAGAGTTTATAGAAATCAAATATACCACTAAAGAAAAAAATATTTTTTTCATTTTATCCTTTTAACATTTCTGTTGGATTAAAATTTAATTGCATATCTTTCCATTTTTCGTATCCAGTGGGCGGAACTTTAAGTGGTTGACATAATCTTACTGCTCTTAAAGCACTTTCAGCTAATACTTTATAGAACTTTTGTCCAGGTCTATTCATTCTCTGATGATCCAAAATTTCAGATTTCATTACAGTTCCATCTTTTTTTAATTTTAGTTTAATTCTAACTAATAAATTCTCATCATACGGCAATCCAAGAGGTACACTCCAACAACCAAATATTTGAGCTCTTAGAGCGTCTTCCTCTGACAAGGTTAAACCAGTAGCAAATGAGTTCTTAACACTGCTCTGAGTTAATTTATCCATTTTATTTCTTTTTACTGCCTCTTCTTCTTTGGCTTTATCAATTAAAGCTGCAATTTGATTTGTGTCTACAATTTCTTTTTTTTCAAATTCTGAAGACTGTCTAATTTGAGGTTCTATTTCCTCAGGATTTTGTTTCTTTTTAACTATTTGTTTTTTTTCTTTTTTTTCATCAGGTAAAGGAATTCTATCAGGCTTTTCTTTAGGTTTGGCTGCCGGTGGCGCTTGTTCCGAAACTACTCTCTCCTCTTTTTTTTTTGTTTCTTTAATAATCTTTCTAGCTTTCGGAGCAAACGGAATATTTGTTTTGTCTGAAATTTGAATCAACTCAACCGAAACAATAGGTGGCAAATCTACCGGCTGTCTAATCATGAATGGTAAAGTTAAAACGGTTAACAAAATCATAACCGAGTGAAATATAAGAGAGTAAATTAAACTTTTTGTCATTTTTCATTTAGTTTTTGTAAGGCTCAGATATTAATGCAACTTTTGAAAAGCCTGCGCCAGACAACGTTCCCATCACTTCTAGAACTCTACCGTAATTAATAGTTTTGTCCCCTCTAACATAAATCCTTGTGTCTGTTCTATTTTTTGCAATAGCTAAAAGTTTCGGAACAATTTTTTGATAATTAACTTTATGTTCTTGAATATAAACTTCGCCCTTAGAATTAATAGTTATTGTTAGTGGCTCTTGATCGTCTGGTAGAGAGTCTGCTGCAGACTCTGGTAAATCAACTTGAACACCTACTGTTAAAAGTGGTGCAGTTACCATGAAAATAATTAATAAAACTAACATAACGTCAACAAATGGTGTTACATTGATTTCACTCATGGGTTCATTTCTTGAGCGATTAAATTTAAAAGCCATTTTTTATATAATTGATAAAAATCTCTTTGAAAAATTATCTATTTTTGAAATATATCTTTTGGAGTCACTGTTAAATTTATTATATGCTACTACAGCTGGAATTGCAGCCAATAAACCAAGAGCAGTTGCAAATAAAGCCTCGGCAATTCCAGGTGCTACTATTGCTAAACTTGTATTACGAGAAATTGCAATTGATTGAAAAGAATTCATTATCCCCCAGACTGTTCCAAATAATCCTATAAATGGTGCAGTAGACCCTACAGTAGCAAGAAAGGTAAAATTTTTTTCTATCTTTTTAATTTCATCATCTGTGGCTATTTCTAAAATACGTTCAACTCTTGCTGCTTGAACAGCAGATGATTGCCTCTTGGTTTTAATAACTTCATTCATCGCTGTTTTAAAAATTCTTGTAGCTGGATCTTTTGAATTAGCAGGAAGGTTGTTATTAAAACCTTCGGCGGATTTTGCTTTCCAAAATTTTTTTTCAAAATCTTCTGTTGAAGCATTTATGCTTTTAAATAATTTAAATTTATCAAATATTAATGCCCAAGAAAAAATAGAGCTGGCAATTAAAAGAATGATAACAAATTTAACAACAAAATCAGCTCTTATAAAAAGTTTCCATAAAGAAAAATCTGAGCTTCCACCTAGACCAACGACTTGAGCTGCTATTTCTTGTTCCATTAAAGTTAATTACTTTTAGAATGTGTCATGAATTTGGCGTTTTTAAAGTTAAATATATGATAAATTTATTTAATTATCTTCATTTAATCTAGTCTCACTGTAAAATCTTGCTATTAAAATAGCATCTGATTTATTTACGTCTTTTTTTCTAGCTAGATCATCTGATAAAGAAGGGTACATCTCTATTGCTTTAGTTCTGCTTGAGTCTTTTGATGAATTTATTAATTCAAAATGTTTTTTCCATTTCGATGGTCTTACAAAAAAGATTGGTAAGCCTAAAGCAGCACATACGCCTTTTATTGCTCCAAAAGTTTGACCAAAATTAAACATGCTCGTAACTCCTTGTCCAGGCATTGCATTTACTTGCTCAACGACTACTGAAACTTCATCATTTTCTGAAATATTGTCTTTCAATAATTTTACTAATTGAGCGCTATTAAGCTGTCTTTTATTCTTTTTTCCGTCTGACATCACTGGTATTTCAAAAATACTAAGCACTTTATTGTTCTCTAAAATTGCTATTGCTCCACTTAATCCTGGGTCAATTCCTATAATTTTCATAATTTGATATTCCTCAAATTAGCATTTGTATAAATATTTTGAACATCATCCAATTCTTCCAAAGACTCAAGCATTTCTATAATTTTTTCTTTTTGCTCTTTGTTTAAATCTAAATAACTAAGAGGTCTCCACTCTATACCAGAGTATTCGAAGTTATCTAATTTCTTTTCAAATTCACTTTTAACTTTATAAAAATCATCTTTTTCACAGATTATTTCATGATGATTATCTAAATTAAAACAATCTTTAGCGCCAGAATTTGTGGCCATTTCAAATACTTCTTCCTCACTACATTTTTTTTTATCGATATGTATAATTCCACAATTATAAAATAAATGAGTAGTCGAGCCAGACTCACCTAATCTACCTCCATTTTTTTGTAAAACTGTTCTTATGGTTGATGCAGACCTGTTTTTATTATCTGTTAATGTCTCTATTACTAAAGCGATATTAAATGGTCCAAAGCCTTCATACCTTAAATTTTCATAATTTTTATCACCACTTATTTCAGATTTGCTTATAGATCGGGCAATATTATCTTTAGGCATATTTGCTTGCTTAGCAGCTTGGATAGCAGTTCTCAGCCTTGGGTTCATATCAGGATCTTTATCTCCTAATTTTGCAGCTACTGTGATTTCTCTAGAAAGCTTAGAAAAAATTTTTGATCTTTCTTTATCAGCACGACCTTTTTTGTGTTTAATTCCTGCCCAATGTGAATGACCAGCCATTATTAAGTTCTTTCTTGTAAGGATCCACCTAGAATAATTGGCTGAACTTTTTTTGCCAAACCTGTGGTATCATCAGCTGTAACCAGCAATCCAGAAATTGTAGCTTCTCCTAAAGCGGGGAAATGATTTTCTGCAGAAGAGTCTTTTAAAAATTTTTTTAATGAATTATCTCTATTCATTCCAATAACTGAATTGTAATCTCCACACATACCTAGATCTGTTTGATACGCAGTGCCTTTTTCCATAATTCTATGATCAGAAGTGGGAACATGTGTGTGAGTTCCAACAACCATTGTAGCTTTGCCGTCAAATAAATATCCCATGGCCATCTTTTCACTAGTAATTTCTCCATGAATGTCAACAATTATAAAATCAGCTTGTCCATATCCTAATTTAAATCTTTCAATAAATTTTTTTGCTTCTATAAAAACGTCATCGCATTTTTTCATAAAAACATTTCCCATTAAATTGAGTACAATAAAACTTTTTCCATTTTTTAAAAAAATTCCTTCACCTTTACCTGGCGAGTCTTTTGGTAAATTTGAAGGTCTTAAAAATTTTAGATTTTTATAAGCAATATCTTCAGCATCTTTATGGTCCCAAACATGATTTCCTGTAGTTATCACATCAGCGCCAGCTTTTAAGAATTCTTCAAATATCTTTTTAGTTATCCCTCTACCAGAGTCAGCAGCGTTTTCCCCATTGACAATTACGAAATCCACTTTCTTATCTTTAATTGTTTGAGGCAATCTTTCTTTGACAGCTTTAACTCCAGCTGGACCAACAACATCTCCTAGAACAAGAATATTCATTGTAAATTAAAAAATACCTTTCTCTGTCAAAATATAGTTTAATTTTACATCATTATTAGACACTGGAAGTTTATGATGTTTTTGAAATGAAAAAGCAATGCCAATTGTCAAAATATTATTGTGTGTCTTTAAATATTTATTTAGGTATCGGTCGTAAAAACCACCTCCATAACCTAGTCTATTGTTTTGATTATCATAAGCTAATAAAGGAACTAACATGATATCTGGCACAATATGAGGTGATAATAACGCAGGTTCTAACATTCCAAATTTATTTATTTTTAAAACATCGTTTTTTTCCCACTTATAAAAATGCATTGTATGATTATCTTTCACCACAGGAAGAAATATCTTTAATTTATTAATGAGCTTTGTTTCAAATAATTTAATAGAATTTACTTCAAAGCGAGCAGGATAATAGCTTGATATGCTGACATATTTTTTCTTATAATTTTTTTTAATCAATTTGACTAGTGGATTAAAAAAATCAATTTTAATCTCAAAATATTTTCTTTTTCTAATGGAAAAATATTTTTTTCTTAATCTTATCTTGTTGTGCATTTACTGAATTTTAGAAGTTGATTCAGTGTTTAAAAGTATTTTTTCTAAAGATTCGGTTGTTTTATCTAGCATTGATTCATAAAGATTATTGTTCTCTTCAACAATTTTTTGAAACTTATCCAATTCATCATTAAGTATATTAATTTCTTTATCTTTTCCTTCTTTATATTTAATAGCTAGCCTTTTTAATTCTTGAAATTTATCAGCTAAATTGTCTAATTTTTTCTTTTGTTGAGCAACTCTTTGTTTTAAATCAAAATATTCATCAATTAATTGTATTGTAGTAATCAGTAAAAGTTTATTTTCTCCGATATTCCCTAGCTTGTCTTTTAACTCACTATATTTTTTATCTAGAAACTTAGTTAATTTTTTTAATGACTCTTCTTGCCCGTCATCACAAGATAAAAGATAATCTTTGTTATTAAATTTTATATTTATGTTTGCCATTTCTCTATTTCGCTCACTAAATTTTCTGTTTCTTGACTAAGTTCTTCAATATCTTGATTAAACTTATCTTCCATCGCTGATTGTTTGTTAGCCTCTTTTTTAAGTTTTTCTATTTTTTCCTTTAAATATTTATGCTCCCTCATTAACTCTTCATTTTTTTTTTCTATCTCTGACTTTTGTCTGAGTATTTCGTTTTTTTCGGTTTTAATTTTTTCTGTCTCATACGAAGACTGTGAATAAGTTGAAGTTAATACATCTAATTTATTAATTAGTTCGTTTAAGTTTTTTTCTTTTTTTTCAAAAATACTCATAATGTTTCTTTTATATCATATTATTGATATACTTAGTTTAAGTCTATATAGGTAATTTAACTGTGAACGTAAAATTTAATCAATTATCAAACGCGATAAGATTTTTATCGATTGATGCTGTGCAAAAAGCAAACTCGGGTCATCCAGGAATGCCTATGGGCATGGCAGATGTTGCGACAGTATTATTTAAATACCACCTGAGGTTTAATCCAAAAAACCCTAACTGGATTGATAGAGATAGATTTATTTTATCAGCAGGTCATGGTTCTATGCTTTTATATTCTTTACTTTATTTGACTGGTTATAAAAGTGTTTCAATAGACGACATAAAAAATTTTAGACAATTAAATTCTATTTGTGCAGGTCATCCTGAGTATAAAAAAGATTCAGGTATTGAAACTACTACTGGTCCCTTAGGACAAGGTTTAGGTAATGCAGTTGGAATGGCAATTGCTGAAGAAATATTGAGAAAAAAATTTGGATCTTCTTTAATCAATAACAAAACATACGTAATCGCAAGTGACGGAGATCTTATGGAAGGAATTAGTCACGAGGCAATGAGTTTAGCAGGTCACTTGAAACTTAAAAACTTAATAGTTTTCTTTGACAATAATAAAATCTCCATTGATGGTTCTACATCATTAAGTGTGTCTGATAATTATAAAAAAAGATTTGAGGGTTATGGATGGAACTTCCTAGAAATTAATGGTCATAATGAAGAGCAAATTTCAAAAGCGATAACTAAAGCATCTAAGGCCAATAAACCTAGTATAATATCCTGCAAAACTATAATTGGATTTGGATCTCCAAATAAATCTGGGAAAGCTTCTTCGCATGGTTCTCCTCTGGGTGATGAAGAAATTGCATTAGTAAGAAAAAAACTTAAATGGAATAGTAAGCCATTTGAAATTCCAAAAGATATTTTAAAAGCTTGGAGAGTGATTGGTGAAAAAGGAATTCAGTTAGAGGCAAAATGGGCAAAAACATTAGACAAAAAAAACTCGAAAATTAAATCAACATTAAAAGACACATATACAGACTCAGATTTAAAAGATCTCAAAAATTTAATTATAAAAGAAAAAACAAAATATTTTGAATCAAAGCCAAGTATGGCAACAAGGCAATGTTCATCAGTAGTTATAGAGAGTATTTCTAATATTTTGCCTCAGTTAATTGGCGGTTCTGCTGATCTAAGTGGATCAAACAATACTAAAACAAATAATTCTAAAGTAATTAGTTCAAAAAATTTCGATGGAAATTACATTCATTATGGTGTTAGAGAACATGGAATGGCTGCTGTTATGAACGGATTAGCGTTATACAGCGGATTCATTCCTTATGGTGGAACCTTTTTAATTTTTTCTGATTATTGCAAGCCATCAATAAGACTTGCCGCTTTAATGGGTTTAAAGGTAATTTATATTTTCTCTCATGACTCTATTGGGCTTGGTGAAGATGGCCCAACACATCAACCTATAGAACAATTAAATGGTTTAAGAGCAATTCCTAATCTTAATGTTTTTCGTCCTGCTGATATAAATGAAACTCTAGAATGTTGGGAGATTGCTTTAAAAAATAAAAGTACACCTAGCGTAATAGCTTTATCAAGACAAAAATTACCTTACATTAATCCTAAATTTTCAGAAAGTAACAAATGCGAAAATGGAGCTTACGTAGTAAAAATGAATTCCCATGACAACAAAGTTACATTAGTTGCTTCTGGATCAGAAGTCGAGCTAGCTTTAAATGTCCACGATGCATTAAAAACAAATAATATTGAATCCAAAGTAGTTTCGATGCCATGCCAAGAACTTTTTGATAAACAGTCTGATGATTTTAAAAAAGATATTCTAGATAAAGAGTCTTTAATCGTTACAATTGAGGCTGGTAACGTTTCTTCATGGAAAAAATATTTAGGGGATAAAGGTATATCTTTAGGTATTGATAGATTTGGTGAAAGTGCTCCTTATAAAAAAATATACGAACATCTTAATTTATCAGTAGAAAAAATAGTAATCACTATCCAAGAAAGTCTTAGAAATTAACCACGATTTAAATGAGTAAAATTAAATATTTTTCTGAAAATCTAAATGTTCAAAATAAAACCATACTTCTTAGACTTGATCTAAACGTTCCATTAAATGAAAAAAAAATTGAAGACAAAAGCAGAATTTTGACAGCCTTGCCTTTTTTAAAAGACTTAATAAAAAAAAAAGCAAAGATAATTATTATAAGCCATTTAGGAAGACCAAAAGGTATTAAGGATAATGAATTGTCTCTAACACCAATATATAAATTTTTAAAAGAGCAACTAGAAACAAATGTATATTTTTTTATGGGAGATATTAATGAAGAGACGAAAAGTAAATTTTCCTACTTAAAAGAAAGTGAAGTTATTTTACTAGAAAATATTAGATTCTTTAAAGAAGAAGGTGAAAATGATGATAATTTTGCAAAAAAACTTGCTTCACTTGGTGACATATATATTAATGATGCTTTTTCTTGTTCGCACAGAAAACAAGCTTCTATTCATAAAATCACAAAATATATAACAGAGGCATATGCAGGTCCGCTTTTAAAAAAAGAAGTGGTAGCAATAAATACAATTATTGAAAATAAAAAAGAGCCGGTTACCTGTATTATTGGTGGGTCGAAAATTTCGACAAAAATCAGTGTAATTAATAATTTAATAAAAAACGTAAACAATATTGTTGTTGTTGGAGCTATGGCAAATAATTTTTTTAACCTTCAAAGGTTATAAAATTGGAAAATCACTTGTAGAAGAAAATTCTAGAAAAATAGTTGAAAATATATACGCTGAAGCTAAAAAATATAATTGCAATATTATTATTCCTGAAGACAGCAATGTCTCAACTAATTTTGAAGGTACTGGAAAAACAAAAAAACAGGACACTGTTGAGGAAAATGAAATAATCTTAGATATCGGCCCAAAAACAATTAAAAATATTGAAAGTATTATAGATCATTCTAATACGGTTTTATGGAATGGCCCTGCTGGATATTTTGAAAATAAAAACTTTTCTACTGGCACCACGGCAATAGCAAAAAAGATTTCTGAAAATACGGCTAAAAAATCTCTTATATCAGTACTAGGCGGAGGAGATACCATCTCAGCAATTAACAAAAGTAGGGATAAATTTGCTTTTACACACTTATCAACAGCAGGTGGTGCATTTTTAGAATTTCTCGAAGGAAAAGACTTGCCCGGCCTCAATGTTTTAAAATAAATATCTGCTATGACATTAGAAGAAATTGCAAAAAAAATGTGTGCTAAAGGTAAAGGAATATTAGCAGCTGATGAAAGTACAGGCACAATAGCAAAAAGGTTTAAAAGTATAAACGTAGAAAATACTGAAAAAAACAGATTAGTTTTTAGACAAACCCTTTTTAGTTCAGAGGCTATGAAAAATTATATTGGTGGAGTTATTCTTTTTGACGAAACTATAAAACAAAAAACTACAATTGGACCAACTGTGCCAGAACTAATTTCAAAAAATAACGCCATTCCAGGTATTAAAGTTGATAAGGGGGCTAAACCTCTTGCTGGATCACAAAATGAAACTGTAACTGAAGGTTTGGATGGTCTAAGAGAAAGATTAAAAGAATATTACGACCTTGGTGCAAGATTTACAAAATGGAGAGCGGTTTATAAAATTGCAGATAAGTTTCCATCATCACAATCAATAAAATCAAATGCTCATGCTCTCGCAAGATACGCCGCATTAGTACAAGAGGCAAAAATGGTCCCAATAGTTGAACCAGAAGTATTAATGGACGGTTCTCATGATATCGACAAATGTTACCAAGTAACAACAAATGTTTTAAATGAATGTTACAATGAACTAGCTGTTCATAAGGTAGATTTAAAAGGAACTGTCTTAAAGCCTAATATGATTATTCCTGGGTCAGACTCAACAAAAAAATCAAGTGCTGAAGAAATTGCAAAAAAAACATTAGATTGTCTTAAAAAAAATGTTCCCAGCGAAGTTACTGGTATTGCTTTTTTATCTGGAGGGCAGTCAGAAATTGAAGCGAGTAAAAACTTAAATGAAATAAATAAAATTAATGATACAAATTTTTTAATTACCTTTTCATATGGTAGGGGTCTACAAGCAAGTGCTTTAAAAGCGTTTGGCAAAGATCAAAATAATCAAAATAATATTCAAAAAGCTTTTGACCATAGAGCAAAAATGAATGGACTTTCTTCTAAGGGAGAGTGGTCTGAAAATTTAGAAAAAGAAGTTGCTGCTTAAATAACTTGAAAAAGTTAGTATATTTAATTTCTCCGAATAAAATTTATGATAGTTTTTATGATGATTTGAAAAAAGTTTTATCAGCAAAAAATGTTAAATTTTTTCAATTAAGATTAAAAAAAATAAAAAAAAATAAGATCGTTATAATTGCTAAAAAGATAAAAAAAATTACAAGAAAGTATAAAGTCAAGCTTATCATTAATGATCATCCTAATATTTCAAAAATTATTAATGCAGACGGGTGTCATTTAGGTCAAAATGATGTTTCAATAATATTTGCAAAAAAATATCTCAAAAAAAAAATAATTGGCATAACTTGTCACAATTCAAAATCATTAGCAAAAATTGCAGTTAAAAATAAAGCTGATTATTTAGCTTTTGGTTCCTTTAATAAGTCAAAATTAAAACCTAATGCTAAAAAAGCTAGTTTAAATATTTTAAAATGGGCAAAAAGAAATATAAAAAAACCAATTGTTGCAATAGGAGGAATTAATAACTCAAACTACAAAAGATTTATTAAATCTGGAGCTAAATATATTGCAATATCGAGTTATATTTGGGATAACCCAAAATTAAAACCAGAAATTGCTATAAGAGAATTTAAATGAAAATTACTGCTATTGAGATAAAACCAGGGATGATTATTGAACATAAAAATGATTACTGGAATGTTTTAAAAACACAACATGTCAAACCGGGTAAAGGTGGAGCGTTTAATCAAGTAGAACTAAAAAGTGTTATCAAAGGTACAAAATTAAATGAAAGATTTAGATCAAGTGAAACTGTAGAAAAAGCAGAGGTAGATGAAAAAAAATTTAATTTTTTATATATCGATGGAGAAAATTGTCATTTTATGGACAGTAAAACTTTTGAACAAGTGGAAATTCCAAAATCTGTAACTGGAGAACAATATAAGCTATTAAAAGAAAATCTTGAAATTACAATTTCTTTTATGGAAGAAAAACCTATCTCAATAGAGCTTCCTAAAAATATAGAATGTTCTATTGAAAGCACAGATGCTGCTATAAAAAATCAAACAGCCTCCTCCTCTTACAAACCAGCAGTATTAGATTGTGGAATAAAAATAGATGTTCCTCCTTTTATCGAAAGTGGTGAAAAAATTATAATAGATACTCGTACTTTAGAATATGTAAAGAGAGTTAACTGATGAGATTAAATTCTCCTCAAATAAATATTATTACAAAAGTTTGTATGAAAGCATCAAGATCTTTAATAAGAGATTTTGGTGAAATAGAAAACTTACAAGTCTCCTCTAAGGGTCCTGGTGATTTTGTAACTTCAGCGGACAAAAGAACAGAAAAAATAATCATTGAAGAATTACAAAAAGCTCATCCTGATTACGGTATTATTACAGAAGAATCTGGAATTATTAATAAAGCAAATAAAAATAATAGATGGATTATTGACCCTATAGATGGAACCACAAACTTTTTAAATGGAATACCTCAATTTGCTATTTCTATAGGATACGAAGAAGAAAATGAAATTAAATGTGGTGTCATTTTTGATCCCATTAAAAATGAAATGTTTTTAGCGGAAAAAGGAAACGGTGCGTATTTGAATAATTCTAGAATAAGAGTCTCAAACAAAAAAAAACTAAAAGATGCTCTACTTGTCACTGGTGGGCCCAGACAATCAAGTAAAATGAAAGAAGAAATTTTTTCAGAGTTTATTAAAGTATCAAATAATATTCTAACTCCCGTAAGAAAATTTGGTAGTGCGGCTTTAGACATAGCTTATGTTGCGTGCGGTAGATTTGACGGTTATTGGCAGAGAGAGTTAAATTATTGGGATATAGCTGCCGGTATAATTATTTTAAAAGAAGCTGGTGGATTTATTGATTTTTTTGAACCGGATAATGAGGTGCCGTTAAAAAGGAACATTTTAGCTTCAAATGCAAATATTCATAATGAATTAAGTGATTTAATCATTAAAAAAAATATTGAGTAAAAACCTTTAATAATATAAAACTCGCACCATGAAAAAAAACATACATCCTGATTATCATAAGATAAAAGTTGTTATGACTGATGGTAGCGAATTTGAGACTAGATCTACCTGGGGAAAAGAGAATGATACTTTAAAATTAGATATTGACCCTAAATCTCATTATGCATGGACTGGTGGTGCACAAAAAATTTTAGATAAAGGAAGAGTAAGCAAATATAATAAAAAATTTAGCAACCTTAGAAAAAAAAAATAGAATATGTCAGAAACACCTTTTATGCCAAAAGCTACAGCTGTTTGGTTGGTAGAAAATACAACGCTAACATTTAAACAAATCGCTGAATTCTGTAATTTACATGAACTCGAAGTTAAAGGAATTGCTGATGGAGATGTTGCCAAAAGTATTAAAGCTTATAATCCAATTTTAGCAGGTCAATTATCGAGAGATGAAGTAGAAAATTGTTCAAAAGATCCTGAAAAAAAATTAAGTTTATTACAAAAAATTGATGAGGTTGAAGTTAAAGAGAGAAAAAAACCTAAATATACCCCTCTATCTAAAAGACAAGATAGACCCGATGCTATTTTATGGTTATGTAAAAATGCATCTGAATTAACAGATGGGCAAATTTCAAAACTAGTTGGTAGCACAAAAGGCACTGTTTCATTGATTAGAAAAAGAAGCTATTGGAATTTTTCAAATCTGAAACCAAGAGATCCAGTTATTTTAGCGCTATGTACTCAAGAAGCTTTTGAAAAAAGTATTGCAAAAGCCAAAAGAAGAGTTGAAAGGGAGAAAAAAGCTAAAATAAGAGAAGAAAAAAAAACCCAAGTAGCTTCAGTATAGACAATTACTAAAGCAGATGATAACTAACATAAAATTAACAGGAGGATTTTATTAAAATAGACGTTAAAGATAACAATGTTGAACAAGCAATACGAGTTTTAAAAAGAAAGCTTCAAAAGGAAGGTTTTTTTAAGGTTATGAAAATGAAGAGCACATATGAGAAACCTTCGGAAAGAAAAAAAAGAGTTCAAACTGAAAATATAAAAAGAATAAAAAAACTCCAAAAATTAAAAAATAGGTACTAATTTATATAAGATGAGAGGATCAATCATGCCATCAGGTAAAGTTAAGTGGTTTAATGCAAAAAAAGGATATGGATTTATAACTGATGATGAAACAAATAAAGACATTTTTTTACATGTTTCATCTCTAGAAGAGTCGAAACTAAGAGTCTTGAAAGAGGAACAAAAAATAAAATTCGACATAAAAGAAGAAAAGAATAAACTCCAAGCAATAAATATTAAGAAATTGTAATTCAACGCGGGGTGGAGCAGTCTGGTAGCTCGTCAGGCTCATAACCTGAAGGTCGAAGGTTCAAATCCTTCCCCCGCAACCAAAATTTAATGTTAAGACAATTTCTGAAACACACCTGACACAACAGTAGGTGAATTTTCAATGAACTATTAATTCTAATGGAGAATGATCACTTAATCCACTCTCTCGAAATTGATGAAGGTATTCTATGGATTTTATTTTAAATTCTTTAGAGAGAAAAAAATGATCAAACCGTCTTTTAGCAACCACTTTGCCTCTTCGTTCTATAACAAAGCTGTAAGCTTTCTTTGGTATAGGGTGAATCCGTCTATAAGCATCACTGAGATCAAATTCTTTTAAACCTTCCAATATATTCCTCTCTCCTTGGTCCCAACGATTTCCACTTCCTCCTCTAAATATTTTTTTAAGTTTTGGTACTCCTTTTTTATTAATTTTCTGTGCAAAAGTACAAACTCCATGTTTTAATAATTCATCCTGAGGAGTGTTAAAGTCACCACATAAAATTCTTTTTTTTGCCGTATGTTTAGCCAAACCTTTATAAAGACCTTCTAAAGTTTCTATTTTTTTCCAGCGATTAGAAGAGCCTGGAGGAATATAAGTATTATAAAATTCAATTGTTTCATGGGGAGTAGTAATATCTGCTGCTAAAATTCTTTCAATCCAAGTTATTTCAAATTCATTTTGTGATCTAGGTTTTAAATCATAATTAGTAGCAATCAATACACCCAGTCTTCTAGGTCCTTTCAATAAGGATTGATCTATCATTAGTTCAAAACTATCTAAAATATTTTTATAACTCGACGATAAAATTTCTTTTATTATTTTAGATGATTCTAATGTTATTTCTTGAAATGCAATAATATCAGGATTTCTCTTCACTACAGCTTTCATTTGTGAAGGAATTTTTTTTAATCTATGTCCTAAATTCCAAGTGAAACATTTAAACATAATCTATTGAGATCTTAATCTAATACGTTGTGACCCCTGTTCATCAAACAGGTCTTGACTAATTTTTTATATCGCATTTCCATTTTGTCAGGAAGCCAAAGCATACCTGGTCTAATGTACCAGTTATGAACTATTTTATATCCTTCCCATGCTTGATTAATATTTTCTGTGGCAATCTTTCTACAAGTAGATAAATCGTCGTCGTAACGTTTTGAAACTCCATCTTCGGATCCTCGATGATCTACTACAGGATTGTAACTTGTACAAGATACAATAAAAATCAAACTCACTAATAGAATAATTTTTTTAACGTACAACAGACCAGCCTCTTCCTGCCAAGCATTTTTTTATAATCAATCCTCGTTCTGTAAATTCAGGCAATATTAAAACTTTTTCTATGTTATGTTGTGAGCTAGGAATTGTTTGTTTAGCAAGTTTTTTACAAGAAGAAAGATCGTCGTTATATCTTTCTAGATCTGCACCTTTTTTTTCAGAACCTCTAAAATCGATAACAGGTTTATAATCAGCACAAGAGGAGATAAAAAATAACAGGACAATTAAACTACATATCTTTATCCAGAATGACATATCCTCTTCCCTCCATACATCTTTCAGTAAAGATACGAGTTTTCTTTTTATTTACTTCTTGGTTAGCTGCAATTTCTTGGCATGTAAAAAGATCATCATGATAACGTTTAAGATCCGCACCTTTTAAATGAGATCCTCTGCTATCAATAATAGGTGTATGGTTATAAGTACCACACGCTGAAATAAAACCTAATACGAATAGTATTATAATTGATTTTTTCATGACACAATTTTCTCACTTTTTTTCTGCAATGTCTACCGACACACACCTGACACAAAATTAATGAATCTTGAAAAATTTATCTAGCTTTTTGAAGTTTTGTGTTAATTATACGGGCAGAAAGGTACGAGCGTCGGGCTCATAACCTCAAGGTCGAAGGTTCAAATCTTTCCCCCGCAATCAATTAAATTTTAAATTTTGATTTCTTACTATCTGTTAAAAAGGCTTTTACCGTATCTTTGGTCAGTTCATTAAATGATTTTCCAAATTTAGAAACTTTTTCAATGATTTTAGGTGGCATAGTTATAATCTGACAACCTAATTGCTTAGATTGAGTATAATTATAAGGTTCCCTTGTGCTAGCCCAGAGTATTTCCACATTGTTTTTGCTTCTAGTCAATTGAACTGCTTTTCTTATGATTGGAACAGGATCTTTGCCTACATCTGCCATGCGCCCTGAGAAAATTGAAATTATAGATTTTGTCTTATTGTCAAGACATCGATTGATTTTTTTTACCTGGGCTACAGTGTAAACTGCTGTAATATTCAGCTTAATTTTCTTTTTGTTTAATTTTTTTATTAGTTTTCCTGTGAACTTCCCTTTGCTATTAATAACCGGAATTTTTACATAAATATTTTTTCCCCAAGAATTAATTTTTAATGCTTGTTTTTCCATTTCAGAAAAATTATCTGCAAAAACTTCTAGCGAAATTGGTTTTTTTCTACAAATTTTTAAAAGAAGCTTTGAATATTTTTCATAGCTTTTAGCCCCAGCTTTTCGCATTAAGCTAGGATTAGTGGTAAAACCATCTACAATTGATTTTTTATTAAACTCTTTAATAGTTTTACTATCAGCTATGTCACAAAATATTTTGGTTCTAGACATATTTAAATATTTTTAACAATATCTTCTGTCATCTTTTTAGCATCAGCAAATAACATCATAGTATTCTCTCTATAAAAAAGTTCATTATCAACTCCTGCATAACCTGGAGATAAACTTCTTTTAACAAATAAAACTGACTTGCATTTTTCAACATCCAAAACTGGCATTCCATAAATAGGACTTTGCGGGTCAGTTTTAGCTACAGGGTTTGTAACGTCATTGGCTCCTATAACAAAAGCTACATCAGTATTAGCAAAATCATTATTTATATCGTCTAATTCAAAAACTTCATCATAAGGAACATTGGCTTCTGCCAATAAAACATTCATGTGTCCAGGCATTCTTCCCGCCACAGGATGAACAGCATAAGAAACCTTAATGTCATTTTTTTTCAAAGTATCTACCATTTCTCTTAAAGCATGTTGAGCTTGTGCAACAGCCATTCCATATCCTGGAACTATAATTACTGAAGAAGCATTTTTAAGTAAAAAAGCTGCATCTTCGGCATTTCCACTCTTAACTGGTTTTTGGTCTTTTTGTTTCTCCTTGCTAATAGTTGTATCACCTCCAAATCCTCCAAGTATGACACTAAAAAATGATCTATTCATACCTTTGCACATTATGTATGATAATATTGCTCCAGAAGATCCTACTAAAGCTCCAGTAATAATTAACGCAGTATTTTCTAAAGTGAATCCAATTCCCGCAGCTGCCCACCCAGAATAAGAATTTAACATCGATATTACAACAGGCATATCTGCTCCGCCAATTGGAATAATTAATAAAATCCCAATTAAAAAAGATGTAACGATCATGCCCCAAAAGAAACTTTCTGACTGCGTTTTGCACAAAAAATAAATTAATACAATAATAAATATCCCTAATAATAAGTTAAGTAAGTGTTGACCTATAAAAATAATTGGTGAGCCTGACATTATTCCTCGAAGTTTTAAGAAAGCAATTATTGATCCTGAAAAAGTGATTGCTCCTACTGCTGCTCCTATTGACATTTCGATTAAACTCGCAAGTTTTATGTTTCCAGATGAACCAAGATTAAAAGCTTGGGGATTTAAAAAAGCTGATATAGCTACAAAAACAGCAGCAAGACCTACAAGACTGTGAAAACCAGCCACCAACTCTGGCATAGCGGTCATTGGTATTTTAAATGCTATAAAAGCCCCTATAGCTCCTCCAATAACCAAAAATAATAGAACATAATTCATTGCAGTTGAAAAATTTCCTACTGTTAAAAAAGTAACCATAATTGCAATTATCATTCCCAAAATTCCAAAAAAATTACCTTGTCTAGATGTTTCTGGAGAAGATAAACCTCTTAAGGCAAGAATAAAAAGTATTCCAGAAATTAAATAAAATATTGCTGATAAATTAGGTGATATCATTTTTTATCTTTCTTCTTTTTTTTGTACATTTGAAGCATTCTTTGAGTAACTAAAAAACCACCAAATATATTGACTGCTGCCAAAACGATCGCTAAAAAACCAAAAATATTTGATGTGCCAAAAATATCATTTGATGAGCTTGCTAGAGCCGCAATTATTGCACCTACTATAATTACTGAAGAAATTGCATTAGTTACTGACATTAATGGTGTATGCAAAGATGGGGTCACACTCCAAACAACATAATATCCTACGAAAATTGATAAAATAAATATGCTAAATCTGAATATAAACGGGTCAATTTCCATATTAATTGCCTTCCTTTTTTATTAAAGTACTTTTGATTATTTCATCTTCCATGTTTAAAACAAATTGTTTTTTTTCTTTGCTATATAAATTTCTGATAAAACTAAATATATTTTTGGCGTAAAGACTTGAAGCAGTAATTGGAAGTTTATTCATAACATTTCCTATCCCAACAATTTTTA
>CACFVO010000011.1 GCA_902569785.1 uncultured Pelagibacteraceae bacterium
TTTGATGTTTATCAAAGAGCATCTGATCAACCAGTTCTCAGAATATTAAAGAATCTCAAACCTAATTATTACAATGAAAAATTCCTAATAAAAGATAAGAACGGAAATGTTATTAAAAAATCAGAAAATCTAAATCAACTGATTAATAAAACTAACTGGAATAATTTAAGATTGGTAAAATAATTATCTTCTTTGACCAAAAAGTCTTAAAAGCATAATAAATAGATTAATGAAATCTAGGTATAATGTTAAAGCACCCATCACTGCTTTTTTGCCCATTAGCTCACCACTATCGCTAGCTAAATACATGTTTTTAATTTTTTGAGTATCGTAAGCAGTTAACCCAACAAATACTAAAACTCCAATAATAGAAATCACAAAATACATCATTGAAGATTTCATAAAAATATTAACGATTGATGCAATGATTATTCCAAAAAGACCCATCATTAGAAAAGAACCTAATTTCGTTAAATCTTTTTTGGTTGTGTAGCCATAAATACTCATTGCTCCGAAGGTTCCTGCAGTAATAAAGAAAACTCTAGTTATGCTTGCTCCTGTATAAATTAAAAATATTGAAGAAAGGGAAGCTCCCATTAAGGCCGCAAAAACCCAAAAAGTCGTCTGAGCTTTTGTTGCAGACATTTTAGCAATTCCAAAACTCATATAAAAAACTACAGCCAGCGGAGCTAACATAATTACCCATTTTAAACCTGAAGCATAAATTGTATTTCCAAAATTAGTTAAACCAATTATCTGTCCGCCATCTGAGGTCACTACTGCCATTTTAAAAAAGAAGAGAGCAACAACACCGGTTAATAAAACTCCTGAAGCCATGTAATTATAAACTTTCAGCATGTAGGCTCTTAGACCTTGATCGATAATAGCTTCAGATGCTGAGGATCTTGTTGTAGAAGTTTGTTTATTAAATTCCATATTTTAAATATAAGAATTTTTATTAACTTTTCAATAGTCAATAATTGCTTTAAAAACCAAAAATATCAAGATTTTATGAAATTTAAAAAATTAGGAAACACAGATTTAGACGTCAGTTCAATTTGCCTTGGAACGATGACATGGGGAACGCAAAATTCAGAAAAAGATGCTTTTGAACAAATGGATTATTCACTGGACCAAGGTGTGAATTTTTTTGACACTGCAGAACTTTATTCTATTCCCCCTACAGCAGAGTCATACGGAAAAACTGAAGTTATGATTGGAAATTGGTTTGAAAAAAAAAAGAATAGAGACAAAATTATTTTAGCATCAAAAATTGCTGGACCTGGTTTAGATTGGATTAGAGGTGGTAAAAACAGCTTTGATGAAAAAGGGATTGGTGAGGCTATTGAAGGAAGTCTTAAAAGATTAAAAACAGATTATATAGATTTATATCAATTACATTGGCCTGAAAGATCAACTAATACTTTTGGAAGAAGAGAATATACAATCAATAAAAATGAAAAAAAATGGAATGATTTTGAGAGTGTTCTAAATGCATTAGAGAAATTCATAAAAAGTGGAAAAATTAGATACATAGGGATATCAAATGAGACTCCTTATGGTCTATCCAAATATTTGGAGATATCTAATAACAAAAACCTACCTAGAATGATGTCAGTTCAAAATCCTTACAGCTTAGTAAATAGAACTTATGAAATAGGTATGTCAGAAATTTCTATAAGAGAAAAATGTGGTTTACTGGTTTATTATCCTTTGGCTTCAGGTGCTTTATCTGGAAAATATAGGGGT
This sequence comes from uncultured Pelagibacteraceae bacterium, assembly GCA_902569785.1. Lineage (GTDB taxonomy): Bacteria > Pseudomonadota > Alphaproteobacteria > Pelagibacterales > Pelagibacteraceae > Pelagilacustribacter. Next base: position 1,750 of record CACFVO010000011.1, read on the forward strand.
GGTCAAATGCCTAAAAATGCAAGGATGACTTTATTTAAGGGCTGGGAAAGAATGATTAATCCCTTAGCGATGAAAGCATATGACGAATACTACAAGTTAGCTAAAGAAAATGATATCACAATGGTTCAGCTTGCTCAGGCTTTTGTTAATTCTAGACCTTTTGTAACAAGTAATATTATTGGTGCAACGACAATGGAGCAATTGAAAGAAAATATTGAAAGCATGAATATCAAATTGACGGAAGAGGTATTAGAAAAGATCAATATTATACATAATAACAATCCTAATCCTGCCCCTTAATTCAAACCATTGAAATAGATTATTTTTAGTATAAAAATAAATTTATGTTATTTAAAAAAATTTTTATTTTCATCTTACTTGTTTTATTTTCTTTTAGTGCAAGTGCTAATACTCCAAGATCTACTGGAAAATACAAAAATTGGGAAAGCTTTACAGCTCAAACTGATAAAGGAAAAATTTGTTTTGCACAAACTATACCTACTAAAAGAGCTCCTGCTTCGATTAAAAGAGAAAAATCAAAATTATTTGTTACTTTCAGACCATCAGAAGATATCAAAGATGAAGTTAGTATAACAAGTGGGCATGACTATAAATCATCAACTGTTACAGCTAGCTCTGGAAAAAAAGGATATTCTTTTTTTTCTCAGAAAAATTTTGCATGGTTACTCGATGACCAAGAGGAACAAAAATTTATTAAATTAATGAAAAGAGCAACAAACTTAATCGTTAAGGCAAGAACAACTAAAGGTGCTGAAACTACAGATCATTACTCAATGATGGGATTTACTAAAGCATACAATACCGCAAAAAAAACTTGCAGTTAAATGAAAAAAATTGTTTTAGCCTACTCGGGCGGGCTTGATACTTCAATAATTCTTAAATGGCTTCAAGAAAACTATAAAGCTGAGGTTATAACTTACACTTCTGATATTGGTCAAAAAATGAACAAACAAAAAATTATTAGAAATGCAAAAAGATTAGGGGTTAAAAAAATAATAATTGAAAATCTAAAAAATACATTTGTAAGAGACTACGTTTTTCCTATGGTTAGAGCTCATGCAGTTTATGAAGGGATTTATCTTTTAGGAACTTCAATAGCAAGACCATTAATTGCAAAAAGACAAATAGCTATAGCAAAAAAATTTAAGGCCTTTGCAGTTTCTCATGGATCTACAGGAAAAGGTAATGATCAAGTGAGGTTTGAGTTAGGCTATGCTTTTTTTGGAGGAAAAAAAATTAAAATTATAGCTCCATGGAGAGAATGGAAGTTACAGTCTAGAACTGATTTAATTAATTATGCTAAAAAAAATAACATTCCTATTCCAAAAGATAAAAAAGGAGCGCCTCCTTTTTCAGTAGATGATAATATATTCCATACGTCCACTGAGGGAAAAGTTTTAGAAAATCCTAAAAATTCTGCACCAGAGTTTATTTATCAAAGAACTGTTTCTCCTGAGAAAGCTCCAAATAAAAAGACAAGAATTAAAATTACTTTTAAAAACGGTGATCCAACTTCTATTAATGGAAGAAAATTAAGCCCGGAAAAACTTTTGGATAAATTAAATTTATTAGCTGGGAAAAATGGTGTTGGAAGAGTTGATTTAGTAGAGAATAGATTTATAGGCATTAAATCAAGGGGAGTTTATGAAACACCAGGCGGCACAGTTTTATATGTAGCACATAGAGCAATAGAGTCTGTCACTTTAGATAAAAATACAGTCCATGCAAAAGAAAGAATAATGTCTGAATATGCTGAATTAGTTTATAATGGTTACTGGTTTTCCAAAAAAAGAATAAATCTCCAAAAAATAGTTGATAAAAAAAGAAATCAAGTTTCAGGTGATGTTGTGTTAAGTTTGTATAAAGGTAACGTGACAATTTTATCCAGAAGAACAAAAAATAAAGCTTATTCTATGAAAAAAGTTTCTTTCGAGGAAAATAAATCTTTTAAAAAGTCTAAAATAGAAAAATTTATTAAATACCACGCTAAACAGTTATACAAATCTTAAAATTCTGATAATAATTAATTAATGAACAATACGATTCGAAATATTCAGTTAACTGCAGTGCTATTTGTATTGGTATCAACCATAATTGCATTTTTTTTAGAGGTAAAAGAAATGTATGACAACAAAAATATTGAGTTAGCAGACTTGCTACTTATGTTCATCTACATTGAGGTTATTGGGCTAGTAAAGTCCTACTGGGAAACAAGATCTGTTAGAATTACTTATCCTTTAGTAATTGCAATAACTGCACTTGCTCGATTTATTATATTACAAGATAAAGAGAGTGATCCTTCAAATCTAATTTATATTTCAGTTGCTATATTAATTGTTGCAATAGCTACAGTAGTAATAAGATTCAGAAATAGTAAATATTTAAAGATTGATAATTCTAAGTCAAACGAGCTTTAAAACACTCTAAAGTATTTTTTAACAAACAAGCAATCGTCATAGGCCCAACACCTCCCGGAACTGGGGTAACAGCTTTCGCCTTATCCTTAACTTCTTCAAAACTAACATCGCCAACAATTTTGTCTCCCTCCTGATTAATGCCTACATCAATAATAATTGAACCATTTTTAACCCAGTCCTTTTTTACTAATTTTGCTTTCCCAGCCGCGGCAATTAAAATATCTGCTTTAGAACATTCCTCTTTCAAATTTTTTGTTTTTGTATGAACAATTGTAACTGTGCAATTTTCTTTTAATAAAAGTTGTGCCATTGGCTTACCGTTTAAATTTGACCTACCGATAATTACTGCATGCTTACCTGATAAATTTTTTTCAACTTTTTTTATTAGTATCAAACATCCTAAAGGTGTGCATGGAACAATCGCCTTGTATCCTGAAGCCAAATTTCCCACATTTATGGGGTGAAATCCATCTACGTCTTTTGATGGGTCGATCGAATTAATAATTTTTTCTTTACCTATTTGATCAGGAAGAGGAAGTTGTACCAAAATACCCGATACGTTTTTATCATTATTCAATTCTTTAATTTTTTTTAAAACCTCTTCTTCAGTTACGTCTTTTGAATATTTAATAATGTTAGAATTCATTCCAACTTCTTTTGAATTTTTCTCTTTATTTCTGACATAAATCTGGCTTGGAACAAGATCGCCAATCAAAATCACTGATAATCCTGGGACTTTATTGGTTTTATTTTTAATTGATATAATTTCTTTTTTAATTTCATCCCTTAAAATTTCTGCTTCTTTTTTCCCATCAATAATCATAATTAAAATAACGAAGGTGCAAACATTTCAAAAACTAAGTTTCTAAGAAACATAAGTCCTAAAATTAGTATAATTGGAGAGATATCTATCGAACCTAGATTAGGAAGATATCTTCTAATGAAATTTAAAGGAGGATCTGTTAACTTATGTGAAACATCCAAAACAGAATAAACAAATCGATTACTTGTATTTATAATGTTAAATGCAACAAGCCAGCTCATTATAACGTTAATAATTAAAACCCAAATATAAAGGGTTACAATATTATCAAAAAGTATAAAAATTGATTTCATTACTTTTTCTCCACATAAATTGATGTGCTTGGAAAAGCAAAAGAAGCGCCGTTACTCTCTACAATTTCTTTTATCTTAACAGCTAATCTTTCTTTAATCTTAAGCCACTCTCCCCAATCATTTGTTACTGTAAAACATCTAATATACATATCTATTGAGCTGTCAGAAAATTTATCAATTCTAACAGCGTGCTCTGTGTCTTCTCCAATTTTATAATCTTTATTTGTAGTTATAAATTTCTCTATTTGATCTCTTATATTTTTCAATTGTTCTACTGTAGAACTATACTGTAAAGTTATAATCCAACTAATCCTCCAATTTGTTGTTTCAGTAATATTAACTACTGCATTCTCTGCAAATGAAGAATTGGGTATGGTCGCGATTGATTTATCAAATTTTCTTATTACTGTAGATCTAAATCCTATTCTTTCTACGATTCCTTCAATAATGCCTTCTACGTATATCCAGTCTCCAATTTTAAATCTTTTTTCTACTAAAACCAAAATACCAGAAATTAAATTCTTGAATAAATCTTGCGCTCCTAAAGCGACAGCAACACCAAATAAACCCAGCCCTGCAATTATAGGAGCAATTTTTATTCCCCAGATATCTAAGGTAGCCGCAAAACCAAAAAAGATAATTAAAATTTTGTTTGCTTTAATAACCCAGTTTAGCAAATCTCTAGATAATAGTTCCTCTACTCTTTTTATTAAGAAAGTTATAGGTTCTACTACTTGATGGATTAACCAAAATATCAGGATCGTTATTAAAGAACGATTTATATTATCTACAAAGATAGACATTTTCCCTTCGAAATCCATATAGGATGTTGCCATAAATATACCAAGTACTATTGGGAGGAATTTTACAGGACCTGCAGATGACTCTACTAAAGCATCATCAAATTTATTTGAAGTCTTAGCAACATAGTTCTTTAATCTCTGAAGAATAAATTTTGCAATTAAACCACGTAAGAGTAAAAAAAATAAGAATATTGCAATCGCTAATCCGATTTGAGTAAAGTTAACTCCAGCAATACCTTGTTGCCAAATTTCTAGAAATAAATCTTTAAAGTTTTCTAATACATTCATTTTTCTAGTTCCTATAATTTTAACAATTCTTCTCCAGGATTAAACACTTCTACTTTTTTCCATCCATCTGATTTAAATAAACTAGCTATCTTGTCGCTTATACACATAACTTTGGACCCTGTCATTAATGGATAAAGAGAATAATTTCTTGTTATTTCTATAAAACTCTCACCACTGCGTAGTGAATAAACAAATATTATGTCGGGAGAATGACTGGTAATTATCTTTTTATTTTGATCATTTAAATCCGTAATTTTTTTAGATTTATAATTGATTATCTTGCTGATTTTTAAACCTTCTCTTTTAAGCTCTAAATCTAAATCGTAAGCTACGTTATCTCCGCAAAAATAAACTAGCCTAGATTTTTCATTAATTTGATTAGAATTAATTATTAAATTTTTCAATGCATTTACAGTACCTCCAGCTGAAAGAGTATTAAGATAGCCTGATTGTCTAGCTATTTTTTCAGTAATAGACCCTACACAAAAACATAATTTGCTTTTTTCTTCATTTATAACTGTAAGATTCCTAATTGCATTTGCGCTAGTAAATATAATAGCATCGTATTCATTTAAATCCACTGACTCTGTTTTAGCGGGCGATATCTTTAAAGTTGGAATATGAATTATTTTATGACCCAAAGAAAAAAGTTTTCCCATTAAGTCTTCTGAGTCAATTAATGGCCTAGTTATTAAAATGTTCATCTTGTTTTAAATTTTTTTCCAGCCAAGTTTAACAATTTTTCTCCAACAATTTTACCAATATTAGTTGCGTCTACATCGCTACCAGTAAACTTATATTCGAAACTTTCATCGCCTTCATCAGAAAATAGTTGTGCCTTCAATATAAGAGTATTATTAATAATTTCTGCAAATCCACCAATTGCTGTTTCACAGTTACCACCTATCGTTTGAAGAACTTTTCTCTCTGCTATTGCGCAAAGACTAGTTTCTGTATCATTAATTCTTTTTATAATATCTTTAATTTTCTCGTCATCTTTTCTGCATTGAACAGCAATAATGCCTTGTCCTATTGCTGGTATAATTTCATTAGTATCAAAGATTAAACCAATTTTATGTTCTAAATTTAAACTTTTTACCCCAGCGGCAGCTAAGACAATTGCATCAAATTTTTGATCTTCTAGTTTTTGAATCCTTGTATCAATATTTCCTCTGATATTTAATACTGAAACATTTTTATTAATTTTTTTTAATTGCAGTTCCCTTCTTCTTGAACTTGATCCAATTTTTGCTCCTTTTAACAGTTCATTAAAATTTTTAATTCTATTGCAGATAAGAACATCGCGAGGATCATTTCTTTTAACGTATGCACCAATAATTAAATTTTCATTTTGTTCCGACTCCATGTCTTTTAAAGAGTGAACAGCAATATCAATATTATTTTCTAATAAATTTTCTTCGATCTCTTTACAAAATAAGTTTTTTCCACCTATCTCTGACAATTTTACATTAGAATGTATGTCGCCAGAAGTTTTAATCGTTTTTATAACAAAATCGCCGTCATTAAGATCTTTTGATTTTTCTAAAATAAGACTCTTAACTTTTTCAACGTAAGCTAAGGATAATTTGCTTCCTCTGGCACCGATTGTAATTTTTTTCATTATTAGTTTATATATTTGACGATTGTATTTTATACTATTTTAAATTTTAACGTATAAATAATGAATAAAAAAATTACTTTTTTAGGAATTGAAACAAGCTGCGATGAAACAGCCGCTGCAGTAATTAGAGAAAATGAAAAAGGTACTGCGGATATATTGTCTAATGTAGTATCAAGTCAAATAGAGGAGCACAAAGAATTTGGTGGGGTAGTTCCTGAACTAGCTGCAAGAGCTCATCTAGAAAATATAGAATTCATTATTGATAAGGCGTTAAAAGATAGCAAAATTTCCTTGAAAGAAATTGATGGAATTGCAGCTACTGCTGGACCAGGATTAATTGTTTGTCTTACAGTAGGGCTTAATATCGGAAAATCAATAGCAGCATTTTCTAACAAACCATTTATCGGTGTAAATCATTTAGAAGGTCATGCGCTCAGTCCTGGATTGGAAAATAAAATTAAGTTTCCTTATTTACTTCTTTTAATATCAGGCGGTCATACACAATATTTAATTGTTAGAGATGTAAATCATTATGAACAATTAGGCACAACAATAGATGACGCGCTTGGAGAAGCTTTCGACAAAACAGCAAAGATGTTAGATTTAGGATACCCGGGTGGACCTGCTGTAGAAAAATTTTCTAAATTAGGTGAAAAAAATTACTTTAAATTGCCTGAACCGATAATCAACAAAGCTGGATGTAATTTATCTTTTGCTGGCTTAAAAACAGCAGTGTTAAGAGAATCCAAAAAAATAAATGGCGATGAAAAATTAAAATATAATCTTGCAGCGTCTTTTCAAAGTACAATTAATAAAATTTTGTATAAGAAAACCAAAATAGCAATCCAAGAATTTAAAAATAAAACTAAGGAAAAAAAAGTTGAATTAATAGTGGCTGGAGGTGTAGCTGCAAATAAATCAATTAGAGAAAATTTAACAGCACTGTCAAAAGAGATGGATTGTAAAGCTATTTATCCTGACTTAAAATTCTGTGGAGATAACGCAGCGATGATAGCGTGGGCAGGAATAAAAAGATTTAAAAAAAATTTAATTGATAATATTGATATTTCAGCAAAATCTAGATGGCCACTTGATAGCAATGCTCCGTATATGAAGGGTCCTGGTCTAAAACTTTAGCTGTGTATCTTTTTCACAACTAGCTGCAAATTTTAAAAATAAATGATATTAGATATTGATGTTGACAGTCGGTGGATTATTTTCTGGAATTGGAGGTATAGAACTAGGTTTTGAAAAAGCTGGTTTTAAAATTCTTTGGTCGAACGAAAATGATCCTTATAGCGTTCGTAGCTTCCAACATAATTATAAACATAAACTATATCCTGATGATATTAGAAAATTAAATTTTAAGAACATTAAACCCGTTGATGTTTTAGTTGGCGGTTTTCCATGCCAAGCTTTTTCTGTGGCTGGTTACCGAAAAGGATTTAGAGATCCACGCGGTAATTTATTTTTTGAGATCTGTAGAGCTATAACTGAATTACCTAAAATGCCTAAAGCTTTGATGTTGGAAAACGTAAAAAATATTAGAGGCCATGATCATGGCAAAACTGCAAGAGTAATTACTAAATCTTTAAGGGAACTAGGCTATTCAGTGTTTTGGAATTTATTTAATACTTCCGTACATACAGATATTCCTCAAAATAGAGAAAGAACTTTTATAATTTGTTTTAAGGATGAAGCTGATTGGGAATTTGAACCTAATAAAAAAACAAGCAGTTCGATTTTTAACAGTCATTTACCCTTAGTTAAAAGTAAAACTAAAAAGAAATTAAAAGAGATGTTTGATAAGGGGGATATAGATGAAAGGTACTATTACAAACAAGACGCTTATATGTACAAAGCTTTAAAAAAAGAAATTGTTTCAAAAAATACGGTCTATCAATGGCGAAGAGTTTACGTCAGAGAAAATAAAAGTGGTGAATGCCCAACGTTAACAGCAAATATGGGAACTGGTGGTCATAACGTACCTTTAATAAAAGATAATTTAGGAATTAGAAAATTAACACCTAGAGAGTGCTTAAACTTCCAAGGATTTCCTAAATCTTTTAAGTTTCCAGAAACTGTAGGCCAAAGCCAAAGGTACAAACAAGCAGGAAACGCAGTTACAATTAATTTAATTACTAGGATAGCAAAGATAATAAAAATTTCTATTCGTTAAGATTCCCACTAACTAATGGTTCGCCATTACATCCAACTTTTTTATTTATAAATTCCTCTATAATACTAAATCTTGGTCTTCTTCCAGCTCTCATTAATTGAGCGTTAGTTTTTCCTTCTTTATTTTTTACACCTAAAAACTTACTACTTGAACTTGATATATTTAATTCATAAATATTGTATTTTCCATCTAATGATGAAAAATCAACAAAGTAAAATAAATCAAAAAATGGTTTTGGACTCCAAGAAGATAAGTCATTTGGTATGGATGCGCCTTTTACTTCAATTATTTTCTTTGTATTTTCATTATAACAGTCAAATTTAGTTTTAGCCCCCTTTTTACTTTTTGATATTTTTATCTTCCTGTAAACATTATCTAAATGAAGTGTAATTAATCCTTCAGTCAATGATTCTGGGAGATTCGCTCTCTGGTTAAATATTTTTCCGGCATTTTTATATTCAATCCAAGTATTAAATAATTTAAGAAGATTTGCTTTATCTTTATCGTCGTATTTATGACCGATGATTTTTAAACCATTTTTAAGAGTTATTTCTTTTTCAATCATTTTTTAATTAATAAATTTACCTTTTTAATTTATATTATTCCACGATGAATTATTGGCTACTAAAATCTGAACCTGATGTATGGTCCATAGAACAGCAAGAAAAAGCTGGGGTTAAAGGAGCTACATGGGATGGAGTTAGAAATTATCAGGCGAGAAATAATTTAAAAAAAATGAATGTTGGTGATTTCTGTTTTTTTTATCACTCGAACATTGGAAAAGAGATTGTGGGGATTGTTAAAGTCATCAAAAAAGCATTTATAGATAAAACTGATAAAAAAAAGAGATTTTTGGCTGTTCAGGTTAGGTTTGTGGAGAAATTTAATGCACCAATTTCCCTAGAAAAAATTAAAAAAACCAAGGCTATTTCTCATCTACCTCTTATTAAACAAAGCAGATTATCAGTCATGCCTATAGACTATAAAAGCTGGAAAATTATATGTAAGATGGGTAAGATCAAAGAAATTTAATCAGGGGAATTCTGTGGCCAAGAAGAAGAGGAAGAGAAAAGGAAGAAAGTCTAGAAAAAAATCTAGAAAAGTAAAAAAATCTAGAAAAAAAACTAGAAGAATTAGAAAATCTAGAAAAAAATCTAGAAGAGTAAAGAAGTCTAGAAAAAGAAAAGTTTCAAAAAAGCGACAAAATTTTAAAACACCAATTCAATCTAAAGATAGTGAAGGTAACACGCTAATTAAAGTCTCTGATAGTTGGGCTCATCATGCTTATGTTAATGAGTCTAAATATAAAAAAAAATACAAACTCTCAATTAAAGAAAATGAAAAATTCTGGAGTAAGGAAGGAAAAAGAATTTCTTGGATCAAAAAATATACAAAAATTAAAGACGTTAAATACAGCAAAGAAGAAGTTAAAATTAAATGGTACTATGATGGTACTTTAAACGCTTCAGCAAATTGCATTGATCGTCATTTAAAGAAAAACCCAAAAAAAACTGCTATCATTTGGGTTGGAGATGACCCCGCTGACTCTAAAAAGATTTCATATAAGGAATTGCATCAAAATGTTTGTAAAGCAGCAAATGGATTAAAAAGTATCGGTGTTCAAAAAGGTGACAGGGTAACAATTTATCTTACAATGATACCAGAGTTAGCTTACATAATGTTAGCTTGTGCAAGAATTGGAGCTGTACATTCAATTATATTTGGAGGTTTTTCTCCTGACTCGATAGCAACAAGAATAAATGATTGTGAATCTAATTACCTAATAACTGCAGATGAAGGTGTTAGAGGAGGTAAAATTATCCCACTAAAGAAAATAGCTGATGAGGCTTTAACACAATGTCCTGAGGTTAGGAAATGTGTGGTAGTTCAAAGAACCGGTAATCAAGTAGATTGGGATAATGAAAGAGACATTTCTTATAAAGAAATGATTTCTTCAGCTTCTAACAAATGTGATCCCGAGGAAATGAATGCTGAAGATCCATTGTTTATTCTTTACACGTCTGGTTCTACTGGCAAACCAAAAGGAGTGCTTCATACTACTGGTGGTTATATGGTTTATGCATCGATGACTCATCAATACATTTTTGATTATAAAAGTAACGATATCTATTGGTGCACAGCGGACATTGGTTGGGTAACTGGGCACAGTTATATAATTTATGGTCCTTTGGCTAATGGAGCAACTACTATTATGTTTGAAGGAATTCCCAATTATCCAGATAGCTCTCGTTGGTGGCAAATCGTAGATAAATATAAAGTCAATATTTTTTACACAGCGCCGACTGCAATAAGAGCTTTGATGAGAGAAGGAGACAAACCAGTTAAAAAAACAAACAGGAAATCATTAAAATTATTAGGTACTGTTGGAGAACCCATTAATCCAGAAGCTTGGATGTGGTATTATAGAACCATTGGAGACTCTAGATGTCCAATAGTTGATACTTGGTGGCAAACTGAAACAGGAGGTATACTGATTGCTCCTCAACCCGGCGCAATAGATTTAAAACCAGGTTCTGCAACTAAACCATTTTATGGAATTAAGCCCGTTCTTGTAGATAAAGATGGCAAAGTCATAAAAGGTGAAGGGAAAGGAAGATTGTGTATGGCACAATCATGGCCAGGTCAGATGAGAACAGTATATGGCGATCATCAAAGATTTATTGATACTTATTTTTCTCAAGTTGATGGAAAATACTTTTCTGGGGATGGATGTAGAAGAGACAAAGACGGATATTACTGGATAACAGGAAGAGTAGATGATGTAATTATTGTGTCAGGTCATAATCTTGGTACAGCAGAAATTGAAAGCGCATTTGTTGCGCATCCAAAAGTTGCAGAAGCAGCAGTTGTTGGTTTTCCCCATAGTATTAAAGGAAATGGTTTATATTGTTATGTTACTTTAAATGTAGGTGAAAAAGCCACGGGTGATTTAGAAAGAGATCTTAAGCTTTGGGTTCGAAAACAAATTGGTCCAATTGCTACACCGGATGTAGTTCAATTTGCTCCGGGTTTACCTAAAACACGTTCTGGAAAAATTATGAGGAGAATCTTAAGAAAGATTGCAGCTAACGACCCTGATAATTTAGGAGATACAACAACGTTAGCAGATCCAAGTGTTGTTGAATCTTTGATTCAAAATAGACAAAACAAGAATTAATTAAATTTTAAATTTTTAGTTAAATCTTTAAACTCGTTTTCTACAATATTCCATTTTAGTTTAATTGAATTTAAAACAATTTCTTTATCTAAAACCTTTAATTCATCAGCAATTGGAGACCAGTTATATAGAGCTAAACCGCTCTCCTGAAAAGGACTCTCCAAATAATATTTTTTAAAATCAACATCTTCTAATCTTTTTAAGAAAGCGGACTTTGATTTCTCATAAATTTCATCACTAAGTCCATTTTTTTTCTCATCTTCAATAATATTTAAATAAATATCTTTACAATTATTTTCTTTAAGATTTTTTTCAGTAATCAAATATGAAAATACATAAAAAGCACAATCTGCTAACGCAACCATATAGATATTCCACTTTGCAAGATTAATAGACTTAGAAAATATTTCGTCTTCAACCATTAACGTAAATTTATGTCCCATTCGAGTTTTCAAATAGCCGTATAATGTAGTTTGAGTTACATGAGCGGATCTTGCTTGAACAAAATCTTTTAAATCTTCATTGGATCGTATTGATTTAAATTTACCTGTAATCTTTTTTATGGGAAAGAGATATTCTCCCATAGCTTTTATTGTATCCAGTATATTTTGTAGATTCAATTTCACGTTGTATTTCAAAAATCCTTAATTTTACTACTTTGTAGCATTTCATTGGGATTTTAGGAGTTTTTTTTCTCTTTTAATTCAACTCATAATCAGTATGCTCTCCATCAATAACAGTACTTTTTACGTAAAAAGTTAAAGTTAAAAAAAACAGGGGGATATATGTCAAATAAAGACGCATATTGGAATAAGACCAGAAACCATATGATAATTACATTGGTTCTTTGGGCTTTTTTCTCATTAGTCATATTCATGTTTGGTTCAGAACTAAACACGATGTCTTTTCTTGGGTACCCATTAGCATACTACATGACAGCGCAAGGTTCTCTTCTTGCTTTCGTCATAATGTTGTTTTGGACTGCCAATAAACAAGAAAAAATTGACGAAGAACATGGTTACTCTGAAAGAGAGGAGGACTAATGTTTAAAGGAAATTTTATACAAAACCTTCCTAAAATATACGGTACCTACACTGGAGGCTTTTTTATCTTCATCATATTGATGGCGATAGCAGAGCAAGCAGGTGTGTCAGCAAAAAACATCGGAGTGATGTTCGTTGCTTTCACGGTTTTGATTTATGCCATGATTGGTTATTTATCAAGAACCATACAAGTAGATGCTTACTATGTTGCAGGAAGACAGGTGCCTACCGTATTTAACGGGATGGCAACAGCAGCTGACTGGATGTCAGGTGCTTCATTCGTAGCCTTAGCAGGTGGAGTATACTTTGGTGGCTATACGTACATGGCTTTCTTAGTAGGTTGGACAGGTGGATACGTGCTTGTAGCAACTTTAATGGCTCCATATCTAAGAAAATTTGGATGTTACACTGTTCCTGATTTTATTGGAACACGATACGGTGGTAACCTCGTAAGAGCTTGCTCTGTGTTCGTGCTTTTCATAGCATCATTTACTTACGTAACAGCACAAATTAACGCTACGGGAACAATTGCTTCTAGAGCTCTTGGAATTCCGTTTGAAGCAGGTGTATGGGTTGGATTAATAAGTATCTTAATCTGTTCAATGCTTGGTGGAATGAGAGCCGTAACTTGGACTCAGGTTGCTCAGTACATTGTATTAATCGTTGCTTACTTAATACCAGTTTTCTGGATAAGTAATAAAGTAGGTGGAGGAGTATTCCCTCACTTAATGCTTGGTGATAAAGTACAGTACTTAGCAGAACTTGAACAACAATTTGGACTAGTTAAAAACAGTGCCGCAGATATGAAAGCAGCTGGGGTTCCTGGAGGATTGAAATATATCTCAGGATCTCACTCTGGAGTACCTGAAGGTGGTATGGCTGTCTGGAAATACTTATCGCTAGCGATTTGTATGATGGTGGGAACTGCATCGTTACCTCATATCTTAATGAGATACTTTACAACTCCTACAGTAAGAGCAGCAAGAAAATCAGTAGCTTGGTCGCTATTCTTTATTTTCTTACTTTACTCTTCAGCGCCTATGTTAGCGACGTTGTCTAAATTAGCATTGATGGATCCAAATCTACCAACTGGAATTATCGGAAAATCTATTTCTGATGTTCAGTCTATAGAATGGGTACAAAGATGGTCTGAAGTTAAACAAGTATTTATCGCAGACTTTAATGGTGACGGTATACTTCAGTTGAACGAATGGTTCATGAGAGGTGACGTTGTAGTATTAGCTACTCCAGAAGTAGCGGGACTACCGTTCGTAATCTCAGGACTTGTGTTTGCTGGTGGTATGGCTGCAGCCATGTCAACTGCGGATGGTCTTGTACTAGCGATATCAAATGCTTTATCTCATGATATTTACTACAAAATCATAGATCCAAAAGCTGATACTGCTAAAAGACTTTTAGTTGCTCGTGTACTTCTAGTATTAATCGGAGCTGCCGGTGCTTACATAGCCTCATTTAGGTTAACAAGTATCTTAGGTTCGGTTGCCTGGGCATTCGATTTTGCAATGTCAGGTCTATTCTTCCCACTTGTACTTGGTGTATGGTGGAAGAGAGCTACTAGAGCTGGTGCAATCGCCGGAATTATGGCTGGAATACTTTCAGGATTATTCTACCTATTATGGGTATATCCTAAGTTTTCTGTACCAATATTCGGTGGTGTGAACACTCCTTTCTTAGGTATCGATCACTTAAGATTTGGAATGATCGGAGCTCCAGTTTGTTTAGTTGTAATGGTTGTTGTTAGTTTAATGACTAAAGAACCAGATGCTGCTACGCAAAAAATGGTAGACGATACTAGAATACCTACAGGTAAAGCGATCTTAGGTAAACAACACTAGTTAATAAATTATTAAAAATTAAAGGGGCGAGTTTTATCGCCCCTTTTTTTTTGTCTAAATAGTGATATTGTCTTTAAATGGTTCCAACATGGGCAATAGTTTTAGATTATATAATGGGAATGATAATGTGGACTTTGATCGGTCGCGCTTTCATGAATATTTTTCAAAGAGAAGACTCGACTTTTTTCTTCATGAGAGTGTTTGTAAAATATACAAATCCCATAATAAAATTATTTAAACCTATTACTCCTAGTTTTCTATTCGGTGGATTTATTGCTCTATATGTTGCATGGTTTTTTTATTTATTTAGATTTTATGCTATGCCATACTTACTAGGATACGATGTTTGGGGAATGTTGGCTTTTCCATTAGAAAGTGACTTTTCGAAACAACTATACCAACTTTTTAATTAACATTTTATTTTTTTGACAAATTTGTTGATTAAAATATAACTAAAGAATGAGCGGTCTAATCAAAATATCACCTTCAATACTTTCAGCAGATTTTAGTAAATTAGGCGAAGAAGTAATAGCATTAGAAAAAGCCGGAGCTGACTATATACATATCGATGTTATGGATGGCCATTTCGTGCCAAACTTAACAATTGGACCAGAGGTAATTAAAAAATTAAGACCGCTTACAAAAAAAATTTTTGATGTACATTTAATGATATCTCCTGTAGACAAATTTATAAAAGATTTCTCAGATGCTGGCGCAGATATTATTACTTTTCACCCAGAAGCTACGCCAAATGTATCAAACACGATTAATTTAATTAAAAAAGAAAAAAAAAAAGTTGGCATATCTTTAAAACCTAAATCAAAGATAGAGTTAATTGAAAGTCATTTAGAACAAGTTGATTTAGTCCTTATTATGAGTGTAGAGCCGGGTTTTGGAGGTCAAAAATTTATGCCAGAAGTTTTAGAAAAAACAAAAAAAATTAAAGAATTAATTGATAAAAAAAATTTAAAAACTGAAATAGAAATAGATGGTGGAATTAATTTTGAAAACTGTATTGAGGCAAAAGAAGCAGGAGCAAATGTCCTTGTTTCTGGCTCTACAATATTTAGAGAAAATCAAGGTGATCTAAAAAAGAATATAGGAATCCTTAGAACAAATTAATAAATGTTTAATTTAAAAAGTATTTATTTTTACTTTTTAGCTATTCAAATAAGTTTAATAAAATCTATAAAAAGAATTTACTTTGCAACTGATTATTATAATAAATCATTAATATCTAAAACTCCTCAGCAATTTTATTTTCATCCAAACCCCTTTTTTACTCTCCTCAAATTTTGTAACTGAAGTATTATTTAAAGTTAAAGAAGATTGAGCTGAGGTTAGACGACTTAATAGTTCTGCTTTAGAAGATATGTTAGATCCAAAACCACAGTTAGTAATAATTTTCTTTCCGTCTAAATAATATTCAAATGATAAAGGTCCCGACTGATAACTATTAGAGAAGCCTTTGTCAGGAGGGTTTCCAACATCAAAAAAAATTGAACTTTCTTTAAATTTAAAAATCTGAATGCCTCCAATTATATTTTTTTTATCTTTTGATTTATAATCTAGATCATTGATAAACTTCTTAAATTTCTGCAGGTCCTCTTCTGCGCCACCATTAAAAAGAGGAACATTATCATTAGGAGTTATAATATTTTTTACACAAATCAGATTTTTATCAATTATATTTTCCAAAAACTCAGGAACATATTGTTGTGCATCTTTTATGCACTCTTTGCAAAGGATCAGATATTTTGAA
>CACFVO010000012.1 GCA_902569785.1 uncultured Pelagibacteraceae bacterium
TTTTTTCTTACTAAATCTTGGTAGCTATTATTAAGATCTGCAATTACATCACAGACTTTAAAGTTGTAATCATTAATTTGAGAAACTGGAGTAACTTCAGCAGCAGTACCAGTTAAAAAGCAACCAACAAAATTTTCCATTTCTTCTGGTTTAATTTTTCTTTCTATTACCTTTATTCCTTTAGTTTTTGCAATTTTAATTACTTCTCGTCTAGTAATTCCATCTAAAAAAGAGTCTGGGATAGGAGTATGTAATTCGCCAGCTTCATTTTTAAAAAATATATTAGCCCCTGTTGCCTCAGCAATATTTCCTTCGTGATCCAACATTAAAGAATCTGTAAATCCTTTACTTTCTGCTTCATGTTTAGACAGTGTGCATATCATATATAAACCTGCAGCTTTTGTATCCCAAGGAATGGAATTTGGATTTGGTCTTCTCCAAGCTGAAATATTTAATTTTATTCCTTTTAACTTTAGCTTAGAATCAAAATAAGAACCCCACTCCCAAGTAGCAATTGCAACATGAATTTTATTTTTCTGCGCAGAAATAGCCATCATTTCGCTACCTCTCCATATTACTGGTCTAACATAGCCGTTCTGAACTTTTTGAATATTTACAATATTTTTACAAGCATCATTAATTTCTTTTTGACTATAAGGAATTTTTATTCCCATTCTCTTAGCGGAGTAAAATAGTCTTTCAGTGTGATCTTCTAATTTAAAAATCTCACCATCATAAACACGTTCCCCTTCAAAAACACAGCTGGCATAATGAAGTCCGTGATTTAAAACATGAATATTTGCATCTGCCCAATTAACGGTTTTGCCGTTAAACCAAATTTTTCCAGATCTTTTATCGTATGGTATGCTTTCCATTAAGAAGTAAATATATAGATTTTTTTCTTACAAAAAAGTATATTTCTTAATAGGATAAGTCAATATAACTTACCATTATGAAAGATTTACTTTATCTTAAAGACGAGCAAATTAAAGATTGTATTCAGCTTCTATTTTATGCTTATCGAGAAACTTTTGCGGATCCCAAAGAAGTGTTGTCAAAAAAGTTTTTTGGGCCAGCTCATTTAAGATCTTTAAATCTAATAGAAAGATATCCTGGAATAAGTCTAGGAGAACTAATATTTAAATTAAAAGTAACAAAACAAAGTTTAAATAGAGTATTAAGAGACTTGATCAAATCAAAAATGATAAAACAGGTTAAAGATGAAACTGACACAAGAAAGAAAAATTTATTCCTTGATAAAGAGGGAAAAATTTTTTTTGAAGCAGTATATAGTTCACAAAGAAAAAGAATATTTAATGCTTTAAAAAATTCAAGTTCGGACTCTGTAATAAAATTTAAAGAGGTTTTAAAAAAAATTATTGATGGGAAATAACAAAATACATATTTTAGTTGTTGATGACGATAATCGAATTAGAGATCTATTGAAAGAATACTTAACTGAAAAAAATTATATAGTTTCAACCTCAGATAATGCTGAAAATGCAAAAGTAAAAATTACTCAATTTAAATTTGATCTAATAGTCTTAGATGTAATGATGCCAGGCCAAGATGGCTACGAACTTACCAAAGAAATAAAAAAAAATATGAAAGTCCCTATAATTCTACTAACTGCAAAAGGAGAAGTAGAAAATAGAATTAAAGGTTTAGAACTAGGTGCAGACGACTATATAGGGAAGCCTTTTGAGCCCAAAGAATTACTTTTAAGAATAAAAAATTTAACAAACAAGAATATAAAAATTGATTTAAATGTTAAACATTTTATAGGCAATGCTCAAATAGATTTGAATAAAATGAATATAATTTTGAAAGAAAAAAATAAAAAAATAAATGTATCTGAGAAAAAAATTTTAGTTGAAATGCTTGCAAATCCTGGGAAAGCTTTCTCAAGAGAAGAGATTGGTAAAATATCTGGTATTAGCCAAGAGAGATCAATTGATGTAATGATAACTAGACTAAGACAAAAAATAGAAATTAATCCTAAAAATCCAAAATATCTACAAACTATAAGAGGGTCAGGCTATGTTCTCTGGATTGAATAAATTTTTAAAAATCATCTTACCAAAAAGACTATTTTATAGGGCTCTGATAATTGTTGCGGCTCCAACCATTGTATTACAGTTAATTATTACTGTTGTTTTCTATGACAGTATATGGATAAAAGCTAACAAAAACATAACCCGATCTTTAGTTTCACAATTAAAAACTATTCAAAATGTATATTTAAATAATAAGGATAATTTAGATTTTTTTACCGATAGCTATAAGAATAATTTAAATTTTGAAATTAGTATTAATAATAATCCATTTCCATCATCGAGTGGCGAAAGAAAATTTAGCCCTATGGATAGATCTCTAAGACGTGAATTAAAATCTTCTTTTGGAAACAATAATTATTCTTTTAATACATCGAAATTTAAAAACGCTGTAGAAATTAAAATAAGATCAGAAAATGAGGTGATGGAGTTCTTAGTGCCTAAAGAGATGGTGGCTACTTCGTCTGTAAGATTATTTATTTTGTGGACGACTCTTCCCTCTATAGTTTTAGTCTTAATTGCGTTAGTCTTTCTGAAAAATCAAACCCGACCATTGGCAAAATTAGCAAAAGCAGCTGAAAGATTTGGGAAAGGAGATTATGTTAATGATTTCAGACCCTCTGGAGCTGCAGAAATTAGAAAAGCTGCATACGAATTTGATAGAATGGCAAAAAGAATTAATCGTCATCTAAATCAAAGATCTGAAATGTTATCTGGTATAAGTCATGACTTAAGAACCCCTCTTACAAGGTTAAAATTACAGTTAGCGATGGTAAAACAAAAAGATATCTCTTCAAACATGTCTAAAGATATTGATGAAATGGAAGGCATGCTTAATGATTATTTGCAATTTGCAAAAACTCAAACTCAAGAAAGCTCCTCTACAATTGATTTATCTAATTTATTTAAAGAAATTCAAAAAGACCTTAAAAATGGAAATCTTACTCTAATAAATTCTGAGAAAACTATTATAACCGCAAGAGCATTATCTTTAAAAAGATGCTTTGAAAATGTTATCAATAATGGTTTAACTTATGGAAAAAAAGTATATGTGAGCCTGTATAAAAGTTCTAATAGAATAATAATAAA
The DNA here is from genome assembly GCA_902569785.1 of uncultured Pelagibacteraceae bacterium. GTDB lineage: Bacteria > Pseudomonadota > Alphaproteobacteria > Pelagibacterales > Pelagibacteraceae > Pelagilacustribacter. Next base: position 3,144 of record CACFVO010000012.1, read on the forward strand.
TATTGAAGATGATGGCCCAGGTATACCTGAAGATCAGCATAGAAATGTTTTTAAACCTTTTTTTAGACTCGATAAAAGCAGAAGCCTTAATAAATCTGGAGTTGGTTTAGGTCTGGCTATAGTTGAAGATATAGTTAATTCACATGGCGGCAGTATTCAACTAGGTAAAAGTCAATATGAAGGTCTCCAGGTTAAGATTTCTTTACCTTTTTAGGTTTCCTTTTGATCTTAAAATTCTATGTATTTCATCCAAACATTTATTTATCTCTAGATGATGCAGGATTCCAGTTCCATACACAATATCAAAGCTATTTTCATCTAAACTAGTTTTTTCACAATTATCTACTTTGTAATTTATATTGATATTAAGTTCTTTAGCTTTTTTTTTTAGCTTTATCTATTGATATTTCAGAAATATCAATTCCACTTATTTTTCTAGGACTGTACTTTGTTACTTTTTCAGCAAACGAACCTACACCACAACCGTAATCCAAAATTTCTGAGTTTTTAGCTTTATCTTTTAAATAAGCTAAAAAATCTTCACCACAATTGCTTATAGCTTTATAGAATATATTCTCAAATCTTCCTTTTGGTTTTGATTGAAGCGTATTATGGAATTCTTTTTCTCTAATATTTATTTCACTTAAGCTCATTATTGATCCTTTTTATCTTCATTAATGGCATGGTCTATACCTTTTACAACATAATCATAACCTGTATATAATGTTAAGGCAGCTGAAAGCCATAGAAGGATAATGCCGATAGTCTGGGCATTATAATCTTGAAAATTGATTATTTTATTTCCACTTTCTCCAGTTAAAAGTATTGCGATTGAAAGCATCTGTAATAATGTTTTTAATTTAGCCAAACTGGTCACTTGAATTGATACACTCGTTTTAGCTAAAAATTCTCTTAATCCGGAAATAAGAATTTCTCTTGTAAGTATTATTATAGCTGCAATTACTTCATAGTTTTTGATAGTTCCATTCATCACTAATAATATTAATGCCGCAGCAACAATAATTTTATCAGCTATTGGATCTAATAATTCTCCTAATTTAGATTCTTCTTTAAATATTCTAGCTAGGAAACCATCTAAATAATCAGTAAAACTTGCTAGAACAAATATAAAAAAAAGGAATTAAGTCTCCAAAAAAACCTGGAATAAAGAAAGTTAAAACAAAAATTGGAACAATTATAATTCTGCCAATAGTTAAAATATTAGGTATTTTCATTTTTATTCGTGGAAATAATTATATATTTTCTTAGCTATGCTGTCTTCTATTCCTTCTACGGACTTCAAATCGTCAAAACTAGCTGATTCCACAGCTCTTGCAGAACCAAAATGATTTAACAGAGCTCTTTTTCTTTGACGACCAATTCCTTGAATTTGATCTAGCAAAGATTTACTTAAGTTTTTCTTCCTCTTTGCTCTATGAGTACTTATGGCAAATCTATGAGCCTCATCTCTTAGTCTTTGAATAAAAAATAGCAATGGATCATTTTTGTTTAAAATAAATTCTTTATTTTTATAATAAATTTTTTCTTCACCAGCGTTTCTTCTCCTACCTTTTGCTACGGCTAAAATAGGTAAATCGTGCAGACCCAGCTCATTTAAAACTTCTCTAGAAACAGAGTATTGTCCTTTTCCACCATCGATCATGACTAAATCTGGTAAAGAGAGTGATCCAGATTTTTCTTTAATAGCTTTTGAAAATCTTCTAAACAAAACTTCTTTCATCATTCCGTAATCATCACCTTTAATTTTATCATTTTTAATATTAAATTTTCTATATCTTTTTTTAATAAAACCTTCATTTCCAAAACAAATTAAAGCTCCAATAGAGTCCGATCCTTGAATATGACTATTGTCATAAACTTCTATTAAATCAATATTGTTATTAAATTTGAATTTTTTTGCTAAATTTTCAATTAAATCATTATTTTTATTTGACTGGATTAGTTTTTGAGTCAAGGCTTGCTTAGCATTTTTTTCTGCAAGATTAGAAATATTTATTTCATTTTTAGATTTTGCTTGTTTTATTACAACTTGCTTGCTTTCTTTCTTTGAAAAAGTTTTTTCTAATAGCTTTCTTTCACTAACTTCATAATTAGTTATAATTAATACTGGTATTGTTTTATTTTCATAAAATTGAGATATAAAAGAAGAAAGAATTTCTTTAATATCGTCATCCGGATCATGTTTAGGATAGAAGGCTTGATTGCCCCAGTTTTGTTTTGATCTAAAAAAGAAGACTTGAATGCAAGTTTTACCTGTTTCTTTATAAATACTTATCACATCTGCTTCATTTAAATTAGTTTGATTTATTTTTTGCGATGTTTGTATTTGGGTTAAAGCCTTTATCCTATCTCTTGCGATTGCTGCTTTTTTTCATAATCAAGATCTTTACTTGCTTTTTCCATTTCCTTAGATAGATTTTTTTGAATTCTTCTAGATTTACCAGATATAAAATCAACAGCATCATTTACTGTTGATTTATACTCTTTTTCCGAAATATGCTGCACACAAGGTGCCGAGCACCTTTTTATTTGAAAAAGTATGCATGGTCTTTGTCTGTTTTTAAACACTGTGTCATCACATACTCTTAACTGAAAAATTTTTTGCAATATTTTAATAGTCCAGTTTGCTGAACCTATTGAGGCAAAAGGCCCAAAATAATATCCAGATTTAGATTTTTTTCCTCTGAGTTTTGTTAATTGTGGCCATTTATCTTTATTACCAATGTAGATATAAGGAAAAGACTTATCATCTCTCAATAGAATATTATATCTTGGTTTATGTTTTTTTATTAGGTTTGCTTCTAAAAGCAAAGCTTCACTTTCATTATTAGTAGTTGTTGTCTCAAGATTATGAGTTAGAGATAACATTCTTTCAGTTCTTATAGGTAAATTAGAGTCAGTTACGTAACTTTTAAGTCTATTAGGAATATTTTTAGCTTTTCCAATATAAAGTATTTCTCCTGTAGAACTTAACATTTTATAAATACCAGGATTTTTAGATATTAAAGGTATTTTATCTTTTATGATTTGTTTTCCTTGTTCTAAACCGTTCATTATATTTTTGTTTTTGTTACTTCTATACCAACCGATGTTGTCTCTTTAATAATATCTAATTTTTCAATTTTTAACTTAATCTTTTTAATTTTTTTGTTTTTAAAAATTTCATCAAATATTGACTCTGATAAAGTTTCAAGTAGCTCAAAGTGTTTTTTTTTCAGTCAGTTTTTTAATATCATTTATAATACTTTCATAATTAATGATTGTTTTTAAATCTGGTTTCAGATTTGGGTCAGTAGTAATTTCTATATTAAATTTTACATTTTGTTTTTTTTAACTTTTCAAATTTATGGATTCCAACTGACAATAATAAAATTAAATCTTTGATAATAACTTTTTTATTATATTTAAATTTTTGTTTATTTTTAAATTTTAAAATTTTCATTCTTTAGAATTAATTATATCTGGTGTTTTCCAAGCTAAACGTTGACCACTGTCTACATTTATTATTTGGCCGGTTATATTATTATTATTAATTAAAAACTTTACTGCCAAACTAACATTTTTTGTATCTACTTTCTTTTTAAGTATTGTGGATTTCCACTGTTTTCTAAAATGTTTTTCTGATTGGCGTTTATTTTTTAATGTTGGCCCTGGGGAAACAGCATTAACTCTTATATTTGGTGCTAATTTCATGGCAGAAGTTTTAGTCAAAGTGGCTAGACTAGACTTAGTTAAAGTATAAGAAAAAAAGAAAGGAGTTAATTTTTCAACCCTTTGGTCAATAATATTGACAACATTACCTTTGTTGCCTTTACATACTTTAGCAAAGTTTTGAATCAAAATTGCTGGAGCCTTTAGATTAATATTCATATGCTTTAAAAAACTTTTTTCTGAAAAATTAATCAAATTATCATTTTCAAAAATAGATGCATTATTAACTAAACAATCTAAACCTTTCATTTTTTTATGAGCATAAGAAATTACTCTTTGAGTTTGTTTAAAATTGTTTAAGTCAGCTTTTAAAAGATGAACAACTGAACCTAAATTTTCTAATTCTATTTTAAGTTTTTTTGCTGCTACAAAAGATTTTGAATAATGAACAACAATTTGTGTATCGTAACTTGCAAGTTCTAAAGCTATAGATCTGCCAATTCGATTTGCTGCTCCGGTAACTATTATTTTTTTGGCTTCCATTTTTTTTGTTGTTTCTTTGTCTTTGTCCCAGGCATACCAAGCGTTGATCTACCTTTAGGATAAACTTTGTTTTTGAGGTTATACTGACTTATTTTAGGGTTCAATGTTATTTCTAATTCACTTGCTTCTAATTTTCTTATTTCATCCCTTATTTTTGCTGCCTCTTCAAATTCTAAGTTAGCGGCAGACTCTTTCATCTTTTTATTCAATCCTTTTAAATGTTTTTTAAGATTACCACCTATATTTGAGTCTTTGATATTTACGTAATCCTTCTCATAAACGGACTCTAAAATATCTCCTATTTCTTTCTTAATTGACTCTGCGGTAATATTATTTTTTTTATTGTATTCTAATTGTTTATTTCTTCTACGATCTGTTTCTTGGATAGCTTTATCAATGCTTTTAGTAACTGTATCAGCGTAAAGTATTACTTTACCATCAATGTTTCTAGCTGCTCTTCCGATGGTCTGAATTAAAGACGTTTCAGACCTTAAAAATCCTTCTTTGTCTGCATCAAGAATTCCTACTAAACCACATTCTGGAATATCCAATCCTTCTCTCAAAAGATTTATTCCAACTAAAATATCAAATACACCAAGTCTTAAATCTCTTATAATTTCAATTCTTTCTAAAGTATCTATGTCAGAATGCATATATCTAACCTTCAGGCCATTTTCATGAAGATACTCAGTTAAATCTTCAGCCATTTTTTTTGTTAAGGTAGTTGCCAAAACACGATAACCTTTTTTCTATAACTTTTGCAGCTTCATGCATTAAGTCATCCACTTGAGTTTTTGCTGGCCTAATCTCGACAGGTGGGTCAATCAAACCAGTCGGTCTTATAATTTGATCAATGTATTTGTTATCAGTTTGTTTTAACTCCCAAGGACCTGGAGTAGCAGAGACGAATACCGTTTGAGTTCTCATCATATCCCATTCTTCAAATTTTAGCGGTCTGTTGTCCATACAAGAAGGCAGTCTAAAACCATATTCTGCTAGTGTACTTTTTCTAGTTCTATCTCCTTTGTACATTCCATTTAATTGTGGAACTGTTACGTGACTTTCGTCAACAAATACGATCGTATTATCAGGAAAATATTCAAAGAGTGTGGGAGGTGGTTCTCCAGCCTTTCTTCCAGATAAAAATCTTGAATAATTTTCTATACCTGCACATGTTCCTGTTGCTTCTATCATTTCTAGATCAAACTTAGTTCTTTCCCTCAACCTTTGTTCTTCAAGCAATTTATTATTTGCACGATGTTTTTTTAATGTTTCAGCTAATTCAGATTTAATTTGTCTAATTGCTTGCTCCATTGTTGGTTTTGGAGTTATGTAATGACTATTTGCATAAATTTTTATAATTGAGTAATCATTAGTTTTATCTCCTGTGAGTGGATCAAATTCTTCAATTTTTTTTAATTTATTAAAATCAAAACTTATTCTCCAAGCTCTATCTTCTAAGTGAGATGGAAAAATCTCTAAATTTTCACCTCGCACCCTAAAAGTTCCTCTAAAAAAATTCTGATCATTTCTTTTATATTGAAGTGTAATAAATGTTCTTATTAATTGATCTCTATCGTATTCATTATTTTTTTTTAGAGTTATTGTCATTTTGCTATAGGCTTCTACTGAACCCAGTCCGTAAATACATGAAACACTTGCTACTATTATTACATCGTCTCTTTCTAATAATGATCTAGTCGCAGAGTGCCTCATCCTATCTATTTGTTCATTGATTGATGCTTCTTTTTCAATATAAGTGTCAGATCTTGGAACATATGCTTCAGGAGTGTAATAATCATAATAAGAAACAAAATATTCAACGGCATTACTTGGAAAAAAACTTTTAAACTCCCCATATAATTGAGCAGCCAAAGTTTTGTTAGGGGCCAGAACTAAAGCAGGTCTGTTTGTGGCCTCAATTACCTTAGCCATTGTGAAAGTTTTGCCTGAACCAGTTACACCAAGCAAAACTTGCTCATTTTTTTTGTTTTTTAAATTTTGAGTTAACGATTTTATAGCTTGCGGCTGATCACCAGCTGGTTGAAAATCACTTTTAATTTTAAATTTTATGCCACCTTCTAACTTCTTTTTAATAGAGTTGTTAGTAGTCTCGATATCGAGTATTTTTTCTTGATAAGTATTTTGCATTTTGTGTTATTAATAATTTAAAAAAAAACATTATAAATTTCAATGAGCATAGTTTCCAACAATTTAAAACGTATAAAACCGTCGCCAACAATAGCTGTTACTCAAAAAGCCAAAGAATTGAAGGCATCTGGCAAAGATATAATTGGTCTTGGAGCTGGAGAACCTGATTTTGATACTCCGGATAACATTAAACAAGCAGCTATAAAAGCGATTAAAGATGGAGACACAAAATATACAGCCGTTGATGGAACTCCTGCTTTAAAAGAAGCTATAGTTAAAAAATTTAAAAGAGAGAATAATTTAGTATATCAAATTGATCAAATTACGGTTGGCACTGGAGGAAAGCAGGTAATTTATAACGCTATGATGGCGACAATAAACGAAGGTGACGAAGTTATAATTCCAGCTCCTTACTGGGTGTCCTATCCTGATATAGTTTTATTAGCTGGAGGAACGCCTATTATTTTAAAGTGTGACGAGAAACAAGGATTTAAAATTAATCCTAGAGAACTAGAAAAATCAATAACTAAAAAAACAAAATGGATAATATTAAACTCACCATCAAATCCAACAGGCGCTTGTTACTCCGAAGAAGAAGTAAGGGAAATTGGGAAAATATTAGAAAATCACCCCCATGTTTTCATTCTAAGTGATGATATCTATGAACATGTTATTTATAGCAATTTTAAATTTTTTACTATTGCTCAAATCGATAGCTTGAAAGATAGGGTGTTAACGATGAATGGAGTTAGTAAAGCTTACTCTATGACAGGCTGGAGAATAGGGTATGCAGCAGGACCTAAAGAAATTATTAAAGCAATTGCTAAAATTCAATCTCAATCAACAACTAATCCTTCTTCAATTAGCCAGGCAGCTGCCGTCGAGGCTCTCAATGGGATACAAAGTTTTATTAAAGAAAGAACATATTCTTTCCAAGAAAGAAGAGACTTTGTTGTTAAAGCTCTAAATGAGATTAGGGGAATCGAATGTTTAAATCCAGAAGGTGCTTTTTATGTCTTTCCAAGTTGTAAAGATTTAATGGGAAAAAAAGATAAAAAGGGAAAAGAAATTAAATCAGACTCAGATTTTGTTCAGTCTTTACTAGAAAATAATGGAATAGCAGTTGTTCAAGGGTCTGCTTTTGGTTTAGAGGGTTTTTTTAGAATTTCTTATGCAACTTCTATGGAAAACTTGAAAAAAGCCGTAGAAAGAATACAATCTTTTTGTAAAGATCTTACTTAGAATTAGAAAGATATTTTTCAGCCTCCAAAGCAGACATGCATCCCATTCCAGCAGCAGTTACAGCTTGTCTAAAAAATTTTATCTTTAACGTCCCCAGCTGCAAATACTCCAGGTATATTTGTTTCTGTAGAATCTGGTTTTGTAATTAAATATCCTTCTTTATCCATTTTTAATTGATCTTTAAATAGAGAGGTTGCTGGATCATGACCTATTGCAATGAACAATCCATCAACTTTTAATTCTTTAAAAGTATTATCTTTTGTGCTTTTAATCTTTATTCCTTTAACACTTTTTGGATCATTTGTTCCAAGCACTTCATCCACAACGCTATTCCAGATGATTTCAATTTTTTTATTAGATTTTAATTTTTCTTGTAGCATTTTTTCTGCTCTTAATTCATTTCTTCTATGAATTAGTTTAACTTTAGAAGCAAACTTAGTTAAAAACATTGCTTCTTCAACTGCAGCGTTTCCACCGCCAACTACCGCAACTTCTTTATCTTTAAAGAAGAATCCATCACAAGTAGCACAAGCTGAAACTCCAAAACCTCGAAAGTTTTTTTCGGAGTCTAAATTTAACCATCTTGCTTGAGCCCCTGTTGAAATAATAATTGAGTCCCCGGTATAAATTTGACCACTATCTCCAATAACTTTAAAAGGCTTAGTAGATAAATCTACTTTATTAATGTGGTCTTGTATCATTTCAGTTCCCACTGCTTTAGCCTGGCCTTTCATTTCTTCCATTAGCCAAGGCCCCTGAATAACTTTTGAGTAACCAGGGTAATTTTCTACGTCAGTTGTTGTGGTTAATTGTCCCCCTGGTTGCGAACCATGAACTAAAATTGGCTTTAACATTGCTCTAGCAGCATAAATCGCAGCTGTGTACCCCGCTGGACCTGATCCAAGAATTAACACTTTTGTATGCTTAGTTGATTTATTATTCATTACGATATGTTTATATAGTAACTAATGTTGAAATTAAAAGCTCTTCTTTTAACCCAAGGTATGCATGGCATGATAAGCCAAGTTGAAGGTTTGGCAAAAGGTTTAAAGCTAGGATTTAAACATCAGACAATAAAACTAAAACCTTTTTGGAATTTTATTCCTCCAAAATTTACTCCTATTTCCGAGAACTTATTAACAGAAAAATTTGTTTGTGATTCCAAAATCATTATTTCTTGCGGGAGAAAAAGTGTGATTCCTTCTATTGCTTTAAAAAGAAGATTTGGAAAAGAAATTTTTAATATTCATATTCAAGACCCCAAAGTAT
>CACFVO010000013.1 GCA_902569785.1 uncultured Pelagibacteraceae bacterium
GTTTAATGTTTTCGTTTAAACATAAAATATTTTCTAATTTGCTTGGTGAAATATTATCTCCACCAAGATTTACAATAATATCTTTTTTTCTATCCGTAATTTTCAAATAATTATTTTTATCTAATTCTCCTATATCTCCAGTATGCAACCACCCGTCTTTAATTACTTTTTCGGTCTCCTCTTTTAAATTCCAGTATCCCAACATTACGTTTTCACCTTTAATAAGGATTTCTCCGTCTTTAGCTATTTTAACTTTGTTTGTTCTAAATGGTGGCCCTACTGACTCTACTTTGACTAAATCAGGTAAATTGCAACTTACCACTGGAGAAGCCTCAGTTAAGCCGTAACCTTGAAGGGTGGGTAGACCCACTGAATTCAAAAATTCTCCAATATTTTTATCTAGAGCTCCACCACCTGAAACAAAGGCTTGAAGATTTCCTCCAAACTGATTTCTGATTTTTTTTCTCACTAATTTCTCACATAAAAAATTAATGATTTTTTCCTCTAAACTTAATTTTTCTTTTTTTAGTATTTTTTTACCTAAATTTAAAGTTTGATTTATTAGCTTTCTTTTTAATCCCGATTGTTTTTCAAAATTCATATTTATTTTCGTAAAGAGATTTTGATAAAATCTTGGAACTGCTGTCATGATAGTTGGTTTAGCAGTTGCCATATTAGAAATTAATTTTTCTAAACTTTCGGCGTAAAAAACTCTTGCCCCAACTATAATTTGTATAAATTGAACTGTATGCTCATAAGAATGAGAAAGAGGTAACCAAGTTAAAAATACGGGATCTTTTTTATCAGTTAATATTTTAAGTAACTCAACTGCACCCTCACAATTAGACAAAATACCCCCGTGGCTTAAAACTACCCCTTTGGGATTTCCTGAAGTACCCGACGTGTAGATTATACATGCAGGCATATTTCTTTTTAAATTCTTATTTATAATTTTTTCATTAATATCTTCATTAATTATTTCTTCAATTAATAAACTTTCTGTATCAATTTTTTCAAATGATATGATTTTTAGTACATCGACATTAATAAATTTTTTAATCTTATCAAATTGATCTTGATTAGAAACAAATATCAATGAAGGCTTACAATCATTTAAGATGTATTCATAGTCATTTGCAGAATAAGTTGTAAAGATAGGAACAGAAATGCCTCCAGCATTCATAATAGCAATATCAGTAATTAACCAATAAGGTCTGTTCTCAGATAAAATTAAGCACCTGTCACCCTCTTTAATTAAAGTTTTAATTTTAGCAGTAAGTTTATAAATTCTTTGAGTAATATCCTCCCAATTATAAGTAGACTTGTCTGGTTTTAACCATTTTAAAAACGGTCTTTTACTATCAACTTCTTGTGTTTTTTTAAAATAAAGTTCAACTAAACTGTTTAATTTGCTTATATCCATAACTTGGTGGGCGAAGAGAGACTCGAACTCTCAAGGTATTGCTACCACCGGATTTTGAGTCCGGCGCGTCTACCAGTTCCACCATTCGCCCTTTATTTAATAATTAATTTAATTGATTTTTCTAACTATTAGAACAAAAATTATCGATGTTACAAACATTATAAGTGCATATGCTGCTGTAGGAACCATAAATATCATATCGTCAAACAACTGAGTAGCCACAACTACTGCTAAAGTTCCATTTTGTAAACCACATTCAAGTGAAATACATTTTCTTTGAGGAACGCCTGATGCGAGATATTTTGCAACGTAATAACCAACCAAAATCATAGTTATATTTAAAATAAAAGCTATTAAACCTGCTCTAACTATAAAACTTACTATTTTATCCCACTCTTCTAACCAAATAGATATAAATACAATCAAGAATAAAATTATAGATAATCTTTGAATTATCAAAGTTTTAGAAATTATAAAATCTGTCATTAAACTTCTAACTATCATTCCTAATAATACTGGAACTGTAACTACAAAAAACATTTTAATAGATATTGAAATGATTGATATTTCATTTTGTATTGTTACTCCAATGAAGTCTGCAGAATTGAAAATGATTAATGGAACGGTAAAAATACATAACAAACTAACAATTGCTGTTAAACTTACTGATAAAGCTACATCGCCTTTTGCGAACTTAGTTAATACATTTGAGGTGACACCGCCTGGAGCTGAAGCAATAATCATAATACCAAGCGCAATTTCAAGAGGTAGTGTGATAATATTAATTAGTAATAAAGCAATTATTGGAAGTAAAATAACTTGACATAAAAAGCCAATAAAAAAATCTCTCGGATATTTTATAACTCTCTTAAAGTCCTCAATCGTTAAACCTAGTCCCAAACCGAACATAATTATTGCTAATGCAATCGGGGCTATAGATTTCGCTATTTCCATAATTCAAAAATATTTATATCTTAAATTCTGAATTTTTAATTAAATCAAAAAAATCAGTTAAAAATTCAGCAACACTGTGCTGATTTAACAAAAAATTCTCTGAAATTTTAGTATTTAACTTACCACCTTTTTTCATTTGATATTCTAAATTTTTATTTTTTTTAATAGCTTTTTGCGAAACCAGCCAATTTAATTTTCTAATTACTGTTGCCCTGGGTATTGATGAAATATCAGCTATAGATGAAGCATTTACCCCTCTATCAATTTTCACATCTGCAACATTAGAATAATAACTTTTAAGTGTAATTTCTGAAGTTACTAGATTTTTTTCAGCCGCTTTTGCTAAATGATATTGATGACTAAGACCTATATTCCCCCAGACTATCCAGGTTTCTAGATCCCCAAAAACATTTCTATGTCTTGTTAAAAAAGGTATTTGCATCCTAAAAAATCTTAACCAAACTATAGTAAAATATTTCTTTATAAAACTTTTAATGTAGTCTTTTGATAATGGACTTCCAAACCAATCTTGGCCCTGTAACATTTTTGATTTTTTATCTATAAAAGATGATAGTAGTTCGATCATATCATTTGGTTTTTGGGTTTCTATTCCTTTTCTATTAAATATAATAGATTTGCCCTGTCTTTTTAGAATATCATCTCTTTGTAGTTCATTAACTTTTCTTCTAATTGTTTCTTTGGGAATACTTAGTTCATTGGATATTTGAATTAAGTTAATTTTATCAATTGTAACACTATCAGCATCATAAAATTCATCCATCGATAAAAATTGAAATTTGTCAGTTAAAGTCTGCCAATTATTTTTTATTAAATATATTAAAACAACGTACTTATCTAAATCTTTAAAGGATTTATAAGCTCGACTAGTCCAAGCTTGTTGAAATTTACCCCATGTATCCCAGTGGGAGAGTATATTGGCTTCAAGATTATTCAAGACAAGGGATTTTTCAAACTTATTTTCTAATTTTGTGGATACAGTCTTTTTTGTTTTTATATCAATAGGTTCAGTCATAAATTAAGATTTTACTTATTCGTTGGGGATAATATTAAACTTGCTAGACACTCTACTATTGTGCATTTTAAATTCATGTTAAAAAAATTATACGATAGATGTGTTGAGCTTGCTAGACATAAATTTTCTAAGCCTCTCTTAGGTTTTATTGCATTTATCGAAAGTTTCTTTTTTCCCGTTCCCCCAGACTTGATGATTGTGCCGATGGTAGTAGCTAAAAGGGAAGATTATTTAAAAATCTTTTTAATTGCAACTTTCGGCTCTGTATTAGGAGGGTTGTTTGGCTATATGTTGGGAGTTTTATTTTTAGATGCCTCTATGATTATTATTGAATTTTATGGTTACGAGGAAAAGGTATTTGAAATGCAAGATGTGATGTCAACTAAAGAGGGTTTTTTAGCTTGGCTTGGAATAATGTTTTTAGCAGGATTTACTCCTTTGCCTTTTAAGGTTTTCACTATAACGAGCGGAGTAATGAATTATAATCTCCCAGTTTTCTTTTTAATTTGTCTTTTTACTAGAGGATTGCGTTTCTTTTTAGTTGCATATTTTACAAAACTTTTTGGTCAAAAATTTGGTGACTTTATAGAAAAAAAGGGTGCCCTATGGTTTACGTTAGCAGGAATATTTATTATAATTCTAGCAATTGTCTTGTACATAATCTTTACTTAATGTTTGAAAATAACAGAATTATATTAAACGGTATCTTAGCTTTTAGTGTTCTATCTTTATCGATAGCTTATTTCATTCAACATATTTTAGGACATAAACCTTGTAACTTATGTTTAATTGAAAGAATTCCTTATATAGCCTCAGTAATACTAATTTCTTTATTATTTATTTTAAAAAGATTTGAAAAAATTATAGCTGGAATTATCTTTTTGCTTTTTATATTTGGAACAATAATTTCATTTTACCACGTAGGTATAGAACAAGGATTTTTTAGTGAGTCATTTGTATGCAATTTAAGTAGCTCTCAGGATAATTTGACTGCAAAACAACTCTTAAAGCAATTAGAGAACACTCCGGTAAGTTGTAAAGAAGTTACTTTCAGATTATTAGGACTATCTCTTGCTACAATAAATACCATTATTTCAATTATTTTAAGTGGTATTATGATTAAAGTAATAAAAAATTATGGACAAAACAAATAAGAAAACTTTAGAAGAAATAATTAGAGTAGATCATGCTGGCGAACGAGGTGCGATCAAGATTTATGAAGGTCAGTTACTAGCTTTAAAAACTTTTAAACAAAATGCATCTCTTAAGAAAAAGATAGAAGAAATGAAGGAACATGAAAGAGAGCATTATGAATATTTCGATGATCAAATTAAGAAAAGAAATATAAAACCTACAAAGCTTCTTCCTTTGTGGGATGTGATGGGTGTCGCATTAGGATTTGGAACAGCTATGATTGGTGAAAAGGCTACAATGTTATGCACTGCATCTGTAGAGGAAGTTATCGATGGTCATTACAAAGATCAAACATACAAATTAGGTAAAGACGAACAAAAATTAAAAGAAAAGATAATGAAATTTAGACAAGACGAGCTAGATCATAAAGATATTGCTTATGATAATGGTGCAACTAAAAAAGGTTTGTTCGGTGTTTTAGATAAAATAATAAAAACTTCATCCCGAATAGCGATAACTATATCAGAAAAAATTTAATTAAGGTTCTAACTCAATATCCCAGTATAAATAATCCATCCAACTTTCATGAAGAAAATTAGGAGGAAAATTTTTACCATTTTTATGTAGATCTTCGACAGTTGGTGCGTAAGGTTTGTTTGCTAATCTTAATTCACAATGCTCATAAAATTTTCCACCTTTTTTGACATTGCAACTAGAACATGCCGTAACAACATTGTTCCAATTAGTAAGACCTCCCTTAGATTTTGGTAATAAATGATCAAATGTTAAATCTTTTTTATCTCCACAATACTGACATGTAAATTTGTCTCTCAAAAAAACATTAAATCTAGTAAAGTTTGGATTTTCAGAAGGTTTAACAAAATTTTTTAACGCTATTACACTTGGTAAACTCATTTCAAACGAAGGACTTCTAATTTTTCTTCTATAGTTTGATACAATGCTAACTCTATCTAAAAAAACTGACTTTACTGCATCTTGCCAACACCAAAGCGAAAGAGGGTAATAGCTCAAAGGTCTAAAGTCTGCGTTAAGAACCAATGCAGGACACTTTTCTAGAGGTACCTTGTCTGAAGAAGAAATTATCATTACAGAAAGCTAACTGAAACAGAAAATTATATCAAGTTATAATTGTGTTACACCGAAGAAAATAAACTAATACAAATGTTTTTTTATAAATTGTAAGCCTAAACTTGATCCTTCCGTTGGTATTCGATGTTCACAATTTTTAAAAATTTGTGATTCAATTGCATAATTATTTTCATTAAAAAAATTTTTGGCTTCTAATAAACTGTCAATAGGAACCACTTGATCTATGTCTCCGTGCATCAAAATAATATTTGGTCTCGAAACAATATTTTTACCTAAATGCTCAGAATCAATAATCTTACCAGAATACCCTATAATTGAATTAATTTTATCTTTTCGTTTGATGCCTGTTTGTAAACTAATCATACATCCTTGGCTAAATCCACCTATCGCAATTTGATCAGCTGATAAATTATTTTTATCTTTAACTTCATCTATCAGTTTATTTAATTTATTTTCAGCAACTAAAGATTTAGATAAAATCTGTTCAGGAGTTTGATCCATTAAGTCAAACCATTGAAATCCTGATGGACTGGCATCACACTTTTCGGGAGCATCTGGACAAATAAATATTGTATCAGGCAAATAAGCTTTCCAATAACTTGCAAGAATAGAAATGTCTTTTCCATCTCCGCCATAACCATGGCAAAGTATTACAGCATTTTTAGGTTTTCCTTTTGAAAGAGGTTCTAGAATAATTGAGTTTAATGAGTATTGCATAATTTTAAAAACTAAATATATCGTTTTAATAATTTTATAAAATCTTTATCCATGAAATTGATTTCACCCACAACCCTTCCAAATTCTTTTCCATTTTTATCTATAAGTATACTTATCGGCAAACCTCTCATCTTAAATTGTTTTACCAATTTTAAATCTGGATCAAAATAAATATCTAAACTTGATACTCCAATGCTTTGAAAAAAATCTCTAGCAGAAAGTTTGTTGGGTTTTTCCATATTTATTGCATAAACTTTAATTTCCGGATATTTATGAGTAAGCTTCTCCAAAGAAGGCATTTCTCTCCTACATGGCACACACCAAGAAGCCCAGAAATTAATTATCATGATGTTGCCTTTTTTATTAGTTAGATCAACCTCCTGAAGATTAAAATCTTTAAATTTAAGTTCTTTGATTACCTTTGGTTTTTCGTGAATAACTATATTTTTAGAAAAATCATCACTAGCAAAAAGGTTTTTGGTGATTAAAAATACTAATATTATGTGAATATAGATTTTAAAAGATTTACTAATTTTCATATTAATTTAAATTAAAATTAACATAGTAAAATGAAAAATAAAAATAAAACTATATGGGCTAATAGATTTAAAGGTAAAACCTCTAAGTCATTTCAAAGAATTGGATCTTCAATAAATATAGATAAAAGACTCTACAAACAAGATATTATTGCTTCAATCGTGCACGTTCAAATGCTAGTAAAACAAAAAATAATTCATAAGATTCATGGTAAGAAAATTATTAATGGATTAAATAAAATTAAGTCTAAAATTGACAAAGGACAATTTAATTTTCAAGAAAAATTTGAAGACATTCATCTAAATATAGAAAAAAAGTTATTTGAAATAATAGGACCGACTGCAGGTTACATGCATACAGCTAGATCAAGAAATGACCAGGTGGTAACTGATTTTAAACTATGGGTTAAAGAGTCCACGAAAGATATTTTAAAACATATCTCTTTAGTTATGAAATCTATAATAAAAAAAGCCAATAAAAATACTGACACTGTCATGCCAGGGTTTACCCACTTAAAAAATGCTCAACCAATTTCTTTTGCTCATCATCTTTTAGCTTATTATGAAATGTTAAAAAGAGATAAGAAAAGATTTGAAAATAATATTGATCTTCTAGATGAATGCCCGTTGGGCTCAGCAGCTTTATCAGGCACCTCTTATAAAATAGATAGAAAATATACAGCAGAAAAACTTAGTTTTAAAAAACCAACTGAAAATTCAATTGACTCAGTTTCAGATAGAGATTTTGCAATCGATTTTTTATATTCCTCAGCTATATGTGCAATGCATTTATCTAGATTAGCGGAAGATTTTATAATTTTTAATTCAGATGCTTTTAATTTAATAAATTTTAATGACAGTATGTTAACTGGTTCATCAATCATGCCTCAAAAAAAGAATCCTGATCCCGCTGAGTTAATCAGAGGAAGAGTTGGAATCAATTATGGAAAATTAAATTCCATGCTTACAATAATGAAAGGTCTTCCTACATCATATTTTAAAGATCTACAGGATGACAAAATATTAGTATTTGATGGTTATGATACATTAAAAGATACTTTAATTATGAGTGAAGAATTAATAAATGCTGTTAAACCCCTAAAAGATAAAATGTTAAGAATGGCAAATAAAGGTTTTACTACAGCAACTGATTTTGCAGACTATCTTGCTAAAGAAAAAAATCTAAGTTTTAGAGAGTCTTATAGTCTATCTGCAAAGTTGGTTAATTTCGCTGAAAAAAATAATAAAACTTTGGATCAATTGTCTTTAGAAGATATTAAAAAAATATACAAAGATGTAGACAAAAATGTTCTTAAAATACTTAACGTAAAAAATTCTATGAATTCAAAAAAATCTTATGGCGGCACAGCTTCAAATAACGTAGCAATGATGATAAAAAAATATAAAAAGGAGATAAAATGAAAATCATAGTCTCTTTATGTATAAGCATTTTAATTTTATCAGGTTGTGGAAAAAAATCTGAACCAAAATATCAAGGAAAAATTCAGCAAAGCAAAATAATTCTATAGTTATATGGAAAATGTAAGATATGTCAGCAAAAATTTATTTATAGAAAAATTATCAATTTCAAATATTGCAAAAAAAACAGGAACTCCTTGTTATATTTATTCAGAAAATCAAATTAAAGAGAACTATATAAAATTTGTAAATACATTTAAAAAAATAAATCCTTTGATTTGTTTTGCGGCAAAATCTAATAGCAATTTATATATTCTCAGATCTTTAGGAAAACTAGGAGCTGGTACAGATGTAGTTTCTGCTGGAGAACTTCTAAAGGCTTTAAAAGCAGGAATTAAAGCAAATAAAATAGTTTTTTCAGGCGTTGGCAAAACGGAAGAGGAGTTAAAAATTGCAATTAACAAAAAAATATTATTGATAAATTGTGAGTCTGAAAGTGAAGCAAAAATTATTAATAAAATTGCTAAAAAATCAAATAAAAAGATCTCTATCGGATTTAGATTAAATCCAAATATTGATGCTAAAACTCACAAAAAAATATCTACTGGAAAAGCTGATAATAAGTTTGGTGTTTCAATCAAAAATTTTTCTGTTTTTCTAAAAGAAATTAAAAAACTAAAAAATGTAAAACTTGAAGCCTTGAGCGTTCATATTGGAAGTCAAATTCTAACGGATGTTCCTTATAAAAAAGTTTTAACTGTATTATTTAAATTAATAAAAAATTTAAAACTTAATCTTAAGTATATTGATCTTGGTGGAGGATTTGGAATTAATTACAGCAAGAAAGATAAGCCAATTAATCTTAAAAGATATTCTAACCTTGTTCATTCTTTTTCAAAAAAATTAAATTGTAAAATTATCTTCGAACCAGGGCGATCGATCGTGGGTAATGCGGGTATCCTAGTGAGCAAAATTCAGTATATTAAAAATGGTACTAATAAAAAATTTATAATTTTAAATGCAGGAATGAATGATTTTATGCGTCCAGCATTGTATGATGCTCAACACCAAATTATTCCAGTTATAAAAATCACCAAAAAAATTAAAGGAATGATAGAATTTGTTGGACCTGTTTGTGAATCGACATGTAAATTTGGAAAATATAAAAACTATCAAAAAGTCTCTGAAAATGATTTTGTAGCTATTACTAACGTCGGGGCCTATGGAGCATCTTTGTCTTCTAATTATAATACTAGACCATTAATTGCTGAAATTTTAGTCAATAAAAATAAATTCAAATTTATTAGAAAGAAACAGAATTTACTAAAATTAATAAGCGCTTAATGCAATTTATAAAATCTTTAGTTTTTAATATTTTTCTATATTCTGGACTTGTTTTCATATTTATTTTAGCAATTCCAACATTGTTTCTTTCTAGTAGATTTACTTTATTTTTTGGAAGACTTTCAGCAAATTATATTGTGATAATTTTACGCATAATCTTAAATACAAAAGTTATTTTCCATGGTCTAGAAAATTTAAAAAAAGTAGACAAATTTTTCGTAGCATCAGCTCATCAATCAATGTTTGAAACTTTTGCTTTACAAATTCCTTTGGACTCTCCAATCTTTATTCTTAAAAAAGAGTTATTAAACATTCCTTTATTTGGCTGGTATTTAAGAAAAATTGATTCTATTGCAATTATTCGGGAAACAACAACTAAAGAAAATTTAAATTTTTTTGATAAAATTAAAAATACAATTGATAAAAAAAATAGGCCTCTTTTAATATTTCCTCAAGGAACCAGAATAAAGTTTGGAGAAGAAGCTTCTTTTAAAAAAGGTGTAGGAAGAATTTATAACTCATTAAATTTACCTTGTATTCCCGTTGCTTTGAATTCAGGAAAAATATGGCCAAAAAATAGTTTTATTAAACACAAGGGAGATATCCATATTTCTTTTTTGGAACCAATTATGCCTGGTAAAAATAAAGATGAATTTGTTAAAGAAATAGAAAATAAAATTTATTCAGAGATCAAAAAATTCAAATAATTTATTTTTAAAAACAAAAGACGTCAGTCACAATTTGATCACAATAAAATATTTTAAACAAATTTAAAGCATCTTTTGAACATTAATTTTTAAGAAGATCATCTTATGAAATATTTTATAATTCTATTTTTATCCTTATTTTTGTTCAATATAACAAAAGCAAACGAAACAATTTTTACGTGTAAACCTGTTTACGCAGCTGTGCAGACAGAAACTGGTACTTTTTACGAAGAAACTCTTGAAGAAATGGATGAAGAAGCTGGTTTGTTGTCTGTTGTGCCCATTTCAAAATTTTCCATTAGAAATGACGGATTTTTCTATAAAAATAACCCCGTTAGAAGATTTGAATATTTAAAAACTTATAATGAAATTATGTCTGATGAAGAAATATCACCAAAAATTATTAATGCTGTTAATGAAATTGAGGAAGCTGCAAGTGTATTAGATAAAAAATTAGGAGAAAAAAATCTTAAAACTTTTTACCTACCTTATCTTAATTATTCACAAGATGGAAAGCTTTTAAGTTCATCGATTAAAAGGATAAGCATAAACACAAGAAATAATTTTACATCTGAGATAACAATACCGAGTCATTCAATAGATGGCGTAAGTTTATATTACTTTCTTAGAAAATGTAATGGAGAAGGTATTAAAGTAGATTTTGAACCAGCTTTTAATAAAGCTTTATCTTAAAACTTATTTTCTTCCAAAATTTGGTTTATCTGTTTCTTGGCCAGCTTTTATTATCTCTTTTCTTAATTTTCTTGTTGAAGAAAAAATATTATTTAGTTTTTCACCACTCTTGCTTTGAATGGCTTTTTTTATCTCCTCAAGATTTTCTGAAAAACTATTCAAAACTTTTAAAATATTTTCACTATTATCAATAAATATATCTCTCCACATTATTGGGTCTGAAGCTGCTATACGTGTAAAATCCCTTAAACCACTGGCGCTATATTGAATAATTTCATTTTTAAACTTATCATCGTCATTGATGACTGTTCTTACAATGCTATAAGCAATAGCGTGAGGTAAGTGACTTGTTATTGAGAGAACGTGGTCATGATCTTCGAATGTCATAAGCTTTACTTTGCTACCAATCGTTTCCCAAAAACTTTTCAATTTATTTATTTCTTTTGTATTTTTTTGATTTTCTGATGACAAAATGCACCATCTATTTTCAAATAACTCGCTAGAACCTGACTCTGGTCCGCTAAATTCTGTACCAGCTATGGGATGTGAAGCTATCCAGTGGACGTTTTCTAAATTAAGATTATTGATTATCTTATTAATTTCTTTTTTTGCAGAACCAGTGTCAGTTAAAATAACATTTTTTTTTAGATTTGATTTTATAGAAAGTAAAATTTCTTTATAGCTACTAAGTGGAGATGAAATAATTACTAAATCTGAGTCTTTAACAGATTCAGAAATATCATTAAAAACTTGAG
>CACFVO010000014.1 GCA_902569785.1 uncultured Pelagibacteraceae bacterium
AAAATTTTAAATTTTGAATCAAAATAACAAATTAATTTGTATTTGACATGAATCATAAATTAATTAATGTTTAAATTAACAAACGAATCATTAAGATTTGTTTAAAACAAGGGAGAATAAGATGGCTAAACGTAGAAGAAAAAAAGCTAAAAAAGCTAAAAAAGCAAAAAAAAGAAGAAGAAGAAGAAGAAGATAATTTCGCTTTTTTATAAACGCCCTTTTTAATTATTTATTTAAAAAGGGCGTTTTTTTATTCAGTATTTTCTATAATTGCTGTTCTTCCAAGAGCTTTATCCATTTTTTTCTGTACATCTTCTGGACTGACTTTTAATACTGCTTCAAATTCAGATTTCAATCTCTCGTAAGCCTTTTCAAATAGTTGTCTTTCTGAGTAAGATTGATCAGCAATGATATCGGTATTTTTATTTAAGTCCTTAACAACTTCAGCCAATTCATAGATTTTTCCAGAATTAATTTTTTGATCATATTCTTGTGCCCGTCTACTCCACATAGTTCTTTTAATTTTAGGTTTAGTTTTTAAAATAGAGACACATTTATTAATTTGATTAATAGATGATATATGTCTTAATTTCGATTGTTGATTAATAGGTACAGTTAAAGTGAGCTTTTCTTTTTCAATAAAAATTTTATAAAATTGAATTTCTATTTCTCCCACTGTGGCTTTTTCAATTGCTGTAATTTTTCCTACACCATGTTTTGGATAAACAACATAATCTTTAAGATTATAAATACGTTTTTCTGTTGGCTGTTTTTTGATTTTTTTTATTACCGGTTTTTCGTCGGGTCCGAGATTAGTTGTTTTTTTATCTTGAGCACCAAGCTTTAATTTAGCTTTAGGTTTAATTTTACTGATTTTTGTTTTTTTAAGAATTTTGACTTTCTTAGCTTTTTTCTTTTTTGGCATATTTATTTTTTTCCAGGTTTTTCTGAAAAGTGTTTTTCATACTTATTTTTAATATTTCTAAATTTTTCGTGCTCTTTCATTGGTTCTTTTTTTTCCGAAATATTAGGCCATATTGCAGAAAACTTTTTATTAATCAATAACCATTTATCCATATCTTTTACGCTTTCATCAGTATCTGCTTTTATAGCATCTATTGGACATTCAGGCTCACAGACTCCACAGTCTATACATTCATCCGGGTGGATAACTAAGAAGTTTTCTCCTTCATAAAAACAGTTTACTGGGCAAACTTCTACACAGTCAGTGAGTTTACATTTAATACATTCATCTTTTACAATATATGTCATTTATTATTTAATAATCTAAGTTTAATTTCTGCACACATTTTGTCTGGAAAATAAATTAAACCACAAATTCTTCGCATTAAATTCGATTCATATTGGTCGATTGTATTATCAGAGATAATTATTTTCCATAAGTGTTCTATAATGTCCGATTTAACTTCTATAGTATTTTTTTTAATCAGATTAGTAAAATTTAATAATTGATTTGAATTATTTTCTGTTTCTTCTGCTTTTTTTAAGACTTCATCACAATTGCTGTTTTTTAAATACGATTTTATAAATTCTTTTATAAGTATTTTTTCATGCTCAGAGTACTGCTCATCAATTTTAGCAGCATTAATAAGCAAAGCGCTAATACCTATGATACTTTTTTCGTCTAAAGTTTTCATTTATTTAATATTCAAAGATAAAAGCTTTTTAAATGGGTTTTCTTTTTTGTCAAACTTAATAAATCTATCTGCTTTTTTCTTTTTTTCCCCTTTGAAAATATAAGTGTCTTCAGCCTTATCTTTTTTATAATCCATATAAGTCATTAACTTATAAAGATTTTCTTTTTTACAACCTAGTAAATTCATCATTTCAGAGTTAATTTTGAATTTACGATCCTTACTATTATCTAATATTTTAATAAATAATTTTTCAAGAATATCAATTCTGATAAAATAATCATTAAATCTTTCAAAACCACAGAGTAAAAGAAAATTCTTTTCATAATTTTTGTTAATAATAAAATTTAGCCCTGATCTAGGTATTTCATGTTTTTTTTGTAAGATTATGAAATATTTTCCAAAGAGATACCCTAAACTCTACAGCTTTGGGTTTTAACATTTTAGGCAAATAAACATGATATCTTCCAATTTTAATACCCATTCCCCACAATTTCTTTCTTTCTTCCGCAGGTATTAATTTAACAATATTATCTATTTCTTTTCTTTTTATTACTCCATTTTTTTCGTACAGCTGAAATACTAGAGCCCTTAAATATTGGTTATCTTTTTTTTGTTTTGTTAAGTTAATTAGGTCTCCAAGGATTTCATGAATATAATTGTTAAACCATTCTTTTAAAAACTCCTCTAATTTTATCCTCGATTCTATTTCAATTGACTCATCGGCAATAATTTCAATTTCAGGGCTAAGGTAATTATGCCCTTTTTTAAGCCTTCCTATAGGATTACCTTTCCAAATAATTTTGCTGTTTGAGTCGATAGATATTTTTTTGTCTTCTATAATCTTATTGACTCTTTTATTTAATTCTGCTTTTACTCCTTTTCGCGCAGCCTTTTTAATAGACTTAATATCTGTATCTAAAGTTTTAGACGTTAGTTCAATTATAAATTTAAGTCCTTTTAACTCTCCAATTAATTGTTCATCAATATACATTTTGTTTTCTTCATTGATTTCAGAGTTTAAAATCAAATCTTGTTTAAGGCTACGTGACAAAATACTAATTTTTTTATCAATAAAGCTTTTAGTAAGCTCGTCATGTAACTTATCAGATAATTTATCCTCGATGTTTTTAGTTAATTGAATCCAATAATCTGAATTTTCTACCCAATTTTTTTTATTAGCTACATATGACCAAGTTCTTACATTGGACAATCTATGTGATAAAAGGTCTACATTTCCGTGATCTTTTTCTAGGCCTTTTAATTGTTCTTTCATAAAATTACTTGGAATTTTATTCTTTCGAGTTGATAAAAATTGAAATACTTTATCTATGATATTTATATGTTGGCCGTAAGCTTTTTTTTCAAAATCTGGAATTTGGCAACATTCCCAAAGTAATTCCAAATTTTTATAGTATAAGATATTATTTGCACCTTTTTTTAAAAAATGTCTTAACACGCTCTCATCAAGAGAGTCATTCGTTCTCAAAAGATTTTTTCTACTGGGTTTTAGTTCAAGAGATTCAATAAGTTTATTGGGATTTTCAAAATCTAATTTAGAATTTCTCCAATAAATCATTTTAGTTTCTGGCAAGTGATGCTTTTCTATATTTTCAATTTCATCTGAATTTATATTTTCACAATCTCCAGTTGTTCCAAATCCTCCATCATTTTTGTAACGTCCGGCTCGTCCAGCTATTTGAGACATTTCTATTAAATTTAGTCTTCTAGTTTTTTTTCCATCAAATTTTTTTAAATTTGAAAAATAAATTTCATTGATATCCATATTCAAACCCATACCAATAGCATCAGTTGCAATTAAATAGTCCACGTCTCCTGATTGGTAAAGTCCTACTTGTGAATTTCTAGTTTTAGGGCTCAAAGATCCCATAATGATAGCAGCGCCACCTTTTTGTCTACGTACTAGTTCAGCAATAGCATAAACCTCTTCAATCGAAAATGCGATAATAGCTACTTTTCTATCTAATCTAGAAATTTTTTTGTATCCGGAGTAACTTAATTTAGAAAATCTTTCTTTTTTTTCAAATTCTACATCTTTAATTAAATCATTAATTATACTGGCCATCACTTGAGAACCAAGAAACATTGTTAATTTTTCTCCTCTTAAGTGCAACAATCTATCAGTAAAAATGTGTCCTCTCTCACGATCAGCACACATCTGAATTTCATCAATAGCTACAAAGTCTACTGTCTTATCTTTAGGCATGGATTCAACTGTGCAAATAAAATAGTCAGCAGTGCTTGGTATAATTTTTTCCTCTCCCGTAATTAAAGCAACTTTATCTAGACCAATTTTTTTAACACAAGTATCATAAACTTCGCGCGCTAGAAGTCTTAAAGGTAAACCAAATATACCTGAATCGAATTGAAGCATTTTTTCTATTGCAACATAAGTTTTACCCGTATTGGTTGGTCCTAAAAGAGCTACAATTTTTTTAGAGTAATTTGGCATTCTTGTGTTAGGTAAATTTTTTTATACTATATATAGATCGTTGTTGAGAACAAAATAAGATTAAAACATGACCGAATCAATTTGTCAAATGTTCTAATTTACAAGATTTGCATTGACTTAAAACCTATAGTCCCCGTAAGGTAAAAAATAGCTTTTATCAAAAAGTTATTATGAAAGATTTAACTAAGAAAAGTATTTTAAAGCTTAAACAATCTTCGACTTTAGTAATTAACGAAAAGTGTAAAAAACTTATCAATCAAGGAAAAAAAATTTACCAATTTGGTTTTGGACAATCACCATTTCCAGTTCCAGAAAAAATTGTGACTACGTTAAAAAATAATGCCCATAGAAAAGAATATTTGCCCATACAAGGTCTTGATAAATTGCGGGAGTCGATATCTAAACACCTAAAGAAAAAAATAGGAATTAATTATCCAAAGGAAAATATTGTAATTACTCCTGGCTCAAAAGAAGCTATGCTTCTATTACATGTTGCATTTAATGGAGAAATTATTCTCTCAGCTCCTAGCTGGGTCTCTTATGAACCACAAGCAATTATTGGTAGAAATAAAGTTCACTGGATACAAACTTCAAGAGAAAACAATTGGTTTCCAACTGTCAACCAACTTGAAAAAAAAATTAAATCAATTAAGAAAAAAAATCTTATATTTATTATTAATTCTCCCAATAATCCTTCAGGAACAATATGTAAAAACCTTAAGGAATTAGCCAAAGTTGCAAAGAAATATAATCTTATAGTTTTATCAGATGAAATTTATACAGATTTAACTTTTTGTAATAAATATGAGTCAATATCTCAGCATTATCCAGAGAGAACTTGTATTAGTGGAGGCCTAAGCAAGTGGTGTGGAGCAGGTGGATGGAGAGTGGGATTTTTTGCTGTACCAAACGAATTGTCAGAACTTTTAGAAAATGTAAAAACACTAGCCAGCGAGTCTTATTCTACAGTAAATAGTCCAGCACAATTTGCTGCCGTCGAAGCTTATGAAGGAGATTTTAGTGAATATAAAACTAAAACTTTAAATATTTTAAGATCTGTTGGCAATTATGTTTACAATAATCTTAAATCTAATAAAGTTCTAATAAATCCTCCACAAGGTGCGTTCTATTTAATGCCAGAGTTTCCTAA
This sequence comes from uncultured Pelagibacteraceae bacterium, assembly GCA_902569785.1. GTDB lineage: Bacteria > Pseudomonadota > Alphaproteobacteria > Pelagibacterales > Pelagibacteraceae > Pelagilacustribacter. The sequence goes on from CACFVO010000014.1 coordinate 5,279, forward strand.
TAAAAAATATAAAACTTCTACAGAATTATGCGAAAGTATATTAGATGAAATAGGTGTTGCAATGTTGCCTGCATCTGATTTTGGTTTTAGTCCAAAAAAGATGCTTACTAGATTGTGCTATATTGATTTTGATGGGAATGCATTTCTTAAAGCTCCAATAAATGGAAAGCCTTTAGACGATAAAATCATAGAAAAATATGCACCAAATGTAGCTGAAGGTATAGAAAAATTATCAAATTGGGCTAAAAATCTATGAAGATTCTCTTTGACCTTCGTCAGTATCCATAGTTAAATTATTACATTAACAAATGGGGGATCACATGAAAAAAATAACATCAATGATTTCTGCTATTTTAGTAACTTTAGCTTTATCAAGCCCGGTTACTTCAATCGCAAAATCAGCAGAGTTCTTCACAATAGGAACTGGTGGACCTACTGGAGTTTATTTTCAAACGGGTAATGCTATTTGTAAAATGCTTCATAAATCGGCAATAAGTGCTGATCATGGTAGAAAAAAAGGTACAGCTAAAGCTTACAGATGTACTGCGCCTTCTACAGGTGGTTCAAACTACAATATTGGTCAAATTAAAGATGGTGAGTTTCAATTCGGAGTGGCTCAGTCTGACTGGCAATTCCATGCTTATAACGGATCAAGCAAATGGGAAGGTAAACAGTTCAGCAATTTAAGAGCTGTATTCTCAGTGCATAACGAACCATTTCAAATTTGGGCTAGCAAAAAATCTAAAATAAAAGATTTTAAAGGTCTTAAAGGAAAAACAGTTAACATTGGAAATCCTGGTTCTGGTCAAAGAGGAACTATGGAAGAGCTAATGAAAGCAATGGGAGTTGACAATAGTTACTTTAAAGCAACTACTGAACTAACTTCATCTGAACAAGTAAAAGCTCTATGCGATGGAAAAATAGATGCTTTCGGATATTCAGTTGGATTTCCAAATGGAGCTATGGAGCAAGCAGCTACTTGTAAAGCTAAAGCAAGTCCAATTAATCTTACTGGTGCGCCAGTTCAAGGTTTAATTGATGGAGCTGATTATTATGCTAAAGCTGTAATTCCAAAAGGAACTTACTCAAATCAGAAAAAAGATGCTACAACGTTTGGTGTAAAAGCTACTGTTGTAACAAGCGCAGATGTTTCTGAAGAACTTGTATACTTAGTAACTAAAGCAGTTATGGAAAATTTCGATTCTTTCAGAGATCAACATCCTGCTTTTGGGCCTCTGGAAAAGAAAAACATGATAGCTGATGGTTTATCAGCTCCATTACATCCAGGTGCAATTAAGTATTACAAAGAAGCTGGATTAATGTAATCTAATTACTTGATTAAATTAAAAAGGCCCAAATTATTTTGGGCCTTTTTTTTTATAATAATGTATCTTAATTAAAATGAGTCAAAAAATTCAAAGTAAAATTAAAGACAAGATTCAAGAAGATATTTCACCCACTCGAAATTTATCAGGCATTCATTTAAAAATAGTTTTTAGTATTGCTATTCTTTGGACTTTATTTCAACTTTGGTATGCTTCACCATTTCCTTTTTGGTTCAACTTTGGAATGTTTAAAGGTTTACCAGCTAGAGCCATACATTTAGGTTTTGCTCTAACATTAACTTTTTTAATCTTCCCCATGGTCAGAGGAAAAAAAATTTCAGCATTCGATATTTTAATCAGTATTACAGCAGCGTTTTGTTGCTTGTATATTTATTTTTTTTATGATGACCTAGTTAACAGAGGTGGAATACTTTTAGTAAAAGAAATATTTGGATTTAGAGTTCCTGTCGAACTTATAATAGGAGCTACAGGAATATTAATTCTATTAGAGGCGACGAGACGCGCCATAGGAATGCCATTGGTAGTAATTGCTATTTGTTTTCTTTTATTTTCTTATTTTGGAAAATACGCGCCTGATATTATTTCTCATGGTGGCCTCTCTATAAAAAGATTAGTTGGGTTCCAATGGTTTGATCAAGAAGCAATATTTGGGATACCAATAGGTGTTTCTGTAGATTTTATTTTTTTATTTGTATTGTTTGGTGCTTTATTAGAAACTGCAGGCGGTGGAAAATATTTTTTAGATTTAGCATTTGCAATGGTAGGTAAGATGCGAGGTGGGCCTGCTAAGGCAGCTATTTTAGGATCTGGAATGACAGGTATGATTTCAGGTTCATCAATTGCAAATACAGTTACAACAGGAACTTTCACAATTCCTATTATGAAAAAAACAGGTTTCTCTCAGGAAAAGGCAGGAGCCATTGAAGTTTCTTCTTCAGTTAATGGGCAAATAATGCCTCCGGTAATGGGCGCAGCAGCTTTTGTTATGGCAAGTTTTATTGGAGTTACTTATTTCGAAGTTGTTAAGCATGCTTTTTTGCCTGCAGTTATTTCTTATATTGCTTTGTTTTATATATCTCATTTAGAAGCTCTTAAATTAGGTCTTAAAGGAATGGATGACACCGATGTACCACATTTAAAGAAAACTTTCTTGTCTGGATTACATTTCTTAATACCGATTTTCGTTTTAATTTTTTTACTTGTTTATATGAGATACACAGCAGGTTTTTCAATTTTTTATGCAACTTTATCTTTGATAATAGTAAATTTAGTAAACCGAATCATTAAAAATCCAGATTTTAAAACTGGTTTGATTGACTGGTATAACCAAACAATTGTTGGACTTCAAAAGGGTGCAATTAACATGGTGGGAGTGGGAATTGCGATTGCGACTGCTGGTATAATAGTAGGAGCTGTTGGTTCAACAGGGTTAAGCACTAATCTAATTATAGTTATTGAGACAATAGCTAGAGACAATGTAATCATCTTAATTTTGCTTACAATTATACTTTGTTTATTACTTGGAATGGGCCTCCCAACTACTGCAAATTATGTTGTTGTAGCATCACTTATGGCTACAGTTCTTGTAGATGTTGGAAATGCTTCTGGTTTTATTTTTCCTTTAATAGCTGTTCATTTGTTTGTTTTTTATTTTGGCTTAATGGCCGATGTAACTCCACCAGTTGGATTAGCTTCTTATGCGGCAGCGGCAATTTCTGGAGGAGATCCATTAAAAACTGGATTACAGGCTATTTGGTACAGTTTAAGAACAGGTATCTTGCCCATAGTATTTTTATTCAATCACGAGCTTTTACTTATCGGGGTGGATAATATTTGGCAAGCTCTAATAGTAATAACCACTTCTTTAATTGGAATTCTAGTTTTTACCGCTGCAACTCAACAATGGTTTATAAATAGATTAAGATGGTATGAAATTATAGCATTTCTAATCATCTCAATATCTTTTTTAGCCCCTGACTATGTTTTAAGTAAATTTTATCCAAAATTTAATCAGCAAAAACTTTCAGCGGAAACTATTCAAAACCTTTCTTTTGACCCCACTAAAGAAGTTCATATTAAAGTAACTAGGGTTACCGAGTACGGGGAAAGATATAAGTTGTTCGTTATTGATAAAGGAAAATTTGAAAAAGAGTATAACTTAGAGGAATATGGGGTAATTTTTTCCAATCAAAATGGTCAAATGACTGTAGACAAATTAAACTGGAAAGGGGAGGCAAAGAAATCTGGAATACAGATGGGAGATATCATAAGTAACTTTAAAATTGAAAACCCTGATAGACCAAATAAGGCAATCGTTTATCCTTTCGCTCTTTTGCTATTACTAATTTTTGGATATAATAATTACAGACAAAAACTTGAGTGAGTAATTATGTTAAAGCAGATATACAGATGGTTCTGCTACATTGGATTGCACAGATACGAAAAGATAGATATCAATTTCAGTTTCGGACCTGGTGGTTCAACTGAGACAGTAAAATGTAAAGATTGTGGAATTAAAAAATTAAGAAAAAAACGTTAAAGAATTTTCCAAGTTCCAGATGCAGTAGCAACTATTTTTTCCGCACCAAATATTTCACTTGAAATAAAAACTAATGATTTTGTCTTTTTTAAAACTTTGACTTTTCCAACTAATATTTCATTTAATTTTCCTGCTGAAATAAACTTAATATCCAGATTTATAGTCACGCATCTTTTGTTGCCTGCAGCGATGTGGGCTGCGTTTCCCATACCAGTATCAGCTATAGTTGCAATAAAGCCACCGTGAGCTATACCACCTGTGTTCAAACAATTTTCTAAAATTTTGATACTATATTCAAAATTTGATTCATCCATCTTTTTAAAAGATAAATCTCCAATATTTTGCATAAAACCTTTTTTAGTTTCGTCCATAAGACTTTTTACCATAAATCGGAGCTAGTTGAGAGAAAATTACTGCTATCAATATTAGTACTATTCCAAATATTTTTATATCACTTAAGAATTGGTTTAACAGTATCCATCCGAATATTGCAGCAAAAACCCCTTCTAGAGAAAAAATAATAGCGACCGGTGCAGGAGACAAATGTTGCTGACTATAAGCTTGTAATAAAAATCCTATTCCACTTGATAAAACACCAGCATAAAGAAGTTCATTTTTTTCTAACAATAAATTTCCTAATGTTATATTTTCAAATGCCAATGAAGGGATAAAAGCAATTATAGATCCAATCAGACAAGTTCCCATAGTTATAGCTATAGGATAATTAAATAATTTTAAAAATTTTGATAAATAAACAATATGAAAAGCCCAAAAAAAAGCTCCTAGCAATACTAATGAATCGCCTAATCTTACTGTCACATTATTTATTTCAGTAAGCAAAAATCCCCCAATTATACAAATGAAGACAGAGGGCCAAACAGACCAATGGATTTTTTTAGAAAATAAAAAATAAGATATTGCAGGAACAATTAAGACATAGAAAATTGTAAATATTGCTGAATTTGCAACATCCGTATAGAGCAAGGAGTATTGTTGTAATGCAAATCCTCCAGTAAGAAAAAAACCAAGAAGAGTTAAATAAATTAGAGTTATATTATGAGAAAATTTTTTTTCTTTAATTTTTTTAAATTCAAAAATGAAAAAAAAAAGGGCCCGATATAATCCATTCCCATGTCTTGAGCGATAAATGCTGAACCCCATAAAAATGAGCAAGAGATAGCACAAATCAGAGAGACAAATTTTTTATTCAT
>CACFVO010000015.1 GCA_902569785.1 uncultured Pelagibacteraceae bacterium
AATTGCAATATTGGCTTCTTGTTTAATTTTAAAAAGCTGTTTCCATTTTTCATCTAAAGTTGGATTATCAAATTTTTTTGAAATTTCTGGAAAGATATGCTCATGAATACTTTTATTATCCTTACCTACTAGGCTATAAATTTCATCTGTTGTAAAAACTAATATGGGAGCAAACCATTTTAATAAACAATCTAAAATTATATTTAGAACTATGATGCAATCTTTTCTTTTTTTTGAATTTAAATTGTCACAATATAATACATCTTTTCTAATATCAAAATAAAATGAGGAAAGATCTAAAGCACAGAAATTTAAAAGTTCTTTGTATAGTTTATGAAAATTATATTCTTTTAAATTTTCTTTAACTGAATTATTAAGAACAAAAAGTTTGTGCAAAATATATTGTTCTAATTCGTTTAAATCTTTAACATTTAAAGATTCCGTTGATTGTTTTACAAAATTATCTTTTATGTTGCCTAGAATAAATCTAAAAGTATTTCTTATTTTTCTGTAAGACTCAGCATGTTGAGTTAAAATAGTTTTATCTATTCTTAAATCCTCAGCGTAGTCTGAAGAAGCAACCCAGGCTCTTAAAATATCTGCACCATAGTTTTTTAGTATTTCTTCTGGAGAAATAACATTCCCTGAAGATTTTGACATCTTCAAACCCTTCCCATCAACAACAAAACCATGAGATAAAATGCTATTAAAAGGAGCTCTGCCTCTCGTACCACAAGATTCTAATAATGATGAGTGGAACCAACCTCTGTGTTGATCTGATCCCTCAAGATACATATCAGCAGGCCATTTTAAATCTTTTCTTTTTTCTAAGACAAAGCTATGGGTTGAGCCACTATCAAACCATACTTCCACAATGTCATTAAGTTTTTCAAAATCATTTTGATTATAATCTTTTCCTAAAAACTTTTTAGGTTCATCGGTAAACCAACAATCTGAACCTTCTTTTTCATAAATTTTAGCAATTCTATCTATTACTTTTTTGTCTTTTAAAGGCTCTCTTGTTTTTTTGTTAATAAAAATAGGTAAAGGAACTCCCCAAACTCTCTGTCTTGAAACACACCAATCCGGCCTATCTTCAATCATTGAAAGTAGTCTATCTTTCCCTTTCTTTGGATAAAAATATGTATCATTTATTGCTTTAATAGCTTTGTTTCTAAGAGAATTTTTTTCCATAGAAATAAACCATTGTGGTGTAGCCCTATATATTAAAGGTGCTTTTGATCTCCAAGAATGAGGATAACTATGTTTTAATTTATCATCTTTTAATAATTTATTTTGTTCCTTAAGTTTTTCTATTACTAAAGGATCAGCTTTAAAAATATGTGTGTCAGTAAAGTATGGTACTTCTTTTGTGTACAAACCAGCATTGTCAACCGTGTAACTTGATGAAATATTATTCTTTAAACATAGATTAAAATCATCTGGTCCATGACTTGGGGCGCAATGTACTATTCCAGTTCCTTGCTCAAGGTCTACAAAATTTGCTTCAAGCATCGGAACATCGTAATCAAATTTCATTTTTATAAATGGATGACTACAAATTGTTCCTTTAAATTCGGAGCCTTTAAAGTTCTTTAAGATTTTATGATTTTCTATCCCACAAGATTTAAGAACCGATTCAATTAAATTAGTAGCAACAACTATTTTTTTATCTTTAAAGTAATCTAAATCAGCAATTTCGATTAATGAATATTCAATATTATTATTAAACGCCAAAGCTTTATTTGCTGGAATGGTCCAAGGTGTTGTTGTCCAAATTATTATATTGGCATCTTTAAGAAAATCTTTTTTGGTATTTTTAACTTTAAAAGCTACAAAAATGGTATTTGAAGTATGATCTCTATACTCAACCTCAGCATCTGCTAAAGCTGTTTTCTCAACTGTGGACCATAAAACAGGTTTAAATCCTTGATATAAGCTTCCATCTAAAAGAAATTTTCCAAGTTCTCTTACAATTTGAGCTTCCGCCTCATAGCTCATCGTAGAATAATAATTTTCAAAATCTCCTACAACACCTAGTCTTTTAAATTCTTTAATATGAACCTCTATCCAGTTTTTTGCAAATTCTCTACATTCTTGCCTAAAGTCTTTGATAGGTACCTCATCTTTGTTTTTTTTCTTTTTTTTATACTGTTCTTCAATTTTCCATTCGATTGGTAGACCATGACAATCCCAACCAGGAACATAAACGGAGTCTTTTCCATTCATCTGATGAAAACGGGTAATAATATCTTTTAAGATTTTATTTAGAGCAGTTCCCATATGAATGTGGCCATTAGCATATGGCGGACCATCATGTAAAATAAACTTCTCTTTGCCTTTTGAGTTTTTTCTTAACTTTTGAAAAATTTTATTTTTTTCCCACTTTTCTAAAATTAATGGTTCCTTGGTTGGTAAACTTGCTTTCATAGAAAAAGCAGTTTTTGGGAGATGTAAGTTCAATTTCTTTAGCCACAGAGACACCGTCTTTAGTTATTTTTGGAGCACCGTAAGATTTATCCATCACTACGTTTCTACCCTTTGGACCAAGTGTTACCTTCACGGCGTTAGCTAAAGTATTGACCCCTTTCAACATTTGAGATCTTGCTTCTGTATCAAATTTAATTATTTTTGCCATTTTAATTCTCCTTTAAGATTATTTTTTTCCTTTTGAAATTCCCATTATGTCGGACTCTTTCATAATGCTATATTCTTTTCCGTCAATTTTTACTTCAGTGCCTGACCATTTACCAAAAAGAACAACATCTCCAACTTTAACATCCATTTTACTTATTTTTCCATCTTCATTCTTAGCTCCTGGACCAACAGCTACTACCTCGCCTTCTTGAGGTTTTTCTTTTGCAGTGTCAGGAATAATAATTCCACCTGCAGTTTTTTCTTCGCTGTCTAATACTTTTATAAGGACACGATCGTGTAAGGGTCTAAATTTCATGCATATTCTCCTGTAATTTTTATGTAAGGCTGATATGGTAAGTTTTGTATAGATTTCAAGAGGCGAAAATCATTAAAAAGAGGCTATATTGCTATATTTTAAGAGAGAAACCTAAGAAAGATTGTAAAAATTGAGAAACTTAAATCATTTATCTGAAATATTTCATTACTACGATACTTACGTAATAGACCTTTGGGGAGTAATGCATAATGGGATAAATTTAAACCCAAAGGCAATTGAAGTGTTAGAAAGGTTAAGAGAAAATTTAAAAAAAATTGTTTTTTTATCTAATGCACCTAGACCCAGCTTTAAAGTTATCGAGTTTTTAAGAAGAATGAAAATGGATGAAAAGTTTTTATCTAAAGTAGTAACATCAGGTCAAGCAGCGATGAATGCCATTAATCAAAATAAATTTGGAGAAAGATTTTATCATCTAGGACCATCACGAGACCAATCATTGTTTGAAAAAGTATTAAAAAATAAGACATCTTTAGATAACTGTGATTTTATAATTTGTACTGGTCTTTTTGATGAACATGAAAAAGATTTAAATTATTATAAAGACCTACTTAAAGATCATACTTCTAAAAATTTTATATGTACAAATCCTGATTTAATAGTTCATAGAGGTAATATCGAGGAACTTTGTGCTGGTTCAGTAGCAAAAACTTTTGAGACTTTAGGAGGCAAAGTCATATATTATGGCAAACCTCACAAGGAAATTTATAAAATGTGTTTTGATCAAGGAGAAAAAGTTCTAGCAATAGGAGATAATTTGAGAACAGATATTAAAGGTGCTAACAATCTTAATATAGACAGTTTATTTATCTATAACGGTGTTCACAGAAATGAAATAAAAAATATTAAAGAACTACCAACTTTACTAAAAGAATATAATGTGAAAACTAATTTTTTTCAGAGAGAACTTGAGTGGTAAAATGAAAATATGGGTGCTCAGATGGTTAAAGAAGTTGCTAGTAAAACTAATGATAATGCTGGAGACGGAACAACAACTGCTACAATTCTTGCCCAAGGTATAGTCAATGAAGGTTTAAAATATGTCACTGCCGGAATGAACCCAATGGATATTAAAAGAGGTATAGATAAAGCTGTTGAGTTTGTAATTGAAAAATTAAAAACAACTTCAAAAAAAGTAAAAGCTAACGAAGAAGTAGCTCAAGTAGGAACAATTTCTGCAAATGGTGAAAAATCTATCGGAGACATGATTTCTAAAGCGATGCAAAAAGTTGGTAATGAAGGTGTTATCACAGTTGAGGAAGCAAAGGGTGTTGAAACTGAATTAGATGTAGTAGAAGGAATGCAATTTGATAGAGGTTATCTTTCCCCGTATTTTGTTACTAACACAGAAAAGATGACAACTGAGTTAGACAACCCTCTAGTTCTTTTAGTAGAAAAAAAATTAACTAACCTACAACCAATGGTTCCACTTTTAGAGTCTGTAGTTCAGGCTAACCGACCTTTGATGATTATTTCTGAAGATGTTGAAGGCGAAGCCTTAGCAACTTTAGTTGTAAATAAACTTAGAGGTGGTCTAAAAGTTGTCGCTGTAAAAGCTCCAGGATTTGGAGATAGAAGGAAAGCAATGTTAGAAGATATTGCTATTTTGACAGGGGGACAAGTAATCTCTGAAGATATTGGTTTAAAATTAGAAAATGTGAAGATTAACGATCTTGGATCTTGCAAAAAAGTAAAAATTGATAAAGAAAATAGCACTTTAGTTGCAGGTGAGGGTAAAAAGTCTGACATTGAAGCTAGATGTAATCAAATTAGATCAGAGATTAATGAAACGACTTCTGACTATGATAAAGAGAAACTTCAAGAAAGATTAGCTAAACTTGCTGGAGGTGTTGCTGTAATTAAAGTTGGTGGCGCTACAGAAGTAGAAGTTAAAGAGAGAAAAGATAGAGTTGAAGATGCTCTTAATGCAACAAGAGCTGCAGTTGAAGAAGGAGTAGTAATTGGAGGCGGTTGTGCATTGCTTTATGCTGCTCAAGATTTAGATAGTATAAAAGTAAAAGGTGACGATCAAAAAGCAGGTGTTGAAATTGTAAAGAAAGCTCTTCAAGCTCCAATTAGACAAATTACTGCGAATGCAGGCGTAGATGGTTCAGTTGTAGTAGGTAAACTTTTAGAAGGAAAAAAATCTTCTCAAGGTTACGATGCTCAAAATGAAGAATACGTCGATATGTTTGCAAAAGGTATTATAGATCCAACTAAAGTCGTAAGATCAGCACTACAAGATGCTGCATCAATAGCAGGATTATTAATTACTACAGAAGCCATGGTTGCAGATAAACCCGAAGAAAAAGATGCTGGTCCTTCTATGCCTCCAATGGGTGGCGGAATGGGTGGCATGGGTGGAATGGGTGGAATGGGAATGTAAATCCACTTAACCCAAAGAATTTAAAAAAGGCTGCAAATATGCAGCCTTTTTTTTTTGAAATAAATAAACAAGCAGTTGATTTTAAAATTAATCCATCTTTTAACACTCTTAAATTATTATCCTCTAAAGTTTTACCCGTAGAAGTAATATCTGTAATAATTTCAGATGAACCTATAAATGGATAGGTTTCTGTAGCACCAAGACTTGGTATTAATTTATATTGAGTAACACCTTTAGAGATTAAAAAATTGTTAGTTAAATTTGGATACTTTGTAGCTACTCTCAATCTTGTATTTCTTTTTAATCTAATATCAAAAGCTACTTCTTCAAGATCGGCGACTGTTTGCACATCTATCCAGTCGTCAGGGACAGCTACAACCAAATTAGCGTTGCCGAAGTCAAGGTTTCGTTTAATACTTATTTTGTCTCGTAAATTTTTCTCAGACTCGTTTAATAGATCTAAACCAGATATGCCTATATCTAAAGTTCCATCTCCTAATCTTTGAATAATTTCTTTTGCATGTAAGTAAATTATTTTTAGATTAGATTTATTCTCGATCTTTGCAAAATAGTTTCTCTCTTTGTTGCCTTGTAAAACTTTTAAGCCTTTGTTGTTGAAAAAAGCTAAAGCTTTTTCTTTTAATCTTCCTTTACTTGGTAACCCTATAGTAATTAGATTTTTCATATATTATTTAGATTAATTGCTGCCCCAACTGCTGGAATATTTTTCTTCGCTCCTAAACTTTTAAGGAGATCATCGTATCGCCCACCTCTTGCAATCTCTTTTTTTCCTGCAAAAATCTCAAATACTAGGCCAGTATAATATTCAATATTTCTTCCAAAGTTAGTAATAAAAAAAATTTCTTGATTTAATTTTTTTAAATTTTTTATTGATTTAAATTCTTTAAAAATATTCTTCTTTAAATTATTTTTTTTTGCAAAATCTAGTAGTTTTTCATCTAATGATGTTAATTTACAATTAATTTTAAGAAAGGATCTTATGATTTTAGCGATTTGTTTACCTTCGCTAAATGATCTTGGGTCTTTAATCTTTTTATCAAATCTTTTCAAAATTTCTGAAATAGAACGACCGGCTACAATTTTGTTTTGATCCATTTTCTTCATCTCATAAAATCTTTTTTTATCTGTATCAAAAGTATCAGAGTCTATGTCTGAATTTTTGTCTAGCCTATCGAGCAACTCATCAAAATATGTTGGACGCCAAAAGTGTCTAATTAATCTTAATTTCCATCTTTCTGGCATATCTAAAGAATTTATTAACTTTTTAAATAAACCTATATCACTAACTTTAATCTTAATTTTTTTACTTTTTATTTTTTTAGCAGAATTTAAAATAGTTTTAATTACCTTAAAATCATCCTGAAGTTGGTTTTTCGAACCTAAGATTTCAATTCCTAGCTGATCATTAATCAAATCAGAACCTTTTTTATCTGACCTTCTATAAGCTTGGCCAGAATAGTAAATTTTAGATTTAGATTTTTTCTCCAAGAACTTGATGCAAGATGCTACAGTAAGGTCAGGTCTTAGACACATTACTTTTCCATCTTCATTTTCAAAAGTAAGCATTGATTTTCTAAAATTTTCTCCAGATCTTTGTATAATATACTCTGAGTCTAACAAGACATCTGGTTCGGATAAAATGAATCCATTGCTTCTAAAAGTTTTAATGATTTGCTCAGATAATTTTTTTGATTTCATTTACTAATTCTTTAATTGATATTGATTTTTCTTTACCAGAAATTAAATCTCTTAAAGTTGGTTTTCCTGATTTAATCTCATCTTCTCCATAGAGTATGACTGCTGGAGCTTTTATCTTATTTGCATATTCCATTTGTTTCTTCAATTTACTTTCTCCAGGATAAATTTCTGCACTAATACCTGAGCCTCTTAAGATATTTTGCAAGTTAATATATTCTTTCATTAAGTTTTTATTGAAAACACAAATAACAACTGGTTTTGATTGTTTGATTTTAAATTCTTTTTTCTGCATTAAGGCATAAACTAATCGATCTAAGCCAATTGAAATACCAGTTGCTGGAGCATCATAATTTCCAAAGTTGTTTACTAAATTGTCGTATCTTCCACCACCTCCGATAGAGCCGAACTGAATAACTTGTCCTTTATTATTTTTTACATCAAATTTTAAATTTACTTCAAATATTGGACCAGTGTAATACTCCAGACCTCTTATAATCGATGGATCAAACTCAAAATTACTAAAATTATAATCTTTAAATATTTTAAAAATTTCCAAAAGATCATTAGTTTCTGCTGATTTTTTCTTTAGTTCTGTTTCTATTGTTTCTATATTAGATGCGTTTAAATTTGCTCCCTTGGTAAAATCTCCTGATTTATCTTTTCTTCCTTCACCAAGTAGTTGTTTAACTCCTGTCCAGCCCAATCTATCTATTTTGTCTAAAGCTCTAAGGACTATAAGTTTTTGTTCATTGTTATTTAGATTAATTTTTTTGAATAATTCCTCTGTAATTTTTCTAGAAGAAATTTTAATACTATACTCTTCCTTACTTAGTCCACATTTTTCTAAAATTTCAGATATCATTACACATAGTTCAGCATCAGCCTGTAAACTCTGAGTTCCCACAAAGTCAGCGTCAAATTGTAGAAACTCTCTAAATCTTCCTGGACCAGGTTTTTCATTTCTCCACACTGTACCGAGTTGATATCTTTTGAAAGGTTTTGGAATCTCTAAATAATTTTTTGCAACATATCGTGCTAATGGTGCTGTTAAATCATATCTCAGAGATAGCCATTTTTTTTCATCCTGAAAAGAAAAAACACCTTCATCAGGCCTATCTTTGTCAGGTAAAAATTTTCCAATACTATCCGTGTACTCAAAACTTGGAGTTTCGAGATACTGAAAACCATACCTGATCATAACTTCTTTAATATTTGAAATTATAAAATCACGTACGAGTAATTCTTTTTCTTGTCTATCAACAAACCCTAAAGGAAGTTCTTTTGAAGGTTTGTTCTTCTTATCTTGCGTCATTTTTTGGTACAGCAGGGTGGATTCGAACCACCGACCCCTAGTTCCACAAACTAGTGCTCTAACCAACTGAGCTACTGCTGCATAACTCCTTTTTATATTAATTATTAGTAAATTTGTATTTTAAAATATGTAATGATTTAGCTAAGCAATAGCCTAGCATGCATTCTGTGAGAATGTGATGTAACAACAAAAGTTTTGTTTTTTATAATCATTGATTTGTATTTAAGAAATAATTGTGTCTTTTTCAAGGAAGATTTTCGGGACAAAAAACTACCTAGAGCTTAGTGTCCCGTTAATCTGTGATTTTGGAAATAAGATTTAAGATGTTTTCTGCAATTTAACTGCGGAAGGACCTTTTTCTCCATTCTCCACTTCAAACG
>CACFVO010000016.1 GCA_902569785.1 uncultured Pelagibacteraceae bacterium
TTTATAGTTAAACATTTAATGATTTTTTCTAAAGGCAAGGAGTCATTATGATAAAGCTCTAAGGCAAGAGATAACAAGGTTTCGATACCAATTGATCCAGTGGCTGCTTGTGCAAATGGAAGCCTTTTACTTTCCTCATCCTCAGGAATATGATCAGATACAATTACATCTATAAGATCATTTTTTATACCTTCAATTAAAGACAGTCTATCTTCTTCGCTTCTTAGAGGTGGGGACAATTTTAAAAAAGTTCTAAACTCTCCAATATCATTTTGATTTAAGGATAAATTATTTATTGATACCCCGGTACTAAATTTTATTCCGTTAGATTTATTTTTTTTAATTACATTGAGAGAATTTTTTGAGGAAATTTGATTAATGTGATATCTACAAGGGAATTCACTTAACAAAGAAAGATCTCTTTCAATAATAATTTTTTCTGCTATGTCAGAAACTCCTTGCAAACCTAACCTTGTAGCTACTTCACTTTCATTTATGCAGGAATTTTTAGATAATTCATAATCTTCTGCATGCTGCATTATTAATACGTCTAAATCAGAAGCATAATTCATTATTCTAGACATCAATTCTGTATTTTGTATAGTCTTGTTTACATCACTAAATCCGATTATTCCTCTCGCTTTTAATAAACCAAATTCAGTCATCTGATTGCCTTCAGTTTGTCGAGTAATTGAAGCACAAGGATACAGATTTACTTTTGCTTTGTCTCTACCTCTTCTGATTATAAAGTCTACCATAGAGACGTTATCTATAATCGGCTTAGTATTTGGCATGGTGACAATAGATGTTACGCCTCCTGCTAGCGCAGCTTGACTAAGCGTTCTAAAGTTTTCTTTATACTCAAATCCGGGTTCACCTACAAAAGCTTTCATATCAACTATCCCAGGGATAGCTATATTTCCCTTTAAATCAATTTTATCTGCTGTTTTAGAAGCGTCAGAACTTTTAACACTTTTTCCAATAGATTTTATTTTTCCTTTATCATTAATAATTATATTACCTATCTCATCCATTTTTTGTGATGGATCTATAATTCTTAGATTAGTTAAAATTTTTTCTTTCATTTATTTACAATATAATTTTAAACATGCCATCCTGACGGCCACTCCTAATTCAACTTGCTCCTTTACTAGACTAACATTAATATCGTCAGCTAATTTTGTATCAATCTCAACACCTCTGTTCATAGGACCAGGATGCATAAGCAAAGCATCTTTATTAGCTAATTTGAGTTTTTCAGGAGTTAATCCAAAAAATTCATAGTATTCTCTTTTTGATGGAAGAAAAGATCCTTGCATTCTTTCATTTTGTAATCTCAACATCATAACTATATCACAACCACCCAATCCTTTTTTCATATCAGTAAAAGATTTAACTCCTAATTTTTCAATATCATGGGGCATTAAAGTTTTTGGCGCTATCACATTAACTTCTGCTCCCAACATATTCATTAGATAAATATTTGATCTAGCTACTCTTGAGTGAAGTATGTCGCCACATATTGCAATCTTTAATCCTTCAATGTTTCCTTTTCTATTAATTATTGTTAAAGCATCTAGCAACGCTTGAGTAGGGTGCTCTCTTCTACCATCACCCGCATTTATAACGGTACAGTTTACTTTTTGGGAAAGAAGGTTTGGTGCACCAGAATCCTGATGTCTTATAACAATTATATCTGGATGCATTGCATTTAATGTCATTGCTGTATCGATCAGTGTTTCACCTTTTTTAAGAGCAGAGTTGCTCATATTCATTGTCATTACATCAGCACCTAATCTTTTTCCCGCTAGGTCAAATGAACTTTGCGTTCTAGTTGAAGGTTCAAAAAATAAATTAATTTGAGTCTTACCTCTAAGCAGATCTAATTTTTTTGAGTTACTTCTATTTAATTTAATGAAAGATTTTGCTTCAATTAATATACTTTTTGCTTCTTGAACTGATAAATTTTGAATACCTAATAGATGTTTGGGAGTTTTTTTAATAGCTGAAACTTTTTTTGCAGTTGCCATTAAAATCAACTCTATAGGCCTTTTACTATATTATATCAAGTATTATTTTTATGATAATAATCTAGTACTCCTTGAAGGATGAATTGAGCTGAATTCTCATCTAATTTCTTGACTTTTTTTGATGTATTAATAGCTAATTCACTTGATAAATTAAAGGCACCTTGGCTAGATAATCTTTCATCCCATAAAGTGATATTTTCTGTAATATCTTTTGTGAGATTTTTAGCTAAATCTCTAGCTGACTGAGCTGAAGGACCTTCTGACCCATCCATATTAATTGGATTACCAATAACTATTCCATCAATTTCATATTCTTTAATAATTTTCTTAATTTGAGAAACTAATTCACTATAATTTTCTTTGATTATTGTAGTGTATGCAGTAGCTACAACTTTATTCTCATCTGAAATAGCTATTCCTATTCTTTTACCGCCTGGATCAATACCTATTAACCTTGATTTTTTCCTAATTTTTTTAATAAATACATCAATATCGAGCATGAAATTTACCTAATTTGTGATAAAACACATCTTAACTAACTTATTTCACAAATGTCCTTAGATAAAGAAAAAATTAAACATGTTGCTAAATTGGCTCGAATTTCATTAGATGAAGCCAAAGTAAATAGCCTAACCAAGGATTTAAATTCAATTTTCAAATTTATTGAGCAGTTAAATGAATTAAATACCGATAAAATAGAACCATTAACATCTATATTAAATGAGTCTTTAAGATCTAGAAAAGATCAAATAAGTGATGGAAAGATAAGAGAGAAAATTTTGAAAAATTCCCCACAAAAAAATGAAGAGTTTTTTGTAGTGCCAAAGGTAGTAGAATAATGAGTGATTTAACCAATAAAAATTTAAAGGAAATAGTAGAAAATATTAAATTAAAAAAGATCTCATCGCTAGATCTAACTCAAGCATATATAAAGAATATTGAAGGAGCAAAAAAACTTAATACCTTCGTCACAACAACTTTTGACCAAGCTCTAGAAAAAGCAAAACAATTTGACCAAAAACCAAATTATGATCAGATACTTCCTGGAATTCCTTTAGCCGTTAAAGATTTGTTTTGTACAGAAAATGTAAAAACAACAGCAGGAAGCAATATTTTAAATAATTTTGTTCCATCTTATGAGTCAACTGTAACAAAAAATCTATGGGATAGTGGTGCTTTTTTGCTTGGTAAATTAAACTGTGATGAGTTTGCAATGGGTTCTTCCAATGAAACTAGTTTTTTCGGTAATGTGATTAATCCGATTGGCGATCAACTAGTTCCAGGAGGATCATCGGGAGGATCGTCTTCAGCATTGGCAGCTAACTTGACTCCAGCAACAATAGGTACTGATACTGGAGGCTCTATAAGACAACCAGCTTCATTTACAGGTACAGTGGGTCTTAAACCTACTTATGGATTATGTTCAAGATGGGGTATTGTTGCATTTGCTTCTTCATTAGATCAAGCAGGACCAATGACAAAAACTGTAACTGATTGTGCCATCATGCTTGAAGCTATGTCTGGTTTTGATGAAAAGGACTCCACTTCAATTGATAAAAAAAAAGAATTTTATTCAAAAAACTTAAAAGATAATATTAAAGGACTAAAGATTGGAATTCCTAAAGAGTATCGTGTAGATAACATGCCAAAAGAAATTGATGAACTTTGGGAAAAAGGAAAAAAAATATTAAAAAATCTAGGTGCACAGTTAATTGATATATCACTACCTCATACAAAATATGCCTTACCGACCTATTATATTGTCGCTCCTGCCGAAGCTTCTTCAAATTTAGCAAGATATGATGGTGTACGATACGGTTATAGATCACAAAAAAGTAAAGATCTAATCGATATGTATGAAAATACTAGATCTGAGGGTTTTGGAGATGAAGTCAAACGAAGAATATTAATAGGAACTTATGTTTTGTCCTCAGGTTACTACGACGCTTATTACTTAAAAGCTCAAAAAGTTAGACAATTAATAAAAAAAGATTTTGATAATAATTTTACAAAAGTTGA
Organism: uncultured Pelagibacteraceae bacterium; assembly: GCA_902569785.1. Lineage (GTDB taxonomy): Bacteria > Pseudomonadota > Alphaproteobacteria > Pelagibacterales > Pelagibacteraceae > Pelagilacustribacter. Next base: position 4,050 of record CACFVO010000016.1, read on the forward strand.
TGCCATCCTTACACCCTCAACCCCAAGCTCTGCATTTAAGATAGGAGAAAAAACTAACGACCCAGTATCGATGTATTTGAATGATATTTTTACAGTTCCAGTTAATTTGGCTGGATTGCCAGCTTTATCTTTGCCTGCAGGAGTAGACAAACAGGGTTATCCATTAGGATTACAATTAATAGGAAAGCCCTTAGATGAACAAAAAATACTAAATATAGGATATGCGTTTGAAAAGAACTGCAGTTTTAAAAATAAAATTAATAAATGGTGGTTATGAACAAAGAAAAATTTGATTATTTTATAAACAGTGAAAAAGGTAAGTACGAAGTAATCATTGGTTTAGAAGTACATGCTCAAGTGCTTTCAAACTCTAAACTTTTTTCAGGCTCATCAACTAAATTTGGAGCTAATCCAAATAATCAAGTTAGTTTAATTGACTCAGCATTTCCTGGAATGTTGCCGGTAATTAATGAAGAATGCATTAAACAAGCTGTGAAAACAGGCTTAGGTTTAAATGCAAAAATTAATAATTATTCAGTATTTGATAGAAAAAATTATTTTTATGCCGACTTACCTCAAGGTTACCAAATATCACAATACAAGAGTCCAATTGTTGGCGAAGGTAAAGTTACGTTGGATATGCCTTATGGGTCTAAAGAAGTCGGTATAGAAAGACTTCATTTAGAACAAGACGCAGGTAAAAGCATACATGATATGGATCCACAATATACTTACGTCGATTTAAATCGTTCTGGAATTGCTTTAATGGAAATCGTAAGTAAACCAGACATAAGATCACCTGAAGAGGTAAACGCTTATATTAAAAAACTTAGAACTATTATGAGATATCTAGGTACCTGTGATGGAAACATGCAAGAAGGATCTTTAAGAGCTGATGTAAATGTTTCTGTAAGAAAAATTGGAGATAAAAAACTTGGTACTCGATGTGAAATTAAAAATGTTAATTCAATTAAATTTATGCAAATGGCTATTGAATATGAGGCAAAGAGACAAGTTGAACTATTAGATAATGGAAAAAATATAGAGCAAGAGACAAGGCTTTTTGACACTAAAAAAAATGAAACTAGATCTATGAGATCAAAAGAAGATGCTCATGATTATAGATATTTTCCAGACCCAGACCTTTTACCGCTTACACTTGAAGAAAAAATGATTGATGATTTAAAAAAATCTTTACCTGAATTACCAGATAAAAAAAAAGAAAGATTTATAAATGAATATGGATTGAGTCCTTATGAAGCAAATGTATTAGTTTCTGAAAAAGAGATTTCTGATTTCTATGAGGAAGTGGCCAAATTATCTGACAAAAAACTTGCAGCTACATGGATGATGGGAGACTTATTCGCAATGTTGAATAATAAAGGGCTAAATATATCAAATTCACCTATCACTGCTAAAAATTTTGCTGAGTTAATTCAATCAATAAAATCTGGTGAAATATCAGGCAGGATAGCAAAAGAAGTTTTCGAAATCATGGTTCAAAGCGGAGATAATCCCAAAAAAATCATTGAGTCTAAAGGCATGAAACAACAAAGTGATCCCAAAGAATTAGAAAAAATGATTAATGAAATATTAACTAAGAATAAAGATAAAGTTGATCAGTACAAAGCAGGAAAAGAAAAATTATTTGGATTTTTTGTTGGCGAAGTTATGAAGTTATCAGGTGGAAAAGCCAATCCTCAGCTGACAAACGAAGTTTTAAAAAAACTTTTAAAAGGCTAATTATGCCTAAAAAATTAGATTTAACTGACAAACTTGAACAATATATTATTAATCATTCAGAAAGTTTAACCAGTGTTCAGAATGAAATAATTCAATATAATAAAACTCTTGGGGATCAAAAAAGATTACAAATATCTATATCACAAGCTCAATTTTTACAAACATTAGTTAAAATTTCGAATGTTAAAAAAATCTTAGAGATTGGAAGCTTTACTGGGTTTAGTGCTTTGTCTATGGCTTTAGCACTTCCTCCTGATGGATATTTAATCAGCTTAGATAAAAATCTTGAATTTAGCAATAAAGCTAAATTCTTTTATGATAAAGCAAATGAAAAAAAAATTAAACAAATTATCAAACCAGCCATTGAGAGTTTAAAGGAATTAAAAGACTCAAAACAAATATTTGATTTGATTTTCATAGACGCTGATAAAGAAAATTACCTCATCTATTATGATACTTGTATAGACTTAATCGATAAAAATGGTCTTATAATAATTGATAATGTATTATGGCATGGAGAAGTTGCTGATAACACCAAAAAAGATAAATTTACCAATATTATAAGGGAATTTAACAATCACGTTAAACAAGATAACAAAGTAATAAAACATATTATTCCTATTGGTGACGGGCTAACAATTTGTATTAAAAAATAATGTTTACTATTTTTGGTTTTTATAAGTTTAAAAAGATCAAATCATTAAATAAATACAAGTCTTTATTTAAAGAGGAACTTTCCAAAATGAATATAAGGGGTACGATAATCTTATCTCCAGAAGGATTAAATGGAACAATTGCCGGTTACAAAAAAAATATAAATCTCACCATAAAAAAATTAAAAAAAGAATTTAAATTCAAAGATTTTGATAGTAGGAACATTTCTTCAAGTAATTTTCAACCCTTCCATAAAGGAAAAATAAAAATTAAAAATGAGTTAGTTCCATTAGGATTAAAGATTAATTCAAAAAATAAAAAATTGAATAAATATATTTCGGGCAAGTCTTGGAATAGACTTATTTCAAATAAGAAAACATTAGTAATAGATGCAAGAAAACCATTTGAACATAATGTCGGGACTTTTGAGAATGCAATTAATCCTAAAATACAAAATTTTAGAGATTTTCCTAAATATTTAAAAAAGATTAAAAAAACAAAACCTGTTGCAATGTTTTGCACAGGAGGAATAAGGTGTGAAAAAGCTTCAATATTCTTAAAGAAAAAAGGTTTTAAAAATGTTTTTCAACTTAAAGGTGGAATACTAAATTATCTAAACAAAATTCAAAAAAAAGACAGTTTATGGAAAGGAGAATGCTATGTTTTTGATAATCGGATCTCGCTTAAGCATAAACTTAAACAAGGAACTTTTTCTATGTGTAGTGGTTGTCGAACACCAATTTCTATAAAAGATAGTAAATCATACAAATACGAAGAGGGTGTATCCTGTCCAAGTTGTTATGACACACTCTCTAGCTCTCAAAAATCAAGATTTCGTATGAGACAAAGCCAAATTAACCTTGCTAAAAAAGCTGGAAGAAAGCATAAGTTTCAAAAGGAATACTAAATATTATGGATTTAACAAAGGGTTCGATTTGGCAATTATTAAGAAAAGTAACTATTCCGGCCAGTACTGGATCACTGTTCCAAACATTTTATAATCTTGTAGATACATATTTTGCAGGAAGAATTTCCCCTGAGGCGCTAGCAGCAATAGCAAAATCGTGGCCAATATATTTCATAGCAATCGCTGTGGCAGTTGGAATTGGAGCAGGAACAACTGCGCTCATAAGCAATTCTATTGGTGCAAAGGAGGACAGAAATGCTTCAATGTATGTTGCACAGTCCATAGTTTTCGCAATAGGAATATCTATTTTTGTAACATTATTTGGCTTAAATTTTTCAGATGAACTTTTAAGAATTATGGGGTCAAGTGAAGAAAGTATTATTTTAACTCGAGAATATTTAGACATTATATTTTTTGGGGCTATAATTGTTCTTGTTCAATTATCTTTGAATGGAACTCTCAATGCTCAAGGTGATACGAAAAGCTATAGAAATGTCTTAATATTTACTTTTTTTTTAAACATACTTCTTAATCCTCTATTTATCTTTGGTTATGGATTTATACCTGCCTTTGGTATAGCTGGTTTAGCAA
>CACFVO010000017.1 GCA_902569785.1 uncultured Pelagibacteraceae bacterium
CATAAGATAATTGAGGATAATAAGATTGGAGAAAAAATAAGAGACGGATTTAGAGTTTCTATAACAGGTGAAGTTAACGCAGGTAAATCTTCACTTTTGAATCTTTTAGCGAAAAGAGATGTTGCTATAGTTTCAGATGAGGCAGGAACAACAAGGGATGTAATTGAAACTTATTTAAATATCGATGGTTACCCAGTAATTTTAGCTGACACAGCAGGTATAAGAGACACTAAAAATGAAGTTGAAAAAAAAGGCATATCTTTAGCTTTAGGGAAATCAAAAGAGGCCGATTTAAATATCGTTGTTATAGACAACTCATCAAAAAGTATAAATACCGAAATTAAAAAAATTATCAATAAAGACACAATAGTTCTACTAAACAAATCAGACGTACAAGATAATCAAAATCATAAATTCGATGCAGAAACTGTTTTAGCTTCAGTTAAAGAAAATAAAAACATAGATAAGTTGATTAAAAGCATTAAAGATAAATTAAGCAAAAAGTTTATGTCTAGTAAAAGTGTTTTAATTACAAGAGAAAGACATAGGTCAAAACTTAATGAGTGCTTAAAAGAAATAGATAACTTTCTTAAAAAAGATCAAAATAAAGATTTAGAACTTGCTGCAGAAGATCTAAGAATGGCTACACGACACCTTGGAAGCATTGTAGGCAAAGTTGATGTCGAAGAAATACTTGGATCTATATTTAAAGACTTCTGTATAGGTAAATAAAATATTTCTTGTAATCCTGATATACCAGGTTACATTCATTTTATGAGTAAACAAAGTTATGATGTAGTTGTTATAGGGGGCGGTCATGCAGGATGTGAGGCTGCATCTGCATCTGCTAGAATGGGCGTAGATACTGCACTTTTTACGCATAAAATAGAGACTATAGGTGAAATGTCTTGTAATCCTGCGATAGGAGGGCTTGGAAAAGGTCATCTTGTTCGAGAAATAGACGCTTTAGATGGTGTTATGGGTATCGTAGCTGATAAATCAGGCATTCAATTTAGATTATTAAACAGAAGTAGAGGTCCAGCAGTACAGGGACCTAGAACACAATCCGATAGAGCTCTATACAAAAAACATATGCAAAAAGTTTTACTTAACTATCAAAATTTAAAAGTTATAGCAGATCCAGTTATAAAGTTTTTATTTAATGAAAATAAAATTGTTGGATTTATCTGTCTGAGCGGAAACGAAGTTAGATGTAAAGAATTAATTCTTACTACAGGAACATTTTTAAATGGATTGATACATATTGGAGAAAAACAGACTCCAGCAGGAAGATTTGATGAAAAACCCTCTACAGGATTAAGCGAACAACTAGAAAAATTTAAGTTACAAATTGGAAGACTTAAAACAGGTACTCCACCTAGGTTAGATGGAGATACTATAAATTATGAAGATTTAGAAATGCAGCCTGCTGATGATGATCCTTATTTTTTTTCTTTCTTAACTAACAAATTACATAATAAACAAATTAAATGCGGTATGACGTATACTAATGATGCAGTACATAAAATTATAAGTGAGAATATTTCGAGAAGCGCAATGTATTCAGGCAACATTAAGGGTGTTGGACCGAGATATTGTCCTGCTATAGAGGATAAGATAGTTAAATTTAAAGAAAAAGAAAAGCATCAAATATTTTTAGAACCTGAGGGACTTAATGATAATACTATTTACCCAAATGGGATTTCTACCTCTCTTCCAGAGGAGATACAGCTCAAAATATTGGCTAAAATCAAGGGTTTAGAGCAGGTTAAGATGAAAAGAGCTGGATATGCTATAGAGTACGATTTTGTTGATCCGCGGGAGCTTAAAATAACTTTAGAAACAAAGAAAATTCAATCTCTCTTTCTAGCTGGGCAAATTAACGGTACCACTGGGTATGAGGAAGCTGCAGCGCAAGGTCTTATAGCAGGAGTCAATGCTGCCTTGAAAGTCAGAAAAAAGGATGAATTTATTCTAAATAGATCAAACTCTTATATAGGTGTTATGATAGATGATTTGATAACTAAAGGTGTTTCCGAACCATATCGAATGTTTACTTCAAGAGCTGAATATAGATTAACACTAAGAGCAGACAATGCAGATCAAAGATTATCTCCTTTGGGAATAAAAATTAATTTGGTTCAAAAAAATAGAAAAAAAATTTATTTAGACAAAGAGAAAAAATTATTTCACTTAACTAAATCATTAAACTCAAGTCTGTTATCGCCCAATGAGGCTAAAAAATATTCTATAAAAATTGCAATGGACGGTGTAAAAAGATCTGCACTAGAGATTATAGGACAACGAAATGTAAATATGGCAAAAATAAGGCAGATATTTCCCTCAATACCTCAGTTTGGAACACTTTTAGATAAGCAGGTTGAAATCGATGCACACTATTTAGGATATTTGTCACGACAGTCCAATGACATAGAAGCTTTTAAGAAGGATGAGTTAATTAATATACCTGAACACTTTAATTATGATTCTTTAAGTGGACTTTCAAATGAAATCAAGTCTAAACTAAATAAGATTAGACCTAATACACTGGGGCAAGCATTAAGAATCGATGGAGTAACACCTGCAGCAGCTATTTTAATCCTCAGCCACCTAAAGAAATCCAAAAAAAGAGCTTCGGCTTAATGAATGAGTTAAAAGTTACTCATATATTAAAAAATGATCTTGGATTCTCCAATTCTTCCATAGAAAAGATCAAAAAATTTAATAATTACCTATTAAAATTTAATAAAAACTACAATTTGATCTCTAAGAGCACTGAAAATAGCATTTGGTATAGACATATACTGGATTCAGCTCAGATAATAAAATTTATAGACTTCTCAAAAATTAAGAATTTAGCCGATTTTGGTTCTGGAGCTGGTTTTCCAGGTCTAATAATAGCTTTATATAATGAAAATTCAACATTTCACGTGAAATTATATGAGAAATCCAAAGTAAAAAGAGATTTTTTGAGATATGTTAAGAAAAATTTAAATATAAGAAATATTACTATAGAAAATAATGTTTATGAAAAGGAAGTATTAGCTGACGTTATAGTTTGCAGAGCTTTTAAAAAATTAGGTGAAATATTAAGTATTTCACGTGAAATAGTGAAAAAACCACATAAATTGATAATTCTTAAGGGAAAAAATGCACAGTCTGAAATTAATAATGTATCTTTAGAGTTAAATTATAGCTATAAAATGGAAAAAAGCATAACAGACGATGATTCTAAAATAATCATAGTCGAGGTAAAATAAAATGAAGAATAGATCTACTATTGCAGTGATTAACCAAAAGGGAGGAGTAGGGAAAACGACTACTGTTATCAATTTAGCTACATCATTGTCCATTTTGGGTCAAAATAATCTTATCATAGATCTGGATCCTCAAGGCAATGCGACTACTGGATTAGGGAGATCAAACAATGATGAGAACAATAACATCTATAATTTGTTAATTAAGAAAATTGACTTAAAGAATGTAATTCAAAAAACGGAAGTTAAAAATTTAGATATCATAGGATCAAACGTAAATTTATCGGGACTTGAAGTTGAAACAGCGAACGACTCTGATAGGGCATTTGTATTAAAGCAAATTCTAGATAAAGAGAAAAATGGATTAATCTCAAAATATGATAATATTTTTATAGACTGTCCTCCCTCATTAAGTTTATTGACAATTATGGCTTTGGTGGCTTCCGATGAACTATTAGTTCCTCTTCAAACGGAATTTTTTGCTTTGGAGGGTATTACTCAGCTAGTAAAAACTATAGATCGAATTAAGGTAAAATTAAATCCACAATTAAAAGTTCGTGGAATCCTGCTAACAATGTTTGATAAAAGAAATAAACTATCTTCACAAGTAGATAAGGAAGCGCGAAGTTACTTTAAAGAAAAAGTGTATGATACCGTTATACCCAGAAATGTTAGATTATCCGAAGCACCCTCACATGGTCTACCATGTGTTATTTATGATAAAACTTGTGTGGGTAGTAAATCTTATTTTAAATTAGCAGATGAGTTTTTGACTAAGAAAAACATAAACGTAGAAAGTGCAGCGTGAGCACGACCAAAAAAAAAGGATTAGGTAGAGGCTTAACTGCTCTTTTTGGAGATCAAAAAGAGAATGTAAAAAAAGAGGATAAAATAAGCAATAAAGGCCTTAAAGCTAGTATTGGTGATTTAAGTCCAAACAAATATCAGCCCAGAATACATTTTGATGAAGAAAAACTCAAAGAATTAGCTAATTCCATAAAAAAGAACGGCATTATTCAGCCTATAGCAGTACGAGAAGACAATTTAGACCCAGGTAGATATGAGATTGTTGCAGGAGAAAGGAGATGGTTAGCTGCACAAAAAGCTGGTTTACATGAGGTTCCAATTGTTATTTTAGACTTAGATGATAACGAGGCATTAGAAGTTGCTATTGTTGAAAATATTCAACGAGATGATCTTAATATTATAGAAGAAGCAAAAGGTTATCAAAGACTGTCAGAAGAATTTGGCTATGATCATGAAAAAATTGCTAAGTTCATGTCTAAAAGCAGAAGTCATATTAGCAATACTTTGCGTCTTTTGAGTTTACCTAAAGATGTAATAGGATTGATTGAAGAAGGCAATCTAACAGCGGGTCAAGCAAGACCATTGATAGGCTTACCAAGCGCTACAAATATTGCAGAAGAAATTGTAGCCAAAAATCTAAGTGCTAGAAGTGTTGAGCTTTTAGTAAGAAATAAAAAAGGACCTCAAAAATCTGGCCAGATTAAAATAGACTCTAATATATTAGATGAACAAAATAAAATTCAAGACAATTTAGGTTTAAATGTTAACATACAAAACAAAAAAAATAACTCCGGAAAAATTACTATATTGTATAAGAATTTAGAACAGTTTGAATTTGTTTCTAATTTACTTAAGCGGAACTAGCTGTAGCACACAACTCTATTATTAAATTTTTAATTAATAAATCTTTTCTTACAGATGAGTTTGATTTAATTTCTAATTCTGCATTATAAGTTTTTTTTAAAGCTACTTGTAGTTTTCCTTTATTCCATTTTTTTGATTGTTCTATTAATATTGGCTTATCTTTCCAAAATACTGCTGGTTTAAGGTTAGATATTATCGTTTCAATATTAGAATTTTCCTGTTTCATGTTTTCAATTTGTGTAAGTTTATTAATTCTTTGATTTATTGAGTTCAAATAATAAATATTATTATCTATTTCGAATATTGTATCTGCAAGCAGTCTATTAGTGTTGATTTTATTACCATTTAAAGCCTGATCTTTGAGCAGATTAAAGTCTTCATTAGTTCTAATGTTAAGCAATAATTCTGTTTTCTCATGATCTATTTTTTTATCTTTAAAACAAGTAATAACTTTATCGATTTCATTATTAACTTTATTCCTATCTAATCCAGTATTTTGAATTATAAGATTTATAACTTGAGTTGTTAGCCCTTGATAGTTGCTTAATCTCTTTGTAACTATTTTTCTAATTGTAATCTCGTTGTCTGGATAACAAGCAGCAATCCCACAAGATTTAGATTTTTCAAAATAATTTCTTAATTTAGATTTTTTGTCAAGAATATCTGAGAAAATGAAAATTTTATCATCTTTTATATTTTCTATAATTTCGCCTACAACATCTAGGATTTTATCATTTGCCTGATCAATGAAAATTATTTTTTTTTCATTGAATAAGGATTTATTATTTATTTCGTTTACTAAAATATTTTTGTTTTTAATTATTTCATCTTGAAAAAGACTAATGTTTTCTTGATCTTTATTTTGAACTCTTAATTTTTTTTTAAATTCTTTTTTTAAACCTTGATTTTCTCCATAAAATAAAAAAATTTTTTGATTATTAGCAATCTCTATGTTTTGCTCTATAATATAACTTTTAAATATCATTTAATTGTGAACTGATTTTTTTTTGAATTTTTTCAGAAATATTTTCTATCAAATCATCCACTAGTTTTTTTTCATTATTTAATGTCGTAGAATAACTGTCAGCAACTAAATAATTTCCTGAATTTGAAAGATTTATTCTATAATCTCTATCGCTATTTATTAAACTAAATTTA
>CACFVO010000018.1 GCA_902569785.1 uncultured Pelagibacteraceae bacterium
TGATTTAATTGTATCTAAATGGGGTACTATTAAAATAGAGTTAGAAACAATGCAAACAAATATTGAAGGTGTCTTTGCCGCAGGGGATATTGTAAGAGGTGCTTCGTTAGTAGTTTGGGCCATAAAGGACGGAAGAGATGCAGCTGTCCAAATAGAAAAATATTTAAGAGGTAAATCAGAAAAATCATTTAAAGCAGCATAATTAAGATGGGCAGATATTTAAAAAATAAAAAACTTTTATCACAAAATTTTTCCTATGATGAAAAAATGGAGCATGACGCATGTGGTGTTGGGATGATAGCTACAACTAACGGAAAAAAATCAAGGAAAATTGTAGAATATGGAATTGAGGCTTTAAAAGCTATTTGGCATAGAGGCGCTGTAGATGCAGATGGAAAATCGGGAGATGGAGCAGGCATTCAAATAGAAATTGCTACAGATTTTTTTAAAGAAAAAATAATTTCCACAGGACAAACACCCGATGAAACTAAAAGGATTTGTGTTGGAATGGTGTTTTTACCTAGAACTGATTACGCTGATCAAGAAAAATGTAGAGAAATAATTGAGTCGGTTCTTTTAGAGGAAAACTATCATATTTATGGGTGGAGACAGGTGCCATTTAATTCAAATGTCCTAGGAAAAACTGCAGAGCAAAGCCGTCCTGAAATTGCTCAAGTTATGTTTAAAAAAAACGAAAATTTACAAACTAATGACCTAGAGAGAGATTTATTTGAAACTAGAAAGAAAATAGAGAAACTTGCAAGAGAAAATCAACTTAAAAACTTCTACATTTGTTCATTTAGTTCAAGGTCAATAGTTTATAAAGGGATGTTTTTAGCTGAAATGTTAGCTGAATTTTATCCAGATTTGAATGATAAAAAGCTAACATCTAGATTTGCAATATTTCATCAAAGATATTCTACTAATACTTTCCCAAGTTGGGATCTCGCGCAACCTTTCAGGACTTTAGCGCATAATGGAGAAATAAATACTTTAAAAGGAAACATCAACTGGATGAAAATTCATGAACAGGATATGTCTAGCTCACTATTTAAAGATGTTAAAAATTTGCTACCAGTTATAAGAAGTTCTTCAGACTCAGGCGCGCTTGATAACGTATTTGAGCTATTAACCCATTCTGGCAAGTTAGCACCATTAATCAAACTTATGATGATTCCTGATGCATGGTCAAAGAGAAGTAAAACAGTAAAAAAAAATCATCAAGATTTATTTAATTTTCTAAATAGCACTATAGAACCCTGGGACGGGCCAGCTGCAATTTGTGCAACTGATTCCAAATGGGTCCTAGCTTCAACAGACAGAAATGGTCTTAGACCACTTAGATATGCAATAACATCAAATGATTTATTTTTTGCAGGATCTGAAACTGGAATGATAAAGTTTCCTGAGGAAGATATAATTGAAAAAGGAAAATTAGGACCAGGTGAAATTATTGCCATTGATCTTAAAAAAGGAAAACTTTTTAAAGACAAAGAAATCAAAGATGTATTAGCAAAAGATTATAAAAAATATAATAAACAAATCATTGATCTTGATAAAAAAATATCAACCGAAAATGAAAAAGCAAATTTTACTGGTGAAGAACTAAAAAAAAGACAATATTTAAGTGGATTAAGCATCGAAGATTTAGAATTAATTTTACACCCTATGGCTGAGGAGGGAAAAGAAGCTTCAGGATCAATGGGTGACGATACTCCAGTTGCAGTCCTTTCAAGTCACTACAGACCAGTCTCACACTATTTTAGACAAAACTTCAGCCAGGTTACCAATCCTCCAATTGACTCGTTAAGAGAAAACAAAGTCATGAGCTTGAAGACTAGATTTGGGAATTTAGGAAATATACTAGACTTTGATAATTTAACTAAAGACGATATTTTTGTATTAGATAGTCCTATTTTAACTAACTCTCAATTAAAAATATTTAAAAAAACTTTTTCAAAAAAAATTAAAGAGATAGATTGTACTTTTGAAATAAATTCTTCTCTTAAAGATCGAATAGAGACAATTAAATCTGAATGCGAAATAGCAGTAAGAGAAGGTAGTTCTACTTTAATACTTTCTGACAAAAATATTACTGATGAAAAAGCAAGTATTCCAAGTGCATTAACTGTTGGAGCTGTTCATTCTCATTTAATTAAAAATGGGCTTAGGGGATATTGTTCTTTAAATGTTGAATGCTCTGATGCTTTGGACACACATTCATTTGCTGTCTTAATTGGAGTAGGAGCTACAACAATTAATCCTTATTTAGCAATTGACAGTATTCAACAAAGGTTTGAAAAAAAATTATTTGGAAAATCTGATTTTGAAAGTTGCGTTAAAAAATTTAAGCAATCAATTGATGCTGGGCTTTTAAAAATTATGTCAAAAATGGGAATTTCTGTAATTAGCTCTTATAGGGGCGGATGTAACTTTGAAGCGGTAGGGCTGAGTAGAGGAATTGTATCTGATTATTTTCCAGGTATGTCTTCAAGGATTTCTGGCATAGGAATTAGTGGTATCGAAAAAAAGATTAAAAAACTATATTCAAAATTATCTGAAAGAAAAGTTTATACTTTGCCTATAGGAGGCTTATACCGTTATAGAAAAAGTGGAGAAGATCATCAACACCAAGGTAATTTAATTCATTTGTTACAAAGTGCTGTTGGAAAAGGTTCATACGAACTTTATAAAAAATACTCTAATGGCATACAAGATTTACCAACAATAAATTTGAGAGATTTGCTTAAATTCAAAAGCAAGAAAAAACCTATCGATATTAATGAAGTAGAGCCTATAAATGAAATATTAAAAAGATTTGGAAGTGGAAGCATGTCTCATGGCGCTTTATCAGCCGAAGCTCACGAAGTATTAGCAATTGGTATGAACAGAATTAAAGGAGCATCTTGTAGTGGTGAAGGTGGTGAGGATGCGAAGAGGTTTAAAGTCCAGTCTAATGGAGACTCAGCTAATTCTAGAGTTAAACAAATAGCTTCTGCCAGATTTGGTGTTACTGTAGACTACTTAAATAATGCTAATGAAATTGAAATTAAAATAGCCCAAGGAGCTAAGCCAGGAGAAGGAGGTCAATTACCTGGATTTAAAGTTACAGAAGAAATAGCTAGATTAAGACACTCAACACCGGGAGTTACTTTGATCTCTCCGCCACCACATCATGATATTTACTCAATAGAAGATTTAGCTCAATTAATTTATGATTTAAAACAAATAAACCCCAAAGCCAGAGTAAGTGTTAAACTTGTCGCTTCAACAGGAATAGGAACTATTGCTGCCGGAGTAGCCAAGGCCAAAGCAGACATAATATTAATTTCTGGCCATTCTGGCGGGACAGGTGCTAGTCCACAGACAAGTATAAAATATGCAGGCATACCTTGGGAAATGGGTCTAACAGAGGCAAATCAAATTTTGACATTAAATAACTTGAGACACAAAGTTACATTAAAGACAGATGGAGGATTTAAAACTGGAAGAGATGTTGTGATAGCTGCAATGATGGGAGCTGAAGAATATGGAATGGGAACATCTTCATTGGTAGCGATGGGATGTATCATGGTACGTCAATGTCACTCAAATACATGTCCAGTTGGAGTTTGTAGCCAGGATAAATCTTTGAGAGAAAAGTTTACCGGCACACCAGAAAAAGTTGTAAATCTTTTTACGTTTGTAGCTAAAGAAGTTAGAGAAATTTTGGCATCTCTAGGGTATAAATCTATAAATGAAATTATTGGAAGGACCGATTTGCTTTCCCAAATAAATAAAGGCGCTCCAAATTTAGATGATTTAGATTTAAATCCATTATTAGTTCAAGCTGACCCAGGTGAAAATCCTAGGTATTGTAAAGAAAAAATTATCAATAAAGTTCCCGAAACTCTGGATGAAAAAATTTGGACAGAAATTCAGAACAACATAGACGTTTCAAAAAAAAATGAATTTAAGTATGAGATTGAAAATACTTTTAGATCTGTAGGAACAAGATTGTCTCATTATGTTTACAAAAAGTTTCGAAATGAAAATTTAAAACCCGATACAATTATTATAAAACTCACTGGTTCTGCTGGACAATCTCTAGGAGCTTTTTTAACGAACGGGATAAAAATTTTGGTTGAAGGAGACACAAATGATTACGTTGGAAAAAGTTTATCGGGAGGATCTATAATTGTACGTCCATCTTCAAAAAGTAATTTAAAATCAGCCGATAATACTATCATAGGAAACACAGTTCTTTATGGAGCGACTTCTGGAAAATTATTTGCTTCTGGTCAAGCCGGAGAAAGATTTGCAGTCAGAAATTCTGGAAGCTTAGCTATCGTAGAAGGTTGTGGTGCTCATGGATGTGAATACATGACAGGGGGGACAGCAATTATTCTAGGTCAAGTTGGAGATAATTTTGGAGCTGGCATGACAGGAGGGATGGCGTTTGTTTATGATAAAGAAAATAAATTTGAAAATTATGCTAATCCGAATTCTATTATATGGCAACCAGTAGAAACAGATTACTGGAAAAAATATTTAAAAAATAATTTAAGTGAATTTTTAAAAGAAACTAATTCAAAAATATCAGAAAAAATTTTATCGAATTTTGAAGTAGAATTGAAAAATTTTGTTCAGGTTTGTCCAATAGAAATGCTGGATAAGTTAGTTGAGCCTATTTCATTTAAAGAATTAAAATCCAAGTCAGCTTAATGAAAAAAAAAATTAAATTCTTTTTTTTTGGTTTTGGCCAAACAGCAAAATATTTTATTAAAGAGTTATCAAGATCAAAAAAAAAATTTGCTTTTTTTGCAACAAATACAAAAAAATCTTGTTTTCTAAATTTCAATAAAAGGAAATTCAAATCATTTAAATTTAAAAATAATAAATATGACAAAAAATTATTAAAAGAACTAGAAAATGCTAACTACATTCTAATTTCAATACCACCTCAAGGAAAAAAAGATTTAGTTTTGAAAAATTTTAGCAAAATTTTAGAAAAATCAAATTTCAAAAAACTGATTTATTTGTCAGCTACGAGTGTTTATGGAAATCATAATGGAAAATGGGTGAACGAAAATTCAAAATTAAAAGGTAATACTTTATTTGGTTTAGGAAGAAAAATTGTCGATAAAGCGTGGACAAATTTTAGAAAACAATCAGGTCTCGATATTAATATTCTTAGAGTTTCAGGAATTTATTCTAAAGAAAGCA
>CACFVO010000019.1 GCA_902569785.1 uncultured Pelagibacteraceae bacterium
ACAAATAAAGGTTATAAAGTTACGATATACGATAAAAAAAAGTCTTTATATTTAAAAAAAGGCCAAAAATTTATCAAAGGCGACATATGTAATTTTAGAAAATTACAAAAAGCTGTTTCAAAGTCTCAAATTGTTTATAATTTTGCAGGTTTATCAGATTTAAATAATGCAATTAAAGAACCTTTATTGAGTGTTAAATTAAATGTTTTAGCAACTGTACAATTAATGGAATTATGTACAAAATTTAAGATTAAAAGGTTTATACACGCTAGCTCAGTATATGCTATCAGCAAGGATGGAGGTTTTTACCGAAGTAGTAAAAAAGCAGCAGAAGAGTATATCGAGGAATATAAAAATATTCATAATTTAAAATTTACAATTTTGAGATTTGGGTCTTTATACGGTTCAAGATCACAAAAAAATAATGGACTTATAAAAATTTTACACAAAGCTCTTAAAAAAAAACAAATCGTATATTCTGGGACAAACAATTCAGTTAGAGAGTATATTAATGTAGAAGACGCAGCAAAAGCTTGTGTAAAAATTTTATCAAAAAAATTTGAAAACAAATATATTCTTTTAACTGGAAACAAGAAAATTAAGATAAATAAACTTTTAAATTTTATAAAAAATAAAATTAGATCAAATAAAAAAATAAAATATTTAAGATCCGAAAAGCATTACCAAGGTCACTATATTTCTAATCCCTATACCTACAAATCAATTATTGGTAAAAAATTAAATATTTCTAATCAAAAAAACTTTTATTATGAAATAGGAAAATATTTTGAAAACAAAGGATTTGTATGATTTGTGCTTTAATGATTGGTAGAGCAGGTAGCAAAGGTTTTCCGGGAAAAAATGTTAAAAAAGTCCTAGGAAGGGCTTTGTGTGAATATCCCTTGATAGCTGCGAAAAAATCAAAATTTGTAAATAAAATATTTGTATCAACGGATTGCTCAAAAATTAAGAAAATATCCAAAAAATATAAAGCCAAAATTTTAGAAAGACCAAGGATACTCGCATCTAATAAAGCTTTAGGAGAAGACGTATATAAATTTGCATTTCGCCAAATTCAAAAACAATTATTAAAGGAGAACAAATCTAAAATTACTTTTTTAGTTTTATTAATGGCGAATGCACCCACAATTAATTCAAAATTGATAGATGAAGGTATAAGAATATTAAAAAAAAATAAAAATGCAGACTCAGCAGTTACTACTTCGATTTATAATATGTGGAGCCCTCTAAGAGCTAGAAAATTAAGTAAAAGTAAAACTTTAGTTCCTTTTGTTCCATTTAATGTTTTTGGCAATCCAAAAACTTTAAATTGTGACAGAGACTCCCAGGGTGATGTTTATTATGCTGATATGTCGGCATCGGTAGTAAGACCAAAATGCTTTAAAAATATGAAAAACAATTTGCTTCCTCAAAAATGGATGGGTAAAAATATTGCCCCAATCCCATCCGAAGGCGGTTGTGATGTAGACTACGAGTGGCAGATCCCTATGGTAGAGCACTGGCTAAAAAAAAAAGGTTTTAAGAAAAAATAATTATGACTACTAATAAATTTAAATCTGATGTTGTTTTAGACAAGGAATATGTAAAACATAACAGTTTTATCAATTTAAACATCAGCAATTCTGATGAAGAACAAGAAAAAATAATAAAAAAAATAAAACGTTCTTTGGAAATTGCAAAAAAAGAAAGAAAACTTTCAACCTACAAAAATCAAGTGCTAGACAAGGTTTTTTATGACTTATTTACTGTTGAAAATAAAACTAATGAAACATTTCAACTTACACCAAATGTAATAGCAGAAATTCAAACTTTAGATAACGAAGAAATACCTAAGTATTTATTTCACAGATATAGATATGAAATCTATCCCAAATTAAACAAAATTGATGATTATCCACCATACTTACAAATTGAACCTAGTTCAATTTGTAATTACAGGTGTGTATTTTGTTTTGAAACTGACAAATCTTTTACTTCAAAAAAAGCAGGTTTTATGGGGACGTCTACCTTAGATTTATATAAGAAAATAGTTGATGAAGCTGAAGGTAATATAGAATTTATTTCTTTAGCATCACGTGGAGAACCATTGGTCAGTAAAGAAATTATACCAATGTTAAAGTATTCGGAAAAAAAATTTTTAAATCTTAAGATGAATACTAATGCTTCTTTACTAACAGAAAAAATTTCTCATGCTATTCTAAGTGACACTATTAAAACATTGGTTTTTTCAGCTGATGCTGCTGAGCCAGAACTGTATAAAAAATTAAGAGTTAATGGAAGCTTGGAGAAGATATTAAAAAATATAGAAATGTTTAATAACATTAAAGAAAAGAATTATCCAAAGTCAAAAATAATCACAAGAGTTTCAGGTGTAAAAGTAAATGAGCAACAAAATTTTGACTCAATGAAAAAATTATGGAGCGGTTTAGTAGATCAAGTTGCTTTCGTAGATTACAATCCATGGGAAAGTGTATATTCAACACCTAAAAATGATATTATTAAACCTTGTTCTGACCTATGGCGAAGAATGTTTGTTTGGTGGGATGGTAAGGTAAATCCTTGCGATACAGATTATAAATCGGTTTTATCTTCAGAAACATTTCCCAAAGCCTCTCTTAAAGAAATATGGAAAGGAAACAATTATAAACAATTGAGAGAAAAACACTTGACTGGAAATAGACAATCAATATTTCCATGTAAATCATGTACTTTAATTTAATGTTATTATGAAATTAGCCGTATCAAATATCGCCTGGAAAAATAATGAATTTAATAAGTTCTACGAATTATTGGCATCGCTTAATTGTTCTGGTGTAGAAATTGCTCCAAGTAAAATTTGGAACAATATTCCAGATATTAGTAAAGAAAATGTAACTTCATTTTTGTCAGATATGAAAAAAAATAAATTAGAATTTTTGGGATTTCACTCTTTATTATATGGAAGAAAAGATTTGCAACTTTTTAAAAATGATGAAAGCAGGATTAATGCTAAAAATTTTCTTTTTAAACTAATAGAACTATGTTCTAAACTAAATGGAAAAAATCTAGTCTTTGGTTCTCCTAAAAACAGAAATACCTTCGATAATAAGAATGCAGATGAAATAGGAAAAATATTTTTTGATGAAATTGCTAATTATGCAAAAAAATATGGTGTGTTTATTTGTATTGAACCACTGGATATTTCTATGACAAACTTTTTAAATTCAATTCAAGAAACAGGAAAGTTTATTCAACAAGTAGGAAACCCAAATTTGAAGCTTCATATCGATACTAAATCATTCTTACTTTCTAAAGAAAGTATAGAAAATAACATTTTAAAATTTAGTAAAATAATAAAACACGTTCATATAAGTGATAAAGATTTAAACGAATTGAATAATGATGCTGA
>CACFVO010000020.1 GCA_902569785.1 uncultured Pelagibacteraceae bacterium
AAACGTTTGATATTTACCGCAACTTCTCTTCTTAAATCTCCCTCAACTTTGTGATTTGCATCTATGAATTCTCTAATTTTTAGTACTTGATCTTCTGTTAATTCATTAACTCTTTTTGATGAAGGTATATTTAATTTTTCACAAATTTTCTTTGAAGAAAGTGGGCCTATTCCATGGATATAAGTCAAGGCTATACTTACAACTTTATTTTGTGGAATATTTATTCCTGCTATACGAGCCATATTATAATGAGTTAAAGTTCCAAAAACGTATTTATATTGCCTAATTATTTAAAGTCAACTCTATATAAAGCTAATAATATCGCTAATTTCTTTATTTATTTGCTCAATTGACCTCTCCCCATCAATCACTTTTAGTAAATTCAATTTTTTATAATATTCAATCACGGGTTCAGTAGATTTTTCATAAGTTTTATATCTTTTGATCGCTATTTCTTCGCTGTCATCATCTCTATTTTCTATAGTTTGTCTCTGTAAAATCCTTTTTTTAATAGTTTCTAGTGATACTGATAGTTTTAAAACAAGATCAATTTTTTGATCATATTTATTAAGTAATTCATTTAAATTGTGGGCCTGGTTTAGATTTCTTGGATAACCATCAAAAATTATTTTGTTTTTATAATCTTGATTAGAAATAAAAGTCTCTACTAATTTTTTAACTATATCATCTGATACTAAAGAGCCAGCGTTAATGATAGACTCGATTTCTTTTCCCAATGCAGTTTTTTTTTTTATTTCATTTCTGAGAACTGAACCGGTAGATAACTGATATAAGTTATATCTGTTTACTATAAAGTCAGCTTGAGTTCCTTTGCCTGCACCAGGTGGGCCAAATATAATTAGATTCATACAACTAATTATTTTCCAAATTTAGTCTTTCTTATTAATGACTCATATTGAGAGCTCATTAATCTTGTTTGTACTTGAGTTACAGTATCCATAGCTACGACAACTACAATTAAAATAGAAGTACCGCCTAAATAAAAAGGTATTGGATATTTAGCAATTAGGAATTCTGGCATTAAACAAACAAATGTAAGATATAAAGATCCAACTGTAGTTAATCTAATTAAAATACTTTCAATATATTCAGCCGTTCTTTCGCCAGGTCTTATTCCAGGAATATATCCTCCATATTTTCTTAAATTTTCCGCTGTCTCTTTTGGATTAAAAACTATTGAAGTGTAGAAAAAGGCAAAAAATATAATACCTGAAGCATATAATAACATATATAAAGGTTGGCCCTGGGTAAACATTGAAGAAATTTTAATAGAAAGATCTGACTCTGCAAATCCAAAATTTGTAAGTGTGATTGGTAGTAATAATAAAGCAGAAGCAAATATAGCCGGAATAACACCTGCGGTATTTATTTTTAGTGGCAGATAGGAAGAATCTCCTCCATATATTTTATTACCGACCTGTCTTTTAGGGTAGTTAACTAAAATTTTTCTCATAGCTCTTTCAAAAAAAACAATAAATAAGACTGTAAATATCACCAATATAAATATTCCTACTATCATTATTGCTGACAACGCTCCGGTTCTACCTAGTTCAAATGTTGATGCCAAAGCCCTTGGTATCTCAGCTACTATACCTGAAAAAATTATTAACGAAATACCGTTTCCAACTCCTCTTAAAGTTATTTGTTCTCCTAGCCACATTAAAAATGTTGTTCCAGCAACAAGCGAAATTGTGGTTATAATTCTAAATTGCATTCCAGGTTCAATTACCAAATTTCCAGCATTTTCTAAACCGACAGAAACTCCATAACCTTGCAAGCAAGCTATTAGAACTGTTCCATATCTTGTAATTTGAGTAATTTTTTTTCTTCCAATTTCACCTTGCTCTTTTAAACTTTTAAAATAATCAGATACGCCAGTTAACAATTGAACAATAATTGAAGATGAAATATATGGCATTATTCCAAGAGCAAATATAGCCATTCTAGTAACTGCTCCTCCTGAGAACATATTAAACATTCCCAATAATCCTTTTTGACTATTTCCCATTATTTCTTTTAAAGCTTGAGGATCAATGCCTGAAATTGGAACATAAGTTCCTAACCTATAAATAACCAAAAGCAAAATGGTAAAGAGAATTCTATTTTTTAGATCTTTTGCCTGACTAAATGCACCTGCTGGGCTTAAAGTTTCACTAGACATATCAGATTATTTTTTTAATATATTTAATTTACCACCTGCTTTTTCAATTTTTTCTTTTGCTTGTTTTGATGCATGATGAGCTGAAATATCTACTTTAATTTTTAATTCTCCTGTTCCTAGAATCTTTAACTGTAAATATTTTTTTTTAATAAATTTTTTATCTTTTAAAGTCTTTAAATCTAATGTGTTTGTCAATTTATCTTTGTTATTTTCATAAATACTTTGAATTCTAGATAAATTTAGAATTGCTGTATTATTTTTACTTAATGTCTTAAAACCTCTTTTGGGTAGACGTCTATATAAAGGCATTTGACCACCTTCAAAACTTTTGATAGCTACTCCTGACCTAGATTTTTGACCTTTATGTCCTCTTGAGGAAGTTTTTCCTTTACCTGAGCCAATACCTCTTCCAACTCTTATTTTCTTTTTATTAATCTTTATTAAATTATTTAATTCCATTACTTAGCCTCTCTTTTTAAAACAATATCAGATATTTTTTTTCCTCTTATTGCAGATAGTATTTTTGGTGAGTTTTGAGACTTTAATCCATTAACACATGCTTTTAATACGTTGTGAGGATTAGCAGAACCCAGGGATTTAGCTACAACATCTTGAATACCTAAAACTTCACAAACTGATCTAATAGGACCACCGGCAATTATTCCTGTTCCAGCTGGAGCTGATCTCATGAATACTTTTCCCGATCCATTTTTTCCTTTTACATCGTGGTGTAAGGTTCTCCCATCTTTTAAAGGTATTTGAACAAGGCTTTTCTTTGCAACTTCTGTTGCTTTCTTAATTGCATCAGGAACTTGTTTTGATTTACCTTGACCAATACCAACAGAACCTTTTTGATTACCAACTACTACTAAAGCGGCAAAACCAAATCTTCGTCCTCCTTTAACTACTTTAGTAATTCTATTAATAGCAACAAGTTTTTCTTTTATATCGCTTTCAATTTTTTTA
>CACFVO010000021.1 GCA_902569785.1 uncultured Pelagibacteraceae bacterium
AAATAATAAAGTAATCTGTTTTTTCTTTTTTTTAGCAAAACTTGATAAATAAACATCAAACAAAGTTTTGCTACCTCTAAACTTGTTTATCAGTGTTAGATTTGCAGCATCCTCTGCTCCTTTTTCAAATCCAAGTTCTTTGTGCCTAAAAGTGTTACAAAAAATGACGTTAAATCTACTCTCAAATAACCAAGTTAAAACACTTATGTCATGTGACTGTTCTAAAAGTATACCTCCACCTTTTTTTTTCTTAGTTATAAGTAAATCAGTAAATTTACCATATTTTCTATATTTTTTTACATCCTCATTCATGCGTATTTCACCTCTTAATAGATTTCCAAATTTATTTTTTTTTACAATTTCTTTTAATTTTTTTGTTAAAGGGTGATGTAGAAATTGATAACCAACATTTAATATTAATTTTTTTTTATTTACGATTTTAGATAAAGTATCAATATTTTGAAGAGAGTTTGAAATTGGTTTTTCTATAAACAAGTGACATCCAATTTTTGCGCAATAAATTCCAAAAAAGATATGTCTTGAACTAGGACTGCATATAAAAGCAATGTCTGGATTTATAGATTTTAAATCACTTAATCTTTTTATTAATGTTAAATTATATTTTTTTAATATATCTCCCTCTACTTTGTTCAATTTATTATTAATTAGAAAATTCTTACCTGTTTCTTTATAATAAAATATATTTATATTTGGTTTAAGATTTCTTAAATTTCTTAAATGTCTTTGACCAGCACTTCCTAAACCAAAAAAAACTGCTTTTGTTATTTTATTTTTTTGCATAAGCCAACAACATTGGTTCGTTAGAAAATCTTATCAAAGTATTGAAATTGTCAGGATAAATTTTCTTTTTAAAATGCATAGGAAAATAAGGTATTGGAAAAATAGATAAAAATTTACAAAAAATCTTTAAAAAATCAAATTTCCAAATTATTGGAAATTGATAAAATACTTTAACAAATGGTTCTTCAAAATTTGCAAATTTCATTGCATCAAATAAGGATGACTCGGTGAAAGGAGTAACGTGAGTTGGATCCATATAAAAAGGTCCCCAGTAAGTGTGTCTCCAGCTGGGTGTAAGAATGATAGCAACTCCCCCTGGCTTTAAAACTCTAAAAGCTTCATTAAAAATATTTGAAGAGTTTCTTACGTGTTCAACTACTGATTTACTAAAAACTATATCGAAATAATTATCATCATATTTAATTTTTTCATTTTCAAAATTACTATACTTTACTTCGAAATTATTATTTTCTTCATTTAAATTTGATTTTAAAATATCTGCCCCAAATACTTCAAAATTTCGATTTTTAAATAAATTCATTGTTCTTTTTATACCGCATCCTATGTCGAGTAATTTTCCAGGTTTTAAATCTAAACTCTTTATTAAATTGTCTACAAATTTTTGATCGTAGTCTGAAACTGGTCTCCTGTTTTTATCGTAGGCAATGTCCAGATAGTTCTTCATAATTTTAAAACAAATTATTTTTTCTTTAATTCTTTTTGAAGTTCATCATATTCATGCATTTTCCTTTTCATGAAACTCACTGTAAGTTTAGTTTTTTCAGTAATTCCTCTAGGAGTAAGAACGTATGCATAATTAAGTTTATTTTTATTATTCTTGAAATTATTTATTTTGATTAAGCCCTTATTCTTCAAAGCTTTTAAACAATAGTTTAGCTTTCCTAAGCTAAAACCCAGCTCATCTGCCAAATCTCTTTGAGAAGAATTAGGCTGTTTATGAACCTTTCTAAGTGTTTCAAATAGTTCTTCTTTTTTCTCTTTCATTGTTCAATGTTTGAACTTAACATTTTGTAGATTATTGTAAAGATTTATGTTCAACTTTTGAACGTTATATGGTAGAAATGTTCAATTTTTGAACGTTATGTAGTAAATAATTGTCTTTTTGAAGATTAATGTTCAACTTTTGAACGTTATATGATAGATATTTAACATGTTAAACAATAAGTCCATTCTTATAACGGGAGCGACTGGGTCATTCGGTAAGACCTTTGTTAAAACAATTTTAAAAAAATATCCTAGAGTAAAAAAGATAGTTTTATTTTCTCGAGATGAGTTAAAGCAATTTGAGTTACAAAGAGAATTAAATCCTCAAAAAATAAGACACTTAAGATACTTTCTTGGAGACATTAGAGACAAAGATAGATTAATGATCGCTTTTAGAGGAATAGATATTGTGATACATGCTGCTGCCCTTAAACAAGTCCCTGCAAGTGAATATAACCCTTTTGAATTCATAAAAACGAATGTAATTGGGGCTCAAAATATTTTAGAAGCAGCATTATTTAATAAAGTAAAAAAAATTATTGCTCTTTCTACGGATAAAGCTAGCTCCCCTATTAACCTTTACGGTGCTACTAAATTATGCTCAGACAAATTGTTTTTAGCTGCTCAAAATATGTTTGGTGAAAGAGATAAATTAAGTATAACCGTAGTAAGATATGGCAATGTGCTAGCAAGCAGAGGATCTGTAATACCTTTTTTTAATCGTCAAATTAAAGAAAAAAAATTTCTTACACTTACCCACAAAGATATGACTCGTTTTTCAATTTTTTTAGAAGAGGGAGTAGAAACAGTTTTATGGAGCATTAAAAATGCTAAAGGAGGAGAAATAATTGTTCCTAAGGCTCCTAGTATGCGTATTCAAGATTTAGCAAAAGTGATAGCTGGTAATAGAATAAAAGTAATCGGAAAAAGATCAGGAGAAAAAATTCATGAGGAGTTAATTTCAGCAAATGAAAGTGAACATACTATAGATTTAGGTAATTATTACGCAATCCTTCCTGAAAATAATTTCAAT
>CACFVO010000022.1 GCA_902569785.1 uncultured Pelagibacteraceae bacterium
GTTGTTGTCAAGCTAGTTTCGCTTTGAAAAAAGCTGGATTTGAAACAATCATGGTAAACTGTAATCCTGAAACTGTTTCAACAGATTATGATACTAGCAATAGATTATATTTTGAACCATTAGTAGAAGAATTCGTTTTTAACATTATAAAAAAAGAAAAAACTAAAGGCAATCTAATTGGAGTTATAGCTCAATTTGGAGGACAAACTCCAATTAAATTAGCTAAATTTTTACATGAGAATAAACTTCCAATATTAGGCACCCAATACACTTCTATCGATCTTGCTGAAGACAGAGATAGGTTTAGAAATCTTTTAAACAAATTAAAATTAAAACAAGCAGAGAGCGGTATAGCAAAAACTTATAATCAGGCTTTAAAAATAGCTGACAAAATAGGCTTGCCATTAATGGTAAGACCTTCCTATGTATTAGGTGGAAGAGCGATGGAAATTGTTTATGAAAAAAAACAGCTTAAAAATTTTGTTTTAGAAGCATTTAAAGTTGCAGAAAAAAATCCAATTTTAATAGATAAATTTATTGATAATGCAATGGAAATTGATGTCGATGCTTTGTCAGATGGGAAACAAGTTTTTGTTGCTGGTATTATGCAGCACATCGAGGAAGCTGGTATTCATTCAGGTGACTCCGCTTGTAGTTTGCCTCCAGTTTCAATTAAGCCTTTTTTAATAAAAGAAATTGAGAACCAAACGAAGAAGCTGGCCATAGCACTTAAGGTAAAAGGTTTTATGAATGTGCAATTTGCAATTAAAAATGATAAAATTTTTTGTCATAGAGGTTAACCCTAGAGCAAGTAGAACTGTTCCATTTGTATCTAAAGCAAAAAATCTTCCTTTAGCTAAAATTGCGTCTACAGTAATGGCGGGTAAAAAATTATCTAACTTTAATTTAAAGAGTAAAACAAAAAAAATGTTTGCAGTAAAAGAAGCTGTTTTCCCTTTTAATAAATTTCCAAACAGTGACCTTTTGCTTGGACCAGAGATGAAATCTACTGGGGAAGTTATGGGATTTGATGAAAACTTTGGAATGGCTTTTGCTAAAAGCCAGATAGCAGCTTCCAACTCTCTTCCTACTAAAGGATTAGCATTTATATCTCTAAAAAATAGTCATAAAAATGAAGGGGTAGCTTTAGCAAAACAATTATCAAAACTAAATTTTAAGCTTTGCGGTACAGGAGGAACCGCAGATTATATAAATAAGAACGGAATTAAGTGTAAAAAAATAAATAAAGTTAACCAAGGATCTCCTCATATTGTTGATGTGTTAAATGCAAAAAAAATTGCTTTGGTGATTAATACAGGTGGTGGAAACAGTGAAAAACAATTGAGCGATGCTTTGGCATTAAGAAGAGCAACTTTAGCTAATAAAGTCCCCTATTGTACAAATATGTCTACTGCAAAAGTTTGCATTGAGGGCATCAAATCTCTTAAAAATTTAGAAATTAAAGTAACTTCTTTGCAAGATATATAAAGTTTTATTTTACTTTCCAATCAGTTTCAAATGTTACGTAGTTGATTTGAATACATCTACGCTCTTTTTTGATTTTTTTCTTTTCCATACCGTGCCAAGAGTCCGGTCCACTTGTGAAAAAGTATCCATAATTGTGCTTATATGGAACTGTTTTAACTTTTGTAAGTTTTTTATCGTAAAAGTCTGTACCTAAATTTTCAGATTCATTATGAAGATTAATAAAAACTATTGATGACATGAGCTTCTCTTTAATATCACAGTGAGGTTTAAGCCAAAAACCCTCTCTATCACAAATCACCTCTAATCTTACATAAGAATTGCTTAAATCTTTTCCTATTAGATTGCCTATCTTTTTGTAAACTTCTGGAGATCTTAATTCTTCGATAAAATTTGTAAGATGAGGAAATTCATTCGCATTTTTTTTTGTAAGGTAACATCTCAATTTTTTTGCTTTTCCCCCATCTTTTATACCTGAACGAAATGCACCATCTCCACCGTCTAGTGCTCTAGTGCCATCATAATTTAAATTTTCTTTTTTTAGGATCAGCAATGTTAGCATTACTAATTTCCTTGATTGCTTCATTAGTTAATGGTTGATTGATCTCAAAATGTTTAAAGGGATCATTAAATGATTTTGTTCTGCTTTCGAGTGATTTAAATAATTCCATCTTGTTTCATTTTTTTCTTTTATAATCGGAATGATTCTATTAATCTCATCTAACTTATCATAACTCCAATTGTCAACTCTTTCACTCAATTCTTTTGTTATGCCCAGTTTATTGAACTGAGAATAAAATTTTGCAAATCTTCTGCTAAATCTTTTAGCTTTCATCATGGCTACATAAACTGGTTTTCCAGTAAGTGCAGCCTCTGAAATCATTGATGTGGAATCACATGTTACAATTATATAATCTGCTATAGCTAGAGAACTTAAATAGGCCTTTTTATTTATTTCTTTGATCACATGATGATTAAAACTAAATGTATTAAAAGCTTTTTTAATTACCATTTCAGGTGTTCTATAAGAAGGAATAACAATAATCTTATACTTGTCTGGAGTAA
>CACFVO010000023.1 GCA_902569785.1 uncultured Pelagibacteraceae bacterium
TTCAAGTCCAGGTAATAATAGAATGCAAGAAATATCCGAAGCTATTCAAATAGGTGCTAAGGCATATCTAAACCGTCAATACAAAACAATTGCTGTTGTTGGTATCATTGTATTAGGAATTGTAACATATTTTTTTAGTTATTTAGTTGGCTTAGGTTATTTTATAGGAGCATTTTTATCGGGAGTAGCTGGATATGTAGGAATGTTAATTTCTGTGAAAGCGAATGTAAGAACTGCTGAAGCATCTAGAAAAAGTTTACAAGCTGGCTTAACAATTGCCTTTAAATCAGGAGCAATAACTGGTTTGCTTGTGGCTGGTTTAGCTTTATTGGCAATTACAATTTATTATATAATTTTAATAAAACTTGAAGTAGATAGTAGAGAAATCATAAATGCTTTAGTAGCCTTAGGTTTTGGAGCATCATTAATTTCAATTTTTGCAAGATTAGGCGGAGGTATTTTTACAAAAGGGGCAGATGTAGGAGCTGATTTAGTTGGTAAAGTTGAAGCCGGTATTCCAGAAGATGATCCAAGAAATCCAGCTGTTATAGCTGATAACGTAGGTGATAATGTTGGTGACTGCGCAGGAATGGCTGCAGATTTATTTGAAACATATGCAGTAACAATTGTTGCCACAATGGTTCTATCTTCAATATTTTTCCCTACAAATTATAATCTAATGGTCTATCCTTTAGCCATAGGCGGTTCGTGTATTATTACGTCAATAATTGGGACATGGTTTGTAAAACTAGGAAAAAGCAAAAATATAATGGGTGCTCTATACAAAGGTTTTGTTGTTACAGCAATATCATCGTTGCTAATTTTGTATCCTGTAACAGATTCAATATTAGGATTAAATAAAATTTATAGTAATGATGGAAAAAGTTTTTCTGGTCTAAATCTCTATATTTGTGGAGTGGTTGGATTTGTGATTACAGGTTTGTTAATTTGGATTACAGAATACTATACTGGTACAAATTATAGACCAGTTCAATCAGTTGCTAAATCATCAACGACAGGACATGGTACAAATGTTATTCAAGGTTTGGCTGTTTCAATGGAAGCCACTGCTATACCAGCATTAATTATAGTTGCAGGAATTTTATTTACGAATAATTTAGCAGGACTCTACGGTATTGCTATAGCTGTTACAGCAATGTTAGCTTTAACAGGAATGGTTGTTGCGCTAGACGCTTATGGACCAGTTACTGATAATGCTGGCGGAATAGCAGAAATGTCTAAACTTCCTAAGAATGTGAGAAAAACTACTGATGCACTTGATGCTGTGGGAAATACCACAAAAGCTGTAACTAAAGGTTACGCGATTGGTTCAGCTGGACTTGGAGCTTTAGTATTATTTGCAGCTTATACAGAGGATATAAAATATTTTTCTACGGTTAAAAATTCTACATTAGAAGGTGTAAATGTAACTTTTGATTTATCTAATCCATTCGTTGTTGCAGGACTATTAATTGGAGGTATGCTACCTTACTTGTTTGGATCTATGGGTATGCAAGCTGTTGGACGTGCAGGTGGAGCAGTGGTTATAGAAGTTAGAAGGCAATTTAAAAAAATACCAGGAATTATGAAAGGAAAAAGAAAACCAGATTATGGAAGATTAGTAGATTTGCTTACAAAAGCAGCTATTAAAGAAATGATTATACCTTCTTTATTACCAGTTTTATCTCCAATAATTTTATACTTTATAATTTTACAAATTGGTGGAATTGAAGCCGCTCTTTCATCTCTTGGAGCTATGTTATTAGGAGTTATTATAACTGGTTTATTTGTAGCTGTATCAATGACAGCAGGTGGTGGTGCATGGGATAATGCTAAAAAATATATCGAAGATGGAAATTTTGGCGGAAAAGGTTCTGAGGCTCATAAGTCAGCTGTTACAGGTGACACTGTAGGAGATCCTTACAAGGATACGGCTGGACCAGCAGTAAACCCAATGATTAAAATTACAAATATTGTAGCACTTCTATTATTAGCTGTTATTGCTCACTAATTTATTTTCTATTACCATACATCTTTTGTTTTAGACTTGATAAAAAAGTTTCAACAAAACTTCTTTTACTTAATTCATTGGTAGTTTCTTTATTGCTAAATGCAATTTGATTGGTATTATTTTTGTCATAGATTTCTTTATCTTTTAAAATTCCAAATTTATCAAATTTTAAAACTAACGTATTATTCTTTTTTAATACATGTTGACCTAACTTATGATATTTACCTTTAGTTAGTGTCCTTTCTACGTAAATCCAAATATCATCATCATTTATAGACTTAGAATGAGGTTGACCTATTATCTTAATTACATCATTTTTATTGCTTTTATTGATGGTTAACTGATTAGAACGATTTTCTAGAAACACTATTCCATGGTTCTTAGTGGGTTCTTGTAATTGACAAGCCGTTAAGATAATGAATAAAAATACAAATAGTCTAACAAAATGATTTTTAATACTAAA